>JAZPYX010000001.1:0-67832 GCA_045544395.1 Clostridia bacterium
GTTTTTGTGCCTTTTTGCTACGAACAAACTTCGCCTCTCGACGTACCATCGTACGCCTTCGGGTAACCTGTAAATCCCTGTGTACAGGGATTTACAGCTCAGTTTGTCCGTTCTGAAGCATTTTTTCCTATCCCCCAAAAATAGGAGGTGTAAAAAAACTCGTTTTTTTACACCTCCTTATTCAATTATTATACCACTATTACTTTCTCCAGAAGGATAAAGATTTTTAAAACAATATGTTGCACCGTCTTTAGTAACGTTAAAAGACAGATATTTAACGTTTTCAACAGTATCTTTTACCCTGGGTAAATCCTTTGAATCGGATAGAGTGATATACCTTACGCCATTTTTAATGCTGCAGAAATTTTCGCTGCCGTTATAGATTACAAACACATTTTTCACCTTTGCCGCTTCTTCAAGCATTGAAGAAAACGCGTAAGAATCAAGTGTATGGGAAAATCCCGGCTCTTTATCAAGTAGAATGAACACATTTTTCTGTATTCCGCCCTTAAGAGCTGAAGAAAGGTCTTTCCATCTGTCACCACGCGCCATAATTCCGCCACTGTTAAGACTTATGGAAATAATATTTAAATTGTCGTAATTATACTCTTTCCACGACTTTGCTGTAATAGGAGAAATAGAAGACGGAGTAAATTCACCAAGAATTTCACCTCCAAGGACAGCACTTATATTTCCGTTACTGAAAAGCTCCATACCTTTTTTATACACCAGCCTGTCAAGAAGGGTATCTGCCTTTTCAAAGCCAAGAATATTAAACGTAGTTCCTCCAGTTTCATCACGCTTCAGGGTATCGTTTGTATTTGCATCGCTTACATAAACGTCATAATTTCCGCAAATAACCTTTATATTCTTTTGAACATTACCGTAATAAAGGTTAATTGCACCTGCTCCTTCAGAAATAGCCGTTATTTTATTGCCGGTTAAAGATATGAAGCTATCGCACGCAGGATTAAGAAGCGAAATATCGTTTACCTTTGCTGTATTTCCGTAGCTGTCAAAAACTTCTATTTCGGAAAGAGGCACTTCTTTTCCTTTTGTAAGCTCAATTTCTCCGGGTGCATTAATGCCACACACATCATCTATAACATTTACTGTAACACTTGTATTTTTTTGCCCGTTGTAGTAAAGGTCCAGAATGGTTTTTCCGCTGTCTGAAGCATAATAAACATCATCTTTAATGTATCCGCTGCCTTCTGCAACCTTCCATTCATGTGAATAAGGAGTTCCTGTGGGCTTGTTATAGTTTGCATCATAAGGTGTAAGATTAAGTTTTACGCTATCTCCGGAAAGAACATATCTGCTTTCCGCAGATGCGATAAAGCCTGCCGTTTCCCCTTTTTGTGCCGTTGAGGTTACTGCAACGGCATTTATAACTTTTCGTTTCTCGCTGGGACTGTTAATATAGTGTATTTCTTCATCTGAAAGAGTTTTTGCCACCATTGCAGTAGAGCCGCCGCCATCTAAATTCATAGCATTGACCATACCTGCTTCAAGACAAATGTCGGCCAGGTCATCTAAAGAAACTCCTCGGCTTATACTTTGTCTCCCGTCAACTGTCAAAAGATATACCACTGTTCCGTCAGCATTTGTTCCGATGGCTGTTCTGGGATGATTTCCTGCAACCTGATGAGTTATTTTTGCTTTTTTTCCGTCTTTTACAAGAAGGGTTCCTCCGCCAAAAGCAGTGTCTACACCGTCTGTAAGCTGTGCCGTAGAAAGTGTTACTTTCACCGCATCACCTATGTTGAAATTATGTTCAAGAAAAGGAGTCATAACATCGTCAATTACCAGAATATACCCATTTTCCGGTATCGGAATTGTTCCGCCAAGGCTTATTCCTTTTGCAGTTACCGTATTTTCAACAACAGTTACTGCGGTAATGCCATTTGGTAAAAACGGCGATACACCCCCATTAAATTCAGGCGTATACATAAGCACTGCCCCATAATAATCAGTAGGCTTGTTAATATGCGTAAGTGCTGACGACGCTCCGTTTGGAGCAGTTACCGTTCCACTGAACTGAAGATAAGAAAAGTCCAGCACACCGTCTTTAAAAAAACCTGCCGCCATATCCGGATTAATATGCGACTGCAAAAGCTCACCGTCTTTTATTTCAAGACCGAGGCTGAAATTCTGATCACCCTTGTAATTAGAAAAAAAGTCAGCATTTGTCGCTGCAACGACGCCCTCTTCCCCATTTGCAAGATTCATCACAGTGTCAACCTTATCACAGCCGGCATCCTTTTTAAGAAGGGACAAAGAAAGATTACTGTTTTTAAGGTCTGCAGTAATAAGATTTATATTAAGCGAATAATCGCCGTAAAACTTCTGTATGTTAGTGCGGCTTACACCGCCTGTTACGGTTTCTTTCACGGTTTTTGTATATAGAGGACTTGCCGCTGAAGCAGCTGTACATAAAACCGTCAATGAAATAAGAAATGAAATAATTTTTTTCAAAAAGTTACCTCCTTTTCTTTTTCTGAATAGTGTACATAACTTTAACAAGAAATGTGTCCGGCATAAGCTTTGCCATAACCCTTGTAAGTTTCATCATAAGTGTAGGTACGACTGTCTTTTTCCCTTCAAGCATACCAAAAACGGCTTTTCGGGCAGCAAATTCTGCAGTAATTATTCCTGTACCAAGGTCCGACCCCGACACTTCACCAAATTCAGTTTCTACAGGTCCCGGACAAAACACAGTTATGCTAACGGGGATATTCCTTCTTACAAGCTCTTCCCTGACACCGTTAGAAAGTCGGAGAACATATGCTTTCGAAGCATAATACGATGAAAGAAGCGGACCTGAACAAAATGCTGCCGCTGATGCAATATTAAGGATTTTTCCGCCGCCGCGTTTTTCCATAAGAGGGATATATTTTTTCATCAGGAAATGAAGTGCACGGATATTTACATCAATCATCAGATTTTCTTTATCAAAATCCGTCTTTGAAAAATCACCGTACACCCCAAGCCCTGCATTATTTACAAGTATATCAACATTGGGGAAAGTCTTTGTAAGGCGTTGAAGCTCATCCATGTCGGAAAGGTCACAGACAAAAACCTCGCTTTTTGTTTTAAGGCATTTTTGCAATTCCTGAAGTCTTTCCTCCCGCCTTGCAACAAGAATTGTTTCATATCCTTTTTCAGAAAGAAGCTTTGCTATCTCTGCCCCTATTCCTGAACTTGCCCCTGTTATAAGTGCCTGTGCCATTAATACCCAAGCTCCTCATTTACTAAAATAACGTGTATTCTTTCTTTATCACGCTGAAATCCTGTAACAACATAGTTGCAGCAAATTCTGCCATCGCCCTTACAACCGTCTGCCATTGAACCGTTAACACCTGCACACACGCCTGTTTCATGGCATGGAGTTTTGCAGGAAAGACGCTGACAGTTTGCAGGTGCAGCATAACGCTTAACCCTTGCGGCTGCTTCGTCAAGGTCTTTTACAACCTTGTTTCTGCCGACAATAAGCACAACCTTGTCAGGTCCGTGACAGATGCATGCAACGCGGTTTGAGTTACCGTCCACGTTATAAAGGACACCGCTTTCAGTGATTGCATTTGACGAACACATATAAAAGTCTGCCGAAAAGCTTTGTCTGTAAAGAGCTTTTTTATCGGCAACAACCTCACGGTCAAGATAGTTATATTTTCCGCTGCGAAGAACCGGCATCATACCACATTCTTCAAGTGTCATAGAGCCGCCGCTTGCAACAGTTGCACCCTCTTTAAGAATTGAAGAAGCAATTTCCACCGCTTCTTCCTTGGTCTGTGCGATATATCCTGTCATATTATTTTTTTCGAGATTTGATTTAACTCTTTCAAGCTGTTTTGTGCTTGCAACTGTTTTAAATTTATCCATAATATCAGTCCCTCGTAATAAAATAAAAACATCAATAGATCCTGCCCTTTGCGGTATGGACGTTTTTACATTCCGCCTGTAAGCGGAAGTGGAAAAGCGTTCAGAACGGACAAACGGAACTGCGACTTGTCGCAGGTTTCCCGAAGGCGTACATAGGTACGTCGAGAGGTGACGTTTGTTCGTAGCAAAGGGCATAAAATCTGAAATTCGCCAAGCCAATTTCTACAACACACAATAAAAGAAATATTGTCAAATTTCTTATTAAAAATAAAAATATCAATAGTTCCTGCCCTTTGCGGTATGGACGTTTTTACATTCCGCTTTTAAACATATCTTCCTGTAAAACTCTTATAGCCACGCCAAGCTCATCGCCCACTTTTTCAAGTTCCGCTGAAAGCTCTTCAAAAGAAAGCGGACTTTTTTCCATATCCACTAAAGCTATCATGGTAAAAAGATTCTGCATGAGCTTCTGTGAAATATCAAGAATATTGATGTTTTTCTCATAGAAAAGTCCGCTGACCCTTGCTATGATACCTGTCTTATCTTTACCTACTACTGTTACTACTGCACGCATAATTTTTACTCCTTTATATAAATTCGAAGTTCGAAGTTGTTGATAAAGGATTTTCGTTTAACGAAAATCAACCATCATTTCGAATTTCGCACTTCGCATTTCGCATTATTTTAAAATCTCCTAGCTTCTCCCTTGCCGTACTGATTCATATATAAACAACGCTGCCGCCACCGACGCATTAAGGGAATTCACATTACCACGCATAGGGATTTTTACTACAAAATCGCATTTTTCAAGAACAAGGCGACTTATGCCCTCTCCTTCAGAGCCAATAACAATCGCTACCGCTCCTTTAAGGTCAGCTTCATAAAGCTCCTTATCGCCCGATGCATCTGCACCTGTTACCCAGATATTTTTCTTTTTTAAATCATCAATCGTTTTTGCAAGGCTTGAAACACGTGCGACAGGGGTATATTCAACCGCACCTGCCGATGCCTTGGCACAGCTTGCTGTGAGGGTTGCCGAATCATGCTTTGATATTATAATACCGTGAACACCTGCACAGTTTGCCGTTCTTATAATAGCACCAAGATTACGGGGATCCGCAATTTTATCAAGAATTACGATAAATGGAGGTTCACCTTTTTCTTCTGCCACTTTAAGAATATCGTCAACGGTGCTATATTCTGCTGCCGCACAAAGAGCTATGACGCCCTGATGATTTCTGCCTTCGCTCATCTCGTCAAGTTTTGTACCGTCTGCTTCGCTTATCTGAATTCCCCTTTCCTTTGCCATACGGATAATGGGGATAATACTTCCGTGCTTATCACCTTTTTTTATGTATATCTTGTCTATGGTACGCCCGCTTTTCAGAGCTTCGGTGACAGGATTTCTGCCCTCTATTTTATCTGACATATTATCACGTCCTATCAGTTTGTTTTATCGTCCGGAAAGATGCTGATTTCATTTTCGATAAAATCATTATAACACACTTCTGTCTTAATTTCACCTGTTTTTTTACTTTTAATTTATGGAAATGCTTTTTTCGTTTGTAAGGACCTTTCCGTCTGACAGTAAAGAAACACTTTCAGCGTCTTTCGGATAAAGAAAAGGCACCTTAAGAAAATCACAGTCTATGAATGTTTCGTTTTCTATAAGCTTTTCCGTTTCTCTTACAGAAAAGCTCTGAAGGGTGGCAAAACGTTTTCCCATATATTCTATTTCAGGAATTACTTTTCTATTACTTCCGCCTCCCACAGGAATAAACCTTATATAAGCATTTTTACAATAATATGATTCTTTTCCATCAAGAAAAACTACGTTTGTACCGGATGCCTTTAATTTTTCGGAAAGCTCCTCTCTTTGTACATCAGAAAACATTTCACTGCTTGCAATAACTATTTTTACAGAGCTTTCTTCCGCAAGCTCTGTAATTTCATTTTCATATTTTCCCGAAAGTACCACACATGTATATGATTCTTTGTTTTCGCGGTCTTTAATTTCTTTGGCATCTTCATAATTATGGCAGTCAATCAGTATCGAATCACCGTCAGGGAAAAACATTGTCGTCATACATTTTGAGCCGTAGGGCACAAAAGTCATTCTGATTTTGCTTTCTCTGTAAGCTTTTCCTGCTACTGCCACCGAAAATACGGCTATAAACAAAGATGCGGTTTTTATCAGTTTCTTTCTGTCAGGCTTTTTCATCATCAGCACAATAAGAAAGAATACCCACACAATCACTAGCACCGCTGAAGGATTGCCCGTTTTCAGCAAAGCTCCCGGAAGCAGTGAAATTCCGTCGCAAACAACTAAAACAGCATCTGCCAGAAACTTTACTATAAAGGCACAAATTCCCGCAATAACCGGAATTTCGGATAAAACACAAAACAACATACCACATATGACAAGCATAGATGCAAAGACTGATACCAGAAGGTTTGCCAAAAGGGTATACGGTGTAACAATACCAAAATAGCAAATTACAGGTAATGTTACTACAAGCTGAGCACTTATTGTAACAGATGCCGCATCCCGTATGTAGCCTTTTAAAAATTTTCCTGTTATTTCCTGAACTCTGTTATAGTAAAGAAGTATTCCCGATACGGATGCTACCGACAGAATAAATCCTGCATTGAAAAGAATAAAAGGATTATAGAGAGCCATCAGAAAAACTGTCAGTGCAAGAGACGTCACAGAGTCATTCTCCCGGTACAAAAGCTGTGAAAGCTTGTATATAACACACATAATAAATGCACGCACAACCGATGCCCCTGCCCCTGTAACCAAGGTTATAAACAATGCGAATATTACTGAAAAAATATGTCCTATCCGGCGTTTTCCGAACAACCTTCCAAGAACCGCTGCCTGAACTGCAATAATTATTGAAAGGTGCATTCCCGACACTACGGCAATATGGTTCAGCCCCGCTTTCTGCAGCTTCCCGGAAATATCTTCTGTTAAAAGGTGTTTGTCACCAAGAATCATCGCATTAAAAAGCGAGCGTACGTCGCCGTCAAAGAATTTTTCTCCGACAGAATTTATATAACGGCGTACCAAATAAATCACATTTGATGATTGTCCTGTAACATTGCCGTCAGTACATTTTGCATAAAGGAACACATTTCTTCCTGCAAGGTATGAGGAAAACCCGGACAGACTAACCTTAGAAGAATATGGTGATGAAAAAGAAACCTTCCCTTTAACTATATCACCCGGTTTAAGAAATTGTATATTTTTCACAGAAAGATAAGCGTAATAGCTCTTTCCATCATAAGAAAATTTTGAGACCGCCTTTCCGTTTTCAGAAAACTCTGTAACAGTAAATGAAACCTCCATTAATGAACCGTCAAATTTTCTTACAGTTTCATCACGGACATAATCGGCTACTGCCATTCTTGTCACACCTGATGACATAAAAAAGAAAGAAACAAGAGCAATAACAAAAAGTTCTCTTTTTCTGAAAAATATTACTGTCACAAAAAGAGCAGCCACTAAAAGCACCCACATACAGCATCCGTATATAACAGACAGTATTCCCGCAACAAATGCAATTGAAAATATAACAAATGGTCTTTTTACCACAAAATATCGCACTCCCGGCTTATGCAAATTCCGGTAAAAAGCCGCAGATGCGAAAACATCGTATCTGCGGCTTATTTTTTAGTCGTGAAGATTGAATTTGCTGTGTATTGCACGAACTGCGTTTTCAGCATCCTTCTGGTCAATAAGAACGCTTACTCTGATTTCGCTTGTAGAAATCATATGAATGTTAATACCTGCATCATAGAGAGCTTCAAACATTGTTGCTGCAACACCGGGGTTTGATGTCATACCGGCACCAACAACAGAAACCTTTGAAACTGATTCGTCGTGTAAAACCTTCTCACAACCGATGATAGCGTTGTTCTCGTTAATGATGTTAAGTGCTGTTTCAAGATCGTCCTGTGAAACAGTGAAGCTGATATCCTTACTTCCATCACGACCGATAGACTGTAAAATTACGTCTACGTTGATTTTCTTCTTTGCAAGTATTGAGAAAATCTGGAAAGCCTTACCTGGCTTATCATCTATATTTACAAGAGCAATTCTTGCAACGTCATTGTCACGGGCAATACCTCTGATTAACATTTTTTCCACTGTGTTTTCCTCCTTAACTATGGTTCCGGGCACTTTTTCAAAGCTCGAAAGCACTTCCATATTAATATTGAATTTTTTTGCAAGCTCCACGCTTCTGTTGTGAAGCACGTTTGCACCTGCACTTGCCAGTTCAAGCATCTCATCGTAAGTAATTTCATTCAACTTAAACGCATCAGGCACAATTCTGGGGTCAGCTGTGTAAACACCTGTTACATCAGTGAATATCTGACAAAGGTCCGCACCAAGTGCCGCAGCAATTGCAACTGCAGAAGTGTCAGAACCACCTCGACCAAGGGTTGTAATATCGTCATATTTGTTTATACCCTGGAATCCTGCAACAATAACAATCTTTTTCTTGTCAAGTTCAAGCTGAATTCTTTCCCCTACAACTCTCTTTATTCTTGCCTTTGAATAGTTGCTGTCCGTGTTCATTCCTGCCTGCCAGCCTGTAAGCGAAACAACAGGTCTTCCAAGCTTTTCAATAGCCATCGCAAGAAGAGACATTGAAATCTGCTCACCGGCAGAAAGAAGAACGTCCATTTCTCTTTTTGATGCGTTTTTGTTTATTTCAGCAGCTTTTGCAATAAGGTCGTCTGTTGTATCGCCCTGTGCTGAAACTACTACAACCACGTCATTACCCTGGTCGTATGTTTCAATAACACGGCTTGCAACATTAAATACCTTTTGTGCGTCGGCAACGCTGCTGCCACCGAATTTCTGTACTATTAAGCCCATATATATACCTCTTTTCTTTATTTAAACAACCTCATTTTTGACACGACTGAGCCTAAGCCCGAAAGCTTTTCGTCAAGCTCTTTCACACTCATTATCGGTGCAACAAAGCCGTAATCAGATACGCCTTTAATAATTTCCACATCACCGAAGATTTCTTTGACTTTATCCTTTTTATCCTCTGTTATACGGATAAAGAACTTAGCCTCAACATCTTCATAGGGGATAACGGCATTTTTGTCGCCTTCACCCCAGGTGTAGTATGAATTATATTCAGGACTTCTTACTATATCTACTATGTCACCGACAACGGCACTGGCTGTGGGAAGCTTACCTGCACCTCTGCCGTAAAACATAAGATTATCAACCATATTACCTTTTACCATAACACCGTTGAACACATCCACAACACTTGCAAGGGGATTACTTTCGGGAATAAGCATCGGTTCAACAGAAGCGTTTGCCTTACCATTCTTTACAAAGCCGTTACCTATAAGCTTGATTGTACAACCGATTGCCGCCGCATAGGTAACATCCTCTGCAGTAATGTTTCTGATACCAACTGTGTGAACATTTGAAGAATCTATTTTCTTTCCTGTTACAAGTGACATGAGAATCGAAATCTTTCTGCAGGCATCAATACCGTCAACGTCTGCTGTAGGGTCTTTTTCCGCATACCCAAGCTCCTGTGCGTTTTTAAGTGCCGCATCAAAGCTGTCGTTTTCGCGGAACATCTTTGTCAGGATGTAGTTTGTAGTGCCGTTAAGAATACCTGAAATTTCCTCAACTTCGTTAGCACTTACATCGTTCGCAAGAGGGCGGATAATGGGAATACCACCACCAACAGATGCCTCGTAAAGGTAGCGTACGTTATTTTCCTTAGCAATGCGGAAAAATTCATCACCATGTGCCGCAACAAGCTCCTTATTACTTGTAACAACACTTTTTCCTGCAGAAAGAAGAGCCTTTGTATAGTCATACGCGAATTTAATTCCGCCCATTGTTTCCACAACAATGCTGATTTCAGGGTCATTTAAAAGTTCATTGAAATCCTTTGTGAAAAGACGGCTTTCCTCATGGTCACTAAAATCACGGATATCAAGAATCTTTTTGATGTCGATTTCCTCACCTGCTTTTCTGGTGAGCACCTGTTTATTCTTCCGTACAATTTCATATACGCCGGAGCCTACAACCCCGAAACCGATTATTGCAATTTTTTTCATTTGTTATGCCTTCCTTATACTATAGTAGAAATATTTTCAGGGGATTGAAAAATCTTTGACGATATACTCGCTTCGCTCGTGCAATATATCTTCATATCACGTGCACAGCACATATCGCAAATCTCGAAGAGATTTATATCGCTGCGGAACTTACGTTTCGCAATTAACATCCAGCAAAAGGGATAGGAAAAATTGTTCAGAACACACAAACGGAACCGAAGGGAACCCGAAGGCGTATGTGGATACGCCGAGAGGTGACGTTTGTGCGTAGCAAAACGAATCATTTCGGAATTTGCCGAGCAAATTCCTACCAAAAACATTTAATGCCACTTTGTTCATTTGTTTAATGAAAGCACCTTTTCCAAACATTTTTCGTTTTGCGGTCTGGGCGATTTTAACATCCCTTCGCACTACTGCTTTGCTAAAATATCTACACGCCTTACCCCACGGACCTTCTGTATCCCCGAAATAAGTCTGTCGGTGCTGACGCGCATATTTTCCGTTTGTACCGTTACGGTAATATTTGCCACACCATTTACCGGAACATTCTGATTAATTGTAAGGATATTGCATCCCACTTCGCTGATGAATCCGAGCATATCACTGAGAACACCCTTCATATCAACCACGGCTATAAGGAGCGTCAGTATTCCCTGCATCTGATTAAAAGGAAATACGTAGTCCTTATATTTATAATACGCACTTCTGGAAACATCTGCTATTTCGGCAGCTTCGTTCACCGTTTCTGCCTGGCCCGATTCCAGAAGCTCTTTTACGTTTATAACTTTCTGATAAACCGGTGGAAGCACAGACAGGTCAGCGATAACAAGTTTTCTCTCAATCATGTGTCCACCACCCGTGTACATTTGTCTTTAGATGTCTATAATACCACTGATTATCGCCTTTGTCAACATAAATTTTAAATTTTATTAACAGAAGCAGTGAAAAGCCTAATATTAAATTCGAAATGATGGGCGATTTTAAAATTCCGAAAAAATTATCGTTTATATTCATTATAGATGTCACGCTTAGATACACCGCGGTCTTTTGCAACCAACTTCATTGCTTCCTTTTCGTCCATTCCCTGTGAAATATACATTTTCACGTGTTCTTCAATGGACATACTTTCCCACTGCTTCTTTGTTTCTTCAAGGATTTTTTCTTTTTTCTTACCTTCAACAACAAGGACAAATTCACCCCGTGGGGGATTTTGTTCATAATGATAAATTGCTTCGGAAAAGGTTGTACGCCTGAATTCCTCGTGAATTTTTGTGATTTCACGGCAAAGGCAAATTTTTCTTTCTCCAAAAAATTTGTACATATCACGAAGTGTTGCCATCAGTTTATGGGGTGCTTCGTAAAAAATCATCGTGCGTTCTTCGTTTTTGAGGGATTCAAGCATTTCGTTTCTTCCTTTTTTATTAACGGTAAGAAATCCCTCGAAAGTAAATCTCCCTGTAGGAAGTCCGCTTGAAATAAGGGCGTTTACTCCTGCAACAGCACCGGGAATGGGAACTACCTGTACCCCGTATTCTGCACATAAAGCCACCAGGTCTTCCCCCGGGTCACTTATTGCGGGGGTACCGGCATCGCTTACAAGAGCGATATTTTTTCCGTTTTTCATTTCATTTATAAGCATTTCGCCCTTTTCGCGGCGATTATGCTCGAAATAGCTTGTCATAGGCTTTTCAATTCCAAGATGATTGAGAAGCCCAAGCGTATGGCGTGTATCCTCTGCAGCAATTAAGTCCACACTTTTAAGAACTTCCACGCATCTGTATGTAATGTCGCCTAAATTACCGATAGGCGTTGCACATAAATAAAGCTTTCCTTGTTCCATAGTACCTCCTGAAAATTCGAAATGCGAAATGATTGTAAGTTTTCTCTTGCGAAAAAGCTTTTTATATATGGAAGATAATTAAAACTGATATGCACCCCAAAAGTTAGACACTTTTGGAGGTGCATATCACATTGGGGATAGGAAAAAACGTTTCAGAACGGACAATTCAAATTATAAAATTTTTATTTCAACGACTGCAAGTAATTGCCGTCTTTATCGTACATAAAAATTGCTTCTTCTAATTTCAGTTGCGGTTTTCCATCCTTTGCACCCTCAACAAGTATAAGGGACGCCGGCTTGCCCTCGGAAGGGTATACTACCTTCAATCTTTTAGGCTCAATTTTATATTTTCTGAAAGTTGTGATAACATCACACATTCTGTCAGCACGGTGTACCATAAAAAGCTTTCCGCAGGGTTTAAGTACATCCCTTGCCGCCTTTACCACATCGTCAAGTGTACACATAATTTCGTGTCGGGCTATGGCAAGCTTATCCTTCGGGTTAACTAGTCCACCACCTGCGTTCATATAGGGGGGATTGCAGGTTACCGCATCAAAAGCGTGATGTCCGTATATATTTACCGCATCTTTTAAATCAGCACATTTTACGCGGATTTTGTCTGATATACCGTTTAGTTCCATTGTACGTTTTGCCATATCACTGACCTCCGGTACAATTTCAACCGCATCAATGCTTTCAGGTTTGCAAAGTCCCCACACAAGCACAGGAATAATACCTGTCCCTGTACACAAATCAAGTACCTTTGCCCCTTTTTTCAGCTTTACAAAACGGGATAAAAGTACTGCGTCACTACCGAAACAAAATCCGTCTTTATTCTGTATTACCTTTAAATCATCTATACCAAGGTCTTCGACCTTTTCATAATCGTAAACCATAATTTACCCGTACCTCGTAAATAGTTCGAAATGTAAAATTCGAAATGCGAAATGTAATTTGATTTTTAATAAAACGAAAATCTGTTTTTAAAAAAGAAGCGTGCCGCTTCACCCTCGTCGCGTCCCAACAAAATTCGATTCTGCCAAATGTTGCTCGCGATTAAATCACTCAAATTCCTATACAGTAACAAAAACGGCGATTACACAGAAGACTTTTCTCCCTGTGAAATCGCCGTTTATTTTGCATCAATCAATACGGGTGTGACTAAGATATTTGCGAGTATTTTAGCACCGTAAAGGCGGAAATATGTATTTTTAAATCGCCTTCAGTGTTAACTGTTTCGGCTAAGTATTATAGTAACTCCACTGACATTTCACGCTTTGCCTTGGGCTTTGCCTGAGTTTCTTTTCTCGGTATCTCGTTCATCGCCTCTGAAATAGCACGATTCACAAAAGCGTTGATGCTTTCTCCGTTAGCTTCGGCAAAAACACGAATTTCTTCTTTCTTTCCTTTTGCCACCTTGAGTTCAATTCTGTCATAAGCCTTAAGATTGTATTTTGCATTTGCTCTTTTTCTCGCTTCACTGATTGGCATAAATTTTCCCTCCATTTATTTATAAGTTCGAAATAATATATGTCGATATACACGCTTCGCGTGTTTGATATATTTGCTCCGCAAATTCGATATATACTCGCAAAGCTCGTATTCGATATGATATAAATCTCCGATGGAAGATTTATATCGCTGGGAACTTATATGATGCTCGGCATCATATAAGTTCCCAAAACAGGTCAGTATACTCCGATGGATTTTCTATCGAAATATCAGCAATCAGCAGTGCCTGACTGTAAAGAAGCTTACCAAGCTTTGCACATCTGTCTTTATCAAGCTGCCACGTATCAAGAAGCATATAAAATGCCTTATGAGTAGGATTAATCTCAAGCACGCGCTGTGCCTTTATTTCCGGATGGTCCCCGGGAATTGTAGCAAAGTATTTTTCCATTTCAAGAGAAACTTCTCCATCTGTTGTAAGGCACACAGGGTGTGATTTCAGCTTATTTGAAAGCCTTACCGCACTTACCTTTCCGTCAAGTGCGTCACGCAGATAGTCAAGCATAACCTGATTTTCTTCCTGCTTTGCCTGTGTATCGCTCACTTCTTCCTCTGTTTCAATTCCAAGGTCTTTATCGTTGATACTCTTAAACTTTTTACCGTCAATTTCGCCGAGCATATTTATAACAAACTCGTCAACTTCATCTGTCATATAAAGTATAGAGTATCCCTTATCTTTAATAGGCTCTGTCTGAGGAAGATTGTCAATCTTCTGAACAGTCTCACCGCAGGCATAGTAGATATACTTCTGTTCTTCGGGCATTGTTTCAACATATCGCTGAAGTGTAAGCAGCTTCTTCTCACCCGATGAATAGTAAAGGATAAGGTCCTTCAAAAGCTCACGATGTGCACCGTAATCTGCTACAATGCCGTATTTAAGCTGCAAGCCAAAGCTCCGCCAGAATTTTTCATACCTTTCAGGATCGTTTGTAAGAAGCTTCTTAAGCTCCTGTTTGATTTTCTTTTCAATGTTGTTACGTATTGCCGTAAGCTGACGGTCGTGCTGCAAAAGCTCACGGGAAATGTTAAGAGACAAATCCTGGGAATCCACAACACCTTTAACAAAGCGGAAATGTTCAGGAATAATATCCTCACAGTTTTCCATAATCATAACGCCTGATGAATAAAGCTCAAGCCCCTTCTGATATTCCTTTGTATAATATCCCATAGGAGTATTTAAAGGAACAAAAAGAAGTGCCTTATATGAAAAACTTCCCTCTACGTCTGCACGAATTACAAGAGCCGGGTCATCCTTATCAAAATATCTCTCTTTGTAATAGCTATTAAGCTCTTCCTCTGTTACTTCTTCCTTGCTTCTCTGCCACAGAGGAATCTGACTGTTGATAGTTTCTTCCTCAATATACTTTTCATATTCGGGATTTTCAGAGTCAGGCTTTTCAATTTTTCTTGATTTTTCAATATCCATCTTAATCGGGTAACGGATATAGTCAGAATATTTCTTGATAAGTCCGCGAAGCATATAAGTTTCCAAATACTGTCCGTAGTTTTCATCTTCGCTATCTTCTTTGATTTTCATATAAATATCTGTACCGTAGCCATCCTTACCTGTTTCTGTAACAGTATAACCGTCAGCACCGTCAGATTCCCAGCAATAGGCAGTACTTTCCCCGTAAGCCTTTGTGATAACGGTGACCTTGTCAGAAACCATAAAAGCACTGTAGAAGCCTACACCGAACTGACCAATAATGTCAATATCTTCTTTTGCTTCCATATCTTTTTTAAAGTTAAGTGAACCGCTGCGCGCAATTGTACCGAGGTTTTTCTCAAGCTCCTCTGCCGTCATACCGATACCATTGTCGCTTACCTTTATGATACGGTTATCCTTATCAATTGTTACCTTTATATATAAATCCTCACGGGCAACGCTTACACCCTCCTCCGTAAGAGATTTGTAACACAATTTATCAAGTGCATCCGATGAGTTAGAGATAATCTCACGAAGGAAAATCTCTTTATGAGTGTAAATCGAGTTAATCATCATATCAAGGAGCTTTTTACTTTCTGCCTTGAACTGCTTTTTTGCCATGATATTACTTCCTTTCAGATTTCTTTAGCACTCGCATCTTTAGAGTGCTAATATAGCTTATCACTATTGCAGTTCTTTGTCAATAGTTATTAACAAAACATTCATTATTCCGGAAAAATACCAAATCCTCCAACTTTACCATTTTCTATAGCAGTAAAGAGCCTCGTCTTGAATCCGGGATTTTCTTTTTCAAGCTGACGGATAAGATTTTTCACATATTCTCTCTTTGAACGTTTATCCTCGGGACATTTGTTTCTTACAACGGGAAGCTCAAACCGCCTTGCAAATCCCGTAATATACGCCTCGGGCGCATATATAAGGGGTCTTATCAGGGTAATATCCTTGCGGTCAAGATATGTAACAGGAGAAAAGCAGTTCACTCTGCCCTCGTACACGAGACTGAGCATAAACGTATCAAGAGCGTCATCGTTATGATGCCCGAGCGCCACCTTATGACTTCCCAACTCAAGTGCCGCATCGTGAAGTGCTCCACGGCGCATCTTGGCACAAAGGGAACAGGGGTTGGATTCCTTCCTTATATCAAATATAATCTCGGCAATATCAGTATGCTTCAAGACATATTCAACATCAAGTTCTTTACACAAATCCGCCACGGGGGTAAAATCCATCCCGAAACCCATATCAAGTGTAACGGCGCATAGCTCAAACTTCTTCGGATAAAACATCCGAAGCTTTGCTAATGCGTAAAGAAGTGCCAGACTGTCCTTACCGCCCGAAACGCCAACCGTTATTTTTTCGCCTTCATTTATCATACCATAGTCGTCAACACCACGGCGTAAGTAGCTGAGTAATTTCTGCATTGTGTCACCTCGAAAAATATCTTTTTTTATTATATAGCAAAAATACAAACAAATCAAGATATACAAAAAAAATCCACCAGCTACTTTGGCAGATTTAAACAGTGTTTATTATTAGTTTTTCTTTTCTTTCGGCATATTTGTATGCTATTTCCGTTCCGCTTTTTCTTTTGGAAGAAAGATATTCCTCTTTGTAGTACACAATGCACGCACTGCTTTTGTCTATCATTTCGTAATTTCTTTCCACATAGACAGCTTTTCCGCTGTCTACTATCCTTTCGGGAAAGTAAGTATCTTCATAAGATTGAAGCAGATATTCTTTGTAATCTTCATCTATATACGGAAATTCTGCCCTGACGTAAATTCTGCATATAAAGGGGTATTTCTTTTTCATTTTTGTCAGAACATCCTTGCATAAAGAGTTAAAATCACTTTTACTTCCTAAAAGAAAAGTGTCATATCCTTTTTTTATCAGAAATTCAATTTCACAAAAAAGTTTTTCCCTTATTTTTTCGGGATTGTCAACCTCCCGATGGCCAAAAAAACAACAGGTTCTTGTTTTTTCCATAATAATACCCCACAAATTAAAAAATGCGTAGCCCCCTTCGCAGAGAAGCTACGCACCAAAAAACGCAGTGACTCTGTTTCTAAAGGTTGCTACACACTTTTTTAACCATACAAATAAACAACAGCCCAAGAGTATGACGAAACAAGAGTGTACGCTTTTTACATATAGCGTACCCCCTGGGCAATTTGTTTATTAAAATTGTATATGCCAATATATAGCATAGTTAAAAAAGTTGTAGCACAGTTATTATAACACAAAAAAATTGGTATTACAAGGGTATTTTTTTAAAATGCCACCCGAGAAAACAAGAGATTAAATGAGAAAACAAGAGAAAACAAGAGCATTTGAAATACAAATTAATTTCTTTCAAAAAAAGTGTTGACAAACGGTTTTTTATGTATTACAATATCACTTGCTGAAAACGAAGCAATTAATTTTATATTTATTATATGGAGGTAAATCCGAATGAAGACCACTATGGAAAAAGCAGGTCAGGTTCAGAGAAAATGGTACGTTATCGACGCAACCGGTAAAAGTGTTGGTCGTGTTGCCGCTCAGGCTGCGAGCATTCTTCGCGGTAAGGAAAAGGTAACATTCACACCCCACGTTGACTGCGGCGATCATGTAATCGTTATCAACTGCGACAAGGCCGTATTTACAGGTAACAAGCTCCTTCAGAAAAAATACCACCATCACACAGGTTGGATTGGCGGTCTTAAGACTGTTAGTGCAAAAGATATGATGGAGAAGAGAGCTGACAGAGCTATGTATCTTGCAATCAAGGGTATGATTCCTGCTACAACAATTGGCAGAAGTGCTCTTACAAGACTCAGAGTTTACAAGGGTAGCGAACACAACCATCAGGCACAGCAGCCCGAGGTTTGGACTCGCGATATTAAATAAGGGAGGGTGAATTAAATGGCAGTTACACAGTATTTCGGTACAGGTAGAAGAAAGAAGTCTGTTGCTCGTGTTCGCCTCATCCCCGGAAAAGGCGAAATCACAATCAACAAGAGATCTATAGACGATTATTTTGGTCTTGAAACACTTAAGGCTATCCTTCGTCAGCCCCTCGTTGCTACAAACACAGAAGGCAAGTTCGACGTTGTTTGTAACGTACAGGGCGGCGGTTTCACAGGTCAGGCAGGTGCTATCCGTCACGGTATCGCTAGAGCTCTTCTCAAGGTTGACGAAGAAGCTTACAGAAGCGTGCTTAAGCAGGCTGGTTACCTTACACGTGACCCAAGAATGAAGGAAAGAAAGAAGTACGGACTCAAGGGCGCTCGTCGTGCACCCCAGTTCTCAAAGAGATAAATTTCTCGATTACAAAACCCCACAACCAATATGGTTGCGGGGTTTTCTTTTTTCTCTGTGCCACAAATTTGCCACATATGAACTTTTGTTTTATAAAAGGGAATTTTAACATCCCGGACTATCAATCAAACATTGACACTATTCTATGCTCTTTCCTTGCTTTGTTTGCACGGAACACTGCAAGATGACCAATTACGGATTTATCAAGAGCAGTACATGACACCGATGGCTCTTCTTCGTTTACAAATTTAACAAAATCTTCAGGCACTTTAAGGTCGCCACCGCCGTGTCCTCCGTGAGCACCCGTCATATCACCTGTAACATTAAGGTCAAATACTTCCTCGGTATAACCTATATCGCTTTCGGGTGCAGGCTTACGGATAACATATTTCTGTTCATCAAATACACCTTTGAGTTCGCCCTTTGTTCCGATAAGGTGGATACTTCTCTGTGCACTGGGAGTATTACCAATCATATTGAAGGTTGCAGTAGCACCGTTTTCAAAATTTATAAGCACAGACTGATGATCTACGTTTCCGTCACGCTCGCAATCCCATACGCATTTGCCGAAAGGATTGTCTGTTTTAAGAGAATTTATCTTGATATCTGTATCAATGTCCTCCATGCCGTAGATAACATCTGTTTCGTCTGTTTCAAGTGATTTCCACACATAAGGAGCCCATCTGTTATGAGAAGCAAGATAGTTCCTCTTTGCAGAATGCATGCATTCATCAACAAGAGGACAGTCAACAAGGCAACGTGTTCCGGCATTTGAAGGCTTTTTATCCTTAACAAAGTTAAAATCTGATCCGAACGACGATACACTGACAGGAGTTGCTCCGTCCATCATCCACATCATAAGGTCCATGTCGTGGCAGGATTTTGCAAGAAGCATTTCTGTAAGACATTCTTTCGGGCTTGCCCATTTGCCTCGTACAAACGCTGCTACCATATGATGATATGCCACATGCTCTGTCAGCTGGATGTTAAATATATCACCAAGTTCACCGCTTAAAATGGTTTCTTTGATCTTTTTGTAATACGGAGCATATCGAAGCACATGACAAATCATAACCTTGCGGTTTTCCTCTTTTGCTACATTTGCAAGATCATACATTTCTTCTTCATTAATAGCAAAAGGCTTTTCAAGAAGTATGTCATAGCCTTTTCTGAGAAGCAGCTTTGAAGTTGGAACGTGATCCTGATCCATAGTTCCGTTTATAACTGCATCGGCAAGTTTTTCGTGCTTGCACAATTCTTCGCAGCTTTCAAAGCACATATCATCCTTAATATCATATTTTTTCTGTGCAGCAGCACATCTTGCGGGATCAGGATCCGCAACGCCTACGATTTTCATTTTTTCAGGAAATTTAAGAGCATACTGTGCATAAATCATCGCTCTGTTTCCTGCACCTACAATAATTACTTCCAACGGTTTTTTCATAATTTACATCTCCAATCATATAATTTCAATTATCATCTTAAAAGTCCTGCATCTATATTAAACTGTCTGCACGACTCTTCATTATCAACAAGCACTATATCCGGCTTTGTCGCCCACCCTGATTTCTGAAGATGGCAAAGCTCCACAAGCTTTTCAAAGTAGCCAAGCGTCTTATCATTTCTTGTCCAGTCATTACGTTTAAGCTCCCCGTCAATTACTGCACGCAGGTAGAGCATCTGCCATTTCTTTGAATTTTTAATGTCTTCGGAAAGGCTTTCGTTTGCTTCAATGAATGCTTTCTCAATTTCAAACACCTTATCGGGATTTACAATAGGATAGCAATGAGGTTTTTGCCCCTCTCTTTCCACAAGCTCGTAAACGCCCTTTTCACCTCTTGTGTAAGGCGGCGCGTATTTTCTTGGAAGAGTTTCTTCCATATCCCATATAGCCTTTGCAACTTTATCAAGTATTTCTCCCTGTAGACCGAATTCGTAGGAAAGATATTCCTTTATTGTAGCTTCTGCACTTTGGTTGTCACGGTAGAAGCGAAGACAGATTACCTTGTTTATATCCTCGAACAAGCCTTCGGAATAAGGCATACCGCCCTCAAGCTTGTCACCGTTTTTATCCCACAACTCCTGCTGCTCTTTGGGAACGGGGTTTGCACCGAAACCGCCCCACGGAATTGCACCGGGCATACTGATTTCGGGGAAGTTGATGATAGGACGGGGCATACCTTCACGGAAAGGATATTCCGCATACTGAGGCTCTGATACAAGGTAGTCAACCTCGGGAAGCCGACCTTTGAGAAGCTCTTTTTTAAGTCCCTCAAATTCCTCCTCGTTACATCTGTATGTACCGAACTGCCACATACTGAGAATAATCTGTGCAGTTGGATAATATTCCTTAATAACAGGAATAAGCGCCTCCATATTCCTTACTAAGCCGTTACTTCCCCAAGGTGAACAAGCTGTACAGCTGCATCCGCCCTGGTCATAAGGCAGCACATAGATGTAGTCAAGCTCAACATCCTTGAAATACTCCATCATTTCACGGCGTTCTTTTATAATCTCTTCGATACCGCCTGGAATTGAAGGACAGATTTCTCTGTGATAATGGCTTGAAAGGGGGTACACATATCCGTCGTGACCGGGTGTCCAGTCAGCGCGAAGCTCCATAGGGCTTGAGTCCCACGCTTCGTTGGGAAGATACGTCATAGAGGTCTTTATGCCAATGCTCTTTACAAAGCGGAGCATTGCCTTAAGGCGGTCTGCATCCTTTTTACCCTCTTCCATATCTGTGTAGTGATGCATATCAAACCACACGTTAAATGTGTTCATTCCCCAGAAGGCAAGGTCTGTGTAATATTCGTACAATTCTTCGAGAGGTGCCGCATCAAGATAGTTCTTGAAGTGAGTCGTGATATACTGACCCGAAATCTTCTTGTGAGAAGAAAATTCACCTCTTACGCTGTTGTCACGGAGAAAACGTCCGCATATATTAAGAAGCTCGCTGTGTGAACCGGCAGAAATTACACCGTTTTCAATTTTTCCCGTAAATTCGCCCAGCGTTTTGTCAATAACGAGCGTTATGTCAGTTTTTTCTTTTAACCGCTTTTCAAAAATTGCGGCAATATTGCTTAAAATACTGTCATTTGAATCAAATTTAATCATAACAATCCCCACTTTTTCAGATTTTTTATAATTTCAGTATATACAAGCAGATTTTATTATGCTATAATAGGTTTGATACATTTTAGCACAATTTTGACTTTTTAAGGTGATTACAATGAAGCAAGCACCCATTCACGAAAACGTCCCGTTTTCACATAACAAACTCTCCGTCAGTGTTTCCTGTTATGAAACTGATATAGCCTTATCCTGTCCGCGTTGGCATGAGCATCTTGAACTGTTGTATTTTTTCGATGGAAAAGGTGCTGTCACCTGTAATGAAAAAACATTCCTTGTGGAAAAAGGTGACTTGATTTTCGTAAACCCCTTACAGATTCACGCACATATCCCAAAACCCTGGTTTTCTTTTTGTTGTATACTGCTTTATCCTTGGTTTTTCTCTGACATACAGTATGACAGCCGTATTCTGATTGAAAACTGTATCCGCGGGGACAACTTTGCAAAAGAATGTATCGAAGCAATGGTACGGGAGAAAGACTCCGCTTCACCTTTTTCCGATATGGCGATAAAAGGTCACGCGTATACACTGACGGCATACCTTATGCGTAACTATGCAGTTTCGGAAATGACAGAAAAAGATACGCTACACCAACAGGCTAAGCTTAAGCGTGCGGAAACAATCCTTTATTACATACATAATCACTACAACGAAAAAATAACCTCGGAAAACTTATCACGTATGTGTTATATGAACGAAAGTCATTTCTGTCGTTTTTTTAAGAGAAGCTTTGGTAAATCACCCCTTTCTTATATTAACGAATACAGGATAGAAAAGGCTTGTGATTTGCTTTTATCCTCTACTCAGAGTATAACGGAAATAGCTCTTTCCACAGGCTTTGAGGATATAAATTACTTTTCAAGAACATTTAAAAAGTTGAAAGGGATTTCTCCCACACAATTCAGAGCAAAATCCAACTAAAATAAGGAGGTGTAAAGAAAACGAATTTCTTTACACCTCCTGTTTTTTGGGGATAGGAAAAAATGCTTCAGAACGGACAAACTGAGCTGAAAATGCCTACATATAGGCATTTTCAGGTTGCCCGAAGGCGTACTGCGTCAAATCAATAATGAAGCCAAAGTTTTTCAAAGAAAAACTTTGGCTTCATTATTGATTCTCTTTATTCCCGAAAAGTCTATGGACTTTTTGGGAACCCTGTCGCAATAGTCCCCGTTCAGAGTGGTATACGTATTTGTAGCCTGTTAGAAAGCATAGCTACTGTGAGCCAATTATTGGAATGTTAAAATAAATAACCAGCCACATCAGTCTCAATAACCGATTTTACAAGTTTCACTGTGTTTTCAATATCGGTTCTATCAACAACTTCTGTAGTTGAGTGAATATATCTTGTAGGAATTGATATTGTACCTGCACTGCATCCGTTTCCTGTAAGCTGCATTGCACCTGCATCCGTACCGCCTTTGCCTGTAGCTTCAAGCTGATATGGAATAGCGGTTTTTTTTGCACTGTCAAGAAGAATATTTTTCACACTTTCATTAATAATGAAAGATGCATCCTTTATCTTAACCGCGGGACCTTTCCCCATAACAGGGTTGATTTGAGCACTGTTTGGAGTATCTCCCGAGAAAGACACGTCAATAGCGATGGCCATATCGGGTTTAATAAGTGATGCTGCCGTTCTTGCACCGCGGGTACCGACTTCTTCCTGAACGGTGAATACGGCATAGATATCATTAGGTGTACTTTTTGCCTCTTTTATAGCATTAATAAGCACCCAACAGCCGGCTCTGTCGTCAAGGGATTTTGAAAGAATACGGTTATTCATTTCATAAAATGCAGGGGTATATCCTGCAAAATCTCCAATGTTTACAAGCTTTTCTGCTTCTTCCTTACTTGTAGCACCAATGTCAATGAACATCTTGTCAAAGCCTGCGTCTGTTACCTTTTCCTTTGTTTCGTAGGAAATTTTGCCAACCGTTCCGTTTGTGAACTGAACAGTTGAATCAATGGCGTTGGCACGGTTAATTCCACCTACGTTTGAAAAACGGAGGAATCCGTTATCTTCAATATATGTTACCATAAAACCGATTTCATCCATATGGGAAGCAAGCATCAGCTTTTTGCCGCTTCCTTGTTTGTGGCAGATAAGGTTTCCGAGGGCATCTGTATAGATTTCATCGCAGAATCCCTCAATTTCATTTTTTATTATATCTCTGATTTCATCCTCTCTGCCTGAGGGGGAAATGCAGGATGTAAGCTTTTTCAATAATTCCATCAGAAATCAAGACCTCCTTGAAGTACTGCTTTGGCAAGCTTGTGTACGCTTTCAATATCGTTTTTATGCATAACACTTATGGGGGAGTGGAGATAACGGCAGGGAACTGCAAGCACTGCAGTCTTTACACCGATACCGCTACGCTGAATTGCTCCTGCGTCAGTACCACCTCTGGTTGTGCGTTTCAGCTGCAGAGAAATATTGTTTTTCTTTGCAATATCTGTAATATAGTTAAAATAGCTTTTGTCGGATATTGCGGCACCGTCCATTGCTGTAATAACGGCACCATTACCAAGATTTGTAACCTGATTGTGTGGTTTACTGCCGTATACGTCGGAGCAGGTTGTACCCTCAAGAACAAGGGCAATGTCAGGCTTTATTGAGTTTGCCGCAACCGTTGCACCGCGGAGGCCGACTTCTTCCTGAACGGTGAATACAAAGTACATATCATGGTCGTATTCCTCTTTCATAAGCTCCATTAAAACGGCACATCCGACTCTGTCATCAAGTGCCTTGCTTTTTACTAGGTTGTCACCGAATTCCGTATATTCACCGTCAAAAACTGCATAATCCCCTAAAGAAACGAGTTCTTTAGCGGTGTCCTTATCCTTTGCACCAATATCAATACACATATCACTGATTTTAAGAGGAACTAATTCCTCGGAGCGTTTCTGCAGATGAATTGCCTTGGCACTGATGATGCCGGGCACTTTTTTTTCCCCGATAAGGACTTTTTTACTACACATAACGGCAGTTTCAATTCCGCCAAGAGTAGAAAATTTAAGAAACCCTTTGTCGGTGATTTCTGTGATAATAAATCCAACCTCATCCATATGTGCACATACCATAACTTTTTTGCCGCTTCCTTTTTTGTGGCAGATAAGGTTTCCCATGGAATCTGTGTGAATTTCGTCAGCAGATACTCTTTCGCGGATGAAATTCCGGACGGCATCTTCAAAGGATGACGGCCCCGGAAGATTACAAAGCTCCTTTACCAACATAAACAGTCACCGCCTTTCAGAGAAACAGCAAAGCTCGCAATAAGACGTGCTGCACTGTCTAAATCGGTTGTATCGCAAACCTCATAATTTGCGTGCATATAGCGAAGCGGAACAGACACAAGTGCAGTGGGGATACCGCAGCCTGCAACCTGAATTTCCCAGGCATCAGTGCCTGTATGTCCGTCACATACCTCTAGCTGTATATCAATATTATCGTTATTTGCAATATCAATAATTTTTCTTGTCATTTTGGAGTGGAGGTTAGGTCCGATTGAAATAACGGGACCTTTTCCGGCAGGATAAGCATCGTCGGAAACTCCGGGGCTTTCTGCGTGACATACATCTATTGCAATGGCACAACCGGGAAGTATTCCTGCAGCTGCAGTTTTTGCACCGCGGAGACCGACTTCCTCCTGAACTGTTGCAACGGCAATAATGTCGTTTTCAAGCTTAAAAGGGGACAGCATTTCAAGAACCTTTAAAATAATTGAAAGACCTCCACGGTCATCTATACAGCGTGCTGCAACTGTATTTCCATCGAGCTGCGTAAAAAACGTGTTGATTGTGATGATATCACCTATACTGACAAGCTTTTCTGCCTGTTCTTTTGAGAAACCTATATCAACGCACAACTCGTCAAGAGGCGTGGCCTTGCTTCTATCTGTCAGAAGGTGGGGAGGGGTTGCCCCGATTACTCCGAAAAGTTTTTCTTTTCCGTGAACGGTAACTTCTGTGCCGGGAAGCACCTTCGGGTCAAATCCACCGACAGGTACAAATTTAAGACTACCCTCATCAGTGATACTGCTTACCATCATACCAAGTTCATCCATATGAGCTTCAACCATTAATGACGGTGCGGAGGGATTTGTTCCTTTTTTTGTGCCGATTACATTTCCGAGAGCATCAATGCGAACATCTGTGCAGAATTTTGAAAAAAGCTCTTTCACACATTCTCGGATATCGTTTTCATTTCCACTGACACCGTATTTTTCGTCAAGTATTTTTAAATATTCGAAAGTTTCCATTACAGTTTATTTACTATCTCTTTAAAGAGATTACCTCTTTCTTCAAAGTTCTTGAACATATCGAAACTTGTGCTTGCATTTGAAAGAAGCACTACGTCGTTAGGTTTAGCCGCATTTTTAGCTGCATTTACTGCCTCTTCATAAGTTGTGCAGAATTCATAGGTTATATCCTTGCCCTCGCCTGTTTTTTCAATATGCTTTTTAAGGGAATCGAGAATTATGGGACCTGTTTTACCAATAAGCACAATATGTTTTGTCTTTTGTGCAAGGTAGGGACCAAGCTCATCATAAGGGATTCCCTTATCCTTGCCGCCTGTGATAAGAATAACCTTGTCAAATACTTTCAGGGTATTTATAGTTCTGTTAGGACTTGAATCAATAGAACTGTTATAGTACTTTACACCGTCAAGCTCTCTTACGAATTCTATTCGATGGGGGACACCACCGAAATTTTTCGCAACACTTACTACTGCATCTTCCTTATAAAGGGGATATGTTGCGGCAATTGCTGTCATATAATTCTGTACGTTGTGCTCACCGGGAATTCTTATATCTGAAACATCAAGAAGCTTCTTGCCGAATGCATGAATTGAATTGCCGTCACTGTATACGTCGCACCCGTTGTCATAGCCGAATACACGGACACTTCCATTTGCATCGTTTCTGCACTCGTAGGATTTTTCGTTTTCCTTATTTACAACAAGTACACCGTCTTTATTCTGATGAAGATAAATGTTTTTCTTTGCTTCAATGTATTCTTCGTAGGATTTATGAACATCAAGGTGGTTAGGCGATATGTTTGTTATAACAGCTACATCACTGCTCTTTGACATTGTGTGAAGCTGAAAGCTTGAAAGCTCAATAACGCAGATATCTTCTGAATTAATTTCATCTGCACTGCAAAGAAGAGGAGTTCCGATGTTTCCTCCAAGGTGGCAGTTATATCCGCTTTCGGTAAGGATTTTATAAATAAGTGTAGTTGTAGTTGTTTTTCCGTCACTGCCTGTTACTGCAATGATTTTCGAGGGACATACCTCGAAGAAAACCTCCATCTCGCTTGTTATAATGCTGCCGTTTTCTTTTGCTTTTATAAGCTGTGGCAGGTCAAAACGCATTCCCGGGGTCTTAAATATAATTTCACCGGAAAGATTATCGAGATAGTTTTCACCGAGTGTAAGATTAACCCCTGCATTTTTAAGGTCAAGAGCTGTATTGCCAAGCTCTGCCTCAGTTCTTTTGTCACAGGCTGTAACCATCGCACCGCACCCTGAAAGAAGTTTAATAAGGGGAAGGTTACTTATACCTATTCCAACTACAGTTATATTTTTTCCATTTACATATTTTTTAAATGCCTGAAATTTATTACTCATCGAAATCGCCTCTTATCTTATGAAACTTGTCTTTATTTTTTCTTCCTGTTCAGGGAGAGGAATTCCTGCATTTTTACCTGCTTCAATACATTTTAAAATCCACGCCATATTTCTGCCTATTGTGCGCATAATCTGCATACCTTCCAGGTCCTGTCTGACTTCGTCGGGATTTGTTCCGTGTACCATGGGCCAGTAGTTTCCGCTTATTATTGGCATCTGATTGAACTGGGGGTGTTTTAAAAGCTGGTCAATCGTGGCGGTAGTACCTGCACGTCTGCATGATGCAACAACAGCACATGGCTTAAGCTTAAGTGAGGCACTTGAACTGTAGAAAAGTCTGTCCATAAAGGATGTCATCATACCTGAGGCTGATGCATAGTGAACAGGTGAACCGAATACAAATCCGTCAGCTTCCCGAACAAGCTTTGCTGCTTCATTCACGCAGTCGTCTGTTATGCATTTGCCGTTCTTTGCACAGTAACCGCATCCTTTACAACCGTTGGTTGTGCCGCCTGCGTAGAAAATTTCTGTTTCAATTCCTTCTTTGTTAAGTTCTTTTTCTATTTCTGTAAGGGCTGTATATGTACAGCCGTTTTTCTTGGGACTTCCGTTAAAAAGTATTACTTTCATTATAAAACATCCTTTCTTTGTTATGGATTACAGTTTCCGCAGGGTTTATAGCCGTTATTTATTGCTTCGCTGCGATCTTTTAAAATTATATGGTTTTTTTTGTCAGGAAGATTCGGGCAATCTTCTGTATGAAAAGTTTTTGACTTTTTGTTTGCTATGTATGTAGACTCAGGAATTTCTGATGATGAAATTTCTTTAAATTCATTGCCTTCGGAATCGAAAACTTTCTTTGAGTCAGAACGAAGAACGACTGTTCCGCTTTTGTCTGTACGTAATATTTCCGTCCCGATATTTTGTATGCGGCTGACTGCCTCTTTATGCGGATGCCCGTAAGAATTATCTTTGCCGCACTGTATTACGCATACAGAAGGTGAGACTTCTTTTAAAAATCTTGCGGAAGAAGCGTTTCTGCTTCCATGATGACCGACTTTAAGAATATCCGCCTTTAAATCATATTTTTCAACAAGTTCTTTTTCAACAGAGCTTTCAGCATCTCCCATAAAAAGTGCGGATGTATCTTTAAACTTTACTAATGTTATAAGAGAGTTATCATTGAGATTTCCAAAGTCCTTTTCAGGAGAGAGGAATTCTATACTTATGCTGCCGTACATATATGGTTTTCCGATTTCGGGAATTACAGGAGTTATGTTTTTTTCAAGAAGAACATCTACAAATCTTTCATAAAAATATGAGTAAGATGTGTCTTCGTTTACATATACCGTATCGGGAGTTATTCCGGAAAGCACCGTAGCAGCACCGCCCAGGTGGTCTTCGTGGGGATGTGTGGAAATAAAGCAATCGAGCTTTTTTATACCAAGCTTCTTCAGGTACCTGTATATGCTGCTTCCGCTTTCATAAGTCCCTGAGTCGATAAGTATTGCAGCGTCTGATGTTTGTATAAGTGTACAATCACCCTGCCCTACATCTATAAAATGAAAAAGGGCATCATTTTCACCAATCTTGAAATCAGATACGCCTGAAAGGGAAGAGCATGAAGCGAGAAAAATTGTAAGAATAACTAATAACGGCAAAATTTTCAGTTTCAACACTGTTCACACCTTTCTGCTATAAATGAAAAAAGCCTGACCGAATAGCCAGACTTTAATTTTTTATTCTGCAAAGTTTGTTGCAATAAGATTTGCAAGCTCAGTAACTGCCATTTCTTCATCTGCACCTTCTGCAGTTAAAGTAACACTCGTTCCGCGGGTAACACCTAATGACAATACACCAAGAAGGCTTTTTGCATTTACCTTACGTTCTTCACTTGAAATCCATATTGAAGAAGTAAACTCATTAGCTTTTTGTATAAAAAATGTTGCAGGACGAGCGTGAAGACCAACCTGATTTTGTACAACAATCTCTTTTGAAACCATAAATGAAAGCTCCTTATCAAATACTGTAATTAATAGTATACAGCTTTTTTTTCAATTAGTCAACTAATTTTTGCGGAATTTTGTAAAGAGTACCTTGTGATGCTATTTTTGTCTGTTTAAATAGGCGTCAGGAACCGTTCCGACAATAAGGGTCTGTGCCAGCGGCATGTTAGATTTAACATCAATGCGGCTATAGGCAAATGGCATAAGAATTTCGATTTCAACAGTAACGCCCAGATGTATGGTGTGAATAGTCTGGTTTATGCCTGCTTCCTCGAAAGAATGAGTTATATCAGCATTTGTAACAGAGACCTGCTCGAATCTGACGGGCACTTTGGGCCCCATTCCGGAAAGCAAATCTATACCTAAAAGTGAAGAAAGATAAATTTTGTTTTCGATAAGGTCACTGTTTTCAATCCTGTCACCTATAGCAATGTCCAGGTCATTTGCAAAATTATTTATAAGGACAGAATTGGCACTTACAGATGTTACTTTGCCCGAAGAGTCTCGTGTTATAACGGCTATTTTATCATAGTTTAAAAATTCTTCAAGCATAAGCCGCTTGACCTCTTCATCAATAATGTTTGAAACTTCATTTTCTGCAAAACGCTGCGAAATTCTGATGATTCTGGGTCTAAGGTACTTTGTAAATGCATATCCGCCTGTCAGAATAAATAAACCGGACAAGATAAGAATCAGAGCCAGTGCTTTTTTTAAGCAGCGTTTCTTTGACATAGCATTGCTTCACCTCTTTATATAATACGCAAAAAAATATACAATAGTTCATTAAAATAAAGTTTTTTGTATTGAAACCGCGGATTCATTGTGCTATAATAACTTCATATGTGATTGATGAATGGCTTGTTTAAGAGGAGCAGAATGATGAAAAAATCCCCTGAAAGACAGAAATTTGATAATTTTATTATGATGACAGCCGGATGTGTGTTGCTTGCCATGGGAGTTTATTTTTTTAAAATTCCAAACGGGTTTGCAACAGGCGGTGTAACAGGTATAGGTACAATCCTTGCAAAGCTGACGCCGGTCAGTCCGGGTATGTGGATATGGATTCTTAATATAGGACTTTTGATCTTGGGATTTTTGCTTCTTGGCAGACAAAATGGTATAAAAACTGTATATTGCAGTATGTTTTATTCTGCGATTACATTTGTTTTGGAAAAAGTAGTTCCGTTATCAAATCCTCTTTCAGACCAGCCTTTTCTGGAGCTTGTGTATGCAATGCTGCTTACGTCTATTGGCTCTGCAATGATTTTTAATGCAGGTTCATCTTCAGGCGGAACGGATATAATGGCGTTGATATTGAAAAAGTATACTTCGCTGGATGTAGGAAAAGCACTTCTGGCAGTAGACTTTATAGTAGCAGCAAGTTCTTTTGTTGTGTTTGGCGTACAGGCAGGTCTTTATTCCATACTGGGACTTTTTTCAAAGGCATTTATAGTGGATGCTGTTATAGAAAATCTTAACACTTGTAAATACTTTGTTGTAATCACTACAGAGAGGAAAAAAGTTTCCGAATATATTATAAAAAATCTTCATCACGGTGCAACTGTAAATACAGTTGTGGGCGAATATACAGGCGAAGAAAAGGCTATGATACATACGGTTTGTAAACGTATGGAGGCAATAAGACTCAGAAATAAAATAAAAGAAATTGACCCTCACGCATTTATAATTATAACTACAAGCAGTGAAATTATAGGCAGAGGATTCAGAAGTGTATAAAGGAGGTAAAGGTATGAGCCAACAGGAAAACAAAAAAGAACATATTACAAGTATCGGCGGAAGTGCAGTTATGGAAGGGGTTATGATGAAAGGACCTAAAGAAATTGCTACTGCCGTAAGAAAAAGTGACGGAGAAATCGTGATGGATAAAAGGGCGGTAAGTTCTCTTGTTACAAAATATCACGTTAACAAGATTCCCGTTGTAAGAGGAGTTTTTGCGTTTTTTGACTCAATGATTTCAAGTATTAAGGCGCTTATGTGGAGTGCAGAATTCTTTGATGTAGAAGGGGAGGAAAGCACAGAGTCAAAATTTGACAAGTGGCTTGAGGATAAGTTTGGTGATAAGGTGAAGGATATTGTTATTTATTTTTCACTTTTTGTATCACTTATATTTTCAGTGGGACTGTTTTTTATTCTTCCCAATCTTGTAACAGGTTTTCTTGCAAAAATCATAGAAAGCAATCTCATTAAAACCCTCATAGAGGGTGTTGTGAGAATTGGAATATTTCTTGGTTATGTACTTCTTGTTTCAAGAATGGAAGATATAAAGAGGGTTTTTCAGTATCACGGTGCAGAGCATAAAACGATTTTTTGCTACGAGGCAGGTCTTGAATTGACTCCTGAAAATGCAAGGAAAATGTCAAGATTGCATCCTCGTTGCGGAACAAGCTTTCTTGTATTTGTTATGATAATCAGTATAGTTTTGTTTTCGTTTATTTCCTGGGAAAATATGTGGATAAGGCTTGGACTCAGATTACTCCTTCTTCCGGTTGTGGCAGGAATCAGTTATGAAATAATCCGTTGGGCAGGAAAAAGTAAAAGCAGGATTGTATGCGTTCTCAGTAAGCCCGGTATGTGGCTTCAGAATATTACTACAAGGGAACCTGATGACAGTCAGCTTGAGGTTGCGATTGCAGCAATGAAAGCCGTGTTGACAGATAATAAAGAGGATGACAAATGGTGAGAGAGCTTCTTAGAAAAGGGGCGCAAAGTCTTAAAAATTCCGAAACACCCATGCTTGATGCAAGGGTGCTTTTGGCATATGCGACAGAAAAAAGTGATGCTGCGCTTGTGTTTGATATGCCTGATGAAAAACAGCTGAAAAAGTTCTGGGAATGTATTGAAAAAAGAAAAAAGGGTATTCCTGTTGCGTATATAACGGGAGAAAAAGAATTTATGGGGCTGAACTTTAAGCTGAATTCCGATACGCTTATTCCGAGACCTGATACAGAATGTCTTGTGGAAAAGGTCATTGAGTATTGTTCTGTGAAAAAACCAAAAATACTTGACCTTTGTACCGGTAGCGGATGTATCGGAATAAGTCTTGCTCATTTTATAAAGGATAGCTATGTATACCTTACTGATGTTGCAGAGGGTGCCCTTTCGGCAGCAAAAGAAAATTCCTGTCTTAATAAAATAAATGAGAGGACATCGGTTTTCAGACTTGATGTGCAAAATGATGAGATTAAAGGGGAGTATGACATTATCGTGTCGAATCCTCCATACATAAAAAGTGATGTTATGAAAAACCTTGAAGTCCGTGAATTTGAACCGAATCTTGCACTTGACGGCGGTAAAGACGGACTTATCTTTTACAGAGTGATTTCAAAGAAAGCATACGATGCATTGGAAAAAGGCGGTATTCTTGCCTTTGAAATAGGCTATGACCAGGGAAAAGATGTAACAGAGCTTCTTTCTGACTTTTCCTCGGTTAAATTATATAAAGATTATGGAGGCAACGACAGAGTAATTGTTGCAGTAAAATAAGGAGTGTTGTTTATGCCATTACCGGAGATTAAAAAAGAGGCGTTGAAGTACAAATATTTCCCTACGGATATGCAGGTTTTCATTTTCCGTAATTGGGAAACCGTTGATAAAGAAATCATCGCTAAAGTCCTTGGTACAACTATAGAAAATGTAGAGCGTGAAGCTGTGCGTATGGGACTTTGCAAAGAGCAGAAAAATATTAAGGAGTGGACGGAAAAAGGCTATATAACCACTATCCGTAACAACTGGCATCTTCTTCCTTACGAGCAGCTTACAGAGCTTCTTGGCTGGGACGAAGACAAGCTTGCAATGGTGCTTAAAGAGGAGGACTTCCTTGATATTAAGCTTGGAAGCTTCAAACCGCAGGTAAAGCCTGTTAAATACAGAGAGCTTACAGATACAGAAATCAAGGAAACAGAGAAAATCAAAAATGCAATGACAGCACTTCGTGAAAGTATTAAGGAAGAAAAAGATGCTTTTGATTTCTGGAGTAAGGATACAGAAGAAATTGTGAAAAAATCTCCTGCAGATGGTCAGGTCGTAGTTGACAGTGCCTGGACTGTTAATGATAAAACCGAAAACGATGTAGTCAGCGAAATGGCTGAAAGATTTATAAAAACAGTTTCAAATGTTTGGGGAATAACTCTTAAAAAAGCTGTAGATGGTGAAAAGGAAATAATTCTTTCGCTTCTTGAAGGTAAGGCAGAGGAATATCATGAAATATACATTAAAGAAAACCTTATCGAAATCAAGGCAGGCTCAAGTGCAGGTATTCTCCGTGGACTTTACAGGCTTGAAGACCTTGCAAAAACAAACGGCGGTTTCTTCTTTGACAAGGCAGAATATGTCCGTAAACCAAGATTCGGTGCAAGATACATATATTCCTTCTGCGGACTTTACGAAGGTGCACTTGATACAGACAGCAAGGAATACTGTCCCGACTCACTTCTTGAACAGTACGCCCGTGCAGGTGTAAACGGAATATGGATTCAGGGCGTTCTTTACAGAATCATTGAATTTAAATACGCTCCCGAAATGTCAGAGGGGTGGAAGGCTCGTCTTGAAAATCTCCGCAGTTTTGCAGAGCGAGCTGAAAAGTACGGCATCAGAATATTTATGTACATAAATGAACCAAGAACAATGCCTCTTTCATTTTTTGAAAAGTATCCCGATATGAAAGGTGCTATCCTTGGTAATTACGCTTGCATGTGTGTATCATCTCCCGAAACGCAGAAATATCTCTATGATGCAGTAGAGACACTTTGTAAGGAAGTTCCCAATCTCGGCGGACTTTTCACAATAACGATGTCGGAAAACCTTACGCACTGTAAGTCGCGTTATGTGGATGTGCCTTGCGAAAGATGTAAGGATGTAAGAGCGTATGAGCTTGTGAAAACTGTTAACGGCATTGTTGCCAAGGCGGCACACAGTGTAAATCCCACAATCAAAGTAATTGCGTGGGACTGGTCGTGGGGACCCAACAGTGAAATAACTGACGAAGAAATTGAAAAAATGATAAAGGAAATGCCCGAAGATGTAATCATTATGGCGAAGCGTGAAACAGCAGTTCCCTTTACAATAGGCGGTGTAAGCGGCACGGTAAGCGATTACTCTATTGCGGTAGAGGGAATCAGTGCACAAAGTCAGAAAGAATGGAAATGGGCGAAAGAATCAAATCACGAAATTGCGGCAAAGGTACAGGTTAACTGTAGCTGGGAATGTTCGACAACGCCATATATTCCTGTATACAGAACTCTTTATAAGCACCTTGATGCACTTCTTAAGGAAAAGGTTGACCACCTTATGCTCAGCTGGACTTTGGGCGGATATCCGTCGCCATCAATCCGAATGATGGCAGAAGCTTTCTTTATAGAAAACGGAAACGAAGAAATTGATTTTAATAAGGCAATGGAAATCGTATACGGAGATAAGGCAGAGAAAATCAAAAAGGCTACAGATAAATTCTGTGAAGCATTCAGTGAATTTCCGTTCCATATAGGTGTTCTTTACAACGGCCCTCAGAACGGCGGTGTAAGTAATATACTTTATCACGAGCCTACAGGATATACAGCAACTATGACCTGCTACGCTTATGACGATGTTGAAAGCTGGAGATCAATATATCCTGCAGATGTTTTCGAGAATCAGTTAAAAATGGTAAGCGAAAAGTGGGAAGAAGGGATGAAGCTTCTTGGTGATGAAGGTGAACTTTCAGATATTTCCTACATAAGCTATTCGCTTTTCCGTGCATCTTATAATCAGGTTAAGTTTGTAAGGCTTCGTGATGCGTACGTAGCAGACAAAAATGCGGAAACTGCGAAAGCACTTGTTGAAGTAATCAAGGAAGAAAAAGCAATTGCGGAAAAAGTGTATGAGATTATGTGCAGACGTCCTGAAGTTGGCTTTGAAGCGGCAAACCACTACTATTATAGTAAAGGTATGATTGCAGAAAAAATCATTAACTGTAGCTGGCTTATTGAAAATTACACTGCTTAGCAAGGAAGGAAGTTTCGTATGTCAAGGGAAAACATTGTGAGTAAATTGACTTTTGAAGAAAAAACAAAGCTTTTGACAGGTGACGGGCTTATGTCAACCTACGGTATAGAAAAGTATTGTGTAAAGTCGGTTGAATGTGCAGACGGCCCGCACGGGACAAGATTGAATCCTGAAAACAACTGCACACATTTTCCTAATATCTGTAATTTATCCTGCACGTGGGATAAAGATGCTGCAAGAGCGATGGGGCGTGCTTTGGCAGATGAGTGTATAAAGAATAATATAGATGTGCTGCTTGCACCGGGAGTTAATTTAAAACGTCACATTTTGAGTGGAAGAAATTTTGAGTATTTTTCAGAAGACCCGATTCTTTCAGGTGAACTTGCAGCGGCATATGTGGAAGGCTTACAGGAAAAAGGTGTTTCTGCTTGTGTTAAGCATTACGCAGTTAACAGTCAGGAGGATGCACGACAAACTGTAAGTGTTGAGCTTGATGAAAGAACCTTGAGGGAGCTTTATCTCAGAGCTTTTGAAATAGTTATAAAGAAGTCAAACCCGGACAGTATTATGTGTGCATATAACAAGCTTAATGGAGTATGGTGTTCGGAAAACGAGTATCTGTTAAAAGAAATCTTAAAAGACGAATGGGGATATGATGGCGTTGTCATATCAGACTGGGGAGCCGTTCAGAATCCGTCAAGGGCGGTGAAGGCAGGGCTGGATTTACAGATGCCTGAAAATCCTGACATAACAAAAATGCTTGAAGATGGTATTAAAAAAGGGTGGGTATCGGAAAAAGATGTTGATCGTGCCGCACAAAAGATGATTGATTTTGCGGACAGAAAGGAACTTTCAATAGATAATTATGACCGAGACTGTCAGCACGGTATAGCGAGAAAAATTGCTTCAGAGGGAATAGTGCTTCTGAAAAATGAGAATGATGTGTTGCCCCTTACAAGCAATAAATATAAAAAGATTGCTATTGTAGGGGAACATGCGATATCTCCGGTTATTTGCGGGCAGGGAGCGGCGGAAGTTTTTCAGAGTGAAGAATATACTCTTTCACCGCTTGAAGAACTGAAAAAGCAGCTTCCTGATATTCAGTTTGAATATATAGAAGTGTACAAGACTACATCGTACAGTAAGCAGATGCTTTGGCCAAAATGCGGAGAATTTATGGATTCAATCAAGGATTGTGATGCGGTGCTGTATTTTGGCGGAAGTATGGTTTCTGAAGATACGGAAAATTTCGACAGACTTTCAGCACGTGTTAATCCGAATCAGGATTTGTTTATAAGCTATGCCTTACTGATGAAAAAGAAGGTAATTGTTGTTTTGCAAAATGGGGGAGCTTTGGTATTGGGCGAAAATATGAAAAAAGCAGACTCCATTGTTGAAATGTGGCTTGGCGGTGAAGCAGCCGGTGGTGCGATTGCAGACGTGTTAAGCGGAAAGGTCAATCCTTCCGGAAAACTTTCGGAAACATTCCCGCTTTATATGCGAAGAGACCTTGACTATACGGGAAGTGCGGTTGTCGAGTATAAAGAAAGGTTTGATATCGGATACAGATATTATGACAAACATCCTGAAGAAATACTGTATCCTTTCGGGCACGGTATTTCATATACAACATTTGAATATACGGATTTGAAAACGGATGAAAAAAATCTTACTTTTGAATTTACTATTAAAAATACCGGTGAATATGACGGAGCAGAGGTTATTCAGCTCTACGTCGGGGATCCGGTAGCAAGTGTTGTTCGCCCGATAAAGGAGCTTAAAAGATTTGAAAAGGTATATTTAAAGAAAGGTGAAAAGAAAAATGTGACATTCACTCTTTCTTCTGACGATCTTGCTTATTATAATCCTTCAATACATGGTTGGGTAGCAGAAAATGGGGAATACAATATTTATATTGGAGCATCATCCAGAGATATAAGACTTGTTTCTACAATAAACTATGAAGGTGAAATGCCGTATTCATTACAGCACGTAAGTGCTGCGATGATAGGATAAAATGTACTTTTCCTGAATAAATAGCGGTGCAGTGAAAATGGGTTGTAGCAAAATGCATAAATATTCATTTTGCTACAAATTCTTTTATACAGGTTTTTACCGTATAGGAACTTTCGTTTTTTATATGGATTAAGATTTGTCGGTTTCAAACGAAGTATAGACATGATATGGGTGAAGTGGCACATTTGTTTAAAAAATATACGGATACAGACAGTGAAAACAGGGATAAATTCGGTTTGAAAAAGTATATTTTAGTAAGCGTCAAAAAAAATAAAAATATTTTCAAAAAAGTATTGACAAACAAAAAAGCTTTTGTTATAATAATCAACGTTGTCGGCACTGACGACAGCCAAATGGGAGCATAGCTCAGCTGGGAGAGCATCTGCCTTACAAGCAGAGGGTCATAGGTTCGAGCCCTATTGTTCCCACCATTTTGGCCCGGTAGTTCAGTTGGTTAGAACGCCAGCCTGTCACGCTGGAGGTCGAGGGTTCGAGCCCCTTCCGGGTCGCCAATATGCCTTTGTAGCTCAGTTGGTAGAGCAATGGACTGAAAATCCATGTGTCACTGGTTCGATTCCAGTCGAAGGCACCATTTTTTGCGGGAGTGGCTCAGTGGTAGAGCGTCACCTTGCCAAGGTGAACGTCGCGAGTTCGAATCTCGTCTTCCGCTCCAAACACAAAAGACGCAGAATGCGTCTTTTGTAATATGGCGCCATAGCCAAGTGGTAAGGCAGAGGCCTGCAAAGCCTTTATTCCCCAGTTCAAATCTGGGTGGCGCCTCCAAAAATCCGTACACGAAAGTGTGCGGATTTTTACTTATTACCTATTCACTCTTCACTATTCCCTAAAAGAAATATGAATAGTATATAAATTTTTCCTTTTATAAAAAATTACTTCCCCTTTTACGTTGACTTATAGGGGAAATTGTGATAAAATTAATCAAGTATATTAGAAATCAATGTAGAATGTGGCTTTTATGTGAGGTATTTAACTATGAAAATACAAAAGGAAAAAAACAAGCACGGTTCAGCTTTAAAGGTTACATTATTAATCTTTCTTATGGTAATTGCGGCGGCAGGTGGCATTATATGTGCAAAGGTATATACGACACCTTATAGTAATGTGTCAGAGTCTTTCCAGGAGGGAACGCTGGATGAAGTAGTTCTGTCTAAGGAAAAGTGCAATATTCTCATTATGGGAACTGACGCAAGTGGTATGCTTACAGACGTTATGATGCTTGCACAGATTGACCCTGTAAAGAATACAGCTACTGTTTTGAGTATTCCACGCGATACGTATTTTAACTATAATGGAAGTAATACCAGAATAAATGCAGTTCATGCAGAAATGCAGAGAAGAAATAAAACCGGAAGTGAATCTGCTATTCTTGCTGTCAAGGAGCTTACAGGGATACCGGTTCACCACTATGTAAAGTTTAATACAAAAGCATTCAGGCAGTGCATTGATGAGCTTGGCGGTGTGGATTTTGATGTGCCGCAGAGAATGAAATATAAAGATCCGATGCAGGATTTGGATATTGATCTTCAGCCCGGTATGCAGCATCTTGACGGCGATAAAGCAGAACAGCTTGTTCGTTTCAGAAGCTATCCTTTCGGTGATATTGACAGAATTAAAGTGCAGCAGAGTTTTTTGCATGCAATTGCTGAACAGAAACTGAAAATGTCTTACGTTGGAAAGATTGATGATATTTATTCAGTTGTTATAAGAAATCTTGAAACATCAATGAGCCCAGACGATCTTTTGCAGTGCGGTACACAGCTTCTTGATGTAGGTACAGATAATATTCAGACAGTTACACTTCCTCACTCTTTTGTGAATGGCGAGTCTTATGTTGTTCCGGTATATGCTGAAATTGAAAAGGTAAGAAGAAATAATTTTGGATATGGCGAAAACGGGGAAGATATCAGCGAAGAAATTCAGGGTGAAGATACAGCTTCTTCGATTCAGGATGAAGATGCTGAATAATAATGATAAAAAACTGAAAAAAATACTTGCAAAGGACTTTGCAAAACGATATAATAGTAGCGATATGTTCAAAGGCATTGAAAGGGCGAATATTTATGGCTGAAAATGTAAATGTTAAAATTACTATGCAGGGTGGCGGAGTGATTGAGCTTGAACTTTATCCGGAGGTTGCACCTGTAACAGTAGCTAATTTTAAAAAACTTGTGGAAGAAGGCTTTTATAATGGTCTTACATTCCACAGAATTATAAAGGGATTTATGATTCAGGGTGGTGACCCGTTGGGAAATGGTATGGGTGGCAGTGATGAGAAAATCGTTGGCGAATTTGCTATTAACGGTTTTAATAATACTCTTCGTCATACACGCGGCGTAATCTCAATGGCAAGAAGTCAGAATCCAAACAGTGCATCAAGTCAGTTCTTTATTATGCACGAAGCTGCACCCCACCTTGATGGTAGCTATGCTGCATTCGGCAAAGTTACAAAGGGTATTGAAATTGTAGATGAAATTGCAGAAACGCCTGTAGGATTTGACGGGCAGTCTCCTGTAGTTACTCCTGTAATTGAATCAATGGTTGTTTTTTGAGAATAAATAATATTTATTTATATATTTTTAAATTCGAAAGGATGTTTTAAAATGGCAGTAAAAGTTGCAATTAACGGTTTCGGCCGTATCGGACGTCTTGCATTCCGTCAGATGTTCGGTGCAGAAGGTTATGAGGTAGTAGCAATCAACGATCTTACAGATCCTAAGATGCTTGCTCATCTTCTTAAGTATGACTCATCACAGGGTAGATACGACGGTCACACAGTAGTAGCTGGTGAAGACAGCATTACAGTTGACGGTAAGGAAATCAAAATCTACGCTATCAAAGATGCTAAAGAATGTCCCTGGGGTCAGCTTGGTGTAGATGTTGTTCTTGAATGTACAGGTTTCTACTGCTCAAAGGAAAAGTCACAGGCTCATATCGATGCAGGTGCTAAGAAAGTTGTTATTTCTGCTCCTGCTGGTAATGATCTTAAAACTATCGTATTCAGCGTAAACGAAGATACACTCACAAAGGATGATGCAATCATTTCTGCAGCATCTTGTACAACAAACTGTCTTGCTCCTATGGCAAAGGCTCTTAACGATTATGCTCCCATTCAGTCAGGTATCATGGCTACAATCCATGCTTACACAGGTGACCAGATGATTCTTGACGGTCCTCACAGGAAGGGTGACCTTCGTCGTGCTCGTGCAGGTGCTGTAAACATCGTTCCTAACTCAACAGGTGCTGCAAAGGCTATTGGTCTTGTAATTCCTGAACTTAACGGTAAGCTTATCGGTGCTGCACAGCGTGTTCCTGTTCCTACAGGTTCAACAACAATTCTTACAGCTGTTGTAAAGGGTAAGGATATTACTAAGGAAGGTATCAACGCTGCTATGAAGGCTCAGGCAAGTGCTTCATTCGGTTACAATGAAGATCAGATCGTTTCTTCTGATATCGTTGGTATCACATACGGTTCACTCTTCGATGCTACACAGACAATGGTAGCTCCTATCGGTGAAGACCTTTATCAGGTACAGGTTGTTTCATGGTATGACAACGAAAATTCATACACAAGCCAGATGGTTCGTACAATTAAGTACTTCGCAGAGCTTGCATAATTGAAATAAGCTAAAAAAACGCGGTTGCTTCAGGTAACCGCGTTTTTATTTTAAAATAATTAAAAAAATTCTTGACAAACAGATAATAGTATTGTATACTTTTAATGTTCGTTGTGGGAAATCTCGTATGCGGTATGTGGCCCGTTGGTCAAGCGGTTAAGACACCGCCCTTTCACGGCGGTAACACGAGTTCAAATCTCGTACGGGTCACCAAATAAGGGCTTTTAGCTCAGTTGGTTAGAGCAACCGGCTCATAACCGGTCGGTCCGGGGTTCGAGTCCCTGAAGGCCCACCAAAAAAAAAGGATGATATAGATACAGTCTATATCATCCTTTTTTTCTCCCTAAATATAGCGGTTTGTAGGCATTTTAATATAAAATGAGAAAAAGTCGTTTTAACAAACGAAAGGTAGATACACCCACCTAATCTCGGAGACTTGAACCCTGTACCTCAGAATTCAGGCATTAATTTTCAAAACAGAATAAATTTTTTGATAATGATGAGGAAAATTTATTTAAAATTTTTTTAGGAATATTTTAAATAGATGCAATGAACCTTTTTCGGGGATTTGAACTCTTAGCATGAGGCAATTTCTTAAATAGAAGTTGCCTCTTTTTTTGTGCCCAAAATTATAACAAAAGGAGATGATCGAATGAGCATAGAAAACTTTTATAATCAGGTTAACAGATTCTTAAAGCAGGTATATAATAACCTTCCGCAGCACGATGATGTAAGCCTTGAACTTAATCAAACCAATATTAAAGTTACATTTGGTGACGGTAACGAATTTGAAATACGAGCGCCGGGTGGAATTTGTTTTACTGAAAAAACAGTCAGAGATAATATGTTTGAAACTTTGCACGATGAGGTGGATGCCACAGTCAAAGGAGTAAAAGAATATTTGTATTTGATGGAAAACAGTCCTGATTTAAAAGCGAGAGATTTTAATATGCCGTATAAAAAGCTTATTGAGTTTAATGGTGTTGTACTCGGAGGGGTAGAACATTCAGATGGCAGATTTGAATTTACGACATGGGATATTTATAACAACGCATTATCTCACGGACATTACTACGGTAATTATCAAAAAGCAAAAGAAGATTTTGCAGAACGCTCTGGTCTTGTAACAAAACAATTAGTTTTTAATAGGGAGGAACTTATTGAGATTTACCGATGTGCGGCGGATACTCTTTCAAATGGTTATGAATTAACCAATGTTCAAAAAGAGCGAATTCAAAAGATACAAACTGAAATAAAAGATTCAATAATTGATTTCGACAGACTCTTAGAAGAAGAGATTTCTAAACAGTCTGAAGAGATTGAGCAAATAAATGAACAGACAATGTAAGGAGGGATAACTAAATGTTCAAAATACAAACTTCATATCACGATACAAGAGTAGAGATTGAATTTCCCTGTAGTAACAATATGCTCTACGCCAAACTTGCTGAACTTCATATTCCGGATGAGAAAAAAGTAACGGCACAACTTTTCATTGAAGAGATTGATTATGAAGAGCTTAAGTGTCTTGAAAACACATTTGTCGATCCTGATATTTTAAATTATATCGCACAGAAGATGGATAGTTTTGATTCAAAAGAACTTAAAAAATTTGATGCAGTTGTAAATACGTACAGTCTGTCTTCACCGAGAGACCTTGTAAACCTTACATTCAACATGCATTATTACACTTTGATTGAAGATTTAAGCGATCTCGAAAAAGTCGGCAAAACGCATATGCTGACAAGATGTCAGGCATTAACAACTGATAACAAAGAGGGTTATGACTTTTATAAAATAGGCAAAGACCTTATAGCATCAGATACAGGGAAAATGACGCAATACGGAATACTATTCGTAAATGATGACCTTCCGTATGAGAAGCCATACTTAGGTGTATCTCTTCCGTCATTCGAATATGACAGTGATAAATTTATAACACTTCAATTAATTTACGAAGATAAAAGTGCCTATGTTTATTTGCCGGACTGTCCTTTTGGTATAGATAGAGCTGTACATAGAATCGGAGCTGAGTCAATAACAGACTGCAAAGTATATGTAGATAAGTATTCCTTTGATGATGGTTATCAGACTATTTTGAGTAATGTCCTTAAAAATGAGGGAGTGTATGCGTTAAATAATCTTTCTCTTGAACTTAGTAAATTAGATAGACACGAATTGTATGATTTACAAGCAATAATAGAATATGCAGAAGTTTCAGACAGCGAGAGTGTAATAAAGCTTGCTCAGAATGTAGATTGCTTTATTGTATATGATGAAGCAGAAAACAATGAGGAGCTTGCAAGAGAATGGATTGATGGTGTAGATGAATATTACATCAATACAGACCTTCAGGACTTCTTCGATTACGAAGAGTACGGGAAATACATTTTCAATAATTTAAACGGAAGATTTATTGAAGGAAGTGGATTTGTCGGAATCAAAGAAGGGAACAGTATAAGTAAAATACTGGATATAAATGAAGAACAGGGCATGCAAGGAATGTCCGGAATGTGAAAGGAGAAGAGATTATGTCAGAAGGAAGAATTTTAGCTGTGAAAATTGATGGTAAATTGTTTGATAAGATTGATGAACTTGTTGAGCAGGAAGGAATAACAAAGCAAAAATACATGACAGACCTTATAAGCAAAGATATCAGTCAGAGAATGCAACAGCAAGCAGCACAGCAAAAAGAGCTTGAGATTAAGCTCACAGATGGTCAGAAAGTGTGGGACAGAGCAGAGGTTATGGATGCAATAGATAACTATATGCTTCGGGAAAAAAGAATCCCACGACAGATTGATTTCAAAAACGAAAACGGTCTCCCGTCATACGGTGCAGCAGGAAGAGCATTGGATATGTCTCCGGCAGAGTATATGAAAGAACGGTTTGAAGAACTGTCAATCGTACAGGAGAGCCAGACAGAGGGTATGAATTTAATGAATATGTAGGCGGTATGTTCTAAAAAGGAATGTACCACTTTTTTATTTGGAGGAGGAAGAAATAATGATTAGTAATGATAGCAGAGAAAAGATAAGAGGAGTCGGATTGTTGGCAGAACATATAATCTGTATGGCAGTATCGTATGAAGAGCCGATTGAAAAATTCAGGAAAAATCCTCTTTATTCACCGCAGTTTGAGGATAAGGAAAACATATCGAGAGATATAGCGGAAACAGGTGAAAGAATAACACAGGAAATCAAAGCTGTAAGTACGACAGATCTAAAGTTGCTTAAGGGGGATAAAAGATGGCTGAAATAATAGTTATAAATCCAACGAAAAACATAGGAACAACATCAGGTAAAATCAGAGTAGCTCCGTATATCAGAGTAAGCAGTGATTCAGATGATCAGGAAAATTCGTACATAGTGCAGTATGACTATTATATCAACCTCATAAACTCAAATCTCGATTGGGTTCTTGTAGATGTATATGCCGATGAAGGTATAACAGGAACATCAATAGATAAAAGAGACGAATTCAACAGAATGTATGAAGATTGTAAAGAGGGCAAAATTGATTTGATACTTACAAAATCAATATCAAGGTTTGCGAGAAACACACTTGACTGCGTTGAATATGCAAGAAAGCTTAAATATTTCGGTGCAGGAATTTATTTTGAAAAAGAAAATATAAATACAATGGATATGACAAGTGAAGTAGAGCTTGCAGCTTTAGGCTCTATTGCACAGGAAGAATCAATGTCAATATCCGAGAATGTTCGTATGGGGGTTCAATACCGAATGAAGAATGGAACATTCAAGCAAGGATGTGCACCATACGGATTTAAGATAGTAGATAATATTTGGCAAATAGTTGAAGAACAGGCAAGGGTTGTAAGATTGATATTTAAATCATATATCAACGGTGTCAGCCTTAAGAAAATTGCCGATCAATTAACTTTGGCAAGAGTTCCAAAAAACGATGGCTCTTGTGTATGGAATGAAAAACACATTGCATACATTATCCGCAATGTAAGATACAAAGGAGATGCACTCCTGCAAAAGACCTATACAGAGGAGTTCCCCTTTAAAACAAAAATCAATCGTGGCGAAAAGGATATGTATTATATTAAGAATGTAAATCCTGCTATAGTTGATGAAGAAACATTTGATAAGGCAAATGCGCTTCTCGATGAACAATCAAAAAGATACAGAACAAGTATAACACCGAGAAACCACATGCTTTCAAAAATGATATACTGCAAAGAATGCGGAACAATGTACCGCAGGAAATCCAATGACATAAATGTGTATTGGGTATGCAGGAAAAAAGACCAATATGGAAGCGAATGCTCATCAACACAAATATCAGAAAAAGTAGTATGTGATGGCTTTATCAATATGTATAACAGACTCGTAAATAATGTGGAAACAATACTTACACCTATAGTGACTCAACTCACTGAACTCAGAACTCAAAGATTGAGGAGCACAGGTGTGATTGAAAATATAAATAAAGAAATAGCAGAAATATCAGAGCAGATTCTAATGTATCAGGAAATGAAACTACAAGGATACATGGAATCTGCTTTATTCTTAGAAAAAAGTCAAGAAGCTAAGACCAGAATAAGTATGCTTCAAAAGGAAAAGAAAATACTGATGGGAAATGATGATTGCGAGAAGATTATAAAAAAGACAGAATCAATAATTAACATAATCAAAATCACAGGTCCTATCGGTGAGGTTGAAAAAACCTTACTTAGTAAAGTAGTAAATAAGATTTGGGTAGATTCAGGTAAAAACCTTATCTACGAACTAATAAACGGATTAAAACTGACAGTGAGTTATCAGGAGGTGACATGAAGTGGCAAACAGATATATGGCATTCGGATATGAAATAATTGACGGTGCGGTGTGCATAGTTGAAAAAGAAGCAGAGGTAGTAAGAAATATTTATCTCCTGTATATACAAGGATTATCGCTACAGAATATATCTGACAGACTGAACTTAGTTCCAATAGCATATTCAGATGATGGTAGACCGTGGAACAAGAATATCGTAAAGAGAATACTTGAGAATCCGAAGTACACAGGCGATAAAGGATATCCGCCGATTATATCTGAAGAGACTGCAAAGCTTGCCCGTGAATGCAAGGAAAAGAAGCAGGTGCAGTTGGATGAAGATGATAAAAGCAGACTTGATGCATACAGAACAAAAATAAAGTGCGGTATCTGCGGTGGTAAAATGCTGAGAATGCATGCCAACTCAGGTAAAAACAAAAGAATGTATTGGAAATGTTCAAATAAAGAATGCAAGAGCAATAGAATGAATTTCAGTGAAAAAACACTCAATGTTCTGTTGGCAGACTTTATGAATGAATTAGCAGATGACCTTGATGTAATCGATATAAAAACCGAAAAAGATTATGAAAAAAGTGCGGATGTAGTAAGAGCAAACAATGAGATTGCTTTGTCAATAGAAAATCCCTGCTGTGAAATCGAAAATGTAATAGAAAAAATAATGAATCTTGCTTCGGTAAAATTTGAACAATGTAAAGCAGGAGATAATACTGCCATAACACAGAAAATAAAAGAATCTCTTGCAATATACCCCAAAAAGGTAATGGCAGATGGAAAGACAATTGAAAAGATTGTACGCAAAATAAAGATACTCCCTAACAAGGAAATATGTATTGAACTTATTAATGGAAAAGAATTTGAAAGAAGAGAAAGAGAAATAGGTTAGAGCAGAGATGAGGTGAACAAATGAATGTAGGATATGCTCAAGCCACAACCTTACCGCCAATGGAGGTTATAGTCCTCCCGGCTAATAAAGACCTTGTAAAAAAGAAAGCACAAAAGGGAAGACTGCGAGTAGCAGCATACTGCCGTGTTAGTACGGATGATGAGGAACAGCTTACAAGTTATGAAGCGCAGATAGGTTATTATACCGACAAAATTCAAAGCAATCCCGAATGGCAGCTTGTCGAAGTCTTTGCCGATGAGGGAACATCCGGTGTAATGACGAAAAAGCGAGATGAATTCAACAGGATGATTGAAATGTGCCGTGAAGGTAAAATAGACAGAATTCTGACAAAATCAATCTCACGATTCGCCCGAAACCTTGTGGACAGTATTAAATACATAAGAGAACTTAAAAGCCTTGGTGTGTCTGTGTACTTCGAAAAAGAAAACATTGATACAGGGCAGATGACAAGTGAAATGATGATTGCACTATACAGTGTGTTCGCACAGGCAGAAAGTGAATCTCATAGTAATAATGTCAAGCTTGGTAAGAGGTTCGGATATAAGCTCGGAAGAGTTCCTATGATGTATAACAATCTCTTGGGATACAGAAAAGGAATTGACAGTCAGCCTGAGATAGTACCGGAAGAAGCTGAAATCATAAAGCTTATATTCAAAAAATTCCTTGATGGATATAGCTATAGCGGAATTGCGAAATATCTGAAAGAGCAAGGTATAAAAACTAAAAAGGGTAAGGATGATTGGTCACCATCTGTAATCAATAATATATTGACGAATGAAAAATATAAGGGTGATGTCTTAGTACAGAAAACATATGTGGTAGACCTCTTTACGAAAAAGTCAGCAAGAAACACAGGAGAACTTCCTATGTACTATATAAAGAATCATCACATACCAATCATAGAACCTGCAGTATTCGATATGGTTCAGGTTGAGATTGCAAGAAGAAACAGCCTCCAAGCAACATCTGATAAGAGCATATCTCACAAATCAAAGTTCAGCAGTAAATATGCTTTGACAGGAATAGTGGTATGCGGAGATTGCGGTGGAAAGTACAGAAGAACAACATGGTCAAGAAACGGAAATAAAAGGGTCGTATGGAGATGCATCAGCAGACTCGACTATGGAACAAAATACTGTACAAAATCTCCAACTATAGAAGAGAATAAAATCCATAATGCAGTAGTGTCAGCAATGAACACTATGCTCGACAACACAGATAAAATTAAAAGTCTGATAAAGGGCAGTATAGCAGAAATCTTACAAGCGCCGGATTCAGACAAACAAATAATAGAGCTTACGGAAAGTATCAGAAAGAAAAATAATGAGATAGTAGAAATCATAAAGGTAGGAGTTGAAAATAGGGATGAGAGAGCAACAATATCAGAAAAATGCAAGGTTAAGCATGATGAGGTCAGCAAGTTGCAGGAGATGTTGAATTCTGCCACTGCAAGACAACAGATGGAAAACTCACAAACAGGTCATCTCAGAGAAATCTACGATGCCATAAGCCAAATCCCCGGAAAATTTACTGAATATAACGATGAAATAGCAAGACAAATGGTAAACAAGGTGAAGATACTGTCTGAGGAAAAGGCGGAAGTCACCTTATTTAACACAGTCAAGCTTGTAGTAAATTTATAAAATGTAAGGAGAATATGCATGAAGAAAAAAGTGGTTTATTACGGATGTTTACCAAAAAGTAAAAAAGCGACTGAAGAAGATTATAGAATATTGCTTGATGAAATTACAGCAACAGCACCATTAGTTAAAATAATTGAAAAAAGTGATGATAGCCCTATGAAAAGAAACGGATTCAATACGATTATGAGAGAGGCGAAAAAAGGGAATATAGAGGTTATCTGTATATACTCATACAAAGAACTGACATCCGATGTTAAGGAACAAAAAGAAGTATGCAATGAACTTAAAAAATACGGGGTTGAAGTTTACTGCATAGAAAAAATGTTATGGCAGGAAAGAGCAAAAAAGGCACGGATGATTAAAGCTCTTATGAATAAAACATCAAACTAATAAAAAGGAGAGAGAAGATTTGAAAAAGATCATAAAAAAATCAGAAGCGTCAATGTTACTGGCAAAACCGACAATAGAAGTTGAGATTCGGTATACCAACAGAAAAGAATTTCAGGATATCTTAAAACGATGCAGAGCTAATGAAGTTGATATGATTGTAATGCCGAGAGTTGCTGACATTTCCCGTAACCCTGAAGATGTGAAAGCAGCTTGCAGAGAAGTTGCTAAAATGGGTAAAGAAATTACCTTTGTGAAGGACAAGCTTTCCGGGGAGGATGTCATAAAAATGAGTTGTAACGAATTACAGAAAATTACTTTAGCGACTCTTAAAGATGATATGGTGGTTATTGTGGATTCGCCGGAAGAAGCCTTAACATATATTAACGAGGAAAAGCGAAATGAGTTTCAACAAATGTTTCAGTAGAAAGGAGCATACACATGAATAAATCAAAGGTTGCTATATACAGTTGTTATCTGACAATGCAACAAGCAGAGGAGAAAGAATACAAGAAAAAAATTGCTGAAATTAAAGCGGATATAGAGAAAGACCATTATGCAGAACTTGTTGGAGTATATGTAGATATATGTCCTCGGAATACTCCGTTAGAAAAAAGACCAGAGTTTCTCAAACTGTTAGAACTGTCAAAAAATGATACCCTTAATGAAATAGCAATACCGTCATTAAAACACATAGGAAGAAATATGGATACAATGATGAATATTGTACAGACATTCTATAACCACAGGGTAGGGTTAAAATTTTATGCTGAATGCGTTAATACTGCATCTCCTAAGACAATGAGCAATTTGAAGAGAGTTTGGGGAATGGTTACCGGTGCAGAGCCTATAATTAAAGAACAGCAGAAGAATGTTGTCATGTACTATGCATACCCATTCTGCAGTCCTGAAAAAGAGCAGAAACATAAGGAAAGTATCGAAATCTGCAAAAGCAAGTTGGTTGAAAATGAAAATATAAATCTTGTAGACTGTGTTATAGACATAGGCGGTGGAAATAAACCTATTATTGAAAGAATAGGATTTAAAAACCTAATGCAAATATGTAACGAAAAAGATATAGATGAGATATTCACTTATAGCATAGAAACCCTTGCCCCGAAGACTAAGGATTTCATATCCTGTTGCAAGATGTTCGAGGAAAAGGGCATAGGAATAAAATTCATCGAAACAGACCTTGAAATGGATTACGATGTACGTACAGACAACTACATAATGACACTTTAACAATAAAGATTAAGCAGCCGAAAGGCTGTTTTTTCTTTGGAAATTTTGAAAGGAAGGATTATAATGACAATTGAAAGAATTATAAAATCAACAGATTTGCTCGAATTGTTAAATGCTCTTGAAGATTTCTGTCGGGAATCATATCTGAGAGAAGACGATACTGAATGTCTGCAACTAAAAGAATATGCTGAGAATAATGCTGATAACGAGTATATTATGCTTTTATCATCGTATTTGATGGTGTGTGAAGACGGCGATGAAGTTATTCAGGCACTTTATGAGTTTGTAGGAAACTGTAAAGGATTTGCAGAAGCAGATAAGGAAATGACTCAGCAGGTAACAAAGGCAGAGTTTGAGGCGGTTTTGGAAGAATGTGAGGAAAAATGCTGCCTGAAGAGCTGCGTAGAAAAGGAACATACTCTGAAGACCGTTGAAACGGCGTATTACAACCGATACCGTGAATTTGCTTTGCGGTTTAAAGGAAATACGATCAATCTAATCCTTCCGAGAATCGATATTAATACAGATATAAAGAAGTACATAGCAGACGATCTTGGTGCAATGCTTTATGGTGTGCTTAAGACAAAACTTTCGCCGGAATATATTCAGCAGGAAATGGAGAGATATATTCCTGCTGCTCGTTCATCAAAGAAAGCAACAAGGGAACTCTTCAAAGAGCATATTTATGAAGTAATATTATATCAGGAACGAAAACCGGAAATTTATTCAAAATATGATGAGCAGACAACGAGAGTAATTGTCGTAGAATTCTTCAAAAAAATAATAGGTGAGTATTTGAGAGAATAACCTTCTAATCTTAATATATAAAGTATGTTATGTGCGGAATTTCCCAATAAGAAAATTTTTCTATTTCTCTTTATTTTTCATTGATTTGTTTTTCTTTTTGCAGTATAATATAATTACAATAAAAAAGTTATAATTTGTAAAAACAAAGTAGAGGATTTCTGCTGTTTTTGTTAATTGTGATTTTGTTATATTTATACCAAAGAAAGAGGCGAATGTTATGAAAGAAAACAATAATCTCACTACAAGTACAGGCTCATCTATAAATAATATTCCTATGCGTGACATCTTTAAAGCTATCGCTGAAAATGGTGGAAATATAACAGTTTCTGAAGAAAATTTTAAATCTTCATGGAGTGTAAAAGTTGGTTGTACTGGTGCATCATTTAGTCGTAATGGTGGAGGTACTAGGAGATCAGTATCTGTTACAATACCAAAGAAAGACTCGGGAAGATAAAAATGGGAAATTTAAGACCACTGAACAATAAAGTACAATTTTTTGAGGATGAAAACAGTTATAAATTTGTTTATACACAGTATGAGCAAAAGAAATCATCTTTTGACATTACTATTTCTTGGATGAGTATTTTAATCGTTATAGCGATTATATTTACGTGTATATATTTTTTTACTGGAGAAAAAAATACATTTATAAAAAATCTTGAGGAAAGTGGTTTTGTTTTTGCAGATAGTGATGTCAGGATTCTTACTGAAGCAGACATAGAAGAACTTCAAAGTAATCAAAGTCAAGAGTATGACGTAAATAAACTGCTTCGAATGGCAATAAACGAAATGTATGCAAGACACCATTATAGATTCAGCAAAGAAGAATATTTAAATTTTTACTGTAAGTATAGTTGGTATTATGGTACATTGACAGAGCAACAAGCATATGCTAAATTCAATTTAACAGAAAGACAGAATCTAAATTTTTTGTGTGAAATAGAAAAAGCATTTGTTTTAAATTAGAAATTGAAATGTTATCTTTAAAATAGGAATTCTGTAAAAAAGAATGTAAGTAGTTAAAAAATAACAAATAGGGGGGGGAGCAACGATGCCTGAAAAGCAAAACATAGAATGGAAATCATCGTGGAGAGATGAATTTCTTAAATGGATATGTGGATTTGCTAATGCTCAAGGTGGGACGATATACATTGGCAAGGACGATAACGGAAACGTAACAGGCATTGATAATACTAAAAGACTGCTTGAAGATATCCCAAATAAGATAAAAAATGGTATGGGAATTGTTGCAGATATAAATCTTGAAGAAACGGCAAACGGAGATTTTATAGAAATTATTGTTGAGCCATACACTTTCCCTGTTAGTTATAATGGCAAGTATTATTATCGTTCTGGTGCTACAAATCAAGAACTAACAGGTCATGCGCTTGATGAGTTTATGCTTAAAAAGCAAGGACTAACGTGGGATGGTGTTCCAATCCCCGGTGTACAGATAGAGAATCTTGACCAATCTGCGATACAGCTTTTTAAAAAGAAAGCATTAGAAAGCCAGAGGTTAGACAAAAAGGCTCTTGATGTATCTAATGAAATTCTATTTCAAAATCTTGGTTTGACCGATGGTAGATATTTAAAGAGAGCTGCGGTTCTTTTGTTTGCAGAAAATCCTGAGAGATGGATACAAGGTGCATATATAAAAATAGGTTACTTTGGCTCCTCGGATTCTGAGTTGATATATCAGGATGAGGTACATGGTTCCCTTATAAAACAGATAGATTCTACCGTTGAGCTGATTTATACAAAATATCTCAAGGCTTTAATCGAGTATGAGGGAATTCAAAGAACTGAGACATATATGTTACCTAAAGAAGCTTTTAGAGAGATTCTGTTGAATGCACTTAATCATAAGGATTACAGCACCGGAAACCCCATACAAATAAGTGTTTATAATGATAAAATTTATATATGGAATAGCGGAAAATTTCCTGATATGCTTTCACCAGAAAACATTTATGAAAAGCATTCCTCAATCCCGTATAACCCTAAAGTTGCAGATGTTTTATTTAAGGCAGGAGCAATAGAGAGTTGGGGAAGAGGTTTCGGGAAAATAAAAGAAGAATGTGAAAATTATAATACACCACTTCCTGAGTATGAATTATCACGTGAGGGTGTAATGGTCTTTTGTAGACCAGGTGCCAAATATCTTAATCTTATGAAAAAGTACAGTATGGTTGAAAAAAATAAAAATGTCACCGATAATGTCACCGATAATGTCACCGATAAAAAGTTGGCAAATGCCATAAGGTTGTCTGGCTCAAGCAAAAAGGCAGTCCGATTGATTGCTATAATCGAAATGATGAAAAAAGACGAAGATATTTCTGCAACAGAAATATCAGAATGCTTAGAAGTAACAGTACGAACAATTAAACGTGATATAGATTTTCTGAAAGAAATGAAAGTAGTTAAGCGAGAGGGAACAAATAAATCTGGTAGGTGGATTGTAGAAGAGTGATGTATGTCAAGGAGAGCAAAATGAAAAATTATCCTGTCTTATATCATTATACAATAGAAGTTCTGTCACCCAAAAGGTGACAGATAAGGTGACAGAACGAGAATTGACTGTGATTAGGTTAATAAAGAATAATCCGAGAATAACCACAACTGCGATGTCGATAGAATTAGGAAAGAGCCGTAAGACAATATCAGCAATAATAAAATCTCTGAAAGACAGAAAGGTTATTGATAGGGTAGGTTCAGACAGAAGTGGGATATGGATATTAAAGTGATGTGCATTATAAACACGAACTATAGCATAAATAAAGTAAACAGGCAGGCAAAAATGAGCTTTCATATGTGTGTTGATAATGACACCGATGAGGGCACTAACCATCATATAGGTGTTATAGAAGGAGAATCTTATGAAAAATTATCCTGATGTATTATACCATTATACATCTGTTGAATCTCTTGCAATGATTTTATCAACAAAATCATTTAGATTATCACCACTGTCAACACTTGATGATTTGCAGGAAGAAAAAACAAAGGACATTTCTCAAATAGGAAAAACCGTATTTATAAGTTCATGGAGTGAGGATGCCCAAGAAAGTATCCCAATGTGGAATCTGTATAGTGATATGGAGTCGGGGGTTAGAATAAAAGCAGCATCTGAAATGTTTGATCCAACAATAATATTAAGGGATAAGACAATACAAATAACAGGAAATCTTTATTATAATGATGAAAGTTATTTGTTTCCGCCAGAATTAAAAAAAGTCATTTATACAGACGATGATAATAAAATTATTCCTCAAATAGTTAGTCATGATAAACAACGATGGAATCAACAGTTGCTTGGGGTTTATAAAAGCACGGTTTGGGAATTTCAAAAAGAGTGGCGCTACATAGTTAGAGTATGGCCTGGAAAGAACTATGAAGATGAGAATGAGGATGCGGAGGCAATTTATAATAAATTTTCAAAAAAGGTAGAACCATATATTTGTTTGAAGATAAAACCAGAAATATTAGAAAATTTTGAAATAACTTTAAGTCCCAAAATCTCTCAAGGCAACAGAGTGATTGTTGAAAGTTTAAAAGAAACCTATTGTCCTAAATTGCGAATAGTTGAAAGCGAATTAAGAGAGAGCATTAGGTAAAAAAACGGTAAAAAGCATTGACTTTTTTTAAAAAATATGTTAGAATATTTATAGGTTAGAGATAACCTTTATGAATTAGAATTTTCAAAGCAGGAAAGGAGGGAAGGATAAGGGATAAAGTCCCTGCATCTAAACCATCCTGCTTTGCCAACATAAAGGACGCCATAAGGCGTCCTTTTTACGTTGATGAGGTGTTCGGGGACTCGAACACTGAGAGGGCAAACATCGTAGAAAAACAGTCCGGTGAACTGTTTTTCCGATGTTTGGTGTGCAGACGGGTACTGCACGCTTGCGTGCGGTCGTCAAGCAGGTAAGATGCGGAGCATCTGTGTCCCTGAAGGCCCACCAAAAAATCCGTACACGGAAGTGTGCGGATTTTTTACTTATTACCTATTCACTCTTCACTATTTCCTAAAATATTTGAGTACGGATTTTTTGGAAAGTAATAAGTAATAGTGAAAAGGGAAGAAAGTGTCATCGTTAAAACATTATTTCATCTTTTGTCTTAACTGATTTTCTATACAGACTGGGGGAGACACCTATTTTTTTTGAAAAACAGCGAGAAAAAGACAGTACATCAGAAAAACCGCTTGATATAGCAATTTCCGATATGGATAAAGTGGTATTTGTGAGCATAGTTTTGGCATTTCTTAATTTTAAGTTGCTTAAATAAGTTTTTGGTGAGATGTTTTCATATCGCATAAACAAATTATACAGGTATCTGTCATTGATTCCTATGACAGAGGCAACTTCCGTAATAGTTATGTTGCGATAAAAGTGTATGTTCATATAGCTTTTTGCAGCTGAGACATATCGGTTTCCGGTGAAATCTGATTTTTTTTCGTGAAATGAAAGAAGAGTAAAAAAATATGACAGGGCTTTTGCTTCGGTCAAAGTCCCTTCTTCGGAAAAAATATTTTCACAAAGGTTAATCAAGTTGCCCATAAAATCAAATTTGAATATGTTAAGTTCATTGTGGAGGATATATTTTTCACATATATTTTGTGCTGATTCTCCGTTAAAAGTTAACCAGAAATATTTCCACGGATTATTTTTTGAAGAATGATATTCGTGAGATGTTTTGGGGGTTATAACAAACCCTTCACCTTTTTTTACAGGATTACCGTTAAAAAAACCCTCCCCGCTAAGAACGTAATGGATAATAAATGTGTCGCGGGAACCTTTTCCCCAATGTGCGTTTTTTGATATATCTTCAAATCCGTATGAGCTTATGTATAATTGCTCGTTTCCTGTAGGTAATGTTGGTACTATTTTCATAAAATCACCCCATATAGTATGATTTTACTATATAAAAGTATGTTTTGTAAATGTTATTTAAAAAAATAATATTGTAAAATATAAGTGAATATTTTTTTCATTTAAAGGAGATAAACGCTATGAGTTATACGAAAATTGCACAGGCTAAACCCTTTGAAGGTGCACCTGAAATTAATATGCCTTCGTGTTACGGTGCATCACCGGGAAAACCGATTTTATTTAAAATTCCGGTAACCGGAAAACGTCCTATTACATATACGGTAATAAATTTGCCGGAGGGACTGAAAGTCTCAAACGGAATTGTAACAGGTAAAATTGACACGGAAGGAAATTACACACTTACATTGGTTGCAGAAAACTCTCTTGGAAGAAGTGAAAAAAAGCTTATTCTTGAAATTTATAAGAATAAGGTGCAGTTGACTCCTTTAATGGGATTTACCTCATGGAATGCTTTTGGTTTTACTGTGACACAAAAGCAGGTAGAAGATGCCGCGAAAAAAATGGCTGACCTGGGAATCAACGAATACGGATACAGTTTTATTAATATTGATTCCGGCTGGCAAGGTGTCTACGGTGGGAAATACGATGCAATTATGCCTAATGAAAAGTTTCCGGATATGAAGGGATTTTGTGACCGTATGCATAGCATAGGATATAAATGCGGAATTTATTCTACGCCGATGCTTAATGCTTTTGGCTGTCCGATGACATATAAACCTTTGCCTCCGGGATGCACGTGCGGCGAACCGGATGACCGTTTTGGAGATGAGCGTGGCGGAATTGGTGTTATACGCAAAGAAAAAAACAATGCTTTGCAGTGGGCGGAATGGGGGTTTGATTATTTAAAATATGACTGGCGACCCTCTGATCCAATTAATGCAGAACTTATGCGAAAAGAATTAGTGGCAACTGACAGGGATTTTGGCTTTTGTGTGAGCGTCAGAGCCAGAGCAGAATATCATAAATACTGGGAAAAGTATTGTAACAGCTATCGCTGCAATGTGGATTCTCTTGGTAGTTGGGAAAACTTCCTTGAAATATACAATTCATATTTTGAGTTTATTGAATATATAAACAAAGGGCATTTTTTTGATCTTGATATGTTGGATATAGGACAGTGTGATGTTTTCCCGAAAGTCTATTCAATGCATGAATATGGATATACAGAGGATGAACAAATTGTTTTATATACTGCTCGTGCAATTACTTCTTCGCCAATTCAGATTAGTACAAACTTTGAAAAGATTAACGATTTTGAGCTTTCCCTTTATTGTAATGAAGAGGTTATTGCGATAAATCAGGATGTGGGTGCCTTTGCGGCAAAACCATATATAATGATTGAGGATGGAAAGAAAAAAATTCATATTCTTAGAAAGAAACTTTATGACGGGGACTATGCACTTGCAGTATTTAACCTGGGGGAAGATTTTGAAAATGTAAAAGTTTATCTGGATGAAATGTCGGAAATACGCGATGTATGGGCTAAAGAGAATCTTGGTAATGCTGAAACAATTGTTTTGTCGGGAATGTGCCCGCACACTACACGATTGTTCAGAGTAAAACCGCTTAAAGCGAAGCTGTAAAATAATTAAAAAAAACACTATGAAAATGAAATATATTGTGGTATAATGTAACATACGAATATAATGCATACGGAAAGCCGTATGAGTAAAGAAGGTAAGAAAATGAATTTTTTCCAGAAAGATATTGAAACAATGCCCAGGCACGAGCTTGAGGCACTTCAGCTCGAAAGGTTGAAACGGATTGTTGCGTATTGCTACAATAACACAAAATTCTATCACGATAAGCTGGATGCAGCAGGCGTAGGCGACGGAAGCAAGATTAAGGTGCTTTCGGATATTGAGTACATACCTTTTACGGAGAAGTCTGAATTTCGTGACAACTATCCTCTTGGAATGATGGCTGTTCCCCGTAAGGATATTGTCCGTGTACACGCGTCAAGCGGTACAACAGGTAAACCTACCGTTGGTGTATACACAAAGCAGGACATTGATGTATGGAGCGACTGTGTTGCCCGTGTTTGCGCGGCAGGCGGTGTAACTGATGAGGATACAATACAGATTTCTTTCGGTTACGGACTTTTCACCGGTGCACTTGGCCTTCACTACGGACTTGAAAAGCTTGGCGCAACAGTTATTCCTATGTCATCGGGTAACACTGAAAAGCAGCTTATGATGATGCGTGACCTTCAGGTAACAGGTCTTGTTGCAACACCGTCATATGCTCTGTACCTTAGTGAAGCTGTAAAAGAGGGTGAATACCCATTAAGCGATTATGCTCTTAAGCTGGGGATACTAGGCAGTGAGCCATGTACTCCCGAAATGCGTGACACTATTGAAAAAAATCTTGGTATCTACGTATCGGATAACTATGGTATGACTGAGCTTGGCGGACCAGGCGTAAGCGGTGACTGTTTCGAACGTAACGGTATGCACTTTGCAGAAGACCACTTCCTTCCTGAAATCGTTGACCCCGACACAGGAAAACGTCTAGGTCAGGGCGAAACGGGTGAGCTTATTGTTACAACCCTTACAAAGCAGGGTATGCCGGTTCTCCGTTACAGGACAAGAGATATCACAACTCTTGATTATGAGCCTTGTAAGTGCGGCAGAACTCATGTAAGAATGTCAAAGACCAAGGGAAGAACAGACGATATGCTCATTATTAAAGGTGTAAACGTGTTCCCCACACAGATTGAAAGTGTTCTTATCAATATTGATAAAATTGGTCCACACTATCAGCTTATTGTAAGACGTGAGGATAAGTTCAAGGATACTCTTGAAATAAAGGTTGAGCTTCTTGATACAAGTGTACTTGAAAGCTATGGTGAGCTTGAATCACTTACACGTGAAATCAAGGAGAAAATAAAGAGTGTTCTCGGACTTCAGGCAAAGATTACTCCCGTTCCACCCAAGAGTTTGGAAAGATTCCAGGGTAAAGCAAAGAGAATACTTGATTTGAGAAATGAGAAATAAAAATGTAGGGAATGGCGTTTACGACATTCCGATAAAAATAGTTTGCGGTGCGTCGAAATCGCTGCACCCTGCAATTCCTATATTTGAAAGGAAAGATAATAATGAAAGAATTACTTATTGGTAATGCCGCTATTGCACGCGGCCTTTACGAGGCAGGCTGTAATGTGATATCTTCATATCCCGGTACACCCAGTACTGAAATTACAGAGTTTGCGGCAGAATATGATGAAATTTACTGTGAATGGGCACCTAATGAAAAGGTAGCTTGTGAGGTTGCCTTTGGTGCGTCACTTCGTGGTGCACGAAGTGCCTGTGCTATGAAGCACGTTGGTCTTAACGTAGCGGCTGACCCGCTTTTTACACTTTCTTATACAGGTGTTAACGGCGGTATGGTTATCTGTGTTGCAGATGACCCAGGTATGCACTCATCACAGAACGAGCAGGATTCACGCCATTATGCAATTGGTGCAAAAATTCCTATGGTTGAGCCTGCAGACTCAAGCGAGGCATACGAATTTGCAAAGCGTGCTTTTGATATGTCAGAGGAATTTGATACACCTGTACTTCTTCGTATCTGTACAAGAATTGCTCATTCGCAGAGCATTGTTGAGACAGGTGACAGGGTAGAAAAAGGTGTTCAGAATTATGAAAAGAAACCTGAAAAATATATTATGATGCCAGGTAACGCAAAGAAGCGTCACCCCATTGTTGAGGAAAGAACAGCAAAGCTTACAAAGTATGCTGATGATTGTCCTTTTAACCGTATTGAATATACAGATTCAAAAATTGGTATCATAACATCAGGTGCTTGCTATCAGTACGTTAAGGAAGCGCTTGGAGAATCCGTGAGCGTGTACAAGCTCGGTCTTGTTAATCCTCTTCCCGTAGATTCAATAAAAGAATTTGCATCAAAAATGGATAAGGTTTACGTTGTTGAGGAACTTGACGGAATTATTGAAACACATTGCAAAACAATCGGTGTGAATGTTACAGGTAAAGAACTTTTCAGCTGTATAGGTGAATTTTCACAGAAGACTATTGCAAAGGCAATGGAAAGAGAAGAAAACGAAAAATATATTCTCGATACACAGATTCCTATGCGTCCTCCGATGATGTGTGCAGGCTGTCCCCACAGAGGTATGTATTACGTTCTTTCAAAGAACAAGATTTCTGTACTCGGTGATATCGGTTGTTATACATTGGGTGCAGTTGCACCACTCTTTGCACTTGATTCAACACTTTGTATGGGTGCATCTGTTTCAGGTCTTCATGGCTTTAATAAAGCAGGCGGAGAAGAAACAGAGGGTAAGAGCGTTTGTGTAATCGGTGACTCGACCTTTATGCACAGTGGCGTAACAGGCCTTATCAATATTGCGTATAACGGGTCTAATTCGACTGTCATTATTCTTGATAATTCAATCACAGGTATGACAGGTCATCAGCAGAACCCCACAACAGGTTACAATATTAAGGGGGACCCTGCATCAAAGATTGACCTTGAAACTCTTTGCAGAAGCGTTGGTATCAATCGTGTAAGGGTAGTTGACCCCTACAATCTTAAAGAATGTGAAGAAGCAGTTAAGGAAGAACTTCAGGCAAATGAACCTTCTGTTATTATTTCAAGAAGACCTTGCGTGCTTCTTAAGTATGTTAAGCCTAAAAAGCCTCTTACAGTAAATAAGGATAAGTGTAAGAGCTGTAAGAAATGTATGGGTTTTGGCTGTCCTGCAATCAGTATGCATGATGGAAAGGCTGAAATAGATAAGACACTTTGTGTAGGTTGTGACGTTTGTACACAGCTTTGTCCCTTTAAGGCAATAGAAAGCGAGGTGCAGGCATAATGCAGACGAAAAATATTATGATTGTCGGTGTAGGCGGACAGGGTAGCCTTCTTGCAAGTAAGCTTCTTGGTAAGCTTCTCGTAAATGAGGGTTACGACGTAAAGGTGAGCGAGGTTCATGGTATGAGCCAGCGTGGCGGCAGCGTTGTTACTTATGTGCGATATGGTGAAAAAGTACATTCTCCTCTTATCGAAGATGGTGAGGCAGATTTCATCGTTTCTTTTGAAAAGATAGAAGCTGCAAGGTGGCTTTCATGCCTTAAAAAAGATGGCAAGATTATTGTGAATACACAGCAGATTGACCCCATGCCTGTTATTATAGGTGCTGCAGAATATCCTGCCGATGTTTTAGATGAAATAAAAGAAAAAGGTGCGTTTGTAGATGCAATTGATGCTCTCAGCCTTGCTAATGAAGCAGGTAGTTCGAAAGCAGTTAATATTGTGTTGATGGCACGTCTTGCAAAATATTTTGATATCAGCTACGATAAGTGGATTGAAACTATTGAAAAGACAGTTAATCCTAAGTTTATAGAGCTTAATAAAAAAGCATTTGCACTTGGATACAATTATTAAGTTTTAGACAAAGTAAATACTTTGAAAAAAGGAGTGACGACAATGACGATTAATCAGTTATCAATTTTCGTTGAAAATAAAGCAGGTACAGTTGAAAAAATAACAAGAAGCATTGCAGATGCCGGAGTAAGTATCCGTGCACTCAGTGTTGCGGATACTCAGGAATTTGGTATTCTTCGTCTTATCGTAAGTGATGTTGAAAAGGCGAAAGAAGCTTTAAGTAATAACGACTGTGTTGTTTCAATAACTAAAGTTATTGGCGTTCAGATACCTGATGTACCCGGTGGACTTTCTGAGGTGCTTAAGCTTGTAAGTGAAAAGGGTATTAATGTAGAGTATCTTTATGCGTTTATAACTATTGCAAGGAAGCATGCCTATGTTGTTTTGCGTGTTGAAGATAATGAGAAGGCAGCGAAAATCCTTACCGAGGCAGGGATAAAACTTGTAACTCAGCATGACGTTGAGACTTTGTAAAATATCGAAAGTAGAAAGGAAAGGGGAGTGGTGTTTTATGCCATTCCCCTTTTCTTTTGAAAAAACACGAATATAACGCGGAAAATGTAAAAAAATAATGAAATAATTTGACGGAAATTGGTTTATATAATTACAAAAATATTATTTTATTATGTAAACCTAGGGTTACATAAAATTCGAAATAAAAAAACGCAATTTTTTAAGTTATTAACAGGTGAAACACGAGTTTAAAGGTTTTTAACAATAGTTTTTCACAGTTTTAACAGAAAATGATAAGAAATTCCTGGCAAACTGTGAAAAACTCGACAACGGATTTAATGGGGAAATACAGGTTTACAAAAAGAAATACCAATTAATGTAAAAACGAAAAATTACGAATTTATAAACTAAGTTTGTCGTTTTAAAAATTTTTGTGTCGAAAGTGTAAAAAACAGAAAAAAACCCTTATTTTTGATTTAAAATCATCATATATATAAAGCTATAGTGTTTTTCTTGACTTAAACAGATAATTGGTATAAAATATATAATAGGTAAGAATGGAAAGGAATGATTTTCAATGAAGATTTTAGTAACAGGCGGTGCCGGATATATTGGCAGCCATACCTGCGTAGAACTTCTTAACGCAGGTCACGAAATTACAGTTGTTGACAATCTTTGTAACTCATGCGAAAAATCACTTGATATGGTTAAGGAAATTACAGGTAAGGATTTTAAGTTTTACAAGGTTGATCTTCTTGATAAAGACGCACTTATGAAAGTGTTTGACGAAAATGAGTTTGACTCTGTTATTCATTTTGCAGGTCTTAAAGCAGTTGGCGAGTCGGTAAGTATGCCTATTGAATACTATCATAATAATATGACAGGTACATTCAATCTTGTTGATGCTATGCGTAAGCACAATGTATTTTCTATTGTGTTCTCATCATCTGCAACAGTTTACGGAAGTCCCGAAACTGTTCCGATAAGAGAGGATTTCCCTCTTTCTACAACAAACCCCTATGGTTCAACAAAGCTTATGCTTGAAAGAGTGCTTAGTGACGTAGTTGTTGCGGAACCCCGCCTGAGCGTAGTTCTTCTTCGTTACTTTAATCCCATCGGTGCACATATTTCAGGTAAAATTGGTGAAGATCCCAAGGGTATTCCCAACAATCTTCTTCCTTATGTTGCACAGGTTGCAGTTGGTAAACTTCCGAGGGTAAACGTGTTTGGTGACTGTTATCCCACAGTTGACGGTACAGGCGTGCGTGACTATATGCACGTAGTTGACCTTGCACTCGGTCACCTTAAGGCGGTTGAGAAAAAGCAGTCAGAACCCGGTGTACATATCTACAACCTCGGTACAGGTCAGGGATACAGCGTTCTTGAAATTATTAAAGCCTTTTCAAAGGCCTCAGGAAAAGATATTCCCTATGTTATCGCAGAGCCTCGTCCCGGTGATGTAGCTATCTGTTATGCAGATGCTTCAAAAGCTAAAGCAGAGCTTGGCTGGCAGGCAGAGCGTGGCATTGAGGAAATGTGCCGCGATGCATGGAATTGGCAGAGTAAGAATCCTAACGGATTTGAAAAGTGATTTTGGAGGAAATATAAATGACAAAAATTAAATTTGATTATTCCAAGGCAGGAAAGTTTATCGCAGAAAGTGAAATAAATGCTCTTAAGCCTTATATAGAAGTTGCACATAACACACTTCACAACGGTACAGGTGCAGGAAGTGACTTCCTTGGTTGGGTAAATCTTCCAGAAAACTATGATAAGGAAGAATATGCACGTATAAAGAAGGCTGCAGAAAAAATCAAGAGTAATTCAAAAGCACTTATCGTTATCGGTATCGGCGGAAGCTACCTCGGTGCAAGAATGGCTGTTGAAATGGTACACCACAATTTCTTCAATCTTAATGATAACGCAAGAAAAGACGGAGTACAGATTTTCTTTGCAGGTAACTCCATAAGCTCAACCTATCTTGCAGACCTTGTTGAAACTGTAAAGGATATTGATTTCTCTGTAAATATCATTTCAAAGAGTGGTACTACAACAGAACCTGCAATCGCTTTCAGGGTATTCCGTAAGCTTCTTATTGAAAAATACGGTGTAGAGGGTGCAAAAGAAAGAATATATGCAACTACAGATAAAGCAAAGGGGGCACTTAAAAATCTTGCAGACGAGGAAGGCTACGAAACATTCGTAGTTCCAGATGAAGTCGGCGGTCGCTATAGTGTACTGACGGCAGTAGGGCTTCTTCCTATAGCAGCAAGCGGTGCAGATATTGATGCACTTATGCAGGGCGCATACGATGCGATGAAAGAATACGCAAATCCCAATGTGGATGAAAATGACTGTTATAAATATGTAGCGGCAAGAAATGCACTTTACCGTAAGGGTAAAACTGTTGAAATGATGGTTAACTATGAACCTCAGGCGCACTACTTTGCAGAGTGGTGGAAACAGCTCTTCGGTGAGAGTGAGGGTAAGGATAACAAGGGTATTTTCCCGGCATCTGTTGACTTCTCAAGTGACCTTCATTCTATGGGACAGTATATTCAGGACGGACTTCGTATAATGTTTGAAACAGTTCTTTTCTTTGATAACGCAAGAAAAGAAGTTATAATTGAAGAGGACAGTGACAACGTTGACGGTCTTAATTTCCTTTCAGGCAAGGGCGTAAGCTTTGTTAATGAACAGGCATTTAACGGCACGCTTCTTGCACACACTGACGGTAGTGTTCCCAATCTTGTTCTCCGTATTGAGAGAATGGACGAATACTGTCTCGGTAACCTTATATACTTCTTTGAAAAGGCTTGCGGTGTCAGTGGCTACCTTCTCGGTGTAAATCCCTTTGACCAGCCCGGTGTTGAAGCTTATAAGAAAAATATGTTTGCACTTCTTGGAAAACCCGGCTACGAAGAACAGCAGGCAGAGCTTCTTAAAAGACTGTAAGAAACTGTAAATGAAAAAATATTAAGCATAATAAAAAGTCTTTCGGGGAAAGATTAAATGTGAAATCTTTCTTCGGGAGGCTTTTTTTATATGATAAATAAAGTTGAAATCTGCGGTGTCAATACATCAAAACTTCCAACCCTTACTGCAAAGGAAAAAAAGGAACTTTTTGAAAGAATAAAAGAAGGGGATAAAGAAGCAAGAGAAACCTTTATCCGTGGGAATTTAAGACTTGTTCTGAGTGTTATTGGCAGATTTAATAATCGGGGTGAAAATGTTGACGACCTTTTTCAAGTAGGTTGCATCGGTCTCATAAAGTCAATAGATAATTTCAATACTGAGCTGGACGTGCAATTTTCTACCTATGCAGTGCCGATGATTATTGGTGAAATCAGACGGTATCTTCGTGACAATAATGCTGTCAGAGTGTCAAGGTCTCTTCGTGATATTGCATATAAAGCACTGTGTGTAAGAGAAAAAATAATCAATGAGCGTGGGAACGAGCCAAGCATTGAAGAAATTGCAAAGCTCATAGATGCACCCAAAGAAGATGTCACAATGGCACTTGATGCGATACAGGAGCCTATTTCGCTTTTTGAGCCGGTGTATCATGACGGCGGAGATGCAGTATATGTGATGGATCAGGTGTCTGATAAGAAAAATCTTGATGAAGCCTGGATTGAAAAAATATCCCTTAGAGAGGCTATGGAAAAACTTACTGAACGTGAAAAGCTTATTATAACTCTGCGTTTTTTTCGCGGAAGAACACAGACGGAAGTCGCTAATGAGGTTGGTATAAGTCAGGCACAGGTGTCGAGGCTTGAGAAAAGTGCTATTGGAAGTATGCGAAAATATATATAACAAGAATTGTCTTAATGCTAAAAAACTGCTTTGCAAACTTGCAGAGCAGTTTTTTATGTGGTATAATATTTGAACAAAAATCAAGGGAAGTAAAAACCACGGTTTGGATTAACTACTTCAAAATTGAGTTTCACAAATTTGTTACGCTTGCTATAGTAATAGAATGGATGGCAGTGTATTATCTATAGAATATTATTTAAATCTATAAAAAGAGGTGAAAGCCGCTTGAAAACACCTGACGATATGAAAATTGTAAAGAAAATTGCCGAAGAAGTCTCAAAGCTTGGTGGCACCGTTTACTTTGTCGGAGGATATGTCAGAGATAAGCTTATGGGTGTGTGCGGAAAAGATATCGATATAGAGGTGCACGGCGTTTCTCCGGAAATGCTTGAAAATGTGCTTGACAGATGGGGAACAAAAGTAGAAAGGGGAAAAAGCTTTGGCGTATATAATTTGTGTGGATATAGCATCGATATAGCGATGCCCAGAAAAGAAAAGTGTATAGGGAGAGGACACCGGGATTTTTCAGTGGAGGTTGATCCGTATCTCGGAACGAAAAAAGCGGCTGTCAGGCGTGATTTTACTGTTAATTCCATTATGGAAAATGTCCTTACAGGTGAAATAACAGATCACTTCGGTGGGTGGCAGGATATAAAAAATAAAGTCATCCGCCACATAAATTCTGATACCTTTGTTGAAGACCCGTTAAGGGTGCTACGGGGTGCACAGTTTGCAGCAAGATTTGAGTTTGAAATTGCCACGGAAACCATAGAACTTTGTAAAACTATGGAGTTAAGTGCTCTTGCGTCTGAACGCATTTTTGAGGAAATGAAAAAAGCTCTTATGAAATCAGAAAAACCGTCAATGTTTTTTGAGTATTTGCACAAAATGGATGCTCTTGACAAGTGGTTTTCAGAGCTTAAAATGCTTATAGGCGTTGAACAGAACAAACAGCATCATAAAGAGGGGGATGCATGGAATCATACTATGATGGTGATTGATGAAGCGGCAAAAAGAAAGGAAAAAACACAAAACCCCCTCGGATTTATGATTGCGGCATTGGTACACGATTTAGGAAAATCTGTATGCACACAGGAAATCGATGGTGTAGTCCGTTCCTTAGGACATGAAACAGAGGGGTTACCACTTGTTGAAAAATTCCTTAAGAAGATAACTACTGACAAAAAGCTTATACGCTATGTTCTCAATATGACGATGCTTCATATGCGTCCGAATATGCTTTATGTACAAAAATCAGGAATAAAAGCAACAAATAAATTGTTTGACGAAGCGGTTTCACCAAATGATTTGATTCATCTTGCTATGTCGGACAATCTTGGCAAAATTCCCCGTGAAGCAAATGAAGAAACAGAAAAATTCCTTTTCGAAAGGCTTGATATTTATAATGAGTATATGTCACGTGACTATGTAACGGGAAAGGACCTTATCGATATAGGCTTTAAAGAAGGGGAGGAATTCACACAAATACTAAAGTTTGCCCATAAACTCAGGCTTGCAGGCGTAGATAAGAAAACCGTTATTAAACAAATAAAAGCAGAATATAAAAAAAGTGTAACCTGAACCGACCTCCCAATCATTAGATTTTGGGTCTAACTTTCGGGGGTCGGTTCAACCTAGGTTACACTTCTTTTTTATATAAAATCATTTTCGTCTTTTTCGTTCCGGGCGATTTTAACATCTCATTATATTTTGGGGATTTCAAGGGGCATACTACCCTGTGCGGCTGATTCGTGAGCAATTATACCGGGCAGAGTGATATCAATAGCATAATCAATACCCAGCGGTGGCTCTGTATCGTTAATAATACAGTTGATGAAATCCATTACCATCTTTCTGTCTGCACCTGCGTGAAGACCACCGTCACCAAATGAACTTGCAGTAACGGGAATGTCAATCTTATCCTCCATACTTCCGGGAATATCTGAAAAACTTGCATAACTGTGAGCGTTTTCATATCGCTCATAATTATCTGTCTCGATAGAACCTCTTGTACCGATGATACGGAAATTATGGTCATGCTTTACAAAACCTGAACAGCATACCATAATTTTGATAATCGCACCCTTTTCTGTCTTGAAAAGTGCTATTCCGGGATCTCTGCGGTCAACATAAGGGTTATAATCCGAATTAGCATCCATACATGTAACACTTACGCAACGGTCATTCATAATATGAAGAAGTGGTCCCAGGTTATGTGTAAGATACTTGATAGACGGATGTGTTACTCTCCAGTGCCCCTCCGGATAATTGCTTGCTTTAACATTACGCCAGTCACAGCTGTGAATGTATTCTGATTCTGCATAAATTGCGTCACCGAACTTTCCATCCTCATACATCTTTTTCCAGGCAGTGATAAAACCCCAGTAACAACAGTTTTCGGCAATCATATATTTAAGATTTGGATGAGCTTTAACGGCTTCCTTAAGTTCTTTTACTTCTTCAACAGTGTCTGCACAGGGAATTTCGCTGAGAACATGCTTTCCTGCATCAAGTGCCTTTTTTACAAGCGGAACGTGCTCTGTAGCATAGTTTGCAATAAATACGGCATCAATATCGGATTTGAGCATTTCATCAAAATCTGTATATGCTGTATAACCTTCGTAGTTCATTTTGTCAAGTTCACCTGAAACGTATGTAACTCTTTCTTCTTCATGGTCACAGATTGCTGCAAGATGTACTGTTTTTTCCTTAAGAATTTCGTAAACAACACCCCATCCTCTGCGAAGACCAACGACACCAAGTTTTACTTTTTCCATAAATAATACCTCCATATTTTGTGGCTTGATTAGCGTGACAGTAGTAGTCCGAACCCCGCCTGAAATGGCGATATTTCGGCAATTTTCAACTTGTCATCCTTGAAGGGCGTCAGCCCATCTGCGTCTTCCGCGTCAAAAACTGCTCAAAAGCTCATCCATTTCAGGTTCGCAGAATTTTTTACA
>JAZPYX010000002.1:0-30334 GCA_045544395.1 Clostridia bacterium
GTTTTTGTGCCTTTTTGCTACGAACAAACTTCGCCTCTCGACGTACCATCGTACGCCTTCGGGTAACCTGTAAATCCCTGTGTACAGGGATTTACAGCTCAGTTTGTCCGTTCTGAAGCATTTTTTCCTATCCCCCAAAAACAGGAGGTGTAAAAAAGCTCGTTTTTTTACACCTCCTTAGTTTTTAACACACTTTATATATTAAACGAAGAACCACCTTAAATGGTAGTCTACTTTCCGTAGACATCTCCTTTTAGTGACATTATGGAAAAACTTGCAACATAACAAAAATATTTATTGCGTTACATTAACTATTGTAGTATAATAATTATGACGTGCATGGTTTTACTCAAACAGTGATTTCCCTGCACGTTTTTTGTTACAAATATTATTGGAGGTCAGCTATGAAAAAACGGCTTATTAGTTCAACAATTATTCTTGTTATCGCACTGCAACTTCTTTCCTTCCCCGCGGTTTCGTTCAGCAACGAAAGTGATTATCCGCAAGTGTTTCAGAACGCGATGTGCAATGATAAAAATTTTATAGCTTTAATTGACGATGCTACAGAAAATGATGATTACATAAACGATAGTGCTGTTAGTATTGAAGCAAATTCATCTGATGTAAAAAGCAACGGCACAAAAGAAACTCTCAGCAATGCTGTCATTATGCATGATGAAGAACTCTATGTGCCAGTAAAAGCTATGTCTGATATCCTTGACTACGAAGTTAATCTGAATTCAAAAAGCGGTGAGGCTTATATTCAATGCGAGGATGAAAGCATTATTATTTCTACAAACCCTGACGATTCAGATGAAGAATATCTGCAGGGTGTATTAATTGATGGAATAACTTATGCTCCCGTTTCAGATGTTGCATCTATATCAGGATACCAGATTACCTTATCAGAAGACGGAAATAAAGCAAGGCTTACCGATAAATTTATCACAAGAAGACTTTTTATAAAGATCAAAAACACAGATGCCTTTACAGATTCTGCTTTTGCAGAAATTTTTCTGAACACGGCAAAGCTTGCTATAAACAGTGATAGGCTGATTTTTGCTGTATATAACACAGCTGACGAAGCTGAGAGAGCTTATGAAATATTAAAAGGTCACCCCTACGTTGAGTATGTTGAGTCTGACGGACTTCTTCAGGTAGGTTTTAACTCAAGTTATTCCTGGGGTACCGAATACTGTAATGCCGATTATTTTTCTTTGAACAATCCTACAATACAAAACAGTGAAGAAATTATCACTGTTGCCATCATAGATAGCGGACTTAATGCACAGGACCCTGTTTTTGAAGGAAGAGTGATATACGATTCATCTGCCACAACCGTAAAAGATACCCACGGACACGGCACTCACGTTGCCGGAATTGTAGCCTCTTTTACACAGAGTGCTGCAGAAAATGTAAAAATCTGCCCCTATAAGCTTGAAGTCGATGACGACGGCTCTATTTCTTATACTTCTGTTGCAAATATGTATTCAGTAATACAAAAAGCCTCGGCTCACGACATTATTAACATGAGTCTTTCCATATCCCCTCTATCGGAATATCAGACGCTGCAAACTGCTATTACAAACAGCCGTAATTCATTGTTTGTCGTTGCTGCCGGAAATGATTCTACCGCAGTAAATAGCGACAGTCTTGCAAATTTTGTACAAAGCAAGGCTAATGGTATCGGTGTAACAGCAATAGGCAAATCCGGTGAACCTGCGAGCTTTACTAATCACGCAATATCCCCAAGTGATCATTACATTGCCGCACCGGGACTTAATATCAGGTCTACTTATTACTTACATGGTTATGACTATATGAATATGAGTGGTACAAGTCAGGCTGCACCCCATGTAGCCGGTGCCTGTGCTCTGCTGTTTCTTTCGACTGAAAAGCAGGATACTCCCACAGAAATCAAGAACACTCTTTTTGATAGCTACTGTGTAGCTCCTGAGGGTTGGAATACATATTACGGAAGAGGACATCTGCATTTTGATTATAAAACAAGCGGAGAATACGAAAACTTTGAATGGTCTTTTGAGGACAGAACTCTTACTATCACAGGTAGCGGTATGCTTCCCGAGGTAACCGACACAAGCTCTCTCCCATGGATATTCCACAAGAATTTTATAGATAAAGTTTGTTTTAACGGTGATATAGACGGAATTTCAAGAGAAAGCATAGGCAATCTTCCTTCAGTCGAAAGTTTAGAAGTCAGCGAAGATAATACCCATTTTAAATCTGTTTCCGGGGTACTCTTTTCAAAGGACACAAGCACACTGTTATACTGCCCCGGAATTGAAAGCGGAAGTGAATTCATTATTCCTGACGGAACAGTTTCCATTTCCGCAGGTGCATTCAGCTCTTGTAAAAATCTGATTTCTGTTGTTATACCTACATCAGTTACAACAATAGAAGAAAATGCATTTTCAGATTGTGTTGACCTTGCACACATTTATTACATTGGTAACGAAGCACAGTGGAACGCAATGCAAAGACTTGACGGTTGGGACAAAAATGCAGGAACAGAAGCGTACGAAAACAAATATTCTTTACTGTGTTCTTACAACGCCCCCGATATTGTAGGCGTATGCGGTGATACTGCAGTATGGAAGTTCTGGTACATAGGTGGCGTTCTCCGTATTGAAGGCAAAGGTGAAATTTACGATTATGACTATGTATACGATGAAGAAAACCCGGGAGTAATTATCGGCAACACCGCCGGTTGGTCAGAATACAAAGATAATATATTGAATTTTGAAATTGATAACGGAATTACCATTATTGGTGCAAGAGCCTTCAACAGTTGCGGTAAGTTCACAGACGTTGTTCTCCCCGATACTGTAACAACTATAAAAGAGCAGGCTTTTGACAAAACACTTAAAACACTTACCCTTTCAAAAAACTTCTCCCATTTTGATGTAAGTGCATTCACGTACAGTTCAGGTCTCGAAAAAATTTATGTTCACCAAGAGAACACCGCTTTTTCATCAAAAGACGGTATTCTGTATAATAAGGACGGTAGTGAGCTTTACTTCTATCCTAATGGAATAATGAATGAAAGCTTTACCATACCTGACGGAGTTAGAATTATAAAAGACGACGCTTTTTCAAAGAATTACGTCTTAAAGTATATATCCTTCAATGACTGCCTTGAAGAAATCGGAGACCGTGCATTTAAAGGCACAACAATGTACGCACTTACAGCTCTGCCAAGCAGTCTGAGACGTATAGGTTACAGAGCATTTGAAAACTGTGATAATATTACAATTGTTTCACTTCCCGAAGGTCTCGAAGCAATTGGTGAGCGTGCCTTTTTCTCATGTGATCGTCTTAAGGAAGTACATCTTCCCTCTTCTATTAAGGAAATAGGCGGTTTTGCTTTCAGCAGTAGTAATTATATAAATAAAATCACTTTTAACGGAACTCAGGAACTATGGAACACCATACAGTTTGCAGATGACTGGAATAACGGAATAGAAGATGTTACATTAACCTTTAACACCACTCCGACAGTGTCAGGCAGTTTCGGAAATAATTTCACATGGACTCTTGACTATTCCACGGGCAAGCTTTCAATTAACGGTAAAGGTGCAATGGACGGTTACGAAAACTACAGAGAGCCATGGCACGATTATATAGATTCAATAACCTCTGTTGAACTGTCTGAAGGCATAACAAGCATTAAGGGTTACACGTTTTACAATCATCAGAGGATCAAATCTGTTTCCCTTCCACAGAGTCTTGAAATTATAGATGACTATACATTTTATAACTGTTCGGCACTTGAAAGTATTATTATTCCGGATAATGTAAAGAGTATTGACGACTATGCCTTTTACAAGTGTACAAATCTTTCAACAGTTGTTTTCCCCGAAAGCTTGGAAACAATCGGAAGTGCAGCATTCAATTATAGTGCTGTCGAAAAGGCAGCCCTTCCTAATGGAGTAACTTCAATAGGGGCCTATGCTTTTAACAATTGTTCAGATTTAACTGAAATACATTTTTCAGAAGCTTTGCAAACAATCGGAAACTACGCTTTTTCAGGATGCTCTAAAGTCACAGAAATAACACTCCCCTCTACTCTCACAACAATCGGAAACTATGCTTTTTCAGGGTGTTCAATTTCCGAAATTGTCATTCCTGATAAAGTGATCGGAATTCCCGAATACGCGTTTGCAAATTGTAAAAATCTCACGTCAGTTACTGTTCCAAAAAGCGTGAAAACTATTGGTAACAGAGCATTTTATTCTGACTACTATCTTTCAGATATCTATTACAAAGGTCCTTCAAGCGGATGGAATGCAATATCAAAACATTCATCATGGAGTGAATATGCAGGTATTTACACATCTAACAGAAAGCCTACTATTCATTACGGAGAGGAAAATCATTATTCCGGAACTTTTGGAGATAATCTTACCTGGGTATATTGGATTGACAGAAAAGTACTTGAAATAAGCGGAAACGGTGCTATGCCGACATGGTCAACAGCAGAAGACGTCCCATGGGTAGGCTATATCAGCTATATTTCCTCAGTTAATATTTCAGACGGAATAACCGGCATAGGCGACTACGCATTTTATAATGCAACAGCTCTTTGCGAAATTGTGATACCCGAATCGGTTTTATCAATCGGCAGCAATGCTTTCTACGGTTGTACTGTTCTTACAAAAATAACTATTCCCGATAATGTAACTTCAATCGGTTCAAGTGCTTTCTACGGATGCACAATGCTTGATTCAATAGCACTTTCGAAGAAACTTACCGTAATCGGAGACAATGCTTTCTACGGTTGCTCTGTGCTTAATGATATTTCACTTCCGGATACTCTTTCCGATATAGGTCAGGGGGCTTTCCACGGATGTCTTTCTCTTGAAGAGATTACCATTCCGCAAAAAGTCGATACACTAAAAGCATATACTTTCTACAACTGCAGCAAACTTGTAAAATTGAACTTTTCTGGAAATATAACTGAAATAGGAAATTATGCTTTCTATAACTGCACCGTACTTGAAAGTATAACATTTCCAAACAGTCTTACTTCCATCGGACTATATGCCTTCTACAGTTGTTCAGGACTTAAAGACATTACTCTCCCTGATAATATAACATTTATCGGAGCATCTGCCTTTTCAAATTGCACAGCACTTGAAACAGTAGTTTTCCCAGCAAAGCTTACATCTGTAAGTGATAGCTTATTCTATCGTTGCACTTCTTTAAAATCCGTAACAACTCCTACCGCTTGTACATCTATCGGAAATTATGCTTTTTATAATTGCTCTTCACTTGAAACGGCAACAATTTCTGAAGGCTGTATGACCATTGGTGAAAGTGCATTCTACTCTTGCACTAAACTAAGTTCTTTGACTTTGCCAAGCAGTTTAACAAACCTCAAAATCAGAGCTTTTGGTTTTTGCATTGAACTTACTGATATTTACTATTCCGATACCAGAGAAAAATGGGATTCTATAACTAAAGAGACCGGTTGGGATTTAAGCGGAAAATATACAATACATTGCACTGATGACGAAGAAGAGGAAGAAGAGGAGATTCTCTATTCGGGAAACTGCGGAGATAGTCTTACATGGGAATTTTTCACAGAAACAGGAGTTCTTAAAATAACAGGTACAGGTTCTATGACTAGCTGGACAGCTGCAAGCGAAGTTCCCTGGTACCACCTGATTGACAATATTGTGAAAGTTGAGATAGCCGAAGGAGTATCAACTATAAGCGACTATTCATTCTTAAACTACTCAAAGATTACAAGTATCGAACTTCCTAAATCATTAACAAGAATAGGCTATGCATTTGCAAACTGTTACTATCTTGCTGATGTATATTATGCAGGAAGTGAAAGCAAATGGAATGCCCTTAGCAAAGCATCAACATGGGCAAGTAGTGCAGGGCTACGAACTCCCTTAAAAAAATACACGCTGCATTATGCGGAAGAAGATGTTTATTCCGGAACATTTGGCGACAATCTTACTTGGACATATTACGCCACACAGAAGCATCTTGTGATTTCAGGCACAGGTGCAATTCCTAATTATACAAGGTCTTCTTCTAAGCCGTGGTACAAATATGCCGCTAATATAACAAAAATCACGATTGAGAGTGGTATTACATCGATTGGCAGTTACGCATTTTCTGAGCTTGCGAAGCTGACAACTGTAATACTTCCCCCAAGTTGTACATCCATTGGTGATTTCGCATTTAATAACTGCACCTTGTTAGCAGATATAACGATTCCCGAAGGATGTACATATATTGGTAACTCAGCCTTCTATTACTGCAGGTCAATTAAATCAATATCAATTCCAAAAACTTGCAAAATAATCAGTGGCTATGCTTTTTACTACTGTACGGTTTTGGAATCGGTAACGATTCCAAAGGGATGTACAACCATCGGTAATTACGCTTTTTACTGTACTTCATTAAAATCAGTAGTTATTCCCGAAGGGTGTACAACAATCGAAAGTAATGCTTTTTACTCTTGTTGGTCGTTATCGTCAGTATATTTGCCAAAAAGTCTGACAACTATTCAAAGCAAAGCATTCGGAGACTGTCCCAGCCTATCGAACATATATTATTCAAGCACTCAGGCAAAGTGGAAATCTGTATACAAAGCGACGAACTGGGATTATCTTGATTCTTCATGGGGATCCGGCAGAAATTATACTATACACTATGATTATAATAATGCTGTTTCTATTGATAATGATAAGATATCGGTAACGTTGATTCCCGGACAAGATTCAAAATTGATTGTTGTTTGTCTCAATGAATCAGGAGTTGCCGGAATTAAGTTAATAAATGTTTCGGAAAGCTCTGAGATTTATTTTGACACAGCCCAATTTGATTTTGAATTTACTTCAGATAGCATAATTAAAGCATACTTATGGGCAAACGACAATTCATTATCTCCTTTGTGCGGGGCAAAAAGTATTAAATTGCCGTAATATATATTATCACCTGAATTATGTTGTTTAGTTGAATATGTAAAGATAGCTGATTCCGTAACGTAATCAGCTCAGACTGTCGAAAAAGTCCAAATAATTCTGGGCTTTTTCTTCATTTTGTGGTATAATGTTCTTAGGTTATCTTTGATGTTATTTATTCTAAAAAAACGGAGTATATTCTCCAGGAAATATTCGCAAGACTTACTATTACAATTTTAGTCAACTAATTATCTCACACATAATTGTTAAACAAAAAAACGAAAGCATTCATACAGAATCGATTTTTCTGTTTCGGTACATATATGTAAATTAATTAAGTAAATTTTAAGCAGACTTTTCAGCCTGTCTTTTTTGCATGACATTTTTAGAAAAACACTTATTTCCTGATAATCTCACTATAGAAATTCACTGCATTGTTATAGAAAATATCTTCCCACTCACTCTCGTGAAGTTCAAGCATATCGCCTGCCGCAAAAAGTGCAAGCATACTCTCCGCCGCAGGAGTGATACCTCCAAAGCGATACGGAAGGTCAATAACACCCCAAGGTGCAACAGCAGGAATATTCTCACCCGAATGTACACCCATAAAGCCTTTACCGATACCAAAGCATTTACCAAGATTATGTATTGCAAAGCCGTAGCCGTCAATGGCGAAGAAAAGTTTCTTTCTGTCAAAATGTTTAAATGTATAAATATATGTAAGAGGCTCTGCAATGCCTGACAAATCAATATAGAGATTTTCAATATCAAGAATCTGGTCAAGCCCCTTCTTAAACATATACGGATTATGCCCCATACCGCAATGTGCAAGCTGAATTTTCGCATTTGGGTATTTTTTACTTATAAATCTTAACTGCTCAATATTTTTTGGGTGAGCCAGCCCCTCACTATCGTGGGAAAGGTGTAAAATGACAGCCATTTTGCGGTCATCCGCTATTTTCCATACCCACTCCGGTGCAAATTCAAGAATATCCGTTTCGCAGTTTATATCTTTTCCATATACCCAGTAAACCTTCAACGCACCGATTGTGGGGTACATATTGAGCCATTTAATGACATCTTCTTCTCCGTCCCACGGTCTTACAAGAAGTCCGGTAACAAAGAAACCGTCATAACCTTTATAGCACTCGCAGGAAAAAAGTCTTTCATCATCATAGGCTTCTTGCGTTTCGAAAAGGTTAGGGTTTCCCATCATAACTCCGCCCTTATATTTCCCTTTTCCAAGAAGACACTCGTAACCCTCTATTTCCTTTTTCAGCATTTCTTCCGGTGCTACGTCCTTAAAATCTCTTTTCGTTATATGTGCATGGGCATCAAACACCTTATCGGGCACACGGGTATGGAAGTAGCTATATACTTTTTCTTCAAACTCTTTATCATGCCACTTTTCAGGTTTAGCCATATATTATCACTCCCCTATTTTACTGTAGTAATCTATCATTTCCTTAAGGTTTTCAATCGAAAGCTCTGTGCCTCGGAGAAGATTTTCTTTCTCCTTTTCCGTGTACCAAGAGGGCATTTCTTTTGCTCTCAAAGATGTTTTAAAATTACCATTTTCATATTCAGCAAGCATCCATTCTGCATATTTTAGTGCAAGAGGATAATTAACCTTTGCAGGCTTTTCACCTAAAATGCGCACGAAGTTATTTCTGTAGATATCATCAAGCACATTCTCGGGTAAAAGTGAAGGTTTGAACACAGCTTTAGTGCCAAAAAGTCTTGTTGTGAATTCCTCTTTCTTTTCAAGCCAGTCACGGACAGGTGTATAACGGCAGGAAACTTCAAAATCGTCGTCCCCTTCAAAGAACATATTCCAGTTATCCGTCGCAAAAAGGATTCTGTCCGAATATTTTATAAAGAACTTTCGCCAATTTTCAACATTGTCTGAAATATCCCTCATAAATCCGCCAAGAGCAAGATCTACTGACACGTTGGGGTATTTTTCAAAGATTTCCGTAAGCTTTTCAATGTTGTCCGATAAAAACAACATATGGGCAAAAGTAATCTTTAAATTCGGATATTTTTCAAGAACATTAAGCATCTCGGCGTGCACATTATTGCAAGCGAGCCTCATTTCTTCACTATTCGGCACATCTCCTGCATGCATCAGGATAGGAAATCCCGTTTCTTCTGCATATTTAAAAAGGGAATTATAAAGCTTTCCATCGAGCTTTTCTGGGAAAATGTGTTTATATTCCACTTTACCTTCAAGCATCTTCAAACCGTCATAGCCAATTTCCTTAAAAAATTTTATCTGACGAAGGAAACCTTCCTCCAAATCCCTTTCATCGTGAAAATGGTGGAGCGATGCCAAGGCATACATATTATCCTTATCATCTTCTTTTGAAAAAAGTGCCTTCATATTTGATGAGGGGTCATAGGTTGTAGCACCCTCTGTAAGGGAAAGCACAAGCATCTTTTCAAGATTAAGGTACTCTCTGTGCTGACGGTAAAACTTTGTCATTTCACTGTTTGTGCACTGTCTGCCGTTATGATAGTGAAAATCGTTTATTTTTCTTTCATCATATCCGTGTTCTTTTATAAATTTACTCATTCTGACACCTTATTTTCATAATACGATTTGATTTCTTCAAGAGTTTCTATTGCGAAAGTATTGCCTTTGTAGAGGTTTTTCTGCTCCTCGGGATAAATCCAATCAGGAAGTTCAAACCTTGCAAAAACCTTGAGTTTATCTTCTTTGAATGCTTCAATAAGCTTTGTTGTATATTCCAGAGCAAGATTGTAGTTAACCTTACGTGGGGTTTCCCCGTAAAGCCTTGTAAAGTTATTTCTGTAAATGTTATCTACCGCTTCCTTGGAAATTAACAGCGGGTTAAAAACAGCTTTTGCTCCGTAAACACGTGCTGAGAACGGTTCCTTATATTCGAGAAGCTTTCTGATTGGTTCGTTGCGGACAATAAGCTCGAAGCAATCGTCATTTGTAATGAAGTTATTGTAGTTATCTGTACCGAAAAGAATTCTGTGACTGTATTTTGTAAAGAATTCACGCCAGATTTCAATGTTATTTGAAACATCTTTCATAAAACTGCCAAGGGCAAGGTCAATAGACACATTGGGGTATGTTTCAAATATTTCCGTAAGCTTATCAATGTTGTCGGACAAAAACATCATATGTGCAAAGGTGATACAAAGCTTCGGGTGCTTTTCAAGGACATTCAGGATTTCAGCGTGAACAGTATCACAGCCGCGCCTCATTTCTTCGCTATCAGGCACATCACCTGCGTGAATAAGCAGCGGAAACTGCTTCTCTTCAGCAAAGGCAAAGAATCCGTCAAAACGTTCATCGTCAAGCTTATGATTGAAATATTTACGGCACGCCGCCTTCCCCTCACCCATTATCTTGATTCCGTCAAAGCCTGCATTGTAGAAAAACTCAATCTGTTTTAAGTAATATTCTTTTGTGTCACGTTCATCAAGATAGTGATGAAGGCCAGCAAAGGTGTAGATGCTGTCACCAAGAAATTCCTTGTAATAAAGACCACGGATATTTTCGTATGGGTCTACCTGCATAGAATCCTCGGTAAAGCAAAGAAGCACGATTTTATCCATGCCGAGATATTCACGGTTCATCTGAAGATATTTTATTGAATCGGAAAGCTTATAATGCCTGTCAATATGATAATGACAGTCGTGGACAGGTGTTTCGTCAAATCCGTATTTTTTCAGGTATTCATTCATGATAGTACTCCTTAATTATCTTAAGATTTTCTATTGCAAGTTCATTCCCACGCATAAGATTTCTTGCCTCATCTTCAAAATACCATGAGGGGATTTCGTTACGTACCTCTGTTTTAAGAGTGCCGTCCTCATACTTTTTCAGAAGCTTTTTTGCGTATTCATAAGCAAGCTTGAAATTGACCTTTCTTGGTTCATCACCAAATATTCGATTAAAATTATCCCTGTAAATATTATCAACTATGCGTTTAGGTAAAAGTGCAGGGTTCATTACTCTGTCACCGAAAAGAGGTGCAGTAAAAGTCTCTTTTCTTTCAAAAAACAGTCTTAAAGGAAGATGTCTTACGGTAACTTCAAAATCGTCGTCACCGTCAAAGTATCTGTTCCAGTTATCCGATGCAAAAAGAATTCTTTCGTTAAAGCGGATGATGAACTCTCTCCAGTTTTCAATATCATCAGAAAATGCGGGAATAATGGGGCCGCCCATTGAAAGGTCAACACTTACGTTTTTGTATGTATCCATAATTCTAGTAAGCTTTTCACGGTTGTCCGTCATAAAGAAAAGATGTGCAAAAGTGATTTTAAGGTCAGGATGTCTTTGAAGGACTTTTTCAACCTCGTCTTGTATTGAATTAAGGAGGTCCTTTTCTTCGGGAGTTCTCGCTATATCCCCTGCGTGAAGAAGTATCGGGAACTGTTTTTCCTCTGCAAAAGCAAAGTAAGGCTCAAAAACATCGTCATCAAGCTTAAAAGGAAAATATTTGCGACATTCCGACTTCCCTTCAAGCATCTTCATTCCGTCATAGCCTGCATCATAATAGAACTTAATCTGTTTAAGGAAGAAATCCGCAGTATCTCTTTCATCAAAATGGTAATGAAGTGATGAAAATGCAAAGGTTTCATCGTGGAATTCCTTGCAGTAAAGTGCTTTAATATTAGATGATGCGTCGCGGTCTGCATTACGCTCCGTCATAGGATTTATAATCATTTTACCAAGGTTAAGATATTCTCTGTTCTTTTTATAATATTCGATAGAAACATCTATAGGCTGCTGCATACCGATATGATAGTGACAGTCATGCACTTTTTCATCACGTAAACCGTGTTTTTTTAGAAACTCGTTCATAATAAAACCTCACTTATTTTGATAATATTCCTTTATTGCTTCAATATTTTCAAGGGCAAGTGCTTGTCCGCGTCTCATATTTGCTTGTTCTGTTGGTGAAATCCAATCAGGCATCGGTGCAAGTGCTTTTGTTGAAAGTTTGCCTGAATTATACCCCTCAAGAAGCTCTTCACAGTATTTAAGAGCAAGTTCTTTGTCCGTTGTACGGGGTTTGTCTGCAAGTGCCTTTATAAAGCTATTAAAGTAAATATCCCTTACAACATTTTCAGGAAGCCTTGCAGGTTTAATCATTACTGTTCCGTTTTTTGCTTCAGGGTAGTGCTCATAATAGCGGTCGCTGAAAGGCTCGTCCCATTCAAAGAACTTGTGAATCGGAGTGTGTCTGCCCGTGATTTCAAAATCGTCATTTTCTTCAAAGTACATATTGTATGTATCTGTGCCGAAAATTACTCTGTCACTGTATTTTGTAAAGAACTTTTCCCATTCTTTGATATCTTTGGAGAAATTGATAAGGAAGTCACCGCCCAAGGCAAGGTCAACAGACACATTGGGGTATGTTTCCATAATTTTAGCAAGTCTTTCTCTGTCATAAGACATATTAAACATATGAGCAAATGTTACACGGAGATTCGGGTGTCTTTCAAGAACATTAAGCATTTCCCTATGAATAGCTTCCCTTTCCGCAAGGTTTTCCTCATTGGGATACGGTATGTAATCTCCCACATGGATTAGAAGCGGAAACTGCTTTTCTTCAAGGAATTTAAACATCGGTGCATAATTCTCACCGTCGAGTTTACAGTTCATTGCTTTATGACAAGGTGTTTTTCCCTCAAGAATTTTGATTCCGTCAAAGCCGAGATTATAATAGAGCTTCACCTGACGCAAAAACTCATCCGCATTATCCCTTTCATCACCGAAGTGACGGATTGATGCAAGAGCGAAAATTCTGCCCTCACCTCTGTCGCGGAGATATAGAGCCTTGATATTTGATGAATTGTCAAACTCAACCTCTGCCTCCTGCTCAAGTGCGAGGATGCACATTTTTTCAACATTAAGATAATCCATTTCTTTTTTAATATGCTCAAGCGATTCATTAACTGGATACTGACGCATAATATGCCAGTGAATATCGTTTACTTTTATATCGTAAAATCCGTTTTTTTCTGTATATTTGCTCATAATATCACCTTCTATGCACAATATACTCTTTTTTATACTAGGTGTCAATACGAAAACGGACATAAATTTATACGTTTTCAGACAAAATAAAAGCCGTTGGTTTTTTATTTAACCAACGGCAAAATTACACCTTCTATAAATATTTTTAGTCCTATAAAAATAAGAATACATCCACCTAAAACAGAGGATTTCCCCGAGAACTTTGTTCCCCAGTGTTTTCCGATAACAACACCTGCATAACATATAAAAAATGTAACTGTCGCAATTATAATTGCTTCGGCAAATGCCATTACGCTTCCATACTCTGAAATTGTAAACCCGACGGAAAGTGCATCTATTGATGTAGCAATTCCCTGTACAATTAATGTACCCAAGCTAAGTGTACCGCAATCCCCCGAAATGCTACATTCGTCTTGTCTGCTTTCTTTTATCATTCCAATGCCAATATATAAGAGAAGAACCAAAGCAATCCACGGAATAAATTTCTGAAAAGTTACAAACTTTTCGGCTAATGTATGCACGCAAAGCCATCCTATCATGGGCATAAGTGCCTGAAATACCGCAAACACGCTTGCTATAAGAAATATTTTACATTTCTTCATTCTTGTTTCGTGAAGGCCGTTTGCGAGAGACACTGAAAATGCATCCATAGCAAGACCAATGCCAATCAATATGCTATTAAAGAAAAAAGCAAAATCAAACTGCATATATTATTCCTCTCCGACAAGGTTCACCGTCATATAGCTATGACTAAGTGCATCTGTAATTTTGTCAAACATATCGCTTGTCTTTATTCTGAGTGTACTTGTATTTATACATGGATGTACACCGATATATTCATCCTTTTTAATATCTTCGTCAACTATAAGCTGCACGGCATTTTCCTTATCGTTCAAAAGTCCTAATACACTAACACTTCCCGGAGTTATGTTAAGGTACTTTTCCATATGGTCTGCGTTAGCAAAGCTAAGGCGTGCACTTCCAATCTGTCCTGAAAGCTCTTTTGTTTTAAACACTTTATCGCCAGGCATCATAAGAAGATAAAACTGTGTCTGCTGACGGTTACAAAGGAAAAGATTTTTACAAATTGGTGCCTTGAGCACCTTTTCTATTTCAAGGCAGGTTTCCATATCATCAGCAGGATTATGGTCTACCCTATCATATTCTATGTTCAATTTATCCAAAAAATCATAACAATGCATTTCTTTTTCAATTCTGTTATCCTGAGGTCTGCCATTATTCAATATCATCTGTTTCACCCATTTCTCTAACAATTATTCCTATAATAACATTTTTATTATGTAAAATCAATTGTTTATTAAAAGAAATTTATTCAATTACCTAATCCCTACGGGATAAAAAGCACCCGTTTGGGTGCTTTAAATGTGGTGGAGCCGACGCGTCACTGCTGACTTTCACGGAAAATGGGTATGGATATCGAGGCCAAAAGACTTGTCGTACTGTGTTAGCCACGCTAATCTTCATAAAGAGGAAAGGCGCTACGGAACAAGCCGTAACGCCTAACACTATGTATATAAACTCATGGCAAGTTTATACCTTATTTATGGTCAATAATTGATAAATCTTTTTCGTGAAGCACAACCCCGATATCTGTCAGCTTTTTCTGCAGTTTTGTCACATCAAGAGTTGCAAATTCATCACACATTGCCGCCGCAATACCTGCCGCCTGACCGGTAAGAGTACAACACGGAATACATCTTGTAATATCCCACATACGGTCAGTTGCGCTTGTGCATCTGCCTGCAGAAATAAGGTTCTTGATTTTTTCACCATACAAAGTTCTGAAAGGAATTTCAAACACGGGTCCGGGTTTTCTCCAGTCGGATACCATTCCGATACTATCCGAAAACTCCTTGTGCATTTCGTCATAATCAATCGTATATGCACCCACAATTTTGCGCGTCATACGAAGCTGTGGAATTGTGGGAATCATATTCATTTCATAGGAATCATCTTTTTCCTTTTCTTTTTCGTAGGTTTTGAGCATCTCTGCGTGAGAAAGGGTAAGCATTTCGCTGATTTCCTCACCATCAAGACCCGTAAACTTTCTGCTTGTAAGAAGAATTCGTTCTTCCGTTCCCCTATCTTTATCGGGGATATCTGCCCATCCCTGCATATTTATTTTTACTTTGCCGTCCTTTATTCCGTAATTCCAGGCACAAAGAACGTTACCTATTTTATGTATCTCGGTTTCACTTTCAGTCATCTGATATATATCTGCATCACCGGTTGCATCAATAACACTTTTTACACTGTATGCAAGTCTGCCTGACTTATTTTCAACAACAACAGCGTTTATTTTTCTGTCTTCGACATTAACATCACACACACGGGTATCGTAAAGAATTTTCACCCCTGCATCTAAAAGCATTTTCTCAAGATCAATCGCATAAGAAGATGCATTAAACTGTGTTTCAAAACGAAGTGCGATTTTTTCCTCAACCGTACCACCGTGAAGCCAAGCGTAGGGATATATCCCTTGTGGACCACGTTTTACTGAAAGCCTTAAAAGCTCCTCAGTCATACCAGAGGAAACCTGTCTTCCCTCACCGTCACAAATCGCAAGGAAGAATGTAATAAGTCCCGATGTTGCAAGTCCGCCAAGGATGCACTGTTTGTCCGCAAGGATAACCTTTGCACCATGTCTTGCCGCGGCTAGCGCTGCCGTAACACCTGCTATGCCACCACCTGCGACGAACACATCATATTTTCCTTTTATTTTTGTTTTGCGCTCTTTTTCAATTATGTAATCAGTCATATTTTCACCTTTAATTTTCGGGATAGTAAAGTTCTTTTGCCTCATTTAAATAGTCCATACAGATTGTAAACTCCTTACGGTCACTGACATTAACCCACGGTGCCGTCATAAATCCTGCGAGTTTATCGTCTATTCCCTTTTCTTTAAACCAACGGAGTGTGTCAAGAGTGTTATATTTATTATTGAGATTATTTGACACGGTGGGAACATAGCTATAACCGTCAACCATACCGGGAATAGATTCTTCTCTGTATTTTCTGCAAAGAGGCTCATCCTCAATATATTTAAAGCCACAGCCTTTATATCTTCCCTCCCAATAATATGCGATATCACGGGGATTATTTTCAATAGGTGTGAAATGTTCCTCGTACATTGATGCATACTGCCAGGGTGAAAGGAGGAGATTGTCGGGCTTGATATGTGCTCTGAATTCCTCCGGATAGTCAAACAGGTAGTCTGCCCACATCCACGGAGTTGCACCGGCTTCACGCACACAGTCAAGATAGAAATTTATATCGTGCCAGATAAGCTCACGTTTTCTTAAGACAATAATATCAAGACTGTGACCGTTATACTCTGTTTCCTCATCCATCCCGATGTGAATATATTCGGGATGTTCAAAAATTTCATATACTTCGTTTATCAAATCGCGGCAAAGCTTATAGTAAATCTTTGTTGAAATCATTCTTTCATACTCACCGAGCCACGCATCGTGAGTTGTAGAAAAGTTAAGTTTCGGGATAAGTTTTATACCAAGAGCTTTTGCTCTTTCAATTTCTTCGTGAACCTTCTGTCTGTCCCATGCATCAGGAAGACTGATTTCGGGATGAGAGTCATATTTAACCCCATCGCCCACATCAAGGACCACAGTATTAATACCTTTCTGTGACATTTCCACAAGAAGTGCATGCCATGTATCTTCATCAAAACATTCCGCCAGAGTTTCGTGTTTTGTCCACCACATATTATGCGAGAGCATCACAAAAGCTGCCCACATTTTTTTATTTTCCGCCATTTTTTAAACCTTTCTTTCACATAGTCATCTACTAACCGTAAGAGCACTTTTTACGCACTCTTACGGTTAGTAATTTCCCATTTTATTTTGCAAATTCGATATTATATGCATACGGACAAAGCGTTGACAAATTAATCCAGAAAGCTTTATAATAACCACTTTCTGTTATTGTAACAGTTGCACCATCTGCAACATCAATATTCTCAAGCTTTGTCATATCTGCATCTATGTATTTAGCAATAAGAAGTTTTCCCACAGTTGTGTCACCACTTGCGGTAACAACACCGTCTTTTTCGCTGATTTCAACCTTCACGCCTGTTACAGTCATTGTTTCTGTTACGGTTTTTCCGTTATAGGTTGCAGTTACGGTCAGCTCATAATTTCCGGGAATTGCAGGATCAAAATAATATATTCCATTTTCTTCAGCTACACCCTTACCTGCCCATGTAAGCTTTGCACCTGTTTCTGATGAGGGGAATACAGCGATGTCACTTCTGTCACCGGGAGTATTTCTGTCAGCAGGACCATATGAGGGAAGTGCAACTTTACCGAGCATTTTGTTTTTATATCCAAAGTATCCGTAATACATTTTTACTGCTTCAATAGCTGCATCTGCTTTTGTCAAGTCACTGTCTGTATGTCTTACTGTCGCCACATTGTCAAGAAGCACGCTTCCCTTTCCGTAAAGCTGGAAAGAAACGCTTCTCATGGGGAAATTGTCAGAAGCTGTATTATAGAGTGTATTTGGTGATGAATACTCCGTAAGTGCAACGCCGTTTATGTAGATTTGCTGGGTTCTTGATACATTGTTGTTATCTATGTCTACACGAATCCATCCATCTTCACTTGCAAATGAAGATATAGCATAAGTATCCGCTATTGTGGTACCCTGTCTGTAACAATAAAGTCTGTTCTGACTATAATCAAAAATAAGACAGTTATGTGCGCCTGCACCGCCAAATTCAAATCTGAACTTATTGGGGCCACCCTCATCGGGAATATACTTAAAATCAAAGCCTGTGCTGTAACGCTCATTAACAGCTTTTACATATCCACCAACAAAGTATGAAACTCTTGCTTTGTCAGTGCCGCTGTATGTGAGCTTTGCTACCTTACCGCGGGTTTCATCTTCCGCATAAACAAAGCTCTTGTCTTCTGAAACTGCATCGACATATCCCCATTTATTCGCAGTTGCATAAGTTGACTGTACATCAGTTATAACAGCATCTTTTGTACCTTTTTCAAAGTCATCTGTAAGGATTTTTGTACTTGCATCTACCGCAACATTTGTTGTTGTACCTGCAGGAGAAACTGCAAAATAGAAGTCTTTTATAACATCGCCTGTTTCAGCAAGCTTTGCAGTAAGCTTTACAGAAGTCGCAATATCACTACTCGGGCAAGTTACTTTACCTGTATTATCAATCACATCAGTATTACTTGATTCCCACTCAATAATGCCGTCAAATGTTTCAAGTGTAACATCTGATGTTATTGCACCTCTTGATTCGCTTGTAGATATATCAAGGTTATTTTTATAATAAGCAACTTTTTCTTCAGCAGTTAAATTATTGAATGACTGTGTGATTACAGCAAAGTTATCTATCATAAGAGTGCCTACATAGCCTTTTCCGTAGGTTCTGGATGTTCCTACGTGAGTAAGTGCTCCACCCTGATAATTCGTTTTATCTGATGCAGCAAGCATATCGTACCATCCCGACCATTTTCCGTCAGGAAGAAGAAGTCTTACCTGGGTTGTCTGAGGATTAATTTCAATTGTGATGTTTGACCAATTTGCCTTGTCAAAGCTCTCTACATCGGCAACTGTACTCCTACCTATCTGTATAAACTTATCCTTGTGGATAACAAAAGCTCTTGCCTTGAGGTCTGCGGTTGCACCGGCTCCTGCACCTGTAGAGTTTGGCGAAACTTTAAAATCAAGTGCAATTTTCTCTTCTTTTGCAACTGTTGCGCTTGTATTTCCCGAAGGAGCACTTTCAAGCCAGTCAAGCTTGAAGTCAAATGTTATGGCAAAGTTTCCTGACATTTCAGGAAGTGCTACGCCCATAGGAATAACACTGTATGTATCGCTGGCATAATTGAGTGAAATGTACTTGTTGCCATCGACCTCTGCAGCAATACTCGCATTATTTGCACTGCCTTTGATCGGTCCCCAGATATCTGCTTCATCTGCAAAATCAAAACATTCCTCAATCTTTGCAGTTTGTGACTTTACAGTAAGGTTGAAGTTCTTTTCGCCGTTTGCGGTAAGTGTAACATTTCTGTCTTCTGAAAGAAGCTTGTTAACCTTTACCTCACCTGTTTCCTGATTAATTGTAAGTGCATCGTTGCTTGCTGACCAGGTATAACCTGTCGGCACTGTGAAATTCTTTGTAACAGCAGTGGATACCTGGTCACCCAAAAAGCTCTCTGCTGTTAAACTACTTGTTGCAAAAGCCCACATCGGACAAACAGTCATTGCCATAGCAATTACAACTGTCAACGCAAAAATTCTTTGCAACATTTTTCCTCCTGATAAAATTTTCATTTTTATTTCTCCCTTCAATTTATAATTTTTGTGGTTGACTAGCCACTATAAACTCAATTTACTGTATCAAGATTTGTGACAATCAATATATCGTAAACAACGGCTCTTGCTCTTCCTACAAGCACCATAGTGTTTACATCAATTACCTCAAATCCGTCACCGGTTGCATTTAATACTGCACCTACGGGAATATCATCGGGGGTAACCCTTGTAATTTCCTTTGTTGCACAATCAAACTGCAAAACTGTAGGTGATGTACTGATATAGTTCGGCAGGAATATCGGAGAATAACTGTAACTTGAATCCTCTGAAAGAGGCTTCATCCAGTAGTCATCGAGTGCGTGTCCCAGCTTTTTTTCCGAATAGATACCGAATGCACCGTTATTGTAAGACATTACTGTTCCCAGCATCCAGAATTCGTCATTTGATCCGTTTACTGACGATGTCCATACAGGTGTATAGTAACTTCCCTTGTCATTACGGAGTGGAGAATATACAAGTCGTGCATTCATAATGCTTATATTGTCTGTATCAAATGCAATCTGGAAAACGTCGCCTTTCTTTACCTTTCCGTCACTGTAGCCTGCTTCTCTTACTGCAGATGCGAAGATATCTTCCTCTGCTTCATAGTAATTCCAGTAATTATTCTTGAAATAACCGCTTACCTGCATTATATGCATATTATCTCTTTCAACAAATCTCGGAGCCTCGGCAACTGTAAAGAAGCGACTGTTAAGCGATGTCGGAAGCGAAAGAAGTGCCGCATCGCAAACCCATGTTTCGTCCGCATCGAAAAGTTTAGAATGACCTTTTCCGTAAAGCTTGCCGTATGTATCGTAGTCAATTACCTCGATATTTTCTTCATCGGTTGTGGTGAATGAATCGGAGTAATCTCTTATCATAAAGAACTTAGTATTTCTGTCAACCGCAAATCCACCGCCTATGACTTTATAATTTGCAATACCGCTGCTTGACGGAGCAGTTGTGTTTGTTGTCTGCAAATCCTGATAGTTAAGGGTGAATCTGTCAAGGTCAAAGCTGAAAGGTGTAGGGGCAGTTGTAGCAGTAGAATAGTTTTTATTAAGATATGCCTCATCATTCTGCGCAGTTTCAATCATCGTAAGTTCGCCTTTTGAATTAAGGATAATTCTTACAAGTTGGGGGGTTGCATTACCTTCACTGTCTACAAGCTTTGTGCTTTCATCGTAAAGCATTGAGGGCGACTGCTTTTTAACACAGTTAATCTCAATATTTTTGTTTGCCTTTGCATATACACAGTCGTTTGATTCAAGGAAGAGTTTTACATAAACATCATTCGAACCAAGACCGGTACCCTTTGAAAGACCCATATAATATGCGTACTGCATACGGCCTTCAAGCTTTTGGGCAAATGCTATCTTACCTTCATAGTTAAGATAAACCTTATAAGATTCTCCGAGAGTGATTTCAGGGTACTGAAGACTACCCGAAAGAGTTATAGCTTCATAATCGGGAGAAACTGCATAAGCCTTTTCTCCGTCATAAACTATTGTTTCTTCTTCGTTGTCAATAGTTCCAACCGTAATTTCATCAGTTGATGCCGACACAATGAATTTTGCTTTTGATTTGTCTTTACTGAGAAATGCAGAAATCACATTGTCCGCTTTTACTGTTGAGGGATCAATCTTCTCACCTTTTTCGTTTTCAAAGATTGCAAACTTATATTCACCGTAGTTGATTGTCATATAATCTGTATCTGCAGATTTCTTTGCAATGATTTTCTCATTAGCAGTCTGACAACTGCTAACGACAAGGTCTGTGTATTCATCAACAATAACTGTTTCGTATTCGCTGTTATTATCGCAGTCAATAAGAGTTATTGAACCCTGATTTATTTTAAGAGAAGCAGATGTAAATGTTGCATCATAAACTCCGTTATAAATAAGAGTTGCATAACGGTAAATTTTGTATTCTTTTTTCTTTGAACCGCCTTCTGCAACTATGAAGGTTTTTGAAAATGAGTTGTCATCTGTAAGAAGCTCATCGGCGTTAATTGCTACATTGTCGTTCTTTCTTTCATCAACAACTGCGTAAAGAAGCGTGTAAACACCGCTGTTATCCTTGTAGTAATATTCAAGGTTGTAGCCAAGATAATCCTTTGCCTTTTCATCGGCTTTTGCAAAGACGGTATTTCCGATTTTAACACTTTCTGTGCTTAAGGCAGTTGTACCATTAAGAGCGGTAATTCCGTTGTCGGTCATTCTGCCTTCTCCAAAGTAAATGTTGTGGTAAACACTGAGGATTGTCTTTCCTTCAACAGCTTCAAAAACAGAGCTTTTGTCACTGACTGAAACAATATCAAAAACTTCTGTTTCTGCAGTTTTTATGAGAAGTTCTGCTGCATTTTCAAAGGTAAGACTGCTGTTATAATCTGTAGATTTTTCAACATGCAATCCAATGTCCAAAGCACATCTCAAATAGCCGTTATAATAACCGCCCTCTGCATCTGCAAGAGGCTTATAACCCAGTGCACTTACAAGCACCTTGATTGACTGCATATATGTAATGCGGTCGTCAGGTCTGAATGTTCCGTCACCGATACCATTCATAAGACCCATTGATGAAACTGCATGAATTGCACTGCGGTTTTTAGTTTCTGCAGTTACGTCACTAAAGCAGTTACAATCTGCTTCTGCAGTATCTGCACCAATGAGGTCTTCAACCATTTTTGCAAATTCGCCACGGGTAACGGTGCTGTCAAATGCTCTGTCGCCAAAGCTGTAAATTCCGAGAGATGTGAGAATTTCCACATCTTTATAATATCTTTCGGAAAGAGTATTCAGGGTTTCCGCGGTATCTTCTGCAAAGGCAGGAACAACTGACAACATAAGAATCAACGCCATAAGCAGAGAACATATTTTTTTATTAAATTTCATATTCATTCTCCTCCTCATTTAATCAATCCGTAAATCATCTTTGCCGCCTGTGCACGTGTCAAAGTGTTTTCGGGACGGAAAGTACCGTCTTCAAAACCGTTTATAACACCTGCACCTGAAAGCGCTTTTACACTATCCTTTGCATAGGAAGCGATTTTATCATCATCTGAAAATGCCTTTTCATTGTTTGTAAGCTCAATGCCGTACTTGTCGCAAACTCTCTTAAGCATAACTGCCGCATCCTGACGTGTTACAGGTTTTTCAGGAGCGAAAATTCCGTCACCCATACCACCTGCAATACCGTTTTCAAATGCTGCGAGAATATATTCTTCTGACCATCTTCCACTTTCAACATCGGTGAAAATATTATTTGTACTTACACCCTGAACATTAAACGCTTCTACGATAATCTTCACAAACTGCTCACGGGTAACTTCTCTGTCGGGAGCAAAACTGCCGTCACCCATGCCACTTACAATACCTTTCTGACTAAGAAAAGCTACAGGCTCATACGCCCAATGATTTTCGTTAAGGTCGCTGAAGGTTACGTTTACCTTTTCTGTAATTTCTTCGTTACCTGAATCAATGATGTCATTATCAATTTCGGCTTTTGTGATTGAACTGCTTCCGCCACCGCCAAAGCCTCCACCTCCACCGGAGCTACCGCTGCCGGAACTGCCGCTGCCGCCTGAAGATTCTTCTTCATCTTTTTTAAGAATCTCTGTACATTCTTTATAGGCATCAAAAACTTTTGCAGGATCTGTGAAGTTTCTTTCAACAAAAGCCATATTTACGTTGTTTTCACCGAATTCTTCACAGGCTTCTTCGTAGTTTTCCACATCAATTCCAAACACACCTGCATACTTTTTTACTGTATTTGTCATCTGTGTTGCATCCATACCGTTAAGAATCACCATACCTGTTGACTGACGAAGAATTCTTGTTACATCTGTCATAGAATCGGGAAGGTTTTTACTGTCTGACATAATCACTTCTGCCATTTCATAAATGCCTTCCTTATTTTCTGTATAGTCGGAATCTGTAAAGTCATAAGCGAGGTCTTCGCTGTTTTCTTCTGCAAGTAACTGCATTTCTGAAGGTGCAGGATTTGTACGGATTTCACGGAGAACTTCTATTGTAGCAAGCACATCCTGAACATCGTTAATTGTGGTGAAGTTTTCAGGATAGTCCTCTTCCCTTATTGTTACAAAAAGCGATGCAATATCTTCTTTGCCTGCCTCGTAATCACCGTCGCAGTAATATCCGAGAAGAAGCTGTTTTGCTTTGAGAAGATTATCAAGATTTTCTGCTTCCGCATTTTTGAAAGCAGGTAATGTTACAGTGTCAATTGTCTCCTGATTTTCATAGTATACAAGCTTTGAAGCGGCAGTGCTACCTGATTTGTAACCACCGCCTGTAGCCTGAATCACAAAATACTTTGCATCGGCAACACCATCAAAGGATATAACTGTTTCGAATTCACCGTTATATTCCGCAACGATTTCATCCATTCTGACAATCTTTGTTATGTCAGCCAGAGGGTATTCTGTCGCAGGATTTTCAGTGAGTGCATTGTCGGGAGAATCAATTTCATAAACAACAATGCTTATAATCTGACCATAGCAGGCAGGTGTCTTTCCCGAAATTTCAAGATTAACTGTATCATCGCCATAAACAAGCTTTGCATCAAAGCTGAAGGAAGCTTCCGCCCCTGTGCTAAAACTGCATACCGAAAAAATCAAAGCTATAATCAATGTGAATATTAATAATGTTTTTCTCATTGGCGTTATTCCTTTCCGGCAGGTACCGAAACATCAACAGAGATTATTTCAGCATCTGCCCCTACCGCAGATAAATTAAAATCAGAACCGAAAAGTTCCATGTTTCCAAGACAAATATCATCGAAGGTATATGTCTTTGTAAGCACCTTGCCCGTACCCTTACGATTAATGTACTCTATGTGCTCCTTGAATCTATTGGTTCCTTTTCTGCCGTTTACTTCCCAGGTGTAGTAAGTAAATTTAATCGGCATATTTGTGTCATCCTTGTAGGTAATTGTAATAGTTGCAGGAGTGTTGTCTTTTTCAACAACTGTCTTGTTTACATCTACATATAACTTATTTCCTGCAGGAACTTTAAAGCTTGTTATTTCTTTATTATCGTTATATTGAGGGATTATATAATGCTCACAGTCAGAATAGCCGAAGGTACGACAACTTTCAGAAAGTTTGTATTCTCCGCCCTCAATGGGTGCATTTACAATATCTGAAACATCAATCCAGCCAATCTGCGCGTGAGTGTTATCGTCACTCCACAACCCAAAAAGCACCATATTGTCGTCAGGGCTGAACTGCGGATGAACATGACCGTAGTTATTACCAGTTTCGTTTATTCTTGCAAGGAAATATTCTTTACCTGTCCATGTATCGAAAAGATAAAGGTCTGAATAACCGAGAGATGACGAATAAGTTGTATCACCTGCTACCCAGCGGTTATCGTTACTTATCATACCGTGAACCATTCTCGCACCGGGATAACCATTATCTTGGGTAAAATTGTATGGTGTAGGGATATACTTCTTATCGCTTCCGTCAGGACGCATTATTACACAACCTGCTTCACGGATTTCGCGTGTAATATTATCTGTATTATTAGCGTTTTTCACAAGGAAAAGCCATTCCCCGTCATTTGACCACGCTTCGTGAACACAACCTTCCCCTGTATATCCGCTACCGGGGATATTAGGGTTAGGCTCTACAAAATACTTCTGTTTAAATACGTTATAGTATTCATCAGTATCAGTATTTACTGCCCACACACGGTCATACTGCGGTGTTTTTCCATCCGAACGCGGATTACCGAAAATTGTGTCTGTAGAATTACCTTCGTGAGCGAAGAATATATAGTTTGAATATTCAGGGTTCGGGTTAATACACATATGGTTGGGGTTGTGCCATGGCGTTATAAATCCCCATTTATGACTTAAATCCCATTCCTTATTTTTTATGTTGTAAATCGGAATTCGCTGTTCCTTTGTAACATCAATCTGACCGCTTGCATCAGACCACTCAAAGGAAAGCTTGCTTTCATCGTTGTTCACTTGAAGCATTGACGCCCCACGTCTTTTCTGAAATTCGGGAAGCTCCCCTTCAACTGTTTTCTCATAATTATCAAGGTCAACCTTAATAATTTCCCCTTTTTTGTTGAGATACCAGAGATTATTAAGAGGTGTTACCATCTGATTCCACGCCTGATTAAGGTCACCCATAAATCTGCAGACACCTGTTTCCATATTATACTCAAAAAGGTTAAGGTCATCCGTACGGAAGTAAAGCCTTGTCATATCCATAGACATACAGTTCTGTGTGTAGTAGTCCTTTATTGCACCGCTGCCGAGAAAGCTGAGTGAATAATATTCACGACCTGAATACTTATCAACGTGCTTTATAGGCTCAAGCTTAAAAGGATTTTCGAGAAGCCATTTTGTAATATTGGAATCATTTGCATCCTTGATATCCTGCTCTTTATAGAATCCTTTTTCGAACATATATGTAAAAAGGTTAAACCCTGTCTTTTCGTTATTCATAGCAAGAACATTTGTTGCAAGAACTACAAAGTTATCCACGGTAAGAGGTTTTTCAGGCTGAAAAATCATTGAGCCTTTACTTATTATTTTCTTCTCATAAGCAACCTGATAAATATCCTTTCCCTCTGTGTCAATGTCAAGGATTTTAAGATACCACGAAAGAAGCTCTTTCTGTTTTAGATGTTCTTTTGCACCGAGGGTATCGCCTTTTTCAAGAAATCCCATTGATTGCATAAGACCTGCATAGTATTTTGCATCTTCACTTACATCTGTAAATGTCGGGATATGCTTTTCGGAAAGTGCTTTTTCCTCTAAATGGTAACACTTTATAAACTGAACAATTGCCTCTTCCTTTGTAAGCACACGGGTTAAATCGGGATTGAATTCACCCTTTTCATTTATATCACCCTCAAATCCGTCAAAGAGGCGGAGTGTATGAAGCGACTTTGCTTTTTTCATATTATACACGCCAAAATCTTCTTCGGCTGTTGCTGTTTTGCTGAGGTTACGCACCTCAACTTTTGAGAATGAGTTATATGCACCCGATCTTATACGGAAAGATGCACCGTTATCCATTCTGCCGGTAAAGTCCGCATCGTCAATGTAAATCGTAACACGGAACCAAGTGCCTGAAGTTTTTACACCCTTTTCATCAAGGCCAAGCTTATATATAGTAGCATTTGTTACGTCATTACTTCCATGAGGAAGATATTCCACATAGAAGTAACCACCACCGCCGTAGTCCCAGTAGTCAAGAGTTATTTCGAATACTCTGTCGTTTTCATCGGCAAAGCCTTCATCCATTTTGAAACATAGGTAGTTTTCAACGTAAACCTGACGTGACTGCACTCCGTTCCACACGACCTGTTCACTGTATAAGTCAGTATACCTTCCTGCACCGTTTGGTTTAATGTATTCCATCCCTTTCTCCTCGGCTGTCTCCGAGAAGATAACATAGGCAGTTCCCTCTTTAGGGGTGTTTGGTTCCGTTACCGAAATCTGGTTTGATGCCCAGTTATCATCCTGTGCCGCAAAAGAAACCATAGCCGACAAAATAAAAATACAAATACAAATCAAAGATGCTGTGAAGGCTTTATTAAATATTCTTTTTTCCATTATAAAGCCCCCTTACGACTTTATTCAGCATCAACAAATACTGAATGTATGTATATTTCCTTACTTGAATCAATCATAAACTGTGATGCACTCTGCGGTGTAAAAATAACCTTCTGCCATTTTCCTGCTACTGCATCAATAATTTCGCCGTCAAGGTTTATTTGTGTTCCTTCTTCAGGTGCATAGTAGTTTAGTTCCACCTTGACATCGCTTGCACCGTTTATGGCATAATCAGTTATTTCAGCATCAAAAACTTCTGTCTTCACGGCATATTTTCCGTCAATCATTTCAGATGGAAGAAGCTGTGCATCTGAATTCATACCGCAGGTTATATTAGCCTTATATGCTTCGAAACATGCATTTTGTGGGTTATATTCGCTGACGGGCATTGCTGAAAATCTGTATACTCTGAGACCGATATCATATCCATCAATATTCCTGATTTCGTTTCCTGTACCACCTGTGGAGTTTTCAAAAAATCTGAAAGTATAAGCGCCATCGTGGTTAGCGGTACTTGCAGTAGGAGCGCCTGCTAAAGTTACATTCATTCTTGCAACTTTCCAAGTGTCTGTACCTGTTTTCTGAGGACCTTTAAATCTTCCTTGTTTTTCAGTTCCTGCCGCATCAAGATATTTATATTCCATCATTATATAGTTTGTGTTGTCATCAAAGTATGTAAGTTCAAGAACAAAATTTCTTTCGTTATTTAATTCTTCCAGCTTTTCAGTTGAAAACGCAAAACATACATAGGTAGGAGTGCTGTTATACACACGCTTAGTATTAGAAATACAGTCAAGACCTGCGACATTTGTTTCGATATATGTTCCAAGCCAGTAATCATTACCTTTTTTTCCTGTAAAAATCATTCCGGGGGTTGATTCAATCGTTGCGCCCGCTGTCCTTGATGTCATAATGCTTTCTGTTTCGAAAGAGAAGGGAGTGCCATATTTTGATTCCGCTCCTTCATCGTCTATTGCCGTAATATCAAAGGTGTAATCTGTTCCCCAGCGGAGTCCTTCAACCGTTGTTTCCTGTGCCGTAACGCCTTCTGCAACCAAAGTACCTTCGTCGTAAATGTTGTATTTTTCCACGCTCTTGTAGTCATCGTCCGCCTCTGACCAGGAAAGTGTTACACTTGCGCAGTTAGTATCGGTTACTTCCACTATTTCAGGAGATGCAGGTGCACCGTTACGAAGCGGAATCTGTCCTGCAACGCTATCCCAAAGGAAATAGCGAAGTTCACCCTCTGCACTTTTATCGATAAGTGTCACGGTAAGAATATCTCCGTCATTAACAAGACCTGTTACCGATGAGCCGATTGAAAGGATTTTCCCCTTTTCGTCAAAATATGCGGCGATAAGGCTTACTTCCCTTTCAGAAAGAACCTTATCTGCAGTAACTGTCACAGTAGTTGTGCCGTCAGCTGTCACAGCATCCATATCGCTGAATGTGATTTTTTCAACATCTGCCGAGGCAGACATTGAAAAGGTACCAAATGCCATAATTCCTGCCATTATAATTGCTGTCAATTTTGAAAATTTCATTTACTTCTGCCTCCGTTTTTAAGTATTTATATTTCAGTCTTCAGTAAAAATTTCTTCATACTGCTTTCTTGCAAGAAATACTGCACCCATTGCAGTGTCTTCCTTAAAAATGGTAATTTCAAATTTATCAGGATTTTCAAGTTCATTTTTGAAGTATACCATTCTATTCTCTTCCATCATAGTATCGGCAATTAAAACAAGAGGTATCTTACTTTCTTCGAATTTTTTTGAAAGCACATTAACAAGTTTAGCCGTTTCATGCATATTTCGCTTAATAATATTTATAGCAATCTTATCATTTTTATCTGCAGCAGCAAAAACATACTGGGCAAATGTAGTTATATGATGTCGGTCTTTGCAGTAAATTTCCTCAAAAATTCTTTTTATATCCATACCGTAATTTTTTTCTATTTCTTCAGTTATAAGAGTTTTTTCTCCGGTTCCGTCACATTGAGAAAAATATGCATTAAGTCCGTCACGTCCTATACTATAGGTACCGCCTTCATTTGAAAGAAGGTATCCTCTTCCTCCAACACTTGAATACTTACCATCTATTCTGCCGTATGCACACGCACCTACACCCATAATAAGTATTATTCCGTCTTCTTCGCCCAAAGCTGCGGAAAAGAAAAGATTTGTCAGCGAATCGCTGTGCGAATGTTTAAATCCGAAAGATTTAAAAAATTCAACAAACTTTATCTGATCCATTTCCGAGGATATGTTTGTAATTCCTGCATAAACAATAACAGATGCAAAATCAATGTCACTGCATATTTTGTAAATTGCGTTTCTTAAAATGTCCTTGCCTTTTTCTATCTCTATTGTAGAGGGGTCAATGGTTTCTGTCTGAATACGTCTTATAACAGCACACTTTCTGTCAGTAAGTATCAGTGAAGTGCTTGGTTCAGTAGCACTTATCCCCAAAAAATACACATTATCCTCATCATAAAAAAGTGATTCAATATTCACGTGAAAGATTTTAGCAATCAGAAGCAGAACCTCAATATCCGGAATACTTATGCCTCTTTCCCATTTACTTACAGCTTTCTCTGAACAGCCTAACCTGTCTGCCAGCATTTTCTGAGTAATGGAATATTTTTTTCTTAAATTTCTGATATTTACGGCAAAAATTTCACCAAGTTTTGACACACTACCACCTCTTTAACTTTTTCCTAATTTTATTATAAGCACGCATAGTGCAAGCGTCAACCGACTGTCAGCCGACTGCAAAAAGGCAAAACTCTACCGTCAGTAGGATTCCACCATATAAACATTGTGTTTTATAATATTTTTCAGCAAAATTTATGCGGATATGCATCAGTTCAGTAGTTTTTTAAGTCATAGTAACCTGTGACTTAAATCAATAAAACAGACAGCGTTATGGTAAAATATCCTTACCACAACGCTGTCTTTATGTTCAATTTAGTCCTTTATGGATATCGTCGTCAGGACAAACTAAAACAGCTTTAAGGCAGTAAATGTTGCCTTAAAGCTGTTTTTGGTTATATAACACTTTACGTGTTACTCATTGGTGGAGCCGAGGGGGACGGCTGCTTTGCATCCTGCCTGCTTGACGACCGCTAGCTTTGCTTGCAGTACCCGTCTGCGCACCAACTTCGCTAAAAACGATTATCAATCGTTTTTTTCACGCTCGTTGCCCTCTTAGGCTTCAACCCCCCCTCAATTCTCACCACGCAAAAAAAGCACCGTAATCGGTGCTTTTAGCGTGGCAAGGCAGAACAATATAGATGCACTCTAATTATTGTTTTTCTTTGCAGTATTGATTGATGAAATAAGTATCTTCTTTAATTCAATACAATTATCAAGTATCGTCTTATCAGCATAATATTCGCTTTCAATAAGAAGTT
>JAZPYX010000003.1:0-10898 GCA_045544395.1 Clostridia bacterium
AGGCCCTGTTACATTTGATAGCGATGTTCTTGAACTGGTAGGATTCGAATACGATTCATCAGTAACATCACTTATCAACACAGGACTTTCAGGTTTTGATGCAACAACAAATGCACTTGTAACATTGTTTAATGCAGACAATACCTATGATGTATGTCTTGGAACATTCACATTCAAGATTAAAGATGGTGCTGCAGCAGGTGACGTAGTAATCAGTGGTACACCTGCAACACAGACAACAACCGGAACAGTAGTAGATTCTGCACTTGTTGACGGTAAAGTTACAGTAAGCGCAGGCACTGTAGAACCTGAAACATACGACGTAGTATTCGTAGCAGATGGTGAAACAGTAGCTACAATTACTAAGGAAGTAGGTCAGACAGTTACAACAGCAGAATTCCCCGAAGTACCTGCAAAGGATGGTTACACAGGTGCATGGAATGTAACAGAAGATATTACAGCAGCTACAACAGTAACAGCTGTATACACAGAAATTCCTGTAGAAACATATGACGTAGTATTCGTAGCAGATGGTGAAACAATAGCTACAATTACTAAGGAAGTAGGTCAGACAGTTACAACAGCAGAATTCCCCGAGGTACCTGCAAAGGATGGTTACACAGGTGCATGGGATGTAACTACAGATATCACAGCAGCTACAACAGTAACAGCTGTATATACTCTTATTCCTGCAGCTCCTTCAAACATCCAGCTTGCTTACACAGTAGCTTCTACAAATGCAGAAGTTAAGGTAACAGCTGATGCTAACAACTCAGATATTACATCTGTAACAATCAAGCTTGGTGAAGGTGAAGCAGTAGAAGCTGAACTTGAGGATGGTGTTTACTCAGCATTCTTCACAGGTCTTACAAGAGCTACAACATACGATGTTGAGGTTGTTGTAACTAACGGTATTGGTTCTACAACAGCTACAGGCGAATTCACAACAAGATCCGGTGCAACAGGCGGCGGTGGCGGCGGTTCAACAAAGCTTCCCGTACTTAGCGGTGGCAATAAGAATGATATCGACGGTCCCGTTGTTGATCCTGTAGATCCCGTTGATCCTGTAGATCCTGTAGATCCTGTTGATCCCGTTGATCCCGTTCCCGGTGCAGGCTTCGTAGACGTTAAGGAAGATGCTTGGTACAACGACAGTGTAGATTATGTTGTTGAAAACGGTCTCATGAACGGTGTAAGCGGCAATACATTTGCTCCTAACGATAACCTTACAAGAGCAATGCTTGTAACAGTTCTTTACCGTGCAGAGAAAGAACCCGCTGTTAACAGAAGCATACCTTTTGCAGACGTTGATCTTGGTGCTTACTACGGTAACGCAGTAATCTGGGCTAAGCAGAACGGTATCGTAAACGGTGTTGACGAAAACAACTTCGCTCCTGATAGAATTATCACAAGAGAGCAGGTTGCAGCAATCCTTTACAGATATGCAATCTACAAGGGTATGGATGCTGTAAATCTCAGCGAAAACCTTGGATTCAATGATGCAGAAGAAATTTCTGAATATGCAATTTCAGCTATGAACTGGGCTGTTGGTCAGAATCTTATCAAGGGTTATGAAGATAACACTGTAAGACCTGCTAACAACATCACAAGAGCAGAAATGGCAACAGTTCTTCAGAGATATCTCTCAAAATAATAAAACCTTTACGGTTTAATAAAAAGGCGGAACGCGAAAGCGTTCCGTCTTTTTGGTCTTATGGAAAGCATCTTTATGTATCCTATTGTAATTAAACTTTTTGTATGATATAATGAATTCAATAAAGTTGAGTACAGCTAAATTACTTCGTAGCTAAATTGTTCGCTGATTCTATAAAGAATGTCGAATTTAGGCGAAAGGAATGGTAGAATGGAAAAAGTAATAATAATTGGATGCCCCGGAAGTGGTAAAAGCACTTTTGGACGGGAACTCAAACATATTACAGGGTTACCATTATATCACTTGGATATGATGTTTTGGAATGAGGATAAGACAACAGTTTCTAAAGAGGTATTTATTAAACGGTTACAAGAGGTTATGAGTAATCCTAAATGGATTATTGACGGAAATTATGGTGGTAGTATGGAAATGCGTATCAAAGAGTGTGATACTGTTTTCTTTTTGGATTATCCCACCGAAGTTTGCATAGATGGAATTAAGGAAAGAAAAGGAAAAACTCGCTCTGATATGCCTTGGGTTGAAAATGATAATACGGATGAAGAGTTTATCGCTTTTGTAAATAGTTATAATTTAGAAAGCAGACCGGAAGTTTTTAGGTTGTTAGAAAAATATTCGTCAAAAAATATTGTGGTTTTTCGGTCCAGAGTGGAATCAGAAGAGTACTTATTAGCACTGAAATGATTTTTCAGACATGACCTAACATGAAATATTGAGAGATGTCGAATATTGTCGAAAGCAAAAAGCCTCCCCTGTGTAAGGGGAGGTGGGTTTGCGAAGAAAACGCGGAGGGGTTGTAAATGGATAGAAAACATAGTAGCAAAATAGTTCCATTTGCAAAGGAACTCAGAAAAAATATGATAAAAAAAGAACTGCTTATTTAGAACAATATGGGATAAAAGTTTTCCGAATATCAAATCTTGATGTTTTGAAAAACTTTGAGGGAGTGTGTATGTATATTGATAATGCAGTTAAACAATCCCTCAGTCAGCTACGCTGACAGCTCCCTTTACACAAGGGAGCCTTTGAAAGCTTGCATCTAAACCTTATATATCGTAATTACTAAAAAGCATAGCATCTACATCGTTCAGTCTTCATAAAACAAAAAACAGCATACACCTTAAATATATAGGAAGGATGATTATAATGGCACAAATGAATACACCATGGGTAGAATACATGGAACCATTTAAGATTAAGGGGAATCTTTATTTTGTAGGATGTCACGGTGCATCATCGCATCTTATTGACACCGGGGACGGACTTATTCTTATTGACACAGGCTATCCACAGAATTTATATCTTCTTATAAATTCAATATATAAGCTTGGATTTTCACCTTATGATGTGAAGTACATAATTCACTCCCATGGTCATTACGACCATCTTGGTGCTACAAGGGCGTTTTGTGAACTTACGGGTGCGAAAACTTTTCTTGGTCACGGTGATGAAACCTATGCTGATGGGAGGGAAGACCTTACCTGGGCGACTGAGCTGGGGTATAAGTATTATGAAGAATTTACTCCGGATGTTATTATAAATGATGGCGATATAATAGAATTAGGAAATACAAAAATAGAGATTGTTTCAACCCCCGGTCATACTCCCGGGACAGTATCTTTCTTTTTTGATATTGTAGAAGACGGCAAAACCTATCATGTTGCAATGCACGGTGGTGTTGGAATTAACTCGCTGACGCTGGAGTTTCTTGATAAATATGGCTTGCCGCATAGATTGCGGGATGATTTTATAAAAGGTATAGATAAAGTCATTGACCGCGAGGTGGACATATTTATCGGAAATCATGTATGGAACAATAAAACAGATGAAAAGTATAAGAAGCTTGTGGCAGGTGACAAAGATGCCTTTGTTGACAGAAATCAATGGAAAAATTTTCTTAACAATGTAAAGAAAGAATTTGCAGACCTGGTTGAACAGGGGTTATAATAAGATATAAGTGATTTTCAATGCATAAAAAAGAAGCGTGCCGCTTTACCCTCGTCGCATCCCAACAAAATTCAATTCTGTCAAATGTTGCTCGCGATTAAATTACGCAAATTCCTATACGGTAAAAAACAGGTCAACCAATCCATGTTGTGATTGGTTGACCTGTCTCTTTTCTATATAACAAGGCTCCGGTCAGGAATTTTTTAACATCTCCGTTCTAGCAAATGGGTGTGCCTTCGGGTATAGCATCATCTACAAAGATTACCTTACAGCCACAGGCATTATTTGTACCTGCAAGAAGCATACCGTTACTTGTTACACCGCTGAAGCGTGCACTCTTAAGATTTGCCACAACGATAATCTTCTTACCAACAAGCTCTTCAGGTTTGTAATCATGCTTAATACTTGACACTATAACTCTTTCCTCAAGTCCATCAAATAATGTAAGCTTAAGGCAGTTGTTTGATTTACGGATATCGTTAACCTTAACAATCTTGCATACACGAAGATCAATCTTCGAGAACATATCAATATCAATTTCATCCTTTATAGGCTGAACAGGATCGGGATCACCGTATACTTTTTCTTCTATAACTTCTTCAGGTTCTTCTTCCTTGGGAGGATTCTTTTCAATTTCTGTCATCGGTGTAGAGAAGTCGAGCAGGCTTAAGTAGCTGTCCTTATCAACTGCAAACAGGAAAAGATAAAGTCTGGGTCCGCGTTCCTTGTCAATTATCAGCTTGTACACATTTTTGAAGAACTGCCCCTGAATTCCCTTAAGCTCCTTGGGGTCCATATCCTCGCCAAATATTTTCTTGGGAATAGCATAAAGCTCAGAATTAAGCTCGTCAAGTGTGTAGCCGTCCGTCTTAAGATAATCGCAAAGAAGCTGAATTTCCTTCTTTTCTTCGTCTGTAAATGAATTGTAAAGCTCCCAGTTACGGTATGTGCGAAGTCTGTTGACACTTTCGGGAGAGCACTGTTCAAGCCAGTATTTCGCTCTCTGGAGTCTGTCAGCAAAGTCATCATACTTATAGGGGGTACCGATTTTTTCAAATACAATTTCAAGCATAGGTACGTTGAAGTTAACAACAGAACCAAGCTGAACAAGAAGGCTCATAGGAACAGTAGAGGGCTTTCTGCCTTCCACGGTAGTGTTAAACATAATTCCCATTGTATGTTCGTCAGCAGTGCCGTCCTGGAATGCAGTCTGCATTTTGTCAAATTCAAAATACTGACGCAGAATTCCGTCGTCAAAGCAGAAGTCAAATGCCTTAAGCGGCTCTGTCTTGGAGTAAAGCCATAAAATAACTTCAGGCTGATAAAGATTAAGAAGTGTTTCTGGCGTAAGGTTAAGACCGGAAGAACCTGACATCTTACCTGTTGTACCTTTAATACCAATAAATTCATAACCCTGGAACAGGGGAGGCTCATAACCAAAGATTGCCTTTGCAATATCCTTACTTGTGTCATAGCTGCCGTTTTTAGCTGCGTGGTCTTTTCCACCGGGTTCAAAGTCTACGCCTTCATACATCCAGCGCATAGGCCAGTCAATCTTCCATGCAAGCTTGCAGTTGAAGTCCTTTGTAAAATCAAAGCTACCCTTATGACCACATTCGCAAGAGAATTCTGCTACAGTGCAGTCGTCTGAAAGCGAGTGGATTTTTGTAGTATCTTTGCCACAGATGGGGCAGTAGATGCTTACAGGATAGTATGCTTCTCTTTCACCGGGCTGTGCTTCCTGTGTACGGTGAGAATCAAGTATATCAAAAATTTCGCCACGCTTACGAAGTGAGTGAAGAACGTGCTCCACATATTTGCCGCTTCTGTACATTTCAGCCTGATGACGGTAGTCCATTTCTATGCCGAATTTAACGATTGATTCTTCGAATTCCTTTTCAAAGTATTCTGCATATGTCTTTATTTCGGGACAGTCGGAGAAGGGATTTTCAACATCTGCGTAGGGCTTGCCGATATGCTGTTCGAAGTCATCACGAACTTTAGCTACGTTTACAGGTACCTTACGAAGTCTGTCAAATTCGTCCCATGAGAAAAGAAGCTTTGCTTTTTTGCCCATTTTACGAAGTGCTCTTACAACAAAGTAGCTTGTTGCAATATCACGGAAATTACCGATATGAATAGAACCCGAGGGGCTTATGCCTGCAGCACAGACATATTCCTCTTTATTGGGGTTACGCTCTATAATCTTTTGTGCGATTTCTTCTGACCAATGCATTAATCATCATCCTTTAAATAGTAATTACATAATATATCCATTATATTATAATGATTTTTATGCTTCTTGTCAATGAAAATTAGCGGTAATTGAAAGAAAAAAGTTGACATATATTGTAATATGTTATATAATAACAAAGAATTTAATAATGGCTAAGCGAAGCGTGCAGGAAAGTGGCGTATTGCCTACCGAAGGAGTAACACTCTCAGGTGCTTTATAAGTAAGGACTGCATGCGGATAGCTCTCCGGAGAAGTCCGCTTCTTGTATTTTAGAAGCAAAAGGGTGCCGAAGGTGCAAGGTTTAAAAAACTAATCTCTCAGGCAAAAGGACGGAGTTGACAAAGCTTAAAGGCTTTGTTTGCGTGCGGAGTTTTTTATAAAACTCTGTTTTTTTTCGCTTATCCGAAGAAAGGATGTTTTTTTATGATGGAATGGTTGACAAACTTTAATAACAGTGTCAACAGCTTCGTATGGGGCAACGGTATGTGGCTTCTGCTTTTTGCGGGTCTTCTTACAACTGTTATCACAGGTGTGTTTCAGGTAAGAAAAATTGGTCACTGGATGCGTGAAACTCTTGGTAGTCTTTTTGATAAGAATGTATCAGGTCACGTAAAGGGAAAATCAATTTCGCAGTTCCAGGCACTCTGTACAGCGCTTGCAGCTACAATTGGTGTAGGTAATATTGCCGGTGTTGCTACAGCTATTACAATTGGTGGTCCCGGTGCAGTTTTCTGGATGTGGGTTGCAGCATTCCTTGGAATGATGACAAACTATTCTGAAAACGTGCTTGGTATCTTCTATAGAAGAAAGAATGAAAATGGGGAATGGTCCGGTGGTGCTATGTACTACCTTCAGGATGGTCTTGGAAAAATGAAGGGTTGCAAGCAGATTGGTAAAATCCTTGCAGTGCTTTTCTCGATATTTGCAATTCTTGCATCCTTCGGTATCGGTGCAATGGGTCAGATTAATAAAATTGTTGTAAATATTGTTTCTGCGTTTGATATTTCTGCACTTTCCTCAAATATGCTTTATGAAGGCGTTTCACTGTATCACGTTGTTGTAGGCATAATTCTTCTTATAATTGCAGCACTCATTATCCTTGGCGGTCTTAAGAGGATTGCCAACTTTGCAGAAAAAGTAGTTCCTTTTATGGTTGTGCTCTTTATCCTGGGAAGTCTTATAATTATTGGTATCAATTTTAAAATTATAGGTACAGCTTTTGCTTCTATCTTTAAGTTTGCATTTACACTTCCGGCATTTGTTGGTGCAGCAGGCGGTACAATCATTAAGACAGTAGTTACACAGGGTTGTAAGAGGGGTGTTTTCAGTAACGAAGCAGGTCTTGGTTCATCAGTTATGGTGCACTCAAACTCAAACGTTATTGAGCCTGTGCGTCAGGGCCTTTGGGGCATATTTGAAGTGTTCGCAGACACAATGATAGTTTGTACAATGACTGCTCTTGTAGTTCTCACTTCAGGATTTATTAACCTTGAAACAGGTGCACCTGTAGCAGAGCTTTCTGATGCTACACTTGTTGCAAAAGCTTTTGCGAATGTGTTTGGTAGCTGGGGTGAAAGATTTATTGCAGTTGCAATTCTTCTCTTTGCTTTCACAACTGTTCTCGGCTGGGATCATTACGGTACAAAAGCATGGGAATATCTTTTTGGCACAAAATCTGTGGTTATTTACAGAGTTCTTCACCTTATTACAATAATGTGCGGTGCACTTCTTACATCATCACTTGCGTGGGACATTTCAGATACGTTTAACGGACTTATGATGGTGCCTAACCTTATTGGCGTAATTGCACTTTCAGGTCTTGTAATGAAAATAACAAATAACTACATAGACAGAAAGCTTAAAGGTAAAAAGGATATAAAGCCTATGATCTCTGCTTTCCCTGATATTCAGGAAGAACAGGAAAAGGCTCTTATGGAATTGAATAAATAATATTCAGGGAGGTGTAAAAAAACGAGTTTTTTACACCTCCTTTTTTGGGGGGATAGGAAAAAAGCGGTCTGGACTTTTTTACATCCCCTTGCATTTAAAGAAAAAAGTGATATAATGTAAAGTATGTAAAATTAATGGCTGAGTGGGGAATGAAAATGACAAGCAGAATAAGAACTGTTACGCTATATACGGTTTTACATTTTTTTGTGGATTTCACGACCATTTTTCTTATAAGCGGAGTTTTGTTAGGCCCCGGAGCAAGGATTGCAGACAGAGGGAACGTTATAATTTTATACAATCTTGTCGCCTTTGCAGGTCAGCTTCCTATGGGAATTTTGTCTGATATGATAAGAAAAAACAGTGCTTTTGCGGCAGCAGGATGTTTGATGGCATGCCTATCATATCCTTTAGTGCTGGTTTCACCATGGGCGGCTTGTATATTAACTGCACTTGGAAATGGAGCGTTTCATATTGGTGCAGGTTGTGAGGTTCTTAAAATCAGCATGCCAAAAGCAGGTGCTTCAGGAGTTTTTGTAAGCAGCGGGGCATTTGGGGTATGGCTTGCGTATAGAGTTTCACATAATCCTTTCAGGTGGCTTCTTCCTGTAATTATGCTGATTTCGTTTTTAGTTTTAATACTGTGGTGCAGACAGGATAAAAGTAAAAGAAGCAGTACATTAAAATTTGAAAAGCCGAAAATTTCAGTTGTGTTAGCTGTCAGCTTTTTTATGCTTACCATAGTTATCCGTTCACTTCTTGGAATGATAATGAATTTTTCATGGAAAGAAGTGCCGGTTATAGGCTTTTTATCTGTTATGGCAGTTGTTATGGGTAAAGCACTGGGCGGTTTTTTGGGCGATAAATTCGGCTATCTAAAAACTGCAATGATATCCCTTGGAATTTCGCTTGTTTGCTTTGTAATTGGATTTGATTACCCAATTACAGGAATTATCGGGATACTGTGCTTTAATATGACAATGCCGCTTACACTTGCCGCTATAGCAAATGTAAGCGGGGAAAAATACGGATTTGCGTTCGGACTTACTACTTTTGCGTTGGCAATAGGCTTTATACCGGTTGTCTTTGGTGCAAATTCACTTTTTACCCCTGCGTTTTTATTTGTATTTGTGAGTGTATCATTATTTCTGATATATGCCGGATACCGTGTTTTAGAAAAGTGAGGCTTTTATGTGGATTTTAAATATACTTATATTTAATTTGTGTACGGCCTTTATACTGGAAATACCGACGGGATGGGCTTTTGGGGCAAACACGAAGAAAAAATTAATCACACTCGCATTGGCTAATGTGATAACAAATCCGGCAGTAGTTCTTGGCAGATTATCGTTGACGCTTTTTTTGCAGGAATGGGAGAAATCGGGGATTATTTTGATGGAACTGGCTGCCGTAGCAGTTGAAGGCTTTATCTTTTCAAAATGTAAAATCTTTAACAGGAAAAATCCTTATATAATTTCGCTTGCTATAAATTTAATTTCTTTCGCATCTGGGGAAGTGATAAATTTATTGATTAAATAATTGAATTACAAGAAAGAGGGACAAAAAATGAAAAAAACTATTTTTGTGTTATGTATGGTATTTGTCATCGTTATGAGTATCGCTGCAACTGCCTTTGCAGATGCAGCCGTATATGATGTTGAAAAAGCTGATTTCAGCGTAATTGTAAAAACTCCTGATGGCGGTTTAAATATGCGTTACGGTCCAGGAACAAAGTATGATAAGGTTATGTCAGGAAGAATTCCGGATAATGTGCAGTTATACATAAGTGCAGTATCCGATAATTGGGGATATACTTCGTATAATGGGTATGAAGGATGGGTTGCACTCAGTCAGACGGTAAGAGTTTCTGAGAAAGAGGCAAAAACTCCTGTAAAGGCAGGGTATACCGTGTATGTGAAAACTCCTGACGGTGGAGTTAATATGCGGACAGGCCCCGGTACAAATAACAGCATAATTGTTAAAATTGCTGATGGTGTTGCTCTTTATGTAGAAGAAACCCTTGACGGATGGGGGCATATTAATTACAACGGGCAGTACGGATGGATTGCACTTAGTCAGACGACTACAACAGCACCTGCACAAGTTGAAACAAAGCCCGTTGAAACAAAACCCGTTGAAACAAAGCCTGATGAGACGAAACCGGCAACTCCAACAGAAGAGGTAAATCAGTCCCCTGCACCTGACACAGGAAATGAACCTGCATCTGTAACGCCTAGTCAGACCGTTCCTATGAGTAATAGTGCCGTAACAGCCGAAAATGCGATGTCAGGTCAGTTCATGCTGATTGCAGCGGTAGTGCTTCTTATAATTGTAATAGCGATACTTCTTATAGTAATTATTAATATGAGATCAAGAAAATAATTTTTGCATAACAGGGTTCCTTCTACATATAATATTACAAGGGAGGGATTCTATGTGGAAAAAGTATAAATCTTACATCGTTTCGGTGTTGATTGCACTTCTTGTTGGAGGTCTGTCAGCACTTCTGACAAAAAACAATATGGATATCTATGAAAACATAAATACGCCGCCGCTTTCTCCGCCGGGATGGTTGTTTCCGATAGTATGGGGAATTTTGTTCGTTCTTATGGGGATAAGTGCTGCCCGGGTTTATGAAGTGGGGAAAAAGGAAAACAAGGATGTCAGTTCTTCGCTTAAAATTTATGCACTTCAGCTTGCTGTGAACTTTTTGTGGAGCATTATATTCTTTAATATGCAGGCGTATTTGCTGGCTTTTCTATGGCTTGTTCTGTTGTGGGTATTGATATTCAAAATGATAAAGGAATTTAATAAGACAGACAGCCTGGCTGCAAAACTGCAAATACCCTATTTGTTATGGGTAACGTTTGCAGGGTATCTTAATTTTATGATATGGATATTAAATAGATAATGAGAATGAAAAAGTCCGGTTAATTTTTCCCATCCCCTAAAGAGGATGTAAAAAAAGTCCAGACCGCAAAAAGGCAATAATAATACGAAATATAGACAGTTTCTAAATCATAGAATTATCTTATTTTGTTGAAAAATCTCATTTTATTCGATTTTTCTTCGTTTTTGTGCCTTTTTGCTAGCAAA
>JAZPYX010000004.1:0-2759 GCA_045544395.1 Clostridia bacterium
GCTTTGTTTTGACGCCATACGCCTTCGGGTCCCCCTGCGGATTCAGTTTGTCCGTTCTGAAGCATTTTTTCCTATCCCCAAAAACAAGGAGGTGTAAAAAAACTCGTTTTTTTACACCTCCTTGTTATGGACTAAATGTAAACTGTTTCTTGTATTCCGTGGGAGTGCATTTATAAGCTGACATAAAGCACCTGTTAAAAGACCTTAAATTTCCAAACCCACACATAATGGCAATCTGCGTGATTTTAAAGTTGGTTTTTTTTAATAAACCAATGGCTTTACTGAGGCGGAAAGCTGTTAAATAGGGAATAAAGCTCATCCCTGTAAACTCCTTGAATTTGTGTGAGAAGTAATACTCTGAAAAATGGCACTCACGGGCAATTTCCGAAAGAGTGATGCTTCTTTCGTAGTTTTCTTCAAGAAACCTGTTGACGATATTAAGGAATTCTATATTTTTTTCCGTGTCTTTATATTCCCAATCCATATTCCTGAAAATATTCATAAGTATTCTGCTTTTATGACTATTTACGGCATATTCGTAACCTGTTTTTTTCTCTTTATATTCTGTGATGATACCGAAAAAGTCATCCTTAATCAGATTTGTGTTATCTATACGGTTTGACTTAAGGCGGATATTCTGAAAATCAAACTGCTCCACCGAGTTGTCGGGGTTTATTTTCATAAGCATAAGAGTGTTGGGGACAACTGTTCTGAAACCGTGAATTTCGAAGGGCATAAAAATTCCAAACTCGTTTTCATTCAGTATGATTTCACGGCTGCCTGAAAATACGGTTATACTTCCGCTTACTACATATATGATTTCAATTTCCTTATGATAATGTGAAATAAATGAAAGATTTTTATTTCCGATACTTATGAAAGGGAAGTCGGATTTTTCGGGAGATGTTTTTTCAAAAAGTATATAATCCATATTTTTCACCTCAGGTAAATATTATCATGACAAGCAATAAAAAGCAAGATTTGTCCTATAAAAAGCAAAATTATCCTTTTGTTAAAGATAAAAACATAGTAAAATGTCTCTAAAGGAGATGGTTTTAATGAATTTTGAAGAAAGAGCGAGAGAGCTTGTTTCTAAAATGACCTATGAAGAAAAAATGTCGCAGTTAAGGCACGACTCCCCTGCAATAGAGAGGCTTGGTATTCCTGCCTATAACTGGTGGAGTGAAGCGCTTCACGGTATGGCAAGAAGCGGAACTGCAACAGTTTTCCCGCAGGCAATCGGTATGGCAGCAAGCTTTGACGAGGAGCTTCTTTATGAGGTTGCATCGGCTGTGTCAGATGAAGCAAGAGCAAAATTCAACGAATACAGAAAATTCGGTGAAACAAAGAAAGACCAGGGCATAACTTTGTTTTCACCCAATATAAATATATTCCGCGACCCAAGATGGGGCAGAGGGCACGAAACCTACGGTGAAGACCCTTGCCTTACAGGTAGAATGGGTACAGCGTACATTAAGGGACTTCAGGGAAACGGTAAGTACAGAAAGACCGATGCAACCGTTAAGCATTATGCCGTACACAGCGGCCCCGAATTCTGCAGACATACAATGGATGTAAAGGTCAGTGAAAAAGACCTTAACGAAACATATCTTTCTGCATTTAAATACTGTATTGAAAATGCTGACCCGTCAATGGTGATGGGGGCATATAACCGAATGAACGGTGAATCCTGCTGTGCAAGTGAATATTTGAATAAAAAGCTTGAGGAATTCGGCTTTAACGGAGTTTTCGTTTCCGACTACGGTGCTATACTTGATTTCCACAAATATCACGGTGCTACCGAAAATGAGGCGGAAAGTGCGGCGTTTGGTCTTAACGGTGGTTGTCATCTTAATTGCGGAACGGTTTACAGAAGCCTTGGCGAAGCGGCAGAGAAAGGTCTTATAACCGAAGAAACCGTGACTGAGGCAGCTGTGAAAGTATTTACCGACAGATTTCGTCTGGGACTTTTTGACGATGACTGTGAATATGACAATATTCCGTACTCCGTTATAGAGTGCGAAAAACACAGAAAACTAAACCGCAAAATGGCGCAGGAGAGTATGGTGCTCCTTAAAAACGACGGTATTCTTCCCTTGAAAAAGGATGTTAAAACCGTTGCTGTAATAGGACCTAATGCAGATTATAAAACGTCACTTCTCGGTAATTACAACGGTATACCGTCAGTGTATGCGACGCTTCTTCGCGGAATTCAGGATTCCTTTGACGGCAAGGTGCTTTTCTCAGAAGGCGGTTGTGCTTTCTGGCAGCCTTACAGCGGAAACCTTGAGGAAGCGATAATTGCCGCAAAGCACGCAGATGCAGTAATACTGTGCGTAGGAATAACCCCCGAAATGGAAGGCGAGGGTGGTGACCCCAATAACGAAAATGACTTCCTTATCGGTGATAAACGTACCCTTGACCTAAGACCCGAGCAACAGGAACTTGTAAAGAGAATTGTCGCAACAGGAAAACCTACTGTATATGTAAATGTCAGCGGAAGTGCGATGAATCTTTCATATCCGAAAGAGCACTGTAATGCAATAATTCAGTGCTTCTATCCCGGAGCAGAGGGTGGATGGGCACTTGCTGATATTCTTTTCGGCAAGGTATCCCCCTCGGGCAGACTTCCCATAACTTTCTACGAAAGTCTTTCTGACCTTCCTGAATTTACAGATTACAGTATGGAAAACAGGACTTATAAATTTTTCAAAGGCACTCCTGTGTATGAATTCGGAGACGGTCTTACATACAGTAAT
>JAZPYX010000005.1:0-57649 GCA_045544395.1 Clostridia bacterium
AGAACCCTGACGATGAAAAATTTCTAATAAGACGGATGCGGAAGATGCAGATGGGCTGACGCCCTTCAAATCTGACAAATTCGTATTATTGGAATTTAGCAAGTCAGGGCGTATAAGGTTCGACTACTGTCACGCTAGCCGTAGGCAAGAGGTAGTAATCATAAAATACAACTTAACATCAGCAATTTCTTATACGTCAATAAAGGACTGCCTGTTTATATAGCACGTATATACAGGCAGTCCTTCTGTTTTTATGATAATTAGGTAGTAAAATTGGTAGTCAAATCAAAAGTGTGTATGAGATATTTTACTAAGATAAACTCTGAACATTACGTTGTTTGGAGTTTTCTTTTTGCCTTAAAAGTGGTTCCTACACATTTGATTACAACATTTCCTTTACGCACAAAGAAAGATGATTGAATATCTAGTCTGCCTCCACTGGAACAAGTGATTTTCAGACAACTAGTATAAGTCGGGGGAGTCGAAAAACTAAGACCTTAATTAAGATAAAAAAAGCAGATATTATATGAAAAATAGCGGTTGTCGGGAATGAAAATTTACCTGTTGTTATCTTTTTCAAACTGCTTTATAACAGATGTTATAACTGATATTTGTTCTGTTGTAAGGTTTGAAACATCTACAGTTTTATTCTTGTTAATACCTAAAAGAAATTCCATAGAAACATTAAACTGATATGAAAGCTTTGCAAGTGCATTAAGGCTGGGGAGTCGTTCCATATTTTCATAGCTACTTATCAGGGATTTATTTACACCTAAACGCTTTGCAAGCTCAGTTTGGCTTATCCCTTTTTCCTCTCTTAACTTTTTCAAGTTTTTAGAAAATTCTGCTTTCACATACATCAACTCCTTATATATTATGTATTGTACAACAATTTTGTTTACATATGGAAATTCATTGTTGACATATAGAGAACCGTTGTAGTATAATGTAGAAAAACGGAGAAAAGGATGAATTAATAATGATTAGCAGTTTTCTTAACGGATGTCTTATTGGCGGAATATTACTTGGTATATGTTTTCTCATAGCCTACATTTCATCTAAAGCAGAAAAGGAAAAGACTGTTGAAGAAGCACTATCAAGAAGTGGTTATAAGACATTTTCAGATGATTTATGGTTAGATTCCGATTTTTGCATCGACAAGACCCAAAAGCTTCTACTTGTTGCTCGTTATGGACTTACCATTATTCCTGCCTCTTCATTGAGAAATGTATCACATCAGATAATTTATGATTATAAAACCGAGAACAATGCTTCTTTTTCTCAAGGACTTGCAGATGGAGTTGTTTCAGGAATAACTGGAGTAGGCATTATAAGAGAAATTAGAGAAGAACAAGTTGAATATGTAAAAGAAGTAATATTAAAAATTGACTTAGATTATAAAGGAAATTTCACAAAAGTTATTTCAACAAACCTTGAAACAGCAACTAAATTTTACGAATTACTTCCATCATTACAGAAGGCTTCTACACCACGCATCAGTACAACACCTTCTCCAACAACCACTACTATTTCTAATCCATATCAAGCTAAATTCAAAGAAAATCTTAGAACACTTTTTTCGAAGAAATATGCAAACGAAGATATTGTCTTTAATATTAGAGATGAACTCGCTATTCTTAAACCAAGTAATTTGATTTGTATCACCAAACTAATTAATGGTGAGATTATATATTATATTGTACCTGCTTTTGACATCTGTAGCTATCGCAAATCAAATGGGAACCTATATTTTTCCTTTAAATATGATGGTGAACTTCCCGATGATGAAGTTCATCGCATGTGTCCTGGCATGGAAGTTAAGGTTATCACGGCAACTTTAGAAGAAAGCGAATATGTATTCTCTCATATTAGAACATATCTATCTGTTAATAAAATTAATCATTTTGATTAACAGTAACCGTTTAGAATTTTAACACCGTATTTCCATTAAAAAAGCTTTATTTGCTTTTCAGATAGAAATACGGTGTTTTCTAGTTCTCAAAAATCCATATCATACACATTAACACAAAGAACCCTAATGCATACATCATCTATCACCTCCTTTCTTATTGTAAATTTTTATCTTGTTATAACAGCACATAGATATATAACGATTATTATCCATATAAACATTAAACGCACTCCTTCCATTTTGAAATTTTACAAAGAGGCTATAAATACCTAATGCTTTTTATAGGAACAAAAAAGCAGATGCCCACATTTTTGTGAACACCTACAATCTTGGCTTTTATGAATTGGAACCGTCATCTAAAATTGTTTGAATAACTGTTCCAACGTTAGAAGTTAACTTACCTCTACACTTAAAAATATCACTATTTAAATTCTTTTCTTGTTCAATTGCAACACGAACATTTTTTGCCAACTCGCCTACTTGTTTATCCTTTTTAGGTTTTAACTTTGTCTTATCCCTGAATAAAAACTCTATGTAACGTATCTTTTCTCCATCTATTTCCACCCAATCATTTTTAATTATTTCAGAATAATTGGGGGTTATAACCTCATTATAACTGTTTTCGTAATGTAATAATAGGAATAATTCAAAACTAGGATTTGTTACACAAAGAACATTATTCTGTATTCCCTTTTTGACAATTTCATTATATTTAGAAGCCTCTTGTCCTTCATATATATCAGCATCAAACACTACTATCATTACATCCCTTTTTGCATCAAATATAATATCATTATTCTTTCTGATACTATTAGCTAACTTTAACAAGGCTTTTGGATTAGACCATGTTTCATGCTTACCAGTCTTTTCTAAATACTCTATACTGATTAAAGATGAGACATTAAATTCTTTCTTTAGGTCAATAAATTTTTCAAAATACCATCGTTCAGTATTTTGTCCCTCACAGATAAAATAGTAGCGTTTGTATGGTTCTACTTGCTCTTCATTATTTGAAGTTCTAGTATTCCAATTATTGTAAGAACGAATTGGAGCCATTTCTATTCCTCCTTAAAATTAAAAGATCTGAAAACTGGAATAGCACCATAACGCCCCTCAAGATAAGCTTTGCTTAATTTCTTATCATATCTCTCTTTAAACTTGTCAAGTGAATATATATGGCTACAATTTTCATTATCACGCTCAACAAACCAAATTTCATCTCTCCTAAATAAATCTTGGTCCATAATTGTAGATTCATGAGTCGTGAAAATCAACTGCATGTTTTGATTAGAATGTCTTTGATTGAAAAGTTTTATAAATTCTGAAGTAAGCTTCGGATGCAGACTACGTTCCATCTCATCTACAATATATGTACTATTATTAGAGTTATTTAATAGCATATCTAACAATTCAAAAAGTCTACGTGTACCATCTGATTCCTCGGCATACTTAAAATCATAAAATGATTTCCCATGTTTTAAAGAAATTGTAGTTACTTTTGGTTCTTTATCATTTTCAAATTCTAAATTGAAAAAGCTATACTGAGAACGCATCGATAGTTTGAAATTAGTTTCACCATCTTCTTCTGATTTTTTCTTTATGTGTTGCATTACCTCATCAAAAAACGGTTTAGGAATATCTTTTTGCAACTCATCCATAGATATATCAACCATGTTCACTTCTGTTATTCCAGTGTCAAAAGTTTCAATTAAACTATTAATAAGTGATAATGATGCTTCATCATAATAATACTCAAAACTTCTAAGAGATGTTTTGGGTGTAACAATAGTTAAGTTTTTATCTATCCAATCATAAACTTCTTTAAAGAAATATATTTTTGAATCATTCAAGTATTTTTTCCCACGATTCATATTAGTCAAAAATAATGAACTTGAATTTTCTTCAAAATCTCCAATATATGTTTCCATTTTAGTTTTTTCTAAAGGAGATAAACTTATATTTTCTCCAATTACTGGTTTTGTTCCCTTTTCTCTTTCAAACAAGGTCTTTTGAGAACCATTTTGATAAAGCTCGTACAGCCATTCCGACTCTACTATTCTTTCTTTAAGGCTTACCGTAAAACCATAAGCATAAAACTTATCATTAGTTGTAAATTGAATTTCAAATAAACTCGGACGATTTATATTTTCTTCACTATTCTTGCAAAATTTTGAAGGACTCTCTAGCGGAATTGCTTTTCTAACACAATATTGTATAAACTGAAAAACTTCAATAAGGTTGGATTTTCCTGCTGCGTTTGCACCATAAATAACTCCATACTTTAAAAGCGAAGTACTTTTGACATTAATTTTATGCTCTTTTATTTTTCTAGTTTTATTGGAAGGAATCATGGTTAATTCAGTTTCATTTTCGAAAGATAAAAAGTTATCTACAATCATTTTAACTAACATAAACTCATCCCCTTTTATTTTTTTAATATTATAACGCATTGCGTGGCTAATGTCAAGCAGGATTGTATTATTTAGAGATTTTTTCTCCTTATAACCTAGCGACACGACATTTTTGCTTGTTTTATATATTTTTAACACTATATAAAAACAATTTTCGACATATTATTAATTTCACAAACAGCGTTATTATTAATTAGATTGCAATTTTATCAAAAACGAATGTTTATGAGAGAATGTAAATGTCAAGCGAAAATGTACAAAAAGGGCAAGTGAAAATGTACAATTTCGGCGGGTAGCATATGACGTGACATTCATCAAGGGTAAACAAGCAGCCTTGCTGCCCTTGACGAATATCACGTCATATGCATTTGTATAACTACGAGGCGAAGGATTTCGCCTCCTTTTTAAGTTTAATCACAGCTTGGTTTCGGCATCTTTATCAAAAAGATTTCGATCCTTTACCCTGTAGGAATGCCCTGTAATTTTAATGATTTCACAATGATGGGGACAATGGGGATGTACATTTTTTGTCAACTTTTTAGTGAAAGCAATTATAAATCACAACAAAGAGCCACTTGGGGACGTATATTTTTTGGTTCATTTCCCGACACAATAAAGGACTGCCTGTTTATACAGCACGTATATGCAGGCAGTCCTTCTGTTTTTTATGATAATTTGGTAGTAAAATTGGTAGTCAAGCAGTTTAAACGCGAAAAAAGCGGCTCCTCCAAATTGGAGAAACCGCTTTATAAAGCCAAAGATTAAGCTTCAATTATGCTTCGATAGCAGATACAACGCCTGAACCAACTGTTCTACCACCCTCACGGATAGCGAAACGAAGACCTTCTTCGATAGCGATAGGTGTGATAAGCTCAACGCTGATTGTAACGTTATCGCCAGGCATACACATTTCTGTGCCAGCAGGAAGCTCAATTACACCTGTAACGTCTGTTGTTCTGAAGTAGAACTGAGGACGATAGTTGTTGAAGAAAGGAGTATGACGTCCACCTTCTTCTTTAGTAAGAACGTAAACTTCGCCCTTGAACTTTGTATGGGGGTTGATTGAACCGGGCTTTGCGAGAACCTGTCCTCTTTCGATTTCGTTTCTCTGAACACCACGGAGAAGAGCACCGATGTTGTCACCAGCTTCTGCCTGAGGAAGAAGCTTTCTGAACATTTCGATACCTGTTACAACAACCTTACGAGCCTCATCTGTAAGACCAACGATTTCAACTTCTTCGTTAACCTGGAGCATACCTCTTTCAACACGGCCTGTAGCAACTGTACCACGACCTGTGATTGAGAATACGTCCTCGACAGGCATAAGGAAGGGAAGGTCTGTAGGACGCTGAGGAGTAGGAATGTAAGCGTCAACCTGATTCATAAGTTCAACGATAGGAGCATATTCAGGAGCGTTGATATCTGTAGAAGATGATTCAAGAACCTGAAGAGCACTACCGCAAACGATCGGGATGTCATCTCCCGGGAATTCGTATTCTGTGAGAAGGTCACGGATTTCCATTTCAACGAGTTCGAGAAGTTCGTCATCGTCAACCTGGTCGCGCTTATTCATGAATACTACGATGTAGGGAACGCCAACCTGACGGCTGAGAAGGATATGCTCACGAGTCTGAGGCATAGGACCATCAGCTGCAGATACAACGAGGATAGCACCGTCCATCTGAGCAGCACCTGTGATCATGTTCTTAACGTAGTCAGCATGTCCGGGGCAGTCAACGTGTGCGTAGTGACGAGAATCTGTTTCGTACTCAACGTGTGCAGTTGAGATCGTGATTCCTCTTGCTTTTTCTTCAGGAGCCTTGTCGATCTGATCGTAAGCTGTAAAGTCAGCCTGACCCTTCAAACCAAGAACCTTTGTGATTGCTGCGGTAAGCGATGTCTTACCATGGTCAACGTGACCGATTGTACCAATGTTTACATGGGGCTTGCTTCTTTCAAACGTAGCCTTTGCCATTGTAATTTCCTCCTTTAATGGTTAGATTTATTTGTATTAATTATATTACATTTAATAATTAAAATCAACTAAAATTTTATAAAATCTTAGTCCTGCTTACTTCTGAGAGAAATAATCTCATCCATAATGCTCTTGGGAACCTCTTCATAATGTGAAGGGCTCATAGAGTAGCTTGCACGACCCTGTGTATTACTACGAAGGTCTGTAGCATAACCAAACATCTCTGAAAGCGGAACGTAAGCACCGATAGCCTGTGCACCGTTTCTTGCTTCCATACCCTGGATCTGACCACGGCGAGATGAAAGGTCACCGATAACATCACCCATATATTCTTCGGGAACGTTAACGTCAACCTGCATGATGGGTTCCTTAAGAACAGGAGCAGCCTTTCTGCAAGCTTCTTTGAATGCCATAGAACCGGCAATCTTGAACGCCATTTCAGAAGAGTCGACTTCATGGTAAGAACCATCATAAAGTGTTACTCTTACGTCAACAACGTTGTAACCTGCAAGAACACCTGACTGCATAGCACCCTGGATACCTGCATCAACTGCGGGAATGTATTCCTTGGGAATAGCACCACCGACAATCTTGTTAACGAATTCGTAACCTGCACCTGCTTCGAGAGGCTCAACGATAATCTTAACATGACCGTACTGACCTTTACCACCACTCTGACGAGCATACTTGTGATCCTGATCAACAGTTTTTGTAATTGTTTCACGGTAAGAAACCTGAGGCTTACCTACATTAGCTTCCACCTTGAATTCACGAAGAAGACGGTCTACGATAATCTCAAGGTGAAGCTCACCCATACCTGCGATAATTGTCTGACCTGTTTCTTCGTCTGTGTATGTCTTGAAAGTGGGATCTTCTTCTGCAAGCTTTGCAAGTGCGATACCCATCTTTTCCTGACCTGCTTTAGTCTTAGGTTCGATAGCTACACGGATAACGGGTTCAGGGAATTCCATTGATTCAAGAATAATGGGTGCATTTTCAGCACAAAGTGTATCACCTGTACCTGTATTCTTAAGACCAACTGCTGCAGCGATATCACCGCTGTAAACAATGTCTATATCCTTACGTGAGTTAGCATGCATCTGAAGGATACGACCAAGTCTTTCCTTAGAATCTCTTGAAGAGTTAAGCACGTAAGAACCTGTTTCAATCTTACCTGAGTAAACTCTGAAGAAGCAAAGCTTACCAACAAACGGGTCTGTCATAACCTTGAATGCAAGTGCACTGAAAGGACCGTTATCGTCTGCAGGTCTTTCTTCTTCTGCGTCTGTATTGGGGTTGATACCCTTAATAGCAGGGATATCAAGAGGTGAAGGCATATAGTCAACAACTGCGTCAAGAAGCTTCTGAACGCCCTTGTTTCTGTATGAAGTACCGCAGCAAACAGGGATCATTGTTACATTGATTGTAGCTTTACGAATACCCTTTTTGATCTCTTCGATAGTGAGTTCCTCACCTTCGAGATACTTCATCATAAGCTCTTCATCTGTTTCAGCAACGTGCTCTACGAGTTCAGCTCTGTAGCTTTCAGCCATTTCGAGCATATCTTCGGGAATTTCTTCCTGACGGATATCCTTACCAAGGTTATCGTAGTAAACGTATGCCTTCATTTCAACAAGGTCAATAAGACCCTTGAAGCTATCTTCCTTACCTATAGGAAGCTGAATCGGAACTGCGTTACACTGTAAGCGGTCCTTCATCATCTGCACAACATTAAAGAAATCCGCACCGAGGATGTCCATCTTATTTACATAAGCCATTCTGGGTACGTTGTACTTATCTGCCTGTCTCCAAACAGTTTCACTCTGAGGCTCAACGCCGCCCTTAGCACAGAATACTGTAACAGAGCCATCAAGTACACGGAGTGAACGCTCAACTTCAACTGTGAAGTCAACGTGTCCGGGAGTATCGATGATGTTGATTCTGTGGTCGTTCCAGTGAGCTGTCGTAGCAGCAGAAGTAATAGTAATACCTCTTTCCTGTTCCTGCTCCATCCAGTCCATTGTAGCGCTACCGTCATGAGTTTCACCGATTTTGTAGTTAACACCGGTGTAGAAAAGTATTCTTTCTGTTGTTGTAGTCTTACCGGCATCAATGTGAGCCATGATACCGATATTTCTGGTTTTCTGCAATGAATATTCTCTTGCCATAATATCCTCCTTCTATAACTAACAGAAAGTTTATTACCAACGATAATGAGCGAAAGCCTTGTTAGCTTCTGCCATCTTGTGAGTATCTTCTCTCTTCTTTACAGCTGAACCAAGGTTGTTTGTAGCATCCATGATTTCTGCTGCAAGTCTTTCAGCCATAGTTCTTTCACTTCTGGCTCTTGAGTAAGTTGTAAGCCAACGAAGACCAAGTGTCTGTCTTCTTTCAGGACGAACTTCCATGGGAACCTGATAGGTTGCACCACCGACACGTCTAGCCTTTACTTCAAGAACGGGCATGATGTTGTCCATAGCTGCGCGGAAAACTTCAACAGGTTCCTTACCTGTCTTTTCCTGGATGATTTCAAAAGCACCGTACACAATCTTCTGTGCAGTACCCTTTTTACCATCAAGCATTACATTATTGATAAGGCGAGTTACCACCTTGTCATTGTATACCGGATCCGGTAATACGTCTCTTTTGGGAATAAAACCTCTTCTTGGCACTATTCTTCCCTCCTTCATAAAATTTTTAATGAATTCATAGGTACTCTGCGGACACAGTCCGCCGTAAGTGCAACGACAAATATATAATAATCCGTACGTCACACTGCTTGTGCGCTTATCGCACGGAAAAAATTACTTCTTCGGTCTCTTTGCACCGTACTTGGATCTTGACTGAAGTCTACCGTTAACACCTGCAGTATCAAGTGTACCGCGGATGATGTGGTAACGAACACCAGGAAGGTCCTTAACTCTACCGCCACGGGTAAGAACAACACTATGCTCCTGCAGGTTGTGACCTACACCGGGAATATAGCTTGTTACTTCAATACCGTTAGAAAGTCTTACTCTGGCAATCTTACGAAGAGCTGAGTTAGGCTTCTTAGGAGTCTGTGTTTTTACGTTAGTACAAACACCTCTCTTCTGCGGTGAGCTTTGGTCAGTTGCGGTCTTCTTAAGGGAGTTAAGACCCTTCTGAAGTGCGGGAGCTGTAGACTTTGTTACTGCTGTTTCCCTACCCTTTCTGACAAGCTGATTAAAGGTTGGCATGATTTCACCTCCAATATAAATCTATACATATAGTGTAAAAAGCACGGCATACGCCCACTTTCACACCTATAGCACTATAATACTATAACAAAGCTTTGCCACATTGTCAAGCATTTTATGCAGAAATAAGCAGTTTTTTACTTAAAACAGCAAAAAGAAACGTATCGTGTTCCCTGCGTTGCGACCAAACTTAGCTAAAACCGGACAAATCTTACTCGCGATAAAAGCTGTAAATTCCTATACGATAAAAAGGAACCTGCCCTTATGCAAGTTCCTTCATATAATCATATATTATTTTCTTCTGCTGCCACGTTTTGATTCCACATTACGTTTTATATCAAGCATACGTGCATCACTTGACTGTTTAAAAGACGCCATCATATCTTCAAACGACATATCCTTCTGACTATTTTCACTCTGCCAGTCAATTTCAGCAGGCTTTCCTCTGAAAGGAGCACTTTTCACATAATTATTCTCCTGTGCTTTTTTTATAGAAAGACTTATCTTTCCTTTTTCATCAAGAGAAAGAACCTTCACCTTAACCTCCTGATTAAGAGAAAGATGCTCATTAATGTCTTTAACATAATTCCTTGCTACCTCAGAAATATGTACAAGACCTGTTTCTCCGTCCGGCAAATCAACGAATGCACCGAAACCTGTTATTCCAGAAACTTTACCCTCAACTATTTGTCCTACTTCAAGTGCCAAGGTATTTTACCCCTTTCAGTATGTAAAAATCTAACCCGTCAGTTCCCTATCACAAAAACCTTTTCGTTTTTTCCGACATAACCTTCATCACGGGCCTTCTCCTCGTAAAATTCACTGGAAGAACTGTACTCAGCCTTTTCGCTGAGCTTTTCATATTCCTTTTCTTTAAGGGATATCAGTTCTTCGCATCTTTGTGTTTCACGACGAATGCTTATAAGGCGAAGTTGTTGTGATACAAGCGTACACATAAAGCCGCCAATTACAAGGCAAAATATTATTATACGTACATAATCTGCACGTGTTCTGCGCCTTCTTTTTCCGGCTGTTTTTCCAGTTACGCTTGCCATACCTTCACCTCCCTTACACTATAGTATAACTGAAAGGATTGGATTTGTAAAGATTTTTTTACAACATTTTCATTCTTTTTTTTAACTGCTTTTTTCTCTCCTTTAACCTCTTTGAAATCCGCAAAAAAAGCTTTACGATTTTTTTGCATAATGCCTTTGTCAATATAGAAAGTTTTACAAAAGGCAGACTCATAATTTTAAAAAGGTTAAACAACGGTCTCAGGATAAACTTTCCTGCAAACCTATATGTCATTCCAAGCACCCGCATCACTGCATGACTCAAAAATGCTGCATAAAACAGGGCACCGCTTACAGCACCAAGGATCTGATAGTATCGCATCTGTCCGTTATTAAAGTAAAAGCCAAGCCATATCGCTGCAAAAACGCACAGCACATCAAAAGCGATATCTTCAATTGCTATACGCAATAGTCCAACTCTACTTAATTTTCTGACACTTCTTTGAAAATCAAAAAACACACCGCACCCTATTCCCGACAAAAAGCACAAGAAAAAAACATATATCTGATGGGATGAGGATATTTCCATTTATTTAAGCACCTTCCTGAGAAAGCTTTCTTTTTCACCTTTATCTTTAGAATAAACACATCCGTTTATTTCTCCTTCTATAAAAATATCCCCGCTTTCTGTAGAAAGCTTTTTTACTTTCATCCCGTTACCTGTTACGGTAAGAACTGCATTCTCTGTAATTATAATTATTCTTTCCGGAGTGTAGCTTTCTACATCCTTTACACTGCTTGCTGTAAGCTTGCTGCGGTTTTCAATAATTATGTTTCCGTTTTTTCCTGACGACATTTCTCCCATTATAAAACCTCCTTGCCTTAAAGTGTATAAAAAAAATCCGGTAGTTATTACTTTTCTTGACAATTAATCTTTTGAACAGTATAATTTACTTATTAAAATTTTATATTAAGGAGAATTCAAATGGCAGTATTTACATCCACTCTTAATCAGACAGCTTTTCTTTTTGCCTTTATAGTAATAGGATTTATTTTAGCAAAGTTCAAACAGGTACCGCAGAACTCCGCCTCTGTTTTGTCTAAACTCGAAAACACTATTTTCATTCCTGCACTTGTAGGAGGTACATTTATCTCAGATTTTACTCCCGAAAAGCTTGGCGCTATGCTCAGAATATTCTTTATCAGCAGCATTGTAATGCTAGTTGCTGTGCCCATAGCAATTTTTGTTTCAAAAGTGATTTCAAAAGACAAATATATACAGAATATTTTCACATACGGTCTTACATTTTCAAACTTTGGTTTTATGGGGAATGCCGTTGTAAAGGCACTTTTTCCGGAGTTCTTTGCCGAATATATTATTTTCACGCTTCCATTGTGGATACTTATATATCTGTGGGGTGTTCCGGTTCTTCTCTTGTCAGACACAGGAAAGGAACAGACTACAAAAGAAAAACTCAAAAATTTTCTTAACCCCATGTTTATTGCTATGATAATCGGTATGATAATCGGTATTACAGGTATTAAACTTCCCGTGTGGTTAACCTCCGTAATAACCACCGCAGGAAACTGTATGTCACCTGTAGCAATGCTTCTTACAGGAATTACAGTATCCTCGATAAGCTTCCGAAAAACTTTTACAAATGCAGGTATTTACGCAGTTACATTTGTAAGACTTATTGCAATTCCGCTGTTATTTGTAGCGATTGCAAAGTTTATTCCTTTTGACAGAACTATTTTTGTGTGTACACTTTGTTCTCTTGCAATGCCGCTTGGGCTTAATACGGTTGTTATTCCCAGTGCATATGGAAAAGATACTTCCGTCCCTGCAGGTATGGCAGTCGTTTCACATCTGTTGTCGTGTATAACTATTCCGTTGCTTTTTATGTTCTTCGTATAACCAAACCGGCTCTTGCCACGTTGGCAAGAGCCGGTTTAATTATTTTATAACATCTTTTTCAAAAACATACCGGTATACGATTTCGGATTTGATGCAATCTCCTCGGGAGTACCGCATCCGACTACCGTGCCGCCACCGTCTCCGCCCTCGGGACCAAGGTCTATAATATGGTCTGCAGTTTTTATCACATCAAGGTTATGTTCAATTACAAGAACGCTGTTACCCTCGTCAACAAAACGATTAAGAACATCTATCAGCCTGTGAACATCAGCACTGTGAAGTCCTGTTGTAGGCTCATCAAGGATATAGATAGTTTTTCCCGTTGACCGCTTTGAAAGCTCCGTTGCAAGCTTTACTCTCTGTGCTTCACCGCCGGAAAGAGTAGTCGATGACTGACCGAGCTTTATATATCCGAGACCTACATCCTTTATAGTCTGAAGCTTATTCTTTATTTTTGGTATAGCATCAAAGAATTCAACTGCTTCATCAATTGTCATATCAAGAACTTCGAAGATATTTTTACCTTTGTAATGTACATCAAGAGTTTCGCGGTTATAACGTTTTCCCTTGCACACTTCACAGGGGACATATACATCCGGCAGGAAGTGCATTTCTATTTTGAGAATACCGTCACCGCTGCAGGCTTCGCACCGTCCACCACGGACATTGAAGCTGAAGCGACCTGCATTGTAGCCACGTGCTTTTGCCTCAGGAGTCATTGCAAAAAGCTCCCGTATGTCATTGAATACACCAGTATAGGTTGCCGGGTTTGAACGTGGCGTTCTTCCGATAGGGGACTGATCAATATCTATAACCTTATCAAGATTATCCACACCTTCCATTCCCTTGTGTTTGCCCGGAACAGCTTTGCTTCTGTTAAGCTTATACGCAAGGTGTTTATACACGACTTCATTTACAAGAGAGCTTTTTCCCGAACCTGACACACCTGTCACGGCAACAAATTTGCCAAGTGGGATTTCAACATCTATATTCTTAAGATTGTTTTCTGCCGCTTTAAGAACTTTTATACTCTTTCCGTTTCCTTTGCGTCTTTCCACCGGGACTTCTATTTTCTTTCTTCCGCTTAAATAATCCCCTGTAAGAGATTTTTCACAGGCGATTATTTCATCTACTGTACCTTGTGCAATAATTTCACCGCCGTGAATACCTGCACCCGGACCTACATCTACAATGTAATCCGCTTCACGCATTGTATCTTCATCATGCTCTACTACAATAAGGGTATTTCCAAGGTCCCGAAGAGATTTCAATGCAGCAATAAGCTTATTGTTATCACGCTGATGAAGCCCTATGCTCGGCTCGTCAAGAATATACAGCACGCCTACAAGTCCTGAACCAATCTGCGTTGCAAGGCGTATTCTCTGCGCTTCACCGCCTGAAAGAGTGCCTGCAGAACGTGACATCGTAAGATAATCAAGACCTACATTATTCAAAAATCCAATTCTTGCACGAATTTCCTTAAGAATTTCTTCCGCTATCATCTGTTCCTTTTCGGGAAGATTTATCTCGCGGAAGAACTTGTCTGCTTTTGATACAGAAAGTCCGCAGACCTCGTCAATGTTTTTACCGTCAACCGTTACGGCAAGACTTTCACGACGAAGCCTTTTTCCTTTACATTCGTCACAGGGAATTTCACGCATCAAGCCTTCGATATCCCATTTTGACCATTCACTTGTTGTTTCGTCATAGCGGCGTTGAAGGTTGTTTACGATACCTTCAAACTTATCCTTCCATACTGAAAGTCCGCGTTTACCCTTATACTCAATTTCTATTTCTTCATCGCCAGTACCGAAAAGAATCACTTCAATTGCTTTGTCGGGAAGATTTTTCACCGGAACATCCAGTCTGAAATTATACTTTTTTGCAAGAGCACGGAATATTGCATTGGCATTGCTGTCTTCCTTATCCGGTGCACGCCATCCGCTTACGTGAAAAGCACCCTCAAGCACAGAAAGCTCATCACTTACAAGAACAAGAGACGGGTCAACCCTTTTAAGAAGTCCTATGCCGCTGCACTTAGGACATGCACCTAGAGGATTATTGAAAGAGAACATTCTGGGCGAAAGCTCGTCAAGGCTTATTCCGCAATCATCACAAGCGTAATTCTGGCTGAAAATCATTTCTTCTTCACCGTTTAATATCATTACAATACCGTCACAAAGATGAAGTGTAATTTCGATGGAGTCAGCAAGACGTTTCCTGATATCAGGCTTTACAACAAGCCTGTCCACAACAATTTCAATATAGTGCTTTTTCTGTTTTTCAAGTTCTATCACTTCTGAAAGGTCGTAGATTATTCCGTCAACCCTTACACGGACATAACCGCCTTTTTTTGCGTTTTCAAAAATTTTCTGATGCTCGCCCTTTTTGCCGCGCACCATTGGAGCAAGAACCTGAACACGGCTGCCTTCAGGCAACGCCATTACCTGTTCTACAATCTGGTCAAGGGTCTGCTGTGTAATTCTTTTTCCGCACTTGGGACAATGCGGCACGCCCACTCTTGCATACAGAAGCCTTAAATAATCATATATCTCCGTTACTGTACCAACAGTTGAACGGGGATTTTTGTTTGTGGTTTTCTGGTCGATACTGATTGCAGGACTCAACCCCTCAATATAGTCAACCTCAGGCTTTTCCATCTGACCGAGGAACATTCTTGCATAGGAAGAAAGTGATTCAACATACCTTCTCTGACCTTCCGCATAGATTGTATCAAATGCAAGAGATGTCTTTCCTGAGCCGGAAACACCTGTAAACACTATGAATTTATCTCTCGGAATCGTAAGGTCAACGTTTTTAAGGTTGTTTTCACGTGCACCCTGAATTACTATTTCATTTTTTTTCATTTCGTCACCACTTCTATTTTTTGATTGAGGATAGAAAATCCGAAATGTGAAGTTCGAAGCTCGAAATTATTGATGGTTTTTCCGGCAGAGAAAACCTTTTTATTAAACAAAGATTTTTGCTTCAGCAAAAATTTCCCCTCACTCCGCACTTCGCACTCCGAATTCCGCATTTGATAAGTTGTTTTTTTATTTCTGTCATTTTCAGCTCTTAAGTCTTTTTATACGGTCTCTGATTTTTGCCGCATCCTCGAACCTTAATTCTTCAGCCGCCTTCTTCATTTCTTCTTCAAGATGCATAATTACGTTTGCTGTATTTGCAGTCGCAGATGTTTCTTCCTCTTCCTGAACAGCTGCAATAAGTTCAGCTATATTCTTTACAATAGTTTTTGGTGTTATGTTATGCTCTTCATTATATTTTTGCTGAATTTCACGTCGGCGGTTTGTTTCGTCAATGGCTTTTTCCATTGAATCTGTAATTCTGTCAGCATACATTATAACCTGACCCTCGGCATTTCTTGCAGCACGTCCGATTGTCTGTATAAGCGAGGTTTCACTTCTGAGAAATCCCTCTTTATCAGCATCAAGAATTGCAACAAGAGAAACTTCAGGAATATCAAGACCTTCACGCAGAAGATTAATGCCAACAAGAACATCAAACACACCCATACGGAGGTCACGGACAATTTCCATACGTTCAAGAGTTTCCACCTCTGAATGCATATACTTCACCTTAACACCCATTGTTCTTAAATAGTCTGTAAGGTCCTCTGCCATTTTTTTCGTAAGCGTTGTTACAAGCACTCTTTCCTTTTTATCCGTTCTTGCATATATTTCCGTGAGAAGATCATCAATCTGTCCCTCCACAGGTCTTACAATAACCTCAGGGTCAAGAAGTCCTGTAGGACGTATTACCTGCTGGGCAATACTTTGGGAATTATCGTATTCGTACTGTGCAGGGGTTGCACTGACAAACACTATCTGATTTATTCTTTCTTCAAATTCTTTAAAATTAAGCGGTCTGTTGTCAAAGGCAGAAGGAAGTCTGAAGCCATACTGAACAAGGCTTGTTTTACGGCTCCTGTCCCCTGCAAACATTGCCCTTACCTGGGGAATCGTAACGTGACTTTCATCTACTACAAGAAGGAAATCATCAGGAAAATAATCCATAAGTGTATATGGTGCACTGCCAGGCTCTCTGCCACTGATATGCCTTGAATAGTTTTCAATACCGCTGCAAAAGCCAATTTCACGCATCATTTCAATATCGTAATTAGTACGTTCTTCAAGACGCTGTGCCTCAAGAAGCCTGTCATTATCACGAAGCTCTTTAAGCCTTCCTTCAAGCTCTTTTTTTATGGACTCGATTGCTATTTCACGTTTTTCCGGTGTTGTTACGTAGTGAGAGGCAGGAAAAATCCCCACGTGGCTTCTTACTCCAAGAACTTCTCCTGTAAGAGTGTCAATTTCTGTTATTCTGTCAATTTCATCACCGAAAAATTCCACCCTTACAGCACTTTCGCCACTATCGATGGGGAAAATTTCTACAACGTCACCGCGAACACGGAACTTGCCGCGTATAAAATTTATGTCATTTCTTTCATACTGCATTTCAACAAGCTTCTTTATTACTTCGTCGCGGTCTTTAGTCATTCCGGGGCGAAGCGAAAGCATAAGCGTTCTGTAGTCTTCGGGGTCACCGAGTCCGTAAATACAACTCACAGATGCAACAACAATAACATCACGTCTTTCAAAAAGTGCGGCTGTTGCACTGTGACGAAGCTTGTCTATTTCATCGTTTATCTGTGCATCCTTTTCTATATAAGTATCGCTTGACGCGATATATGCCTCAGGCTGATAGTAGTCATAATAGCTGACAAAATATTCTACTGCATTTTCGGGGAAAAACTCTTTGAATTCGCTGCAAAGCTGTGCCGCAAGGGTTTTGTTATGTGCAAGAACAAGCGTAGGCTTGTTAATTTTTTCAATTACGTTTGCCACGGTAAAGGTTTTACCGCTTCCTGTAACACCCAGAAGAACCTGCCCGTGATTACCGTTCTGAATACTCTTTACAAGGGTGTCTATCGCCTCCGGCTGGTCACCGGTTGGTTTAAAATCAGATACAAGCTTGAAATTCACACTTTCTCCCCCTTTTTTTACAGAATAACAACTATTTTTCCATACATTCAGCTAAAGCTTTAAGCGCAAGAGAAGAAATGTATTCATACCTTTCTTTCTTGTTTTTTATTTTTACTCTTTCCCACTCTATAATACCAAAATTAGCATTCATAGGCTGAAACTTTTTATTTTCACGGTCTGTTATATATTTAACAAGTGCACCCGTACAGGTTGAAGGCGGAAAAACGAGCTTGTCCATTCCAAGCATTTTCCGTGCTGCGTTTATTCCCGCCATCATCCCTGATGATGCAGACTCCACATATCCTTCAACGCCTGTTATTTGTCCGGCAAAAAATACCTTTGGGTATTTAAGCAGACTGTAATCGTCATCAAGCACAAGAGGCGAGTTTATATAAGTATTCCTGTGCATTACTCCATAACGTACAAACTCTGCATTTTCAAGACCTGGTATCATTGAAAAAACTCTTTTTTGTTCGCCGAATTTAAGATTTGTCTGAAACCCTACGAGATTATATAGTGTGCCTTCTGTATTGTCACGTCTCAGCTGAAGCACTGCATAAGGCTCCTTTCCTGTACGAGGATTCGGAAGCCCTTTGGGTTTAAGCGGGCCGAAGCAAAGAGTCTCTTTCCCTCGCTGAGCCATAATTTCAACGGGCATACAACCTTCGAAAACCTTTACATCCTCCACCGCATCGTGAAGGGCTGCACGTTCAGCATTTATAAGTGCATCATAAAAGGCTTCATACTCATCTTTTTCCATCGGACAGTTTATATAATCTGCAGTTCCCTTATTATAGCGTGCCGCCATATATGTTTTATCCTGATTTATGCTTTCAGTTGTAACAACAGGTGCCGCTGCATCAAAGAAAAACAGAGATTTTGCTCCTGTCAGCTTTCCGATGCTTTCTATAAGCATACTGTGAGTAAGGGGACCAGTTGCAACTATTGTATATTCATCAGTATTAATGTCGCCAACTGTTTCCTGTATTATTTCTATATTAGGATGGTTTTTTATATTTTCAGTAACAAGTGCAGCAAATTTATCACGGTCAACCGCCAAAGCACCGCCTGCCGGAACACTTGTTGCATCCGCACATTTAATAACTATACTGTCAAGGCGACGCATTTCTTCTTTCAAAAGGCCGCAAGCATTGTCAAGTCCGTTTCCTTTAAGAGAGTTTGAACAAACAAGCTCGCAAAGGTCCTTATTTATATGAGCAGGAGAAAACTCTACAGGTTTCATTTCGTAAAGCTTAACCTTTATCCCTCTGTTAGCCGCCTGCCATGCTGCTTCGCATCCGGCAAGACCGCCACCGATTATTTTTAAAGTCATACCAATTCCCCGATTTCTTCACTTTCCAAAATAATCAAAGCTGTAAAAATCGGTTTTTTACAGCTCTGATAACTATTTAAATTACATCACACAATACTCCGGATTCGTTTTTTGGAGTATCACCATTACTTTTTCTTATTTGTTTCACATTCCGGATTAGAGCACACAGTAAGACTTCCGCGTTTAAGATACTTTCTGGTCATAACGCCTCCACAGGACGGACACGGTGACTGTATCGGTTCATCCCACAGTATAAAATCACAGCCCGGAGCATTTTCGCAAGAAAAGTATTTTTTACCCTTCTGGCTCCTTCTTGCAACAACTCTTGCCCCACACTTAGGACATTTGACACCTGTGTCTACAAGAATAGGCTTTGCATTACGACATTCAGGGAAGCCGGGGCAGGCAAGGAATTTTCCAAATCTTCCAAGTTTTATAACCATACGTCTACCGCACTTGTCACAGATTTCATCACTTTCCTCGTCCTTGATTTCAACCTTTTCAATTGATTTTTCTGCTTCCTCAAGAACACTTTTGAAAGGCTTATAAAATTCATCTATAACCTTTTCCCATTTTTCATTGCCGTCTTCTATGTTGTCAAGCTGCGTTTCCATATTTGCAGTAAAATCAACATCTACAATATCACAGAAATTTTCTGCCATAATATCTGTAACTACAGTTCCAAGCTCTGTAGGCTTCAGCATACGCCTTTCACGGGATACATAGTCACGGCCAAGGATAGTCGTTATTGTAGGTGCGTAGGTGCTGGGTCTTCCTATACCGTTTTCTTCCATAGCCTTAATAAGCGAAGCTTCTGTATATCTTGCAGGCGGTTCTGTAAAATGCTGTTCTTTATTGATTGCACCTAATGTAAGCTCCATTCCCTCACTAAGCACCGGGAAACGCTTTGCATCCTTTTCCTCTTCCTCTTCACTGCCTTCAATATAAACTGCACGGTAGCCAGGGAATTTAACCATTTTACCACTCGCACGGAAAATACAGCCTTCAGCCTGAAATTCAGCATTAAGCGTATCATATATAGCGTTTGCCATCTGGCTTGCAATAAATCTTTCCCATATAAGCTTGTAAAGCTTGTAAAGATCTGCACTTACAGAAGCTTTTATCATATCGGGATTAATAAATGCATCAGTAGGTCTTATAGCTTCGTGAGCGTCCTGTGCATTTTTTCCTGTTTTGTAATTTCTTGCCGTTTTAGGAAGATAGCTTGTTCCGTATTTTTCCCCGATAACCTTTCTTGCCGCATCCTGAGCCTCCGGTGTAATACGAAGAGAGTCAGTTCTCATATAGGTAATAAGACCTATAGACCCTTTTGAAGGAACCTCTACACCTTCATATAGCTGTTGTGCTGCTGACATGGTCCGTCTTGAAGTAAAACCAAGCTTTCTGCTTGCTTCCTGCTGAAGAGTACTTGTCGTAAAAGGTGGTGCAGGCTGCTTAGCCTTTTCACTATAAACCGCACTTTTCACAGTAAATACTGCATTTTTTATCTTTTCCTCAATCTTTATTGTTTCATCAACATTTTTAAGCTCTTTCTTTTTTCCGTCCACGCCATAAAACTTAGCTACAATTGCTTTCTTTTCCCCTTTGGGTGTAAGATCTGCAGTAAGAGTCCAATATTCCTTGGGATTAAATGAATTTATTTCACGTTCACGGTCTACAACAAGCTTAGTTGCAACTGACTGAACACGGCCTGCACTTAACCCTTTTTTCACTTTTTTCCAGAGTATGGGACTTATTTTATAACCCACAATTCTGTCAAGAACACGTCTTGCCTGCTGTGCATCAACAAGCTTCTGGTCAATGGGACGTGCATTTTTAAGTGATGCCATAACCGCAGTTTTCGTAACTTCATTAAAAGTAATACGGCATTTTTTTGTTTTATCAATATCAAGAATTTCCGCAAGATGCCAGCTTATAGCTTCACCCTCGCGGTCGGGGTCAGTTGCAAGATATACTTTATCTGCTGACTTTGCCGCTTTTTTAAGTTTAGCCATAAGGTCGCCCTTACCGCGGATTGTGATATATTTAGGCTCATAGCCGTTGTCAATATCTATACCAAGCTGACTCTTGGGAAGATCACGCATATGCCCCATAGAAGCAATAACTGTATAATTCTTTCCAAGATACTTGTTAATGGTTTTTGCTTTTGCCGGTGACTCAACTATTACAAGATAATTTGCCATTAACATTTCCCTCCGATTATAGTATATGTTTTATCTGATTTCTTTTTTATTATTCCTTTTATCTCCATCATAGAAAGAAGCGCCGTAAGGCGAGCCCCTTCAAATGATATGTTTTCTTCAATCAAGGAAAGTGTGTTATGTCCACTTTCTATTATATTTACAACTTCACTTTCATATTCAGAAAGCGTAATATTTGCCGCAGACTTATCTGAAGTTTCCTTCACCCTCTCCGGCACAATAGTTTTATACTCAATTTTTGTTTCTTTTTCTTTTACGAAAAAGTCAGGTTCTTTCAATATAAGCTCATCAATAACATCCATTGGTGAAATAAGCAATAACGCTCCGTCACGTATAAGTGCATTGGTTCCGGCACTTAAAGGACTGTCAATATTCCCCGGGATAGCAAATACCGTTTTATTCATTTCAAGTGCCTGTCTGACAGTAATAAGTCCGCCGCTGCGATATTTTGCCCTTGTCAGCACAACCGCTGTTGAAAAAGCCGCAATAATTCTGTTTCTGTGAGGAAAGTTTGTCTTTTTAGGCGGTGTACCAAACGGGAATTCACTTATCACTGCACCGCCGCGTTGTTCAATACGGTCAAACAGTTCCTTATTGCAGGCAGGGTAAATAACATCAAGTCCACTACCCATTACGGCAATAGTAGGTGCATTAACTCTAAGTGCACCGTCGTGTGCTGCCGCATCCACACCTTCTGCACCACCGGAAACAACACCCGCACCAACAAGTCCGACTTCACGTGCAACCAATGCCGCCATTTGCTTTCCATAATCGTCACACTTACGGCAACCTACAATACCTGCATAAACCATTCCGTTAAGAATACCAACATTTCCTCTTACGTATAGGACTGCAGGCGGAAGCGAGATTTTTCTGAGACATTCGGGATATTCTTTATCAATAAAAGTAACAACACTATACCCCATCTGTGCTGCTTTATTAAAGCTGCGAACAGCCGATATATAATGTCTGCTTTTCGGATTGAGCTTTGATTCGTCGAATAAATCGTCCCTTTTCGAAAGCTCTTCAAGATTCTTCCTTGTGGGAGTTATCATCGAAGATTTTATAACCCATATAAGATTTTTCTCCATATAACTCTCCCCCAACAATTAAACGCATACTCAAAGAATATACACTAATTTTTAGTTTTTGTAAAGAGGTTTTACAAAATTTTTATATTCTGCCTGTAATGCTCGTATATCATAACCGAGCCTGCAACAGCCGCATTCAGGCTTTCTGCATCGTTTCGCATAGGGATTTTAAGCACTTTATCGCACATTGAAAGTAATTCTTCGCTGACACCATTACCTTCATTTCCTATTACAATAAGATGCTTTCCGTCAAGATTTGCATTATAAAAATCTACGGCATTTTCACTAAGGGCACCGGCAATTATGGTGTACCCACTATTCTTGAAATTTTTTACAGTTTCCTGTATGTCTGCATTTGTCACTACCGGAACTGACATTACAGACGACATAGTAGAACGAATGATTTTTGGATTGTAAAGGTCACAACAACCTTTAGAAAGGACTACTCCCTGACAGAAAGCCGCATGGGCTGTACGTATAATTGTACCTATATTTCCGGGGTCCTGTAAAGATTCACAAAAGACTGCACAGTCACCTTTTTGCGAAATCACATCATGTATGCTGTGATGCTCCATTAAACAAAACGCCATAATTCCCTGGGGGGTAACAGTTTCAGACACTTCGTCAAACAGTTTGGGAGCGAATGTATATACCGGACATTCACATTCAAAATCAAGTCTGACACTGTCCTTCACAATTACTGCATCGAGCCTTGCACCTTTTTGTATCGCATCACGAACAGAACGTATTCCTTCAATAACAAACAAACCTTCCTGACTACGTCCTTTGGACGTTTTAAGGAGCATTGCTTTTTTGAAAATTTTGTTTTCACGGCTTGTGATAACCAAAATAATATCACCGTCCTTAATTTTTCATTTAAAAAGGGGATATGAAAAATTCCAAACCGCATTTTATCCTATCCCCGTACAAGGGGGTGTAAAGAAACTTGGTTTCTCTACACCCCCTTTTTGTCACTTATTAAAGGCTTTTCTTTGCAGTTTCAACAAGCTGTGTAAATGCAGCGGGATCATTGATTGCAATTTCAGAAAGCATCTTTCTGTTAATTTCGATGTTTGCTTTCTTAAGACCGTTCATAAAACGAGAATAATTGATATCATTCATCTTACAAGCAGCACTGATTCTTGTAATCCAGAGAGAACGGAAATCTCTTTTCTTAAGCTTTCTTCCAACATATGCGTATGAAAGTGATTTCATAACTGCCTGATTAGCAATTCTGAAAAGCTTAGACTTACCGCCTCTGTAACCTTTAGCAAGCTTTAATATTTTTTTATGTCTTTTTCTGGTGCTGAGTGCACCCTTAACTCGAGCCATCTTCTAGTCCTCCTAATTCTTATTTATAAGGTATAAGCTTCTTAATAACTTTTGCGTTTGTAACGTCAGCAAGGCCGCCCTTACGAAGTCTTCTCTTTCTCTTTGTGTCCTTCTTAGTGAGAATGTGGCTTCTGAAAGCCTTAGCTCTTTTTACCTTACCTGATTTTGTAAGACTGAAACGCTTTGCAGCGGCTCTGTGTGTCTTTATTTTAGGCATAATATCTCTCCTCTCAATTGTATATATCTAAACTTCCTGTCGGCAGTTTGATAACTTAGTTTTTCGGCGAAATTGTAATCGCCATATTTTTTCCTTCAAGTTTTGCTTTTTTATCAACGGTACCGAATTCTTCAGCACCTTTTACAAAACGGTCAAGAATTTCCTCACCTATCGCAGTATGGTGTATCTCACGACCTCTGAAGCGAACTGAAACCTTCACCTTATCCCCACTTTTAAGGAATTTGCAGGCATTTTTAAGTTTTGTTTCAAAATCGTGATTATCAATTGACGGTGAAAGGCGAACCTCTTTAATGTTCACAACCTTTTGATTCTTGCGGTTTTCCTTCTCCTTTTTAGCAAGCTCAAAACGATATTTACCGTAATCCATAATCTTACATACGGGGGGATTTGCCTGAGGCGAAATCTTTACAAGATCAAGATTTCTCTTTCCTGCTGCTTCAAGAGCATCCTGTGAAGTCATAATTCCCAGCTGACTTCCGTCGCTATCAATTACCCTGACTTCCTTATCCCTGATTTCTTCGTTAATCATCATTTCCTTGCTAATGGAAAACACCTCCAAAACTTATTAATCGCTTAAGAAAAAAACAAAAGCGGCAGGAGAACCTACCGCTACAAAAAACAAGCATAACAAAAACACTCATCCTTATTAACCACACAAGTCAACCCGTGAGGTGAGAAGCGGTAACTTCTACTTCATTGCTTAGATATTATAACAATACCAAGGTCATTTGTCAACTGTTTTCTGAAAATTTATTAATTTTATTTTTTCTTATTGCATACACCGTTAAAATACCCGATAAAATCAAAAGAATCATACCTGCCGTAATATATACGGCATACAGTTTTTTATTTGATGGAATTCCCTTTTTTACATCAGCAAGCGAAACAAACCCTCTTTTTCCTGCAACTTCAACCAATGCCCACTTTCCTTTTCCGGCAGTAACAAATTTTCTTATTTCAAACACCGTATTTTCTTTTATAGTGCAAAGTTTTTTACTGCCATATACGTCAGGTTTTGCAGGAATATCTGTAAGAATAGTATCTGTAAGGGCATGATAAGTCAAGCTCTCCTCCAAAACAGCAACTTCAAGAGCTTCATTGTAAGAATTATAAAGGTTTTCAGAGTCGGTCCATCCCGACATATAGTCAGAATATACATACACTCTTCCGTCCTTTTGTGCAAGGGTTTTTACCTTTATATATTCAGGAACAGTAAAAGCGTCGCTTTCCTTATAATAATCTGCATATATCGGCACGCCTTTTCCCTTTTCTGTTGTCATATACTTTTCTTCAGCATTTTCAATAATAGTTATATCTTCGCTATCTTCATCCTGTTTTTTTACCGCACTGCCCGGCGGTATCCAGCCAAGCAGTCCGTTATGATTTATAAGTTGCCATCCATCGTGAGTCATTCTCTGAACAAAAATCTGCATTTCACCGTCAATTCTGCCCAGTTCTTCGTTTCCACTGATTTCTTCGGCATACGGAATTCTATATACAGGTATTTCCTCCCCTGAATCCGGAAGAACTGTCACAAATTCCTCATTCACGACATTGCCGGCATTAGAACGTGCATAATAAAACGAAGTTGTTGTATACTTAAGATTTATCCATCCATTTATACCTGCATAAGATACATAGGCATAGTTATCCTTTGTTTCCCTGACTGTAAGCTTTGTACAATCAGGTATCATAGCCAAAACACTTCCTTTTCCCGGTTCAGCATACATATTAAGAGCACCTTCACCCTCTGTAAGGACATATACATAATATATTTCATAGGGTGTAGCCGACTGTTCCGCAGATGTTTTATAAGGCTTTGTATTTTCAAGCTTAACCCACGCATATTCATCACTTATGTTTACAAGTCCCCAACCGTTTGGAGTTTCACGTGTAATTTTCACAATCATTCCCACAGGCACTGTATACTTTTCCTTGCTTCCAAAAGCCTCTTTATCCGACGGCAAATTGTATAAAATCACATTTTTGTCTTTTGATTTAATTTTAACGTTTTTTGCACACTCAATTCCTGTAGCCTCCGCAGCACTGTCATATGTTTCCCTTGTAAAGCTGAGATTAATCCACCCGCACTTATTCTGGAAATTTACAAGACCCCATGTACCCTTAGTTTCAATAAGGCTCATCTGTGCACAGGCAGGAATATGTACTATACCGGGACTGTCCTCCCCCGGGGACAAGCTAAGCATCATTTCCCCGTCTGCAGTTGCCGCATAAATAAGCTTTTCCGCATAGGCAGATGCCGCAAAAATCACAGAGGCAAAAAACACAGCAATGATTAAACATAACCGTTTTTTCATTATTTTCCTCTCTTTTTCAAACATTTTTCGCTAATCATTTTATATCAACACGCTTAAATTGTCAATAGCTGAAACTTTCACAACATGGCTAAAAGAATGTTATCGCAGCTATTGTATTGACTTATTATAGAAACCGTGCTATAATTTATCCAGTGTATATTTTTTATCAGTGGTGTTAAAATACTAAAAAAGTATTCATTAGTATAATTCTGAGGAGGTGCTTTCAATGGCTAAAGTAACTAAAGATACTATTATTCTTGACGTTTTACAGATGGACAAGGGTACTGCACCCTTCTTTCTTGAAATAGGTATGCACTGCCTTGGCTGTCCTTCAGCAAGCGGTGAATCTATTGAGGAAGCTTGTGCTGTTCACGGTGCAGATGCAGATGCACTTGTTGCTAAGCTTAACGAATATCTGGAGAATAAATAACAGGATTTCGTAAAAATAAGCGTGCCGCTTCACTCGTGTCACGCTATGCAAGATTCCTATACAGTAAGAAATAATATGTAGCAAAAATTTCTCATTTTGGGCTATCCCGAAATGAGAAATTTTGTTTTAGTTAAGGACAATATAAGTCCCCTTTTGAATTTTAAAATCTTAATCACTCAACATTACCCGAATCGGCAACTATTACCTGCACTCCTGCTTCTTCCAGCTTTTTATGCCATTCAGGGTCAAGAGGGTATTCTGCGACAAAGCAATCAATCTCATCAAATGATGCAAGCTTTGCAAAGCCTATTCTGCCCACCTTTGTATGCTCGCACACATAAATTTTACGGCATGAATTCTGCATCATACACTTTTTCATTGCACATTCCTGCTCATTACTGTCAAGAACACCAAGCTCCGGTGTAACACCACGGCTACTGAAAAACATCTTATCTGCTACATATTTTTCACGAACACTGTTTTCTGCTAAAGCACCAACAAAGGAGTTGTTTTCACCAAGCATTCCGCCTGTTCCGATAACCTTGATATCTCTGTTTGTCGAAAGCTCTTCAATTGACTGAAGAGAGTTTGTTATAACAGTGATATTTTTCATTTTTTTAAGTTCACGTGCAATAAAGTATGTAGTCGTTGAAGCATCAAGGAAAATTGTATCACCGGGGAAAATCAATTCCGCAGCAGCTCTTGCAACTTTTTCCTTACCCTCTACGTTAAGTTTTCTTCTTTTTTCTATTGACGGTTCGTGCTTGTTTTCATCAAGGGGAACTGCACCACCATGAGTTCTTACAAGCTTCTCCTGCTTTTCAAGCTTTTCAAGGTCACGTCTTACGGTTTCTTCCGCAACGCAGAATTCACTGCTCAGTTTACTAACTGAAACGGCACCGTTTTCTTTTAACAATTCAACAATACGTTGTTGACGTTCTATGGCAAACATTTCATTTTCCTCCTGTTTTTTAGTGGAGTCCTATTAAAAGGGCTGTCGGTGTATTTTATCGACAGCCTTTTCTTTATAGTAATTTGCGTCATATTTAAACGCATGAAACTATGTCCGCACCAACCTCGTGTGCGACATGGGCGCAGGCACTGCCTGCTGCTTATTTCTTAACAATTTTAACGATGTCACCGTTACGGAGACCACAGCTATTTGCATCGTCTGTATCAATGTGCATTTCTACATTAAAGTCGTCACGCACTCTTATCTGTACATCGTAGAACTTTGTTGTTTTCTCTTTTCCTGTGCAGATAACGTCTACATAGTCGCCATCCTTAATCTCGTGCTGAGCCGCATACTCAGGAGTAAGGTGGATGTGACGGTTTGCAATAATTACGCCTTCTTTAAGATAAACTGTACCTTTGGGGCCAACTATTACAATACGCTCACTACCCTCAATCTCGCCTGAAGGACGAACCGGAGGACTAACCTTAAGAATAAACGTATCTGTTCTTGAAATCTCAACCTGTGTATTTTTACGGACAGGACCGAGAACTCGTACCTTTTCAATAGCCTTAAGAGAAGGACCTACAAGGGTTACAAGCTCTTCCGAGGCAAATTCTCTGCCCATGAGAGTCTTTTTCTTTGTAAGCTCATACCCTTTACCGAAAAGGATATCAAGATGCTCTCTTGAAAGATGGATATGACGCTGGGACACACCAATCTTTACATCACCTGTATTTTTATATTCGTCTGCTGTTTTCTTAACGATGCTTTCTATTTCTTTTATATCCATACCTTACACCTCCAGATCGAAGAACTTCATAAGCTCTGCATGGGGACGTGCAATAACTTCGCATCCAAATACTTCGCCAAGCTTTGATGCACTGCTGCATCCTGCTTCGTTTGCTGCCTTAACTGCAGAAACACTACCTGTTACGATGAACGTAACAAGACGTCCGCCAAGACGCTTCTCTGTATGTATTACACGCACATTGGCAGCTTTAAGCATTTCATCAAGACCGCTGATAGCCGCAACAAGGCCCTGAATTTCAATAATACCGATAGCACCGTACTCGGCATCAGGATTTGCTTTCGGAGCAGTCTTTTTAAGCTTTTTATTAAACTTATCGCGGTTGATATCCATAATATATGCGATAGGCTCTGTCCTGTCATCGGGGTGAGCTATAACGTGTGATACGATAAACTTACCCTCTTTTTTCGCATATTCTTCGCCAGCTTTAACAGCCGCCTCAACAGCACTTGTAGCACCCTCAATCTTAACTTCCATTACAAGAGGAGCCGGCACGTCTGTTCTTATCGGACGGTTTCTGTCAAACGCAATTACTTCAACATCAGCAGCCTTTGCGCAGACATCCGCTACGCAAAGTGCTGTTGTAAAGCTATATACTTCTAATAAACCAAGAGCTTTCATAAGTTCTTTCCCTTCTCAAATGCTTTATAGGCTAATTATACAATATGAAGACCGTCAACCATTACACATCTTCTCTGACGTGTGAATGAATGAGCCGCTGTAAGACCTTCGCCTGTAGGTCCTGCAATGGTGAATGTTGTATAACCCTCACCACCTGCACCGATACCTGCATAAGAGGGAGCATTCTTAACAAAAATTGTTGTTTCAACTTCACGGGCAAAACGAGTCAGATTGTCAACATTCTTTGAGTGAATATGTGCACTGTGACGGCGACCTGCCTCGGCCTTAACACCGTATTCAATAGCCTGATCGATATCGTTAACCCTTACTATGGGAAGTATGGGCATCATAAGCTCTGTCTGTACGAAGGGATGGTTGAAATCTGTTTCACAGATAATAAGTCTGGGATCTGCATTGATACCAAGCTCTTTAAGGAACTTACCTGCATCCTTGCCAACCCACTTCTTATTTATAACCTTCTTGCCGTCTTTTTCAACAAGAGCAATCTTGATAAGCTTTTCAACATCAGCACCCTTAAGAAGGTATGCACCGTTTTCAAGCATACTGGAGATAAGTTCGTCTGCAACAGAAGAAACTACAAAACACTCCTTCTCTGCAATACAAGGAAGGTTGTTATCGAAGCTTGCACCTGCAACGATATCTGCACCTGCTTTTTTAACATCTGCAGTTTCGTCAACGATAACGGGAGGATTACCCTCACCTGCACCGATAGCCTTCTTACCGGATGAAAGAAGCATCTTTACAACACCGGGACCACCTGTAGCAACAAGCATTTTAACCTTCTTAGACTTAACCATTTCATCAGAAGTCTGCATTGTAGGCTCCTTAACAGAAACAACAAGGTTTTCGGGACCGCCTGCTTCAAGGATTGCACGGTTAACCATATCAACTGCAGCATTAGACGTACGCTTTGCACCGGGATGGGGATTGAATACAACTGCGTTACCGCCTGCAATCATACCCATTGAATTACAGATAACTGTTTCACTGGGGTTCGTTGACGGAGTAATACTTCCGATAATGCCGAAAGGTGCCATTTCTATAAGAGTAAGACCTCTGTCACCTGTCCAAACCTTGGGATCAAGGTCTTCAGTACCGGGAGTCTTTTCTGCAACAAGCTGATGCTTGATAATCTTATCACTTACTCTGCCCATACCTGTTTCCTCAACACCGAGTTCAGCAAACATCTGAGCGTTTTCAAGCGTGTACTGACGGATTTTTGCAATCATCTTTTCGCGCTGTGCAACAGTATAGCTTCTGAATTCTTTATAAGCTTTTTCTACAGCCTCAAGAGCTTCTGTCATACTGTCAAAAACACCAAGCTGCTTCTTCTGGGGTTTCTTGTTACCGATACCCATTTCGCTGAGAACATTTTCAACTATAAGGCTAATGCTTTTTTCGTCAACCATTTTTCTTACCTCCATTTATTTGGACGGGACTCTGTCCCAATTTTCATCAAGGGGATTGTTAAGGGCACGCCCTCAATACTTTACAGAATATTTTTCCACAAATCCTTTGCAGGTCTGGGGATAATTACGCTGTCAAGATACATTCCCGTATCTTCACATTCTTTTTTCGCTTTTTCAATAGCTGAAGTAACTGCCGAGATGCTTCCTGTAACAAGCACATAGCTCTTACCGCACATACCGCGTGCAAGTCTTACTTCAATAAGCTGTACCATAGAAGTTTTTACAGTGTTATCAGCTGCCACAACTGCCGCTGCTGCACTGTAGGTTTCAAACACACCAAGAGCCTCAACCTCGCTCACCTCAGTTGCCCCGCAGATTGCCGGAAGCAAATCCTTGTGAGGATTACCGAGCACGAAGCTGTCGATAAGCCTGTGAGAGTAATTTGTTTTGCAGTTATCAACTGCAGCCCTTACAGAGCTTAAGTCACCTGCAAAAATCACCATATATTTACCGGGGCAGACTGTGCTTGCCTCGATAATTTCAACACTTGCTGTTTTAACAATAACATCTGCAGCTTGCATACCCGATGAAACTGTTGTGTATTCTACCATACCGATTGCTTTATTCATTTAGGTATCATTTCCTTTCTGCAGATTGCAAGATTATAGTCGTATCACTGATTTTGAGAACCTTTGCATCCATAGGTGAATGAATCGGTAGACTGAGTGCATTCTCCTGCGGTTCTGCAATTAATTCTCCGCGTGTTACCGTCTGACCTTCCTTTACGCAAGGAATTGACGGTGCACCAATGTTCTGAGAAAGTGCTATATAAAGGCGTTTAACCTTAATTTCCTCATCAATCAAAGGACACGCATTATTATATTTTTCAAGATCAAGCTTTTGCCTGAGTCTTGCAATTTTCAATTTTCGCATATCGCGATCCATACTTGGAGTCGCTTCTTTCTTTTCAAGACGTTTAAGACCTTTTTTAGCCATTGTCGTCTTTGCATACCCGATAAGAGTTCTGGGATTCAGTTCCTGCTTACAAGCTACCATTTCGCAAATACCGCACTGCGAACAGTACTGAGTATTTAAAAATGCCTCTGTATCGGTTGCGTCATCATTTTTTACACCACGCATAAATCTGTGTGGTTCGATAGGATAGCCGAGAAGATTTCTCGGACACATATCAGTACACATTCTGCACTGACAACACGCTGACATTGTTCTTCTTTTAAGCACCTGAACATTCTGTCTGCGTTTCATAATTACCGGATTATCCCCGGGAAGTACCAATATACCGTTTGTATTTTTCTTAACGGTATCGTCACCCTTTGCAAGGTTTCCCGTCATAGGACCCCCGTTAAGGATATAAGTATCATCCTCCGTCGGGCCACCTGCAAGGTCTACAAGGTACTGTACAGGCGTTCCGATGGGAACACAGTAGGTCTGCGGATTTTTAACAGCTCCGCCTACCGTAACATATTTGTGGGTTACCTTCTCCCCATCGTTAAGGGCACGGTATATGTTAAGCACCGTTTCCACGTTATATACTATAACGCCCACATCGATGGGAAGTCCCCCTGCAGGAACAATTCTACCTATTGCATCATAAATAAGTATAACTTCGTCTCCTGCAGGGTATACTTCATGTAGATAATCAACTTTACCCCTCTTAAAAGCAGCTATATCCCTTTCAACAGCTTCTGCAGTTGTTTTATAGCTTTTTTTGAGTGCAACATGAAATTCATCTGCACCGAGGGTCTCACGAATAAGCTCAAGAGTAGATATAATTTCAAACGAATAACGTTTGAGAAGCTGACGGTGAAGCCTGAAGAGAGGTTCACACTCAGCACAATTCAGGATAATAGTATCCGCCTTGTCGTTGAGCTTTGCATAGCTTGGAAATCCGGCACCGCCGGCACCTGCCACACCTGCATCCTTTATTAAACTTTTAAGCTCTTCTACCTTCATTGTCATACCCTTTCGCCAGATTATCCGTTATCTTGATGGAATTTCATCAATAATACCAACGATTGCTGCATCAATAGGAGCAGTGTTCTGCTCTATACCAATTCTCGCAGCACTTCCTGTAGCAACAAGAACTGCTTCACCAATGCCGGCACCTACGTTATCGACAGCTACAATACGGCTGTGACCTTCAAGGTAACCCTCAAGCGGTTCAACAATCATAAACTTGTTACCCACAAGATTTTCATTCTTCCGCGTTGAAACAACGCTTCCGACTACTTTACCGATTAACATTCAGATTCCCCCAATTATTTAATAGCGGGAAGAATTTTTTCAACATCGCCGTGAGGACGAGGAATAACGTGTACTGCAACGAGCTCGCCAAGCTTAGAAGCGTTTGAGCTACCAGCTTCAACTGCTGCCTTAACTGCACCAACGTCACCACGAACCATAACGCTTACAAGACCGCTACCGATTTTTTCTGTTCCGATAAGTGTTACGTTTGCTGCCTTAAGCATAGAATCTGCAGCTTCGATTGCTGCAACAAGACCTCTTGTTTCTACCATACCGAGTGCTTCCTGAGTCATAACCTTTACCTCCTTTTTAATTTCAACAGCTACCTCCTCTTTTACAGGAGCAGCTTTTTTAGTTGTAGTTGCTTTGTTTGCTGTAGTTTTCTTTTCAGCCATTTTAATTCACCCTTTTTTAATTAGAATGTGGGGAGAATCTTTTCAACATCGCCATGAGGACGGGGAATAACGTGTACAGCGATAAGTTCACCAAGTCTTGAAGCGCATGTGCTGCCTGCTTCAACTGCTGCTTTAACTGCACCAACGTCACCGCGAACCATAACACTTACAAGACCGCTACCGATCTTTTCTGTTCCGATAAGTGTTACTTCTGCTGCCTTTACCATTGCGTCTGCTGCCTCAACTGCTGCAACGAGACCTCTTGTTTCAATCATACCTAATGCTTCCTGTGCCATAATTAGTTACCTCCTAAAAAATATATAAATTATAATTTATTACTCGTTGATGATGGCTACCTTCAAGCCTTCCATCTTAAGGTTAGTTACGTGTGCTTCGTTGATTTCTTCAAGTTTATAACGGTGTGTTATAAGCTTTGACATGGGAAGACCGATGCCCTTAGCTCTCTTAAGGAAATCAAATGTTGTTGCATAGTCACGGAGTGTGTAAACCCATGAACCTACTGTTGTGATTTCTTTTGAACAGATATCAAAGTGAGGATTGATTGTAGCATCGCCACCGTTGATAAAGAAACCAAGTTCACAAAGTCCGCCACCGCTTCTGATGAACTTATAGATGTTTGCGTGTGCAATAGGTGAACCTGTGCACTGGAATGCAAAGTCTGCATAGTATCCGCCGAAGGATTCCTTAACAGCATCTGAAAGAGCTTCAATGCCTTTATATTCCTTGAAGTTAACTGTAGCAGTTGCACCCATTTCCTTAGCGAATGAAAGTCTCTTCTCTTCGCCGTCTATAGCTGTAATATTCTCAATACCCATTGTACGGAGAATTGCTATACATATAAGACCGATAGGTCCGCAGCCCTGTACTGCAACACGGCTGTTGAAACGAAGAATACCTGTTGTCTTTGCACGCTCAACTGCGTGAATAAGTACTGCACAAGGCTCGATAAGTATTCTTGAATCAAGGTCAAGGTCACTTACGTTGAATACTGATGAACCCTTGCGGATTACCATGTAATCTGCGAACCATCCGTTAAGATGAATTTCATCGTCGGGGATAAGTCCGTAAACGTCTGCGCCTCCTACGTTCTGCTTGTTAAGGTCATACATTGTGATATCAGGATTATCCTTGAATATCATACATGTAACAACCTTGTCACCAATGTTAAGTGGCTTACCAGCACTGTCCTTCTTAACATTCTTACCCATCTTTACGATTTCACCTGTACCCTCATGGCCGAGAACTACGGGGATAAGACCGAAGGGATCGCGCTTGAATTCGTGAGCGTCAGTACCGCAAACGCCACAACCCTCAACCTTAACGAGGATATCATCATCGCCAAGCTCGGGGATGGGGAATTCCTTAATATCATAATGCTCAAGCTTTGTAAGCATTGCAGCACGTGATGTTTTAGGAATAGGACCGCTTGCCTTAGGTGCTGCTTTGGGAGCAGCACCGCCCATCTCACTCAGAACCTGTTGTACTATCTGTTGTATCTTATCTGAATTGATGTCCATTTCCGATTTTCCTTTCTGAAAAATTTATTTACAAAAATTATTTGTTCATTGCAGCAAGAACTTTCTTTGTGATTTCAGAAACAAGCTCTGAATCAGAAACGCTCATTGCACCGTTAGCTGCGATTGCACAAGAGCCACAGCTATGGCAGCTTGCCTTACCGTCACGGTTATTCACACAGATGTTTGCAGGATGCTTACCTGTGAGACCAAACTGACGACGGATTTCATAAAGCTGCTTAACCTGTTCGTCATTAAGTTCCTTAGGACCGCCAAGCTGTCTTGCATTGAAGAGAAGCTGTGCATAGAACTCAAGAGATTCCATCTTGTGGTATGCAGCAAGAAGTGAATCACTGTAAGCAAGTGCACCATGGTTTGCAAGAAGTACTGCATCGAAGTAAGGAAGATACTTTTCAACAGCATCGGGAATTTCATTTGTTGAAGGTGTGCCGTATTCAGCAATCGGAACACAACCAAGAGCAATAACTGCCTCAGGCATAATGGGCTGTGTAAGCGGAATGCCTGCGATAGCAAAGCTTGTTGCATAAATAGGATGTGCATGAACAACGCTCTTAACATCAGGACGCTGTGCATATACACGCATATGCATTTTGATTTCACTTGAAGGCTTAAAGTTACCGTTAGCTTCAAGAACCTTACCCTCTTTATCCACGCGGCAGATATAGTCGGGTGTCATAAATCCCTTACTTACACCTGTGGGTGTGCAAAGGAATTCGTTATCGGAAATCTTAACTGAGATGTTACCGTCGTTTGCAGCAACCATGCCTCTGTCATAAATTCTTTTTCCGATTTCGCAAATTTGTTTTTTAATTTCGTACTCGTTTACCATTTGCCATTCATCCTTTCAAGAAAAAATTAATTCTATCTTCATTTTAATTATATTTTACAACATACACTATATATTGTCAATACCTTGGTTGTGATTTTTTGTGGTTTTTTGTGGTTTTTTATAATTATTGTGCCAGATATTCTATAATTTCGTCGACTCCATCGTGGTTATATGAGGAAGTTACGAATATTTTCTCACATCCCGCCAACGAAAGCCACATTTTCGCAAGGTCAACCCTCGCATTCGGATGGTCCGCCTTAGTCACAATACCTATGACTTCACGATTAGCCACCGGAGCAACGCACGGAGGAAACAAAGAGTACTGCTCCGTAGCGCTTATTAAAATTCCCACAACATCCGCCTCATAGGAGTAAAGTGCAAGTGCCCGGCCAAGCTCAGGATTTTCGGCATACTCACCGGGGGTGTCAATAATTACGTCACCGAATTCCACATACTGGGTTTTTTCATATTCAATTTTTCTTCCGCGCAGTGCTTGCTTGAGAGTTGTTTTTCCGGCCTCACTGCGACCTACGAGAATAAGTTTTTTCATCACGTTTTAGTTATCTGACACACAGAGAATCCGAGGGTCTTCTCTGCATACTCACAAACAGCCTCTACCGACTCCGTAACCTCGGAAACGGTTCCGGTAACAATAAGCGTTCCGCTGAAACGGTCAACAAAACCAATTTCACTGCCTGATGACTTAATTGCAATATCTGCAGCAATAATTGCCGTTTCGCTGGGCGACATTGTTATAATACCGATTGCCGCCTTTTTATAGTCTATTGCAGGGTCGAGACCAAGCTTGCGGTACAGTACCTTGTCCGGATTTGCAATAATATGTGCAAGTGTAATCTGTTTACCGGGAACAAGTTCCTGAATTATTCTCATTTTGTCTTTAATATCAAAATTAAACTCGTTCATTTATATTATTCCTTTCAAAGGCTTTGTTATCCACCGATTTTTGCCTTTAAGCCTTCTTCTTCACACACACGCTTAAGCATCTGCATATGCTCCTCAGTCGGAGGAAGAACATCACCCATAAGATATTCTCTTCCAAGTCCTTCGTATTTATCCATACCGTAACGGTGATAAGGAAGAAGATTGATTTCCTCAACTCTCATCTGCTGTGCGGCAAAACGTGCAATATCCCTTATTTCCTCGGGAGTATCATTAAATCCCGGAATTGTGGGAACACGGACAATACATTTTTTTGCAAGCTGTGCGATTTTAACTGCATTTTCAAGAATAAGCACATTATCCTTACCTGTAAATTCCTTATGCTTATCAGAATTGAAATGCTTTATATCAAGAAGATACGTGTCTATATACGGAAGCAATTTTTCGATTGTTTCGAAATTTGCATAGCCGGTTGATTCAACCGCAGTTGTAATTCCGCTCTTTTTCGCAAGGGTGAGAAGTGCAAGCGAAAAGTCCGGCTGAAGGAGCATCTCCCCGCCTGAGAGGGTGAGACCGCCGCCGCTTCTTCTGAAGAAGGCGTAATCCTTTTTAACCTCATCAATTATTTCACCTGCGGTAACATCCCTGCCCATAAGCTTTGAACCGTCGTTTGTTTTCATAGTCTGTATCTCAAAGCTCTGCGATTCGGGGTTACAGCACCATCTGCACCGAAGGGCACATCCTTTAAGGAAAACTATCGTCCTTATACCGGGGCCGTCATGAACGGAATATTTCTGAATATCGAAAATTCTTCCTCTTACTTTAGAAATTTCCATATTTTTCATTCCTTTAAACTTTTAGCAATTAGCGATGCGAGAAAATAGTGCAGAACGGACAAACTGAATCCCGAAGCTGTATAAAGATACTGCGAGAGGTGAAGTTTGTCTGTAGCATCAAGCAATTCAATCACCAAAATTTGCTTCCGGCAAATTTTTACCGATGCTTTCTCTACCTCTGCTTTTCTGCAACATTAACTTTTTTTTCGCTTTTGCTTGATGCGTTCTGTGCATTTTATCGCTTCGCATCAGAACCTCATCTGCTCTGTTCTGTTGATGATATCATCCTGAAGTGAGCGTGAAAGAGTTGTGAAGAGTGCACTGTAACCTGCAACACGAACTACAAGATTCTTGTAGTTTTCCGGATGCTTCTGTGCGTCCTCAAGAGTTTCACGGCTTACTACGTTGAACTGAACGTGCATACCCTTTCTGTCAAAGTAACCTCTTACAAGTGATACGAAGTTCTGAAGGCCTTCATCGCCCTTAAGTGCCGAAGGATGGAACTTCATATTGTAAAGAGTACCGTTTGATGCAATACCGTGGTCAATCTTTGATACTGAGTTAGCTGCCGCTGTGGGACCTGTCACGTCACGGCCTGCACCGGGTGATACACCGTCTGCAATAGGAGTATAAGCAAGTCTGCCATCAGGTGTTGCACCTGTCTGTGCACCGAGCGGTACGTTTGCAGATACAGGATAAAGACCTGCCTGATACTTACCCTCACGTGGGTTAGTATACTTATCAAAGGGACGTGTATAAACGTAAGATGCTTCTCTTGCAAATTCGTCAACCTCGTCATTATCGTTACCAAACTTCGGAAGTGCGTTTATATCCTCAAGAAGCTGAGCATATCTTGCATCTCCGCCAATATTTGATTCTTTAACACTCTTGTAAATTTCCTTAATGATTTCTTCATTAAGCTCTACATTGTTATTTTTAAGCTCTGTTGCAATCCTGATTGTTGCCTCTTCAGCGTTAACGCCAGAAGCCTCACCACTGAAGTTTGCCTCAAGAGCTGCCTTAACTTCCTTAAGTGTGTATTTCTTTTCATCATATACAAGCTTTTTCATAGCATAAAGGGCATCTGCCATATTCGCTACACCAAATCCCTGAGGACCTGTAAAGTTGTATTTTGCACCACCCTCCTGAACACTTGTACATCTCTTGATACAATCATCAACCATTGATGAAAGATACGGAAGAGGAGTTCTGAGTGCGTGTGCCTTGTCAATAGAGTTATCGGAGTTAACCATAAGCTCTATCATATATTCTGTCTGAGCTTTGTAAGCTTCAAAGAATTTTTCGTAAGTGTCGAGAGTTTCAACCTCGCCTGTTTTAATGCTTATCTGCTCACCCTTACTCTTACCGTTTGAGAAAACAAGCTCAAGCGGACGAAGCATATTAAAGAACGCTGCATCGTGCCAACCGTCTGTATTTCCGGGAGACTGAGGCTCAACACAACCGATGATACAGTAGTTTCTTGCGTCTCTTACCTCAACGCCACGGCTGAGAAGTGCAGGAATAATAACTTCATCATTGTAATAAGCCGGAAGACCTACACCTGTACGTGTAACGTTTGCAGCCATAATGAGAAGGTCGTTAGGCGAACCATTCCACACTCTGATTGAAAGAGAAGGCTGGGGAAGCATTGTGTGGAGTGTAGCATTAAGGCACATAAATGAAAGTTCATTCGTTGCATCAATACCGTCACGTGTCTGTCCGCCAACGATAAGGTTCTGGAACATACTGTAGCCTGCAAAGCCTGCAGCACTCAGGGCGTCTCTTACCTTACTCATATCGTTAAGCTTAATCCATACACAGTCGATAAGCTCCTGTGCCTCAGAAAGAGTAATCTTACCTGCTTCAAAATCCTTTTTGAAATAAGGATACATATACTGGTCAAAACGTCCGGGAGAGATACTGTGACCGCTGCCCTCTGTCTGAATAAGCATCTGTACAAACCAGAACGACTGACAAGCTTCATAAAAGCTTTCTGCACCGTTTGCAGGAACCTTACGGCAGTTTGCGGCAATTTTCAGAAGTTCCTCTTTTCTCTGACCGCTTTCCTTAGATGCCATTTCTTCAGCAAGGTCAGCATAACGGTTTGCATAAGTAATAGCTGCCTCACAGCTTTCTATAACTGCTTCAAGAAATGCATTCTTATGAGGGAACTTTCTGCAGGTTTTGTCAGCTTTCGCAAGAACTGCCTTAGCTTCAGCTATAATACCGTTGTAGCCGATAGCAAGTACCTTGTCATACTGAACAGAAAGGTGACCTACACCGTTATAAAAATAGTTACCTGTTGTAAACACATTGTGTTCAATAGCTTTAAGTGTTTCGGGAGCCATAAAGCTTGTAGCAAGGTCGCTGTTTGTCTTACCCTTCCAATACTTATGAGCCTCAATAAGAATTTTCTTATCCTCCTCACTGATATAGAAAGGATCGGCACTTCTTGTAGCAATAGTATCAAGCTCTTCCTCAAGCCATTCAAAAGAATACTCAGGGAAAGTCTGACAGCTTCTTGATTTCTTTGTTGTACTGCCGACAACAAGCTCCGCCTCACGAATAGTAATCGGAATATTTTCAAGAATATGACGGAAAGCATGGCTTCTTCTCTTAATAACGGGAAGGTGCTCTGTCATTTTATAGCTTTCTGTAAGAAGTCTTGCACGGTCACTCTCTATCTGAGGTGTGCTTTCAAAAAGATTATCGCGTAACAACTGTACGCGAGGAGTTATTTTAATTTTTTCCATTGTTTCGTATGTCATAACATACCCCTCCATTTTTGATTTCCGAGTTAATTTCCCAAGTACAACATTACTACCTATAGAATACAACAAAGATATAGCTCTTGTCAATAGAAAATCACACATTTTCACAAAAAATCACACATTTTTCTTTAAAACACTCGCAAAACCGCAAAAATTCCCACAATTTTTGTATTTCTTCCTTTATATATATAAATATATTTTGCCCGATTATTTTTCAATAAAGATATTGAAATATGTTTCGATATGTGGTATTATATACTATATGTTGTATTTAACGAAACTATAGAAGGGAGGCATCGTTTTGACCTTTTTATCTCGTAGTCCCGAAGAAACAGAAAATTTTGCATTTGAATTTGCAAAGAACATAAAGCCTCCACGTGTAGTATGTCTGACGGGGGACCTTGGTGCAGGCAAAACCGCTTTTACTCGTGGCTTTGCCCGCTATTTCGGAATCGACAAGGGCGTAAGCTCCCCTACCTTTATAATAATGCACCGCTATAACGGCGCTGTTCAAATCAATCACTATGACCTTTACAGGCTTAATGATTATGAGGAGCTTCTTGATATTGGTTTTGAGGAACAGATTGAAAACGGGATTTCTGTTATAGAGTGGCCGGATGCATTTATGGACGACCTTCCCGATGATAAAATCATTATTAAAATCAGCCGTACAGGAAACGATAATGACGAAAGACTTATTGAGGTGATTAACCAATGAACATACTTGCAGTTGATTCATCTGCACTTACTGCAACTGTCGCCGTATTAAAAGATGGTGAAATCAAGGGGGAAATGAGTTTCACCACTTCCCTCACTCATTCTGAAACAATTATGCCGATGGTTGATGAGGTGCTTTTAAAATCAGGACTTACAATTAATGACATTGACCTTTTCGCCTGCAGTGAAGGGCCCGGTTCTTTTACAGGCCTTCGTATCGGGATAGGAACAATAAAAGGACTCAGTTACGGGCTTAATAAAAAAGTATGCGGAATTTCTACTCTCGAGGCACTTGCATACAATATTTCACACACTGACCTTCTGTTAGCACCGATTATGGATGCAAGACGCGGTCAGGTATACAATGCACTTTACAGATATGAGGGCGGAAAACTTGTTACTGTTAAAGAGCCACGTGCACTTTCTATTGAAGACCTGTGTTCAGAGATTAACGAAAAAGTTATTTTTGTCGGTGACGGGGTTAAAGTACATAAAAATAAAATTACGGAATTACTTGGCGAAAAAGCAGTTTTTGCTATGCCACAGCACTGCCTGCAGAGGGCGGCAAGTGTAGCATTTGCAGCTTTTAATAAGGAGCCTGTTTCTCCTGAGGATTTATCGGTGGTATATCTTCGCAAGCCTCAGGCAGAACGTGAAAGAGAAGAAAAATTATCAAACATATAATTTCTGAAAGGATTGATTGTAAATGAAAATTGCTATGGCGGCAGACCACGGTGGATTTGAACTTAAGAACATTCTTCGTGATTATCTTTCCGAAAAAGGAAACGAAATCACAGACCTCGGAACAAACACACCCGACAGTGTTGACTACCCCGACTATGCAAAGCTTTGTTGCGATGAAGTAGTCAAGGGGAATGCTGATTTCGGTATTCTTGTATGCGGAACAGGTGTAGGTATTTCTATTGCAGCAAACAAGGTAGACGGCATCCGTTGCGGACTTTGTCCTTCTCCCGAAATTGCGGCACTTGTAAAGCAGCACAATAATGCTAACGTAATCGCACTCGGCGGAAGATTTACAGATGTAGAAACCGCTAAAAAAATAGTTGATGCGTATATGGATGCTGAATTTGAGGGCGGAAGGCACCAGGGTAGAATTGACAAAATTATGGCACTGGGAAAATGTTAAAAACGTCCAGAACACAAAAGGCGATAAATCCTTATTGAAGCTTTAAACAATTTGATTAACAACACTTTTCTGTTTATTGTAGAAATTCGCTGAGCGAATTTCAAATTTAAAGCCTTTTGTTACGAACATTTTTCCCTATTTTTCTGATATACAAAAGATTTTTGCAAGGGCAAAAATCAATGTTAATTTTGCATTATGCATTATGAATTTTGCATTTCAAATTATTCATCTGCATATTGCAAATGAATAATTTGATTGGAGGTATTTTTATGCGTTGTCCGTTTTGCGGATTTGAAGACAGTAAAGTTATAGACTCCAGACCCACAGATGAAGGGGTTGCAATCAGAAGAAGACGTGAATGTATCGAATGCGGTCAGAGGTTCACTACCTATGAAAAGGTAGAAAGTCTTCCTATCATAGTAATTAAAAAGGATAAAACACGTGAGCTTTTCAACCGTGAAAAGCTTCTCGCAGGACTTACACGTGCCTGTGAAAAGCGTCCCGTTGAAACAAGCACGCTCGACCGTCTTGTAGACAAGATTGAATCAGACCTTCAAAACACCCTGAAGCGCGAAATTTCGACAAAGGAAATCGGTGAAAAGGTTATGGAAGGACTTAAAGACATTGACGAGGTTGCATACGTTCGTTTTGCATCCGTATACCGTCAGTTTAAAGATGTAAACACATTTATTGCGGAAGTTAACAAGCTTCTGACAGATAAAAATTGATGATTAAAGGAGATGTTTCCCAATGGCTAATGTAAAATATTATGATCCGATGCCTCTCTCTTCTCTTCGGGATATGCTTGAGCAGACAAAGAAGGATGCAAACAAAATTGCATACAGATACAAAGGCGCAGATAAAAACGTAATTGATGTTACATACGGTGAATTCTATGACGATGTTTATTCACTGGGAACGGCGCTTGCTGATAGGGGCATCAGCAAAAAGCACATTGCCTGCGTTGGCGAAAACAGCTACAAGTGGATAAACACATACCTTACAGCACTTCTTTCCGACAGTGTGTTTGTAGGCATTGATAAAGAGCTTCCTGAAAAAGATTTGCTCCACGTTATCACAGACAGCGATACCGAGGTTATTTTCTACGGAGAAAAGATTGAGCCTGTTCTTCGTGCACATAAGGAAGAGCTTGCAAATATCAAGCTTTTTGTTGGTCTTGACCGTGCAGAGGATGATGGGGAATTTCTTTCCTTCGACCTTTTAAAGAAAAAAGGTATGGAGCTTTACAAGGCAGGAAATACCGCTTATATCGACCAGAAGAGCTCGCTTTCCGATATGAAAATGCTCGTTTACACATCAGGCACAACAGGCCTTGCAAAGGGTGTAATGCTTTCAGAGCACAACCTTATTTCACTTATTTATCACGGTCTTCGTGCGGCAACAATTCTTACAAATACCCTTTCAATACTCCCCTATCACCATACATATGAAGCAGTATGCGGTATTCTTGTAGGTATTCATAAGAGAGTTACTCTCTGCATCAACGAAAGCCTTCGTGCTATCGCAAAGAATCTTCAGCTTTACAAGCCTGATTATATGTACGTTGTTCCTGCAGTTGCATCTGCACTTCACAAAAATGTACTTCGTAACGCACAAAAGCAGGGTAAATTAAAGATGCTTACAACCATGATGAAGGTAAGTAACGGTCTTCGTAAGGTTGGTATTGACCTTAGAAGAACTCTTTTCAAATCAGTTCACGAAGGACTTGGCGGTGAGCTTATGGAGGTTGTATGCGGTGGTGCACCCATTCCCGTTGACACGGCATACTTCTTCGATGCTATCGGTATTCTTATCCTTAACGGTTACGGAATTACAGAGTGTTCGCCTCTTGTAAGCGTAAATTCTCCCCACGATGCAGACTACCACACAGTAGGCTATCCTCTTCCCTGTACGGAACTTAAGATTGACTCACCCGTTGACGGAATCGGTGAAATCTGCGTTAAGAGTGATACTGTAATGCTCGGTTACTACAAAAAGCCTGAGGCTACTGCTGAAGTTATTAAAGACGGTTGGTTCTACACAGGCGACTATGGTTATGTCAACAAGAAGGGACAGCTTGTTATTACAGGACGCAAAAAGAATATCATCGTTCTTGACAACGGTAAAAATATCTACCCCGAAGAACTTGAAGAATATATCTACACAATCCCCTACATTAAGGAAGTTGTTGTTTACGATTCAAAGGATGGCGACAAAACTATCCTTTGTGCAGAAATTTTCCCCGACGAAGAATTAATAAAAGATGCAGATGTAAACGCAGACATTCACAAAGTTCTCTCTGAGCTTCCCGCATATAAGCAAATCGGCAAAATTGTTATGCGTGAAGAAGAATTTATAAAGAACTCTTCAAAGAAAATTGTAAGAGGAAAGATTGAAAAGAAATAAAATATAATCTGTTATGTATTTTGAGAACTGCCACTTTGTGGCAGTTCTCAAACTGTCGAAAAAGTCGGTCAACCACAAGCAGAGACAAAAATAAAGCCTTCCCCTCTTAGGGGAAGGAGGACCGCTTGCGGTGGATGAGGTGTTATATAACGAAAGAAATCTTATGGCTACAAACTGCAGTTTGTAGCCATTTCTGCTTGTTTTCGCCGAACACGACCTCTACCGTATCCACATACGCCGACGAGTTCGTGTTCGACAAATTTACCTTCCTTTTTCGATGTCTGCCAGCGTGTCGATAAACCTATCGGCACGCTGAGAACTGCCACAAAGTGGCAGTTCTATTTTTTTGCCTGTCCGCATATCTATAAAAGAGTTCACTTTTACAGGGAGGTTTTTTATATGCAGACAGAATTTTCGAAATTCAACAAAAAAAGCACCGTATTTTCTGACATAATCGCAAAAAAAGACAGTTCTTCTTATCTCAATAATTCCGCTGACACTTTCAAAACAGAAGAAATTTCTTTAAAAAGCAGAAAAGCAAAAACATTATTCAGACGTTTTTCAAACAAGGTTACTTCCGCTATTGTTGCAATATGTTGTATCTTTGGTTTTTTTGAATATTTTACATTCGGGGAGGCTATTTACATTGACGGTGAAAAAATTGCCGTGGTTTCCTCTGAAACAGTTTATAGAAAAGCCGTTAATTATGCAAGTGAAACAGCAGTTAATTCCGGCACAGAAAAGCCTGAATTTTCAAATCTGAAGTTATTACCTACTGTCACTCTCAAATCAGACATATCTTCTGCAAAAGCTCTTTCTGAAAAAATTTTACTTTCTTCAGGTGATTACGTTTCAGGATGTACGCTATATTCAGGAAGCGCTGCTGTATTCAGCTGTGCAAGCTCAGATGTTGCAGAAAAAGTCGTAAACAAATATATTGCACAATATTCGATGAACGGCGATGCAACTCTTTCATCTAACCTTACATACAAACCGGAGGTTCTCACCAAAAGCAGCATTTCTTCAGCAGAAGAATGTTATCGTCTCCTTTCGGAAAATGGTAGTATAGACGTTATAAGCGTAGTCAATACAACTGAATCTAAAGTTCTTCCCTTTGAAACAAAAACCGTAGATGACAACACCCTCTATATAGGTGACACAATAACACAAACAGAAGGAAAAAACGGAACCGCAGAAATTTCTCACCGCACGGTTTATGAAAACGGTCTTCAGCAATCAAGCCTTGTAACTTCAGAGCAAGTAACTTTAAAACCGGTTAATCAGGTAATAAAAGTTGGCACTAAATTTAAGGAGGTACTTAAAACGGGACTTTTTTATCCCCTTAATGGTCCGCTTTCCTCGCCTTTTGGTTCACGTTGGGGACGTATGCACGAAGGTATAGATATCGCTGTATCTGAAGGCACTCCTGTCAAAGCTGCAGAATGTGGAGTTGTCAGTTATGTCAGTGAGAACGCAGGCGGATATGGCAAATTCGTTAAAATAAACCACGGTCACGGTGTAGAAACATCCTATGCACATCTTAGTCAGATCAACGTAAGCGAGGGCGATACCGTATCTGCTGAAACAGTAATAGCCCTAAGCGGAAATACAGGAAGGTCAACCGGGCCGCATCTCCATTTTGAAATAACAGAAAATGACACCCCTGTTGACCCTCTTAAATATTTAAAATAACCTTATTGCATTTTTCTGAGCTTTTTCGTCTGTTTATCCACGCATACTATTACGTATCCGTTTTTATAAAGGCACATATCGCCAAAGGCTTCAAACGGGTTTTCATCGTTTTCTTCCAGCTTTAATGCCAATGCACCCAATTCACTACTTTCACCTGCTCTGTAATACCCGTGTTTTCTGTAATTCTGATACACCTTTTTATTGCTTAATATGTACCTTAACTCTTCGCAAAATCCCGCATAGCTTCTATTTGTCACTTTTCTGAGTTTTATTCCGCTTAATATAAAATCATCATCGCGTTGAATTTCAGTTTCCTTCGGAACTTTCTCTGAATACCTTCCGTGCATTATCTGCCTGCCGCTTTGTGTAACAAGAATTCCCGTATGCCTTGTAGTATCAATCATTCTGGAAAGCTTGCCGTCCACAACATTCCCTACTTTTTCAGCTTCCTCCCCGCCTACAAGCCATACCTTCATACTTCCGATTATTCCGTTTATTTCAACTTCAACGCTTTCATCGGTTATACGTGCAGTGCCTTTTCCTATCCCACAAAGAGATACCAACTCAATTATTTTCACCATAACATCATTCCTTTCTCTAAAATTTTATGAAAAAAAGAAGGAATTATTATTAATTTGTGAACTTTTGGCTTTTTATCAAAAATTTCACAATTTAATATTGCAAATTTATTTTTATGTGGTAAAATGTAATGTGCATGTTTATAAATGATTATTATTTGTTAGGAGGTAATATATATGACAATCAGACCGCTTGGCGACAAAGTCGTTATCAAAATGGTGGAAACAGAAGAAACCACAAAAAGCGGAATCGTGCTTCCCGGCACTGCTAAGGAAAAGCCTCAGTACGCTGAAGTTGTAGCAGTTGGCCCCGGTGGCATCGTTGACGGAAAAGATGTAAAAATGGAAGTCAAGGTTGGCGACAAGGTGCTTCTTTCAAAGTATGCAGGCACAGAAGTTAAGCTTGACGGCTGCGAATACACAATTCTCCGTCAGAGTGAGATTCTCGCAATTTTAGATTGATTTATTAGGAGTGATTATTAATGGCTAAGGATATTTTATTCGGTGAAGAAGCCCGCAAGGCTCTTGAAAGCGGTGTAAACCAGCTTGCCAATACTGTTAAAGTAACACTCGGACCCAAGGGCAGAAACGTAGTTCTTGAAAAGAAATTCGGTGCTCCCCTCATCACTAATGACGGTGTTACAATTGCAAAAGAAATCGAACTTGAAAATCCCTTTGAAAATATGGGTGCTCAGCTTGTAAGAGAAGTTGCAACAAAGACAAATGATGTTGCAGGTGACGGTACAACTACTGCTACACTTCTTGCACAGGCTCTTGTAAGAGAAGGTCTTAAAAACGTTGCTGCAGGTGCAAACCCCATGGTTATCAGAAAGGGTATCCAGAAGGCTGTTGACGCTGCTGTTGATTGCATCGTTAAGAGTGCTAAGAAGGTAAACGGCAAGGACGACATTGCTCGTGTTGCTTCAATCTCTGCAGGCGATGAAAAAATCGGTGCACTTATTGCTGACGCTATGGAAAAGGTTTCAGCAGACGGTGTTATCACTATTGAAGAGGGTAAGACTGCAGAAACTTACAGTGAAGTTGTTGAAGGTATGCAGTTTGACAGAGGTTACCTCTCTCCCTACATGGTAACAGATACAGAAAAGATGGAAGCTGTTCTTGATGATGCTTACATTCTTCTTACAGATAAGAAGATTTCCAACATTCAGGACATTCTTCCCATTCTTGAACAGATTGTTCAGCAGGGTAAGAAGCTCCTTATCATTGCAGAGGATATCGAGGGTGAGGCTCTCACTACTCTTATCGTAAACAAGCTCCGCGGTACATTTACATGTGTTGCAGTTAAGGCTCCCGGCTTCGGTGACAGAAGAAAGGCTATGCTTCAGGATATCGCTATTCTTACAGGCGGTACTGTAATAAGCGACGACCTCGGTCTTGACCTTAAGGAAGCTACAGTTGACCTTCTCGGTCGTTGCCGTCAGGCTAAGATTCTTAAGGAAGCTACAATCATCGTTGACGGTCTTGGCGACAGTCAGCAGATTAAGGACAGAATTTCTTCAATCCGCGGTGAAATGGAAACAACAACAAGCGAATTTGACAAAGAAAAGCTTCAGGAAAGACTTGCTAAGCTTTCAGGCGGTGTTGCTGTTATCAAGGTTGGTGCAGCTACAGAAACTGAAATGAAGGAAATGAAGCTCCGTATTGAAGATGCTCTCGCAGCTACAAGAGCAGCTGTTGAAGAAGGTATCGTTGCAGGTGGCGGCACAAGCTTTATCGTTGCTACAAACTGTGTCAAGGAACTTACAGAGTCTCTTACAGGGGACGAAAAGACAGGTGCTTCTATCGTTCTTCGTGCTATTGAAGAGCCTGTTAAGCAGATTTGTGCAAACGCAGGTGTTGAAGGTGCAGTTGTTGTTGAAAAGATTAAGTCTTCTAAGGAAGGTATCGGCTACAACGCTCTTACAGACGAATTTGTTGATATGATGAAGGCAGGTATTGTTGACCCCGCAAAGGTTACAAGAAGTGCTCTTCAGAATGCAGCAAGCGTTGCAAGTATGGTTCTTACAACAGAATCAATCGTTGCAGATCAGCCTAAGGAAGAAGCTCCCGTGGCTGCAGCTCCCGGAATGGGCGGCGGAATGGGCGGAATGTATTAAGCAGCGTGACAAAGCACCCATGTTGCATATTTAAGTTGTGTGAATACGGGATTTATGCGTCTTAATTACACGCATCTTATATACAACACATAAGGTAAAATTAAAGGGGTTGAGCAATTGCTCAATCCCTTTGTTTGTGTTAGTTTTATTATCCATAAAAAGAAATGTTTCCTAAACCAACATATCCGTCAATCATTATTTTTAATTGCAAACCATACTTCAAATCAATATTAATTTCTCTTGAAAAACCATTAGGCTCTATTATTACTTTATCAACAATTTCGCCATCCACAATAAATGTTACTACTTTTTCATCATTCAAATTGGCAGTAGGTCCCAGCACGCAGGTTAACCTACCATATTTTCCATCTAAATTGAAGAGTGCTGACCCGCTCCATCCACTAAGAGCATTCGTATAATTCTCACCATCAATTTCAATCATGCTACCATCCGACTCATAAGTAGCACCAAAAGATGACCATCCCTTAACATGTTGAATTTCGTATGGTCTTAAAAAATCCAACGTAACGCCTTCTGGGGGAACGATATTCTTCCAAACGCATACAGCTCTTGTTTTTCCATTCCAAGTTATCGGGTATCCCAAAGCTTTGGAAACGCCTCTTAAAGGAACGTATGTAGTTCCATTTTTAAGAATAGGCTTTACAACTGTTCCGTTTGCATCTTTAAGCTCCACGAGTTCATTGTCAACATATACCTGTATATCATCACTGCGATTTCTGAAAACCGACCCATCAGGCTGCATATCTTTGTAGATAAGGACATTTTTATTATTTCCGTCCCAACCTACCTGACAATCAAGTGCCTGTGAAACACCACGAAGCGGTACATATGTGGTACCATTCTGTATAAATGGATATACAGGCGTTCCGTTTACATCGGTAAGTCTTACATACTCATTATCAACATATACACTTATGTCATTTGCCAAAGTATTAAAACCTAACAGCATCACCATACAAGCAACTACTGCTGCCATTACTAAAAGTTTTCTTTTCATATTTACTATTCCTTTCTTATTCAATTGATTAAACACACTTTAATCTGCGGAATGAAAGAAACTCCCCCTATCTTTTGCTATTATTTATGAATTAAAAAATGTGTGACCTCATCCGAAGCCACACATTGAAAAATGCTCGCTCCGAATGTTGTCACACAATTCAAAATTCATTACGCAATCTCTAAAAACATAAAAGTTAGCAAACGAAAATTGAGCTCGCATTTTTACCAAAAGTAAAATTGCTAACTCTATTATGTCCGTAACAGCAGAAATTACGCGTGCGTTTATTCAATTTTGAATTATGTGACAAATTCAGTATATCACACCGTCCTCATAAATGCAATATTTTTCTATTACCAAACAAATCGCTATTTTTTTAATAAAAATGTTGAAATTCATCTTATTGTGTATTATAATAACTATATATGTTTAAACACCTTTTGAAAGGGGTATTCTATGATGGAAGAAAACAGAACACCTGTTATAGTTAAAATAAATAATGCAGAATACAGAATTGTATGTGATGCCGATGAGGAATATGTGCAGCGAGTGGCATATCACGTTGACAAAAAAATGCGTAGCATTATTGCTGGGGACAAGCGGCTTTCAACTTCTATGGCAGCTGTACTGACGGCAGTAAATATTGCAGACGAATATAAGCAAGCTCAGGAAGACAATGAAAAGCTTCGCGCACAGCTTCTTAAGTATGCTGAAGAGGCAGGTGCAAGTAAGCTCGCACTTGATAAACTCAATGCTGAGCTTAATCGTTTAAGAGCAGAAAACCAGGAACTCAGGATGAAGGTTGTAAAGCTCGAAACTGAAATTAATTCAGGAAGACATTAAAATATATTGAAAAGGATTGGCACGCTCTTGCCCGAAATACAATCGGTTAGACCGTGCCATTTAAATTATTATGAAAAACATCAGAAAACCTGAACTTCTCTCCCCCGCAGGAAAATGGGATGCCCTTGTTGCCGCTGTACAGAACGGTGCCGATGCGGTGTATCTCGGCGAAAAATCCTTCAGTGCAAGAAAGAATGCCGGAAACTTTTCCTGGGACGAGATTAAAGAAGCAGTTAAATATTGTCATCTCCGTGACGTGAGGGTGCATCTTGCACTGAATACCCTTATGAATGACGGAGAGTTAAGGAGCTTTGAAAAATCTGTTATTAATGCGGCGGACTCAGGCATTGATGCCCTTATCATTCAAGACCTTGGTGCAGCACATATTGCTCACACCGTATGCCCGCAAATGGAACTTCACGCCAGCACCCAGCTTACTGCTTGCAACGAGTACGACGTTGAAGCACTTGCAAAACTTGGTTTTTCCAGAGTTGTCTTATCCCGCGAACTTTCCTGTAGTGAAATTGAAAACATACACAAAAACACAGACGCTGAACTTGAAGCATTTGTTCACGGTGCACTGTGCATAAGCTTTTCAGGAAAATGCCTTATGTCGTCATTTATAGGTGGCAGAAGCGGAAATCGCGGTGAATGTGCACAGCCATGCCGTCAGTTATATAGTTTCGGCAAAAATAAGGGATACTTTTTAAGTCCCCGTGACCTTTGTCTTGCTGACGAAGTGAAGGCTATGTATGATGCCGGTATAACAAGCTTTAAAATCGAGGGCAGAATGAAAAGCCCCGAATATGTCGCAACCGTTACATCAGTTTACCGTAAATATCTTGACAGTTTCTCCCCTCTTGTAAAAGCGGATGAAGACAGGCTGAAAAAGATTTTTGTCCGCGGCGACGGTTTCACAAAAGCTTATTTTTCAGAAAAAAACACCCCTGAAATAATGAACTATTCAATAAGCAACGATAACCTGTCATCACGTGCTGATGATGAAGTTTTAAAGGAAGCTCGTCAAAGTTTCCGTGAGGGTGTAGAAAACAAAAAGATTTCTGTTGCTGCAGTGCTTACACTTAAGGAAAACGAAGCGGTTTCGCTTACTCTTTCAGACGGTGCAAATAAAGTTTATGCAGAAGGTGCTGTTGGAGAAAAAGCATTAAAAGCACCTCTTTCAGAAGGACGTGCAGAAGCACAGATTGGAAAAATGGGAAGCACCCCTTTTGAACTCAAAGGTTTTGAATTCATTACGGACGGAACATCTACCGTTCCTGTTTCCACACTGAATTCCATAAGACGGGATGCGTCGGAACTCCTTTCCGAAAAACGTATGCAGGTACAGAAAAAAGAAATATACACTTTCTCATACCCTGAAGCAAAGAACATAATCAAAAAAACAGAACCCTATATTGCAGCCGAAATTTCTTCCCCCGGACAATTCAAATCAGCTCAGGCTGCTGACAGAATCCTTGTTCCCATTCATCTCTGGAAAAAAATAACTCCGAATGAAAAATGTTATGTGGTACTGCCTGAAGTGGTTACAGATGTTAAATCTTTGAAAGCAGAGCTTTCTGCAATTTCCACTTCTTACGGGGTATATGCTTCCAGTCCCGGTATGATTAACCTTGCGAAGGGACTTGGACACAAAGCATATGCTGACTGGGGTATGAATATTTATAACAGTGTTTCTGCACTTCAGATTGAAGGTCTTGTACAGACTATTACCCTTTCAACGGAGCTTTCACTTCAAGCTGTAAATTCTGTAGTTTCTTATTTAAAAACGCCTTGCGAAATCGTGTGCTATGGCTATCAGCGTGTAATGACGTCAAGGGCGTGCCTTATCCGAGGAATTACAGGAAAATGTGATTGCACAAACACTATCTCCCTTACAGACAAAACAGGTGCCCGGTTTAAAATTTCAGGTAATACCGAAACTCACCTTAACTCTGTGTACAATTCCCGTCCGACTTTTATGGCTGACAAACTAAATGAAATAAAGAAATCCGGTGTGTGCGGAATGCGTCTTTTGTTTACTACAGAATCTCCCGAAGACACATCAAAAATAATCTCAATGTACAAAGGAAAAATTCCTTCCGAAAAACCGCCTGTATACACAAGAGGCTATCTTCTTAAATAAAATTCCTATATTTTGCTTATTTATGCAAAAAAGTGCTTGATATTTATTAGAATATGTAGTAAAATAAGGTGTAACGTAGTTTCAAAATACATTACGAAAGGATAGAATTAAAATGATTTCAGCAGGAGATTTTAGAAACGGTGTAACATTTGAATATGATGGAAGCGTATATCAGATAATTGAATTCCAGCATGTTAAACCCGGCAAAGGCGCAGCTTTTGTAAGAACAAAGATTAAGAACGTTATTTCTGGCGGTGTTGTTGAAAAAACATTCAGCCCCACAGATAAGATGCCTAAGGCTCATATCGAGCGTAAGGATATGGAATATCTCTATAATGACGGTGACCTTTTCTACTTTATGGACCCCGAAACTTATGAGCAGATTCCTGTAAGTGCAGACCAGCTTGGCGATGCACTCAAGTTTGTTAAGGAAAATATGCAGGTTAAGATTCTTTCTTACAAAGGCAACATCTTCGGTATCGAGCCTCCGAACTTTGTAGAGCTCGCTATCACAGAGACAGAGCCCGGTTTTGCAGGAAACACAGCAACAGGTGCTACAAAGCCTGCTACTCTTGAAACAGGTGCTGTTATACAGGTACCCCTTTTCATCGACAATGGTGAAGTTATTAAGGTTGATACCCGCACAGGCGAATATATGGGTAGAGCATAATTAATTTTTTGGAGGTTAATATGAGCTATTTAACAGAGAAAATGGCATATATCAAAGGTCTTGCAGAAGGTCTTGATATTGATGCTACAACTAAGGAAGGTAAGCTTCTTCTTGCAATAGTAGATGCACTTTCCGATACAGCAGATGAAATTTATGAGATTGAGGATATGCAGGATGAAATGCAGCTTCAGCTTGATGAAGTTGACGAAGACCTCGCTCTTCTTGAAGATGATATTTACGGTGAAGACGAAGAGGACGAATTCAGTGTTGAATGTCCCGCTTGCGGTGACCTCATCTACCTTGATGCAGAAACTCTTGAGTCTTGTGAAGACAGTATCATTTGCCCCAACTGCAACGAAAAGATTGAAATCGAATATGATTGCGATTGCGAAGGCTGCAGCGGTTGCGAAGACTAAAATTTAATTAAAGTCTGTCACGCCCCGATTTTCGGGGGGTGACAGTTTTAATATTATTAAGGTGGTTTATTATGGCAGACATCACGGTTATAAAGAATGATTTTCTTACAGTTGAAATAGACAGTTTCGGTGCAGAGCTCAAGCGCATTGCGGATAAAGACGGTACAGAAAGGCTCTGGAACGGTGACGAAACATATTGGAACGGTTATGCCCCTCTTCTCTTTCCTATATGCGGATGTATGTATGAGGCACGCTATCTTCATAACGGAGAATACTACGATATGCGCAATCACGGTTTTGCAAAGCGTTCTTTGTTTACCCTTGAAAATAAAACCGAAAATTCTGCGGTTTATCTTCTTTGTTCCGACGAAGAAACACTAAAGGTTTATCCTTTCGATTTTGAACTGCGTGTAGCATACGTACTTAAAGACAATACAATTATTGTTACATATACAGTTAACAACAAAACAGACGGTGAAATGTACTTTTCAATCGGTTCTCATGAAGCTTATATGTGCGAGGGTGAAACTGCTGATTATAACATTTTCTTTGATAAGAAAGAGATTCTTCCCAATCACCTTTTAAACGGTCCGTTCCTTAACGGAAAAACAGAAGACGCACCCATAGCAGACGGTGTTATGGAACTGTGTGACAGTGAATTCCAAAGACTTGATACTTACATTTTCAGAGATACCACGTCAAAACGTGTCACAATAAAAAAGAAAGGTGCTGAAAAATCAATTACTGTAGATTTTTCTGAAACGCCCAACGTACTTATCTGGAAAGAACCCGGTGCACCATTTGTTTGCATAGAACCTTGGTGCGGTGTTCCCGACCATGACGGTGAAGTGAGAGAGATTTCTGATAAAGACGGTATTATTAAACTTGAAAAGAACGGTGTGTTTACAAACACACATACGATTATTATAGATTAAAAGGAAGGTAATTTTTATGAAACGTACTACCATAAAACAGCTTTACAGAAGCACTGACCTTAAAACCGGTGACAAGGTACGTGTAGCAGGCTGGATCAGATCAATCCGTGCTAACAACAACATCGGCTTTGTTTCTATTAATGACGGTAGCTTTTTTGACAGCCTTCAGGTTGTTATTGAAAAGGATAAGCTTGCCTCTTATGATGAAATCGCAGCCCTTAACGTAGGCAGTGCAGTTTATTTCGAGGGTAGCATTGTTCTTACTCCCGATGCAAAACAGCCTTTTGAGCTTAATGCAGATTCTGCTGAAATCGAGGGTACTTCTACTCCCGATTATCCTCTTCAGAAGAAGCGTCATTCAAACGAATATCTTCGTACAATTGCGCATCTTCGCCCCAGAACAAACACATTCTCTGCAGTATTCCGTGTAAGAAGCATCCTTGCTTATGCAATTCATTCTTTCTTTAATGAGAGAGGTTTTGTTTACGTTCATACCCCCATCATCACATCAAGCGACTGTGAAGGTGCAGGCGAAATGTTCAGAGTAACTACTCTTGATATGGAGAATCCTCCCCGTAACGAAGATGGAAGCATAGATTTTTCCCAGGACTTTTTCGGAAAGCCCACTAACCTCACCGTAAGCGGTCAGCTTAATGTTGAAACACATGCAATGGCACTCGGTGGCGTTTATACGTTCGGACCTACATTCCGTGCTGAAAAAAGCAACACTCCACGTCATGGTGCAGAATTCTGGATGGTAGAGCCTGAAATTGCTTTTGCTGACCTCAACGACGATGCAGAGCTTGCAGAAGATATGCTTAAATACATCATTAAATACGTACTTGACAACGCTCCCGAGGAAATGGAATTTTTCAACAAGTTCATCGACAACACACTGTTTGACAGACTTAACATAGTTCTTAACTCAGACTTCGGCAGAGTAACTTATACAGAAGCAATCAAGCTTTTACAGGAAAGCGGTGAAAAGTTCGATTATCCTGTAGAATGGGGTATTGACCTTCAGACAGAGCACGAGCGTTATCTTACAGAAAAGATTTTCAAACGTCCGGTATTTGTTATGGACTATCCCAAAGAAATAAAAGCTTTCTATATGCGTCTTAACGACGATGGAAAGACTGTTGCTGCTATGGACTGTCTCGTTCCCGGTGTTGGTGAAATCATAGGCGGAAGCCAGCGCGAAGAGCGTCTTGACCTTCTCGAAGCCAGAATGGCAGAACTTGGTCTTGACCCCAAGGACTACTGGTGGTATCTTGACCTTCGCCGTTACGGCAGTGCAAAGCACGCAGGCTTTGGTCTCGGTTTTGAGAGAGCTCTTATGTATATCACAGGTATTCAGAATATTCGTGACGCTCTCAGCTTCCCCAGAACAACCGGTTCTGCAGAATTTTAAAAGAAGGATTGGCTGAATTATGAAAAAATCTCTTATTTACGGACTTGTCATTTTCCTTGCTCTATGGTTTGTATCCAAACAGTTCGGTTTCCTTGCGGCTTCTGTAGTGGCTATGATATTCATCGCAATACTCATCTACAACAGACGTGCAACTCTTCTCACCCGCTTTGCTTCACAGGCATATTTTATACGCGGTGATGTTGAAAAAGCGGACAAGCTTTATAAAAAGGCATATAAAACGGGTTTAATGGACGCAACCTGCAAGACTTCATATTCTGCATTCTGCCTGCGTGAGGACCGTTTTGAAAAAGGCAGACGCCTTCTTAATGAAGTTATAAACTCTTCAAGAACAAGCGATATAGACCGCGAAAACGCCAGACATAACCTTGCTATCCTGACATGGAAGGAAGGAAATCTCGATGAGGCAATAGAAATTATGGAGCAGGTTCACAAAAAAGTTCCTGCCACAAACACATATGGTTCTCTCGGTGTCCTTTATCTTGAAAGAGCAAAGAAAAATAGCGTTTATAATGATTGTCTTGAATTCATGCAACAAGCATATGAGTATAATAGTTCAGACAGGACAATTGCGGACAATCTTGGTGAGCTTTATCTTCACCTTGGTGAATATGAAGAAGCAAAAAAAGTATACCAGGAACTTCTTAAGACGGACCTTGTCACCCCTATGCCCTACTACAATTATGGTCTTGTTCTCAAAAACCTCGGTGATACTGAGGGAGCAAGAGAAAACTTTGAAAAAGCTCTCACCTGCCGTTTCACAAGTGTACTGACAGTCACCAAAGAAATGGTACAGCAAGAAATAGACAGTCTTTAATAAATTGAAAAAGATTTCAAAAACTCGCATTGTATGCTATATCAATGCGAGTTTTTTCTTGACTGTATAAAAATTTTATGGTATTATATGAAAGGTGATTATTTTGGACAATAAGTTTATGAAAATCGCTCTTCAGGAAGCTCTGACCGCTGCACAACAAGGGGAAATGCCTGTTGGTGCCGTTGTTGTAAAAAATGACGAAATAATCGGCATCGGTCACAATATCCGTAACGAACTTTGTGATCCAACTCTCCATGCAGAAATTGTTGCAATCCGTCAGGCGTGCAGCTACATTTCCGACTGGCGGCTTACTGATTGCGACCTCTACGTTACGCTCGAACCGTGCGTAATGTGTAGTGGGGCAATTATAAACGCTCGTATGCGTAGTGTTTATTTTGGAGCTTATGACCCCGAATATGGCGGTGCAGGCGGTAAAATAGATTTATTTTCCAAAGCATATTTCGGAAGTAATACCGCAGTTTATGGTGGCATTATGGAAGATGAATGTACTTCTATGCTGAAGGATTTCTTTGCCGAACTCCGCAAAGACAAGCTGAAATAATATATTCGGAGAAGTATCGAAGTGGAATCGAGCCGGAATGCTGCCGGGGCAGTTGAAGCGACGGTGCGGAGCTGTGCAGCAGCACAGTGAAAACAAGCACGACTTGTCGCACGATGTTTGAACTGCTTGTTGCAAATGGACATAGGGTGCACTCGAAATCCCCTCGGTTACACTGTAACTGTACCCCTATAAATGGCTTAACCATGCGAGTTTAAGCGAGGTTCAAACCTGGTTTTTACACCCTTATCTAGCGGTTTTTCTAGCCATTTCTAACATTTTTCTAACAAAATTTTATAATTTGCTCAGTTTTTTCTCCGTCAAATCGGAGTTCAAACATATCTGGAGATGTACCCAAGTGGTTGAAGGGTCCGGATTCGAA
>JAZPYX010000006.1:0-60135 GCA_045544395.1 Clostridia bacterium
GAGGTTAGGTTTAAGCGTAGGCAGAAAACTATTCGAGCCGCAATGCGAAAGCGTGAAGCTATTGAGCCTCGTTAGATTAGATAAAGTGGAAGCCGATACTGTCACCTCGGTAGCAGGCAATAACATTTATTCGCTAAGGACTAGAATAAAAGGGTTCCATCGGGGTCTTAGAGCGTGGCGAGTTTAAGATTGTTACACACGGCATACCTGTGAGGTCTTGCATATTCTTTGAGAAAAGTATTTGCCATACAAGGAGCATTACGTCTGAGATGGCAGAAATGATGTGCAAGAAGTCGGATTAGTTCATAGTACCGATGAAAAAGCGTAACGGCACGGAGGGAAGGGACTAACATATAAATCACTTTACTAAAAGAAACATTTGTTACACAAGAGGTGACAATGAAAGTGGAAAATGATTTTAGCAAAATAGCATTGCAGTCCAGAAATCACGAGAAAGTACAAACCATAATGCACTATGTGAACAAGGAAAACCTTGCTAAAGAACATAAAATGCAAAAGTCGGGAAAAGCAACAGGCATAGACAAAATGAGCAAGGAACAATACGCAGAAAACCTTGAAGAAAATCTTGAAAATCTCATAGCAAGAATGAAAACATTCAGTTATCGCCCACAAGCGGCAAGAAGAACATATATTCCTAAAACAGGAAGCGATAAAATGCGTCCTCTTGGAATACCTGCTTATGAGGACAGATTAGTTCAAGGAGTAATGCGTAAAATACTTGACCAAATCTATGAGTGGAAATTCTATGACTTTTCGTATGGTTTCAGGCAAGGAAGAAACTGTCATATGGCAATAAGGGAAATCAACCAGATTGTAATGACAAGGAAAGTCAATTATGTGGTAGATGCAGACATCAAAGGTTTCTTTGATAACGTAGACCATAAATGGCTTATGAAGTTTCTTGAAAACGATATACAGGACAAGAATTTTCTAAGATATATCGTAAGGTTTCTCAAATCGGGGATAATCGAAGATATGAAATATTATGAGAGTGATAAAGGGACACCACAAGGCGGACTAATATCACCCGTACTTGCAAATGTATATCTGCATTATGTACTTGATATGTGGTTTGATAAGGTTGTAAAGAAAAGATGTAAAGGCGAAGCGTATATCGTGAGGTATGCCGATGACTTTGTATGCTTCTTTCAGTATGAGAACGAGGCAAGAAGCTTCTATCAGGCATTAAAGGAAAGATTGAAGAAATTCAACTTAGAACTGGCAGAGGATAAAAGCAAGATAATGCGTTTCGGAAGATTTGCGAAACAAAACAGCAAAGATGGTAAGACAGAAAGCTTCGATTTTCTTGGCTTCACATTCATAAACGGAGGAACATTAACAGGAAAATACAGAATAATATACCGTACAAGCAAGAAGAAGCTAAAAGCAAAGAAGCAAGCAGTAAAGGAATGGCTGAAGATGAATATACACGGAAAGCCGTCAAACACGATAGGATTGCTGAATAAGAAGCTCATAGGACACTATGCATACTATGGGATAAGCGGTAATTATCAAAGTTTGTTGAATTTCTATCGCTTCATAGTGAGTGCATTCTACAAAGCACTTACAAGACGAAGTCAGAGAGCATATCTTAGTTGGAAAAGATACCAATCACTGCTTAGAAAACATCCTATAGTACAACCAAAGCTATATGTGGATATATGGACTTAATGTAAGATTTATATGAAGAGCCTAATGCCTTAATAGGGCACGTTGGGTTCTGTGAGGGGTGTTAGACGAAACCTCACGAAATTTTGAAAGAGAGGTGAAGTCGAGACGTCTACTCGACACTGAAATGAAAAAACTACTTGAAGCAGCAGAAAAAAATACGCAACTGATACTTGATACTGAAAGATATGTGTGGAAAAATCCCGAAACAGGCTACAAGGAATATAAAACTTCAAAATATATGGCAGATACATTCCGTAGCCTCGGATATGACCTTGTTATGGCAGAAGGGATTACAGGCTTTTATACTGTAATTGATACAGGAAGACCCGGCCCGGAGGTGCTTGTTCTTGGTGAGCTTGACTCAATTATATGTCCGGAACATCCTGAGTGCGACCCAACAACAGGTGCCGTACATTCCTGTGGTCATAATGCACAGTGTGCAGCACTTGTTGGCGTTGCGGCAGCCCTTAAAGAACCCGGTGTGCTTGACGATCTGTCAGGCAGAATCAGACTTTGTGCAGTTCCTGCAGAAGAACTTCTTGAAATTGAGTACCGCAAAGGTCTTATCAAAGAGGGTAAAATCAAATATATGGGCGGCAAGGCTGAATTTTTGTCGAGAGGTTATTTTGACGGAGTAGACATTGCTTTTATGATACATACTTCGGCTTCGTTTCACTCTGCGAGGGGTAGCGTTGGATGTATGGCGAAAAGTATTATATACAAAGGCAAGGCATCTCATGCAGGCGGGTCACCGTGGAACGGTATAAATGCACTTTATGCAGCAAGCTGTGGACTTAATGCTGTAAATGCTATACGTGAAACATTTAAAGAAAGCGATATTATCCGTGTTCATCCGATTATTACAAGTGGGGGAAGTATGGTTAATGCAATTCCTGAAACTGCAACCATTGAAAGCTATGTCCGCGGAGCTACGTTTGAAGCTATTGTAAATGCCAACAAAAAAGTTAACAGAGCACTTTGCGGAAGCGCTCTTTCTCTTGGTGCTAATGTTGACATAGTTGATATTCCGGGTTATGCACCGTTAAATAATGCACCGTCAATGATAGAGCTTACAGCTGATGCTGCAAAGCTTGCTATACCGGAATATGATTTTGTAACCACAGATGGGTTTAGTTCAGGAAGCACAGATATGGGAGACTTATCCTGTATCATGCCCGTTATACATCCCTATTCCGGTGGTTCTAAAGGAACAAGCCACGGCAATGATTATTATATAGAAGATCCTATGAAAGCTTGTGTGGGAAGTGCAAAGCTGCAGCTGGGGATGTTGTATCTTCTTCTTTCTGATGGGGCAGAACGTGCATTAAAAATAAAAAATGAATTTACCCCTATGTTTTCATCAAAGGAAGATTATCTTTCATATATAAATGCTCTTAATAAGAATGGTGACAGAATCAAGTATACCGAAGATGAAGCTATTGTAACTCTTTAATATCTAAAAAGCCGCAAATCAAGATGTTTGTTTCGATTTGCGGCTTTTTTACCGTACAGGAATTTGCGTAATTTAATCGCGAGCGGCATTTAGCGGAATTTAACTTTGTCGGGATGCTACGCAGGAATCACGGCACACTTCTTTTTTAAATTATTTTACGGATATTTCAAAAAGTGCTTTATTTTGACAATGACATGTGCTATAATAAATTAGTTAAATTGTATTCAAGGAGTATGTTATGCTGCCGGATAAGTTTTGTGAAAGAATGAAAGCAGATTTGCAAAATGAATATGATAGCTTTTTATCCTGTTACGATAAGCCGCCTTATATAGGTTTGAGGGTCAATACATTAAAGACTTCATCTGAAGAATTCAGACAAATTGTTGATTTTTGCAGCGACAGAATAGATTGGTGCAATGATGGCTTTTATTATGACGGAAAAAAAGGAAAGCATCCGTCAAGTCTTGCAGGACTGTTTTACTCTCAGGAACCGTCAGCGATGATAGCGGCAGAAATCTTGCCGGTTAAAGAAGGGGATAAGCTTCTTGACCTTTGTGCGGCTCCAGGGGGGAAAAGCACTCAGCTTGCGGCTAAGTTAGGTGGCAGCGGACTAATCGTATCTAATGAAGTTGCGGGAAGCCGTGCTAAAATTCTTTGCGAAAACATAGAACGTATGGGAATAAAAAATGCCGTTGTCACAAGTATGTATCCTGAAAAAATGGAAAAAACTTTTGAATGTTTTTTTGACGGGATAATGGTTGATGCACCCTGCAGCGGTGAAGGAATGTTCAGAAAAGATGAAGTGGCAGTAAGGGAATGGAGTATTGAACATACAGTTTCATGTAGCGTAAGACAACTCGGTATACTTGAATCAGCGTATAAAATGCTTAACTGCGGTGGGTATATAGTATATTCAACCTGCACATTTGCAACAGTTGAAAACGAAGACGTGTGTAACGAATTCATAAAAAAGCATCCTGATATGGAGCTTATAGAAACGCATCGTCTGATGCCGCATAAAGTTAAAGGCGAGGGGCATTTTTCAGCACTTCTGCGTAAAAGTGGTGAAAAACGGGTTGTTAAGTATAATTATCCAAAAGCAGCAAAGGATGATTATATAAAGTGTTATAGACAATTTGAAAAAGAAAACCTGAAAGTGGAATTAGAGGGAAGGTTTGTTGCATACGGTGAAAACCTCTATCTGATTCCGGAAAGTATGCCATCTCTTGAAAAAATCAAATGCATAAGACCGGGACTTTTCCTCGGCGAAGTAAGAAAGGGAAGGTTTATTCCGGCACATCATTTGTGTGTGGCTATGAAAAAAAGCGATTTTAAGAGGACAATTTCACTAAGGGATGAGCAGATTGGTCTTTACGTAAAAGGTGAAGGAATAACTTTAAATTCAGAAAAGGGATATGGAGCGATGCTTTACGAAGACAAATTTCCGCTTGGTTGGTACAAGTATAGTGAAACAACAGCAAAGAACCATTATCCCAAATATTTAAGATTGTTGTAGGAGGATTTCGTATGTTTAATGTTTGGCACAATGTAAATCCCGAGAGAATTAAAAAAGACGATTTTCTTGCGGTTATTGAAATACGCAAAGGCGGACGCAACAAGTACGAACTTGATAAAGAGACCGGTATGATAATTCTTGACAGAGTTTTGTATACATCTACTCACTATCCGGCAAATTACGGATTTATTCCACGTACTTATGCCGACGACGGGGATCCACTTGATGTTCTTGTGCTTTGTCAGGAAATAATCGATCCTCTTGTTTTGGTAAGGTGCTATCCGATAGGCGTATTAAAAATGATTGATGCAGGTAAAGTGGATGAAAAAATAATTGCGATTCCCTTTAGTGATCCCACATATGCAGCATATAAAGAGCTTGGTGAGCTTCCGGAACATATGTCGAGGGAAATTTCACATTTCTTTGAAGTGTACAAAATGCTTGAAAATAAAGAGACTTCTGTAAATGAAATTTTGGGCAGAGATGAAGCTGAAAAAATTATTGAGGAAAGTATTCGTTCATATAAAGAAAAAATACTTGGTTAGGTAGTTATCCGAACCTCGCCTGAAACAACGAAATTCAGGCCTCTCTCAGCTAAACTTCCTTTGCTAATTAAAGCAGAAAGGATTTGAATTATATGGGAAAAACTCTGTTCGTTCTTGCTTCGAAATCTCCAAGACGTAAAGAGCTTTTGAAAAATATAGGCATAGATGCACAGATTATGCCTTCAAATGTGGATGAATCAGTGTATGATAATCTTCCTCCCGAAAAAATGGTAACACAGCTTGCTATGGTTAAATCTGCGGATGTTGCCCGTTCCTTCGGCGGAAATACTTATGTAATAGGTGCTGACACCTGCGTGTGCCTTGATGATGAAGTTTTCGGTAAACCTGAAAATGAACAGGATGCAAGAAGGATGCTTACGAAACTAAGTGGAAAAACCCATACGGTATATACAGGCTATTGCGTGATTGACTGTAAAAGCGGAATATCTGTGGCAAAATGCGAAAAAACCCTTGTTACATTCAGGGAGCTTTCATCGGAAGAAATAGATAGATACATACAGTCTCGTGAACCTATGGATAAAGCCGGTGCTTACGGCATACAGATGGGCGGAAGTAAGTTTGTTAAGAAAATAGACGGAGACTACTTTAATGTAGTAGGACTTCCGGTATGTGCTCTTGTAGAATTATTCCTGAAAGAATTCGGGTTAAGTATATGAAAGGAATACTGATATTATGAAAAAACCTGTTAAACGAAATCTAATAATTATTATTCTTATAACAGTAGTAGTGCTTTCTGTTGCAGCATTTTCGATGAGGACGGGAAATAGTGCCGTATCGAATGTTGTGGGAAGTATTATTTCTCCTGTACAGAAAGTAACGGCTGTAGCTGTAAATTCTACAGGAAACTTCTTTAAAAACATTTTTAATTCCGGAAAAAATGCGAAAGAAGTAAAAAAACTTCAGGAAGAAGTGCTTTCTTTGCAGTCTCAGCTCAGAATGATAGAGGGCTATAAGGAAGAAAATATACGTATTCGTGCACTTATTGACCTTAACGACAACCGTAAGGATATAAAAAGCGTTGGTGCAAATATTATAGGACGCGACAGTACAGAATTTCACAATACATTAACCATTGATAAAGGTTCAAAAGATGGTATAAAGAAAAATGCGGTGGTAACTGTTCCGGAAGGTCTTGTGGGGATTGTTTGTGAAGTTGGTTATAACTTTTCAAAGGTAAGGACTTTGTACGATTCTGAATGTTCAGTTGCTGCAGTTTGTCCCAGAAGTGGTGACCTTGGAGTAGTAGAATCTTCCGGTACTCTTTCAGACCAGGGACAATGCAAAATGAGATATATTGATAAAGCGGCTAAAATAGTGGCGGGAGATATGATTGAAACGTCAGGTACAGGCGGTGTATGCCCGAGAGGTATACTGATAGGAAAAGTTAATGATATAAAAGAAGATAGCAGAAAACTTACACTGAATGCAGTTGTAGAGACCAGTGTAAATATCGATAGTATTGACAAGGTACTTGTAAGTAAATAAATTTAACACTGCGAAAGGGTAAGATGTAATTTAGTGCCTTTCGTCTAGGAGTGAAAAAAGTGAGACATTTTTTAAAAATAATAGGAATATATCTGGCTTTTATAGCACAAAGTCTGATATTTGAAAATATAAAGATACTATCATGTTCTCCGGATGTTCTGATAGTCGCAATTATAATGTGCTCTGTTTCACTGAATACTGTTCCGGCAGCACTTATCGGTGGTTTTGCAGGGTTGCTTTCCGATGCTCTTTTCGGGAAAATTTTTGGGTTAAACATACTTTTATATATGTATCTTGCAATATTTGTCAGTATGGCAGTCAGTGAAAAAACAGAAAACTCTCCGCTTCTTATGAGTTGGGTGACATTTGCTTCTGTAACTGTTATGGAAGTAGTGCTTATGCTTTTTAAAACTATGTTTGGATATTCTGTATCAATGGGCTTTTTGGGAACAAATATACTTATAAAAGGCGTTTTTGGTGCAGTATTCACACTTCTTTTCGTGTGGTTGCAGCAGAAAATAATTAAACATAGGGCAGAAAAGAAAACTATTACTGAGGAGGAAACTGTATGAAGCCAAGAAGATATATTGTTGTTTTTGCAGTAATGATGATTACCGTTGTACTCTTTTCAGTAAGATTAGTGAATCTTCAGGTAGCCAAGGGAAGCTATTACAGAGAAAAAAGTGATTCGCGTACTCTCAGAAGTATTGAATTAATGGCACCCCGTGGGGAAATTCTTGACAGAAACGGAAGAGCCATTGTGTCCAACAGAACTGGATATAACGTGTATATTTTAAGTAACCGCGACAGAAAAGCACCTGTTCTTAATCGCCTTATAGATAACCTTTCAAAAACTGTAAGTAATGCTGATAATGAAGTAAAGGAAGTATTTCCCATTCAGTACAAAAAAGGAAAATACTCATTTACCAAAAGTAGTGAGGAAGCAAAGCTCTGGAAAAAATGGAATGAGTTTAATGAGAAGGACAGTGCAGAGAAAATCGTAAATGACCTTATAAAAAAATATGAAGTTGACCCAGGCTATTCCCCTCAGGAAAAGCTTTTTATCGTAGCAACAAGGTTTAATATGCTTGTAAGGGGATTTTCTCAGGCGTCACCGTATCTTTTTATGGAGGATGTGCCTATAGAAGAAATTTCAGTTATAAAAGAACAGTCTGAAATTTTTTCAGATGTAACGGTAATAACGCAGCCTGTAAGAAACTATCCCCATGCGTCACTTGGGGCACATATGCTTGGCAGAGTTGGCATGATTAACTCTGAAGAGTATGAAAAAAACAAAGAAAATGGCTACAGTATTAATTCATATATCGGGAAAAGTGGAATAGAAAAATATATGGAGGAGTATCTTAAGGGCGAGAATGGTGCAGGAAATGTTCTGCAGAATTCAAAAGGTAAAAATCTTGAGGAAAATATAAATAAAGAGCCTGTGAGTGGACGTAATGTTACGTTGACTATTGACCTTGATATGCAGCTTGCTTGTGAAAAAGCACTTGAAGATACCATAAGAGAATTGAATATTAAGGCAGCAGGGATAGAGGGCGGCAGAGATGCTGATGCAGGAAGTGTAGTTGTAATTGACGTTAATTCCGGGGATATTCTTGCAATGGCGTCTTATCCTGATTATGAGATTGAAACTTTTACTGAAAATTATAATGATTTACTTGAAAACCCGTCAAAACCACTTTTTAACAGGTCTCTTACAGGGGCATATTCTCCTGCGTCTACGTTCAAAATTCTTGTAGGGACAGCGGCTTTGGAGGAAAAAATTATAACTCCTTCAGAAACTATAGTTGATACGGGTAAGTATACCTATTTTGGTGACTATCAGCCGGCGTGCTGGATATATAATCAGACAGGCGGTACACATGGTGCACTTAATGTGTCAGAAGCAGTCAGGGATTCGTGTAATGTGTTCTTTTATGATGTTGGAAGAAGACTTGGAATAGATAAAATAAATGAATACGCAAAGCGATTCGGACTTGGTCAGAAAAGCGGTATTGAGCTTAGCGACGAAGAAGAAACAGGTGTAGTAGCAAGCCCTGAAAACCGTGAAAAAAATGGTGGAATATGGTATCCCGGAGATGTGTGTCAGACCTCTATAGGGCAGTCTGATACAATGTTAACACCACTTCAGATGGCAAACTATATTGCTACAGTTGCAAATGGTGGTATCCGCTACCGTCCGCATCTTATTAAATCTGTGGAAAATTCAGATAAAACATCAGGACAGGAAACAGAAAGTGAAGTTCTTGATAAAATAGATATTTCTGATGCTACAAGAGAGGCGATTACAAAAGGAATGAGAATGGTTGTAACAGAAGGAACTGCACAGACAACATTTTCAGGATGCAAGGTGCCGGTTGCAGCAAAAACCGGTAGTGCCCAGACATCGAGTGCATATACAAACGGAATTTGTATTGCGTATGCTCCTTACGAAAAACCTCAGATTGCGATTGCCTGTGTAATTGAAAAAGCAGGCAGCGGTTCAAATACTGCAGGAGTAATAAGAAAAGTAGTTGACACATATTTTGATAATACAGAAGAAAGTGATATGAAGCCAAACGTGCTGATGAAATAATATATGTATCATATTTTCAATGAATTTAAGTAAGGGGAAAGTATTGGATGGAAATACTTACTGTCAAGGGACATTCAGAAAAAATAGAACTTCATTTCAATAGCGAAGTTTCAGTGGAGGAAGCGTGCCGGGCAGTTGAAAAACTGCCCGAGAAAAACACTTTTTTTACTGCGATTGACTGTAATATAACATACAGCGGAATCAGCTTATCATATAATGAGGAAATGAAGTTTGAAAAGAGTGTAAAGAAAAGTTTTGGTAAAGAGTCTGTATTTGTAAAACAACACAGACTATCGTCAAGACAGATACGCTATTCTTTGGATGATGAAGAGACCTTATGCAGTGTTATTTCTTCATCGCTGCGCAGCGGTGAAGAAATTGTTTCAAGAGGCGACGTAGTCATTTACGGAGATGTAAATCCGGGTGCAAGTGTGGTTGCCAATGGAAATGTGACGGTAATAGGGGTTCTGAGAGGCAGCGTATATATAAAAAAGGAAGGAAAAGTATATGCTACATATATGAATCCATCGCAAATAAGGATAGGAAAACTGTTTTCTTATAATAATATGGACGGAAAAGTCGGACCTGCGGTGGCAATGGTAGAAAACGACGAAATAATTATTGAATGTTTGTAGCACATGTGTAGACTTAAAAAAATATTTATGATAAAATACCCATGGGGTGAAGCTAATGAGTGAAGTAATAGTAATAACAAGCGGAAAGGGTGGCGTAGGTAAAACTACGACAACGGCAAATATAGGTGCCGCACTGGCTCTGTCCGGAAAAAAAACAGTAATGGTAGACACAGATATAGGTCTTAGAAATCTTGATGTAATTATGGGCGTTGAAAATAGGATTGTTTATGACCTTGTTGATGTTGCTGAAAATAAATGCCCTTATACAAAGGCACTTGTCAGGGATAAAAGATTTGACGGACTTTTTTTGTTACCCGCAGCGCAGACAAGGGATAAAAGTGCTGTTACAACAACACAGATGAAGCATATTGTAAAGCAGATGGAAGACAGTTTTGATTACATACTTATAGATTGCCCGGCAGGTATCGAACAAGGCTTTGAAAATGCAGTGGCAGCAGCACATAAGGCTATAGTTGTCGCAATGCCGGAGGTATCCAGTGTGCGTGATGCCGACAGAATTATAGGACTGCTTGAAAAACATGATATCAAAGATATAAAGCTTGTCATAAATAAATTAAGACCCAAAATGGTTAAAAACGGAAATATGCTTGGAATAGATGACATGCTGGATATTCTTGCTATTGACCTTCTCGGTGTAGTGCCGGATGATGAAGAAATAATAGTTGCTGCAAATAAAGGCGAATATGTTTCTGCAACAGAAAAATCTGTTGCAGGACAAGCATACAAAAATATTGCAAGACGTCTTGAAGGTGAAAATGTGGAACTTGTCAAGCTTGAAAAAAGCTTTTTTGAAAAGCTTTTTTCAAGAAGATAGGAGGGCTTTTGATGCTTAGATTTATTTCAAAGTTGAAAAGCAAATCCTGCTTTGAAGCTAAAAACAGATTAAAATCTGTTATTAATAGCGACAGAATGAATACTAATGATAATAATACTCTTGAAAAAATCCGTAAAGAAGTTACCGAGGTGCTTGAAAAATACACTTCCGGACACAACGATGTTTCAGTTTTTGTTTACGGATGCAAGGATTCAGGCTACAGTCTTACTGCTAAAGTTTCGGGAAGTACTGTTTTGTGAATAAAGGAGAAGTACAGATGAATATAGCTTTAATTGCACATGATACAAAAAAAGAATTAATGGTACAGTTTTGTATCGCTTATAAAGGTATACTTTCAAAGCATAATCTTGTTGCTACAGGAACAACAGGCGGACTTATAATAGAGTCTACAGGGCTTCCTGTGCAAAGATTGCTTTCAGGTCCCCAGGGTGGTGACCAACAGATAGGGGCACATATAGCGTATGACGAGATTGACCTTGTTTTATTTTTCCGTGATCCGCTGACTGCACAACCTCACGAGCCTGATGTCAGTGCTCTTTTCAGATTGTGTGACGTGCACAATATCCCTCTTGCTACGAATATTGCAACTGCGGAGGTTCTTATTCATGGACTTCAGAGGGGAGACCTTGACTGGCGTAATATTGTTAATCCCAAAAAGAACATAAATTTTTAAAAGGGAGCATTAATATATGGGAAATAACAACGCACTTGTAACAGAGAGGACACATATTGGCTTTTTCGGAACGGTAAACGCGGGAAAGTCAAGTCTTGTGAATGCTGTAACAGGGCAGGGAGTAGCCCTTGTTTCTGATGTAAGAGGAACTACGACAGACCCCGTAAGAAAAACTATGGAGCTTTTGCCTATGGGGCCTGTTGTAATTATTGACACTCCAGGATTTGATGATGATGGAATACTTGGAAAAATGCGTATAGAAAGAACTGTAAAGGTTCTGGAAGAAGCAGACGTGGCGGTACTTGTGGTAAACAGCGAAAAAGGTCTTACAGATACTGATTTGAAGCTTAAAGAACTGTTTGAAGAAAAAGGTGTTCCGTATATTGTTGCATATAATAAGTCAGACATTGTAAAAAAACAGAAATTGCCTCTGAAAAATGAAATTTACGTAAGTGCTCTGACAGGGGAAAATATAACTGAACTTAAAGAAAAAATAGCAGGAATTATTCCACAAAAAAAGGAAAAAGGATTTGTGAATAGCTTTGTAAAAAAAGGAGATACTGTTATTCTTGTAACTCCGATAGATGAAGCTGCACCCAAAGGGAGGATTATTCTGCCGCAGCAGCAGGTGCTGCGAAACCTTCTTGATATAGGTGCAATTACAGTTGTTGTTCAACCGTCGGAGCTGAAGAAAACACTGGATTTGCTTTCCAAAGAGCCTGTTGCAATAATAACAGATAGTCAGGTGTTCGGTGAGGTTAATAAGATTGTTCCTGAAGAGATATGTCTTACTTCATTTTCGATACTTATGGCACATTATAAAGGGTTTCTTGAAGATGCAGTGTTTGCGTCAAAAGTTATTGAAAATCTTTCTGATAAAGATAAAATTCTTATTGCTGAAGGGTGTACGCATCACAGGCAATGTAATGATATAGGGACGGTGAAAATTCCGTCATGGATAAAGAAAAAAACGGGAAAGAATATTATTTTTGAGGCTGTTTCAGGAAAGGAATTTCCTGAAGACTTGTCAGAATATAAAATAGTTATTCACTGTGGTGGATGTATGATAACGGAAAAAGAAGTCTCAATACGGCAGCGCAAGGCAAAAGAACAAGGCGTTCCGTTTACTAATTACGGTACATTAATTGCTTATATAAACGGTATTCTGAAAAGAAGTGTTGAAGTTTTTCCTGACCTGTATGATAAAATTTGATAGGTAAAATATTATTCTTATGTGGGCTTTTCCTGTCCCGGTAGCAATTGTTGCTTGTTTTTTCCTGCAAAAGAAAATCAGTGAAGTGTTGGCAACGAAATTTTTGATTGAGCCCATTTTGTCATTTAAAGCAGAAAAGTTTGGTGTTCTTAAAGATTATATTACAAGTGCTGATTTAGAAAACGAAAATATGTCAACTGAAGAGGTTATGAACAAATTAAGGGCATATGTCTTGTATGATTATGAGGCGACAGAATTTGCTCAAGAAGCTGTAGAGGGAAAAACATTTTCATTATATGATGGAATTTTCGCATCAGTAATATCTTCCAGGGCAATATATCTGGCAATGCAAAACAAAAATAAAAGCAGTGAAAGCGGGTGCAGCAGTTGCAGTAGCTGTGGTGGCTGTGGCGGTTGCGGAGGTTAAACAAAAGAAATATTTTTTGGGAGGAAATCAAATGAATAAAGAAAAAAGAAATGGTTCGACAAATCTTGCAACAGTTGCAATTGCGGGACTAGTTGTTATTTTTATTGCATTACTGACAGTGTTTAGCGTTTTGCTGATAAATATGAATTCAACGAAGAAAACTCCGCCAAAAGAAATAACAACTACAAGTGTAGCTGCTGTAAATCAGGGTAGTCAGGCAGAAACCACAACCACTCAGCAGCATCAGCAGGCAGATATTCCTGCTCCGTCGGTACAACCTAGCGACGTCAATCCTGTAACAATGTATATTGCAAATGTTGAAAACTCTGTTTATTTCAGGAGTGAACCGAAAGAAGTAGATTCAAATATTATGACTACTATAGCGGTGGGAACGGCAGTAACCTTTTTAAAAAATGAAGGAAATACTTTTGCAAAAATCCAATATAACGGACAGACCGGATATGTGAAACGTGATTATCTTTCTCAAAGTATTCCTAAAAAGAAAGATACAGTTGTTGTAGATAATTCAATAAAGTACTATCTGTATGTTGTAAATGTGCCGAATTCTGTCTATCTCAGGAAGGGGCCAAGTAGTAATTCAGGGCATTACACTACAATTCCTCTTGGCGAGATGGTGGGATTTATTGAAAAGTCAAACAGCACATATTCAAAAGTATCATATAATGGGCAAATAGGTTATGTAACATCGAAGTACCTCGGTGATCAGTACTCTGCACCAAGTGACAACTATATGACTGTGTATAATGTTAAAGCTGCTATATACCTTCGCAGTGAGCCTGTAGAGAAAAAAGGCAACATAATTTGTGAAATACCTGTTGGAAGTAAAGTAAAGTTCCTTGATTATGGGAATGGTACATTTTATAGAATTTCCTGGAATGGTATGACCGGCTATTCAAAATCAGAATATCTTACCTGGTAAAAAAGGGGGTGTAAAGAAATTGAATTTCTTTACACCCTCTTTTTTGCCGTATAGGAAATCACGCAATTAAATCGCGAGCAACATTTGGAAGACTTGAATTTTGTTGGGACGTAACGCAGGGATCACGGCACGCTTCTTTTTTAAAGCTGTGTTATTTTTTCCGTCAGTATTTTGAAAATATTAGCGGATACTGATACCTGCATTAACAGGTCATTCATCCTTTCCTGATTGTCGCCTTCGAGTGTGAAAATCGGGTCAGCAACAGCACGTGTCTGTTTGAAAACGTAGTTAAAAGCAGTGCTCTGATTTTTTACGAACGAGTTGTAGATTTTTTTTACACTATCTTCATCCAAATCAACAGGAATAATTTGCTGAATGGTAGACATATCAAGAGTTTGCTTTAATGTGCATACTATAAGAAGATATGCAAGGTGAAGCTTTGAATATTTCTTCTTTACCGGTGCGGGAATAATTCCAAGTTTTACGTAGTTATTTATCATAGAAGGAGTAACAAGCTTATGAAGCCCCATAACATTGTCATATACTTCAAGGTACTTGGTAACAATCGAAATTACCTGATCCATGTATAGCTCGAGGTCGGGAAGCATATCCCATGAGGGAAGAGAATATCCCGTAAGTGCACTTTCGATTTCTGTGAAAGAGGAAATAAATTTATCTTTTTTAATATACATATTAAAAACCGACTTTCCTAGTGTATTTTATTACTATCTATTATAGAACATTCTAAAACAATATTCAAGTAAATTCTTGACAAAGTATTTGATACGTGGTAATATAGTATTAAATACTAGATGTATCAAAATCAGGAGGTAAGAAATGGAGTACACAAATCTTAAAGAACTTATTGTAAGTTGTGGGCAGAAGTTTAAAAATAATATAGCCTTCAAGATAAAGAAAAAGGATTCAAACGGAAAGGTATATTACGATGATGTGAACTACGAAAGACTTAGTAATGAAGTTGAGTATCTTGCACGTAGTATTATGAAAAAAGGTCTTTCGGGAAAAAGAATAGCTGTAATAGGAAAGAACAGCTATGAATGGATTGTAGCTTTTCTTGCAACAGTATGTGCAGGAAGCATAATCGTTCCGCTTGACAGAGGACTTCTTGATTATGAAATAGAAGACCAATTAAAAAGATCAGAAGCTTCGGCTATTTTTTATGGCGAAGCGTTTTCTGAACGTATGAAGCAGTATGACATCATAAAAATATGTACTGACGGAAATGAATTTCATGAAATGCTGAAAGAAGGTAAGACATGCGACAACAAAAAAGAGTATGACAGTATAATTATCAATCCTAATGTTTTAAGTATCCTTCTTTTTACATCCGGCACAACTTCTCAGTCAAAGGCTGTTATGCTTTCTCAGCGTAATATTACATCAAATATATATGCAATGACACTTTGGGAAAAGCTTTATGAAACCGACGTTAATATGGCTCTTCTTCCGTTCCACCATACGTTTGGTATGGTGCAAACCCTGTTGTTCCTTTCTTTTGGTATGTGTAATGTATTTTGTGAAGGCCTCAGAATTGCAAAATGTCTTAATGAATACGGTGTGACTGTATTTGTAGGTGTGCCAAGAGTTATTGAGGAAATGATGCTGACAATTAACAGAAAGATAGAGTCTCAGGGAAAAAGGGGAAAAATCAATTTTGCTCTTAAACTGTCAGGCTTCTTAAGGAAAATCGGAATAGATATTCGAAGAAAGCTTTTTAAACAAATTCTTGATGCAATGGGCGGAAAGCTCAGACTTATAATTATAGGTGCTGCGGCAGCATCACCTGATGTCCTTAAATTTTTTAATAACATAGGCGTGCTTTCAATTCAGGGTTATGGACTTACGGAAACCTCACCGGTAGTATCTGCTGAAAACGATACTCATATGCGTACAAATTCGGTAGGTCTTACAATTCCCGGTGTCCAGGCAAAAATTGATAATCCTGACGAAAACGGAATCGGCGAAATAATTGTACGCGGTGATAATGTTATGCTTGGTTATTACAAAGACGAAGAAAAAACTGCAGAGGTTATAAAAGACGGATGGTTTTATACTGGAGATATGGGAACAATTGATAAAGACGGTTATATTTTTATTTCAGGCAGAAAAAAAAATGTAATTGTACTTTCCAGTGGTAAAAATGTTTTCCCCGAAGAAATAGAAACAGTGGTAAATCTTTCACCTGCAATAAAAGAATGTGTGGTTTTTGCTGAAGGGGATAGCATCAGGTGCAGAATTGTTGTTGATAACAATTTCGACGGAGACAGTAAAGCCGAGATTGAAAAGCATATAGCTTCTGTTAACGAAAATCTTATTAATTATAAAAGAATCAGTAGCTTCACCATTCAGGAAGATGAAATGGAAAAGACTACAACAGGAAAAATCAAAAGATACGCAAATAAGGTGTGAAAAAAAGAAGCTTTCCGCTTTATATAGTCGCATTTTGAAATGGTGATTGCGATAAAAACAGTAAATTTTTTGTACAAAGAAAAGAGAGGGGTGTAAAGAAATTCGATTCTTTACATCCCCCTTTCATTGGGAATAGGAAAAATTGCCTATGTTCTCCACTTTTGGGTCGCCCTATAAATTACAGTTTTCTTTTAGCGTGATTGTAAACTCTGTTCCGACATTTTCTTTGCTGCTTACAGTAACCTTGCCACCGTGTAGTTCAACTATACTTTTTACCACCGACAGACCGAGCCCGCTGGAGCCGTATTCGTCATTTCTTACATCGTCTGTTCGATAAAACCTTTCCCATATTTTGCCTAACTTTTCTTCAGAAATACCGATTCCGTCGTCTTTCACGGTGATTTTTACGATGCCAATACCTTTTGTTGCTACAACAGTAACTGTGCCTGACTCTTTTCCGTATTTAACGGCATTTGTAATAAGATTTGTGATAGCACTTAAAAGAAGCGGTTCATCTGCATTAACCAAAATATCCTCATCAACATTGGTGATAAAAGTGATATTCTTTTTATCTGCAAGATCTTTTGCATTATCAATGGCAATGTCTGTAAGTACGCCAAGGTTAACTTTTTCAGTTTTAATTTTCTGCCTGTTCTGATCAATTCTTGCGAGAAGTAAAAGTTCAGACACAAGCTTTGAAACCTGATTTGCCTTATCAACAATATTTTGAGCAAGTTCTTTTTCTTTTTCTGTGTCAGCTATGTCAAGGAGATATTCTCCCTGTGCAAGGATAACACTGATAGGTGTTCTTAACTCGTGAGAAGCATCCGATGAAAACTGTTTTTCCTGCATAATAAGACTCTGGATTTTGTCAAGCATAGTGTTTAGAGTTACGGATAAATCGTAAAGCTCATCCTTTTTAGCTAAAGGATTAATTTCGATACGCTGACGGACATCATTTTCAGAACATATTTTATCTGCCGTTCGAATGATATTATTTATTGGGGAAAATGCCTTTTTTGTAATATAATAGCCACCCAGTGCGGTAAGAAGCAGTATAAGAGGAATAATAATAAGTATTACCGTAAAAGCAGAGCGACCGAGAAGCACCGTTGAATTTACCGATTCGCACCCCCTTATCCAGAAGCCGTTACCGATATTGGGTGGTGCGGGCTTACGGACATCGTACACGATATATTCCTTACCGTCAACAGTTTCCCGTCTTGGCGGACCGTCATGGAAAGGGATACTTTCTACATCATAAATATACTGACCTGCAATGTGATTTCCGTCAAAATCGTGAATTGACACATTTTTTAAGTGTTTGTTACTGTCAACCGAGTGGAAAATATTTTCACGCTTAAAAAGAAATCTTTCAGAAACCTGACTGACCTGCAAAACAACATCTTTTTCTATTCTGTCAATAGAAAACTGATAGGAAAGAGTGCCTACCAAAAGCAGAACTATTGCAATAATGACAAACATCAGTGAGGTGTACCATAATGTTATTCTTTTCTTTATAGAAGCTACTTTTTTCATTTTAATCTACCTTTATTACATAACCTACGTTTTTTATTGTGTGAAGAAGTTTGGTTTCATACCCTTCATCGATTTTCTTTCGTAGGTGGTGTATATACACCTTTATAATGTCGCTTGAGCCTTCGTAGTCGTAATTATTTATATTTTCCTCAATCTGTTCTTTTGAAACAACGATTTCTTTATTACGCATCAGATATTCCAAAATTGAGTATTCTCTTGACGAAAGTTCGATAATCCTGTTTTGCCTTTTAACAATGCGTTTTGTTGTATCAACGGTAAGGTCCGCAATTTCCAGCATACTTCCTGTCACGTTTTCTTTTACCCTCAGCATTGCACGGATTCTTGCACAAAGCACTTCAAATGAGAACGGCTTTGTCAGATAATCGTTTGCACCAAGGTCAAGTCCTTCTATAATATCCTCGTCAGAATCTTTCGCTGTAAGCATCAATACAGGGGTAAGGAGTTTTTTCTGCCGTATCGTTCTTAATACTTCAAATCCGTTTAACTTGGGCATCATAACGTCAAGGATTATTCCGTCATATTGCGTATTTTCTATATAGTACAGTGCATCATCGCCATCGAAACAGCTATCGATGCTGTAACCGATTTTTGTGAGACGCTCTGAAATTGTTCTGTTAAGATTCTTTTCATCTTCCGCGATAAGAAGTCGCATTAAATCACCTCTTTTTAATAAATAATACTACATTTTTAAAAAAAAGTAAACGGAGGGAATGTAAAAAGTTACATCCCTCCTATATATTACTGCTTAGTCGGTATTCTGCCAAAGCCTCTTCCAAAGGTGGGTGCTGTTCCTATAACGGTGCTTTGTGCAGTAATTTCTGTTTCAAAGGTTTCACTGCCTGCTGTAATAGTATATTTTTCACCTGTTTTTATAGCCTGTGATGCTATTAAAACTGCTTTATAGCTTCCGCCTGGAGTGTACTCATACACAGTGTTACCCAGACTGTCTGAAACTGTAATCTTATCCTCTTTGGTATGGCTCGCTTCACAGTAAACTGTAATTGTGTTTTGTGAAAGCGTCAGACTACGCTCGTTACCGCTACCTGATGCAAGGATGAGATTTGCGTTATCACTTATATTTACCTGTCCGTCTGCATCAATAACACCAAAGTTTCCGTAGAAAGTGCCTGTGGGGTTAGCAGCCTTTATAGTGCCGCCGTTAATGGAAATATTTCCGTTTGCGTCAATGCAGTCATCGTTGCCGCAAAGCTCAAAATTACCACCGTTAATAATAAGACACTCTTTCATATTTCTGCCTATACCGCCAAAATTTCTGTCAGGCATTGGTGGCATCTGTCCTTCGGGGGGAGTAAACTCACCGCCTTCAGGGATTTCAAAGGGTGGCATGAATTCACCGTTTTCAAACATTTCAGGGGGGATATTCCCGTGGAATCTGCCATTTTCTCTTTGAGGACGTGTACCGGGCATAGTAGCTGTTTCACCGCTTTCAGGCATCTGTCCGTCAACGGGAAATACAAATTCTTCGGGCGGGACACGGTCACCTTTGCCAAAGCCGCCACCGGGCATCATTTCACCGCTGTTACCGCCGGTTGCGTTAATGGCATCATCAGTAGAAATGACCTTTATAGTGCCGTTATTTATTGTCATAACGTTTTTGCTCTCAATACCTTCTGTGGATTTAGTTACATCAATAACTGTAGCTTCACCGTTTATTGTAAGGTTGCCGTGGGCAGAAATGCCTTTGTCATATTTTGAGCTTAATGTCAGTTCTCCACCGTCTATCTGTATTTCATCCTGACAGTGTATTGCATGGGAGGCGGAGTTTACACTAATTTCACCTCCTGATATTACAAGCATCCATTCGGCATTTATTCCTTTGGTAGACTTTTCAAATTCAACATCTGCGGCTTTTTCCCACATTCCCCGGTGTGGGACTTCCGCTGCAGTTGCTTCAGTCTGTACGGGTGTAATGGGAACTCCATTTGTTTCAATATTTATTTTTCCGCCTGAAATATTAATAATAGATTCACAGTCAATTCCGTCATTTATCGAAGTTATATTAACTGTTCCGCCTGTTATTTTGAATGTGTCGTTAATATGAATACCGTCAGAAGTTGCATTAATATTAATAACGCTGTTTTCAATAGTTAAATTGTCAGATGCCTTTATTCCGTGACCTGTCAAGGACTCAATTTCAAGACTGCCGTCACCTTTAATTTCAAGGTTTTCTTTTGAATAGATTGCACCGTCTTCGCTGTTTTTTGCAACAAGTACATTTTCTGTATCATCGGAAACTGTAATATATGCTTTATCTGCTTCTTCCACAAAAATACAGGGGCCTTCGCTTGACGTGATTTCCGCACCGCTTAAGCGAAGCTTAACCTTTTCCTTTGCAGAAATTGTGATGTTTCCGTCTGCAAGCTTTCCTTTTAATGTAAAATCACCGCCCTGCGTTATTTTAATCTGATTACTGTCGATTTCAATGCCTTCGCCCTCATAGGTGAGAGCAGCAAGGTTAATTGTGCCAACATTTTCTTTCCAAGATTCATCTTCTGCATCATCAGATGAAATAATAACCTTTTGATTATCTTCATCCCAAGCCACACTAAGACCAAAACTTTCGGAAATTGCACGGGTAGGGACAAGAGTTCTGTCTGACACTATCTGCGCAGGAACATCAAGTGTCACTGTTTCAATAACAGGATTTCCGTCGTCATCAGTTTTTCCTTTATCAATCAGTAAATCTGTCGAATTAACAGAAAGTGTAATCGTTTTTGAATTCTTGCGTGCAGATACAGTTCGTGTATCATTATCCCATTTTACATAGGCACCGATTTCTTCAAATATTTTTCTCAGGGGGACCATTGTTCTTCCGTCAATAATCTGTGGCTTAACATCAAAATCAATTTTTGTGCCGTCAAGCTCTACAGTAACTTCTTTTTCTGCAAGTACTGACGTACCGCTGAGTATTGTTAATGCAAAGCACAGAGTCAAAATAACAGTTAACAGTCTTCTCATTTTCATTTAGCCTCCTATTTTATTTTTATTGGTGCTGAAACTGCAAGCACTATATTAAGGTTTCCATTTCTGCACCGAAGCTCGTTTATAAATTCCTGTTCAGTCTTATCATTATCCATAATAATGCTGTAATTAAGCTCAAACAGCGAACCCAAATCAGTTGTTTTGATTTGTACAAGTTTGTATTTCTTTGTATACTTTGTTAAAATCTCATCAAATGCACCCTGATAATTAAGATTTTCAGGAATAGTAATTTTGAGAGTTTTCTGTACAGTTTTCTTTTCGAAAAAATTGAATTTTTCTGCAGTTATCATTATAATACAAAGAAGCAGTACGAAAATTGCTCCATATCCGAAAAGTCCGACACCGCAAGCAAGTCCTGCTGCAATATCAAAGAAAATGAAACCAATATCCTTCGGGTCTCCCGGTGCACTTCTGAAACGTATGATAGAAAGTGTTCCGGCCAAACTGAAAGCCCTTGCAATGTTGCTTCCTATGAAAACAATAATTACGGACAGTATTATAGGCAACATTAAAAGCGTTATTGCCATACTTCTCTGGTAGTTTTCTTCCTGGGTTTTGTAATATGTAAATCCTATTGCAAGTCCGAAAGCGACAGCTACCAGCATTGTTATAATTGCTGAACTGATAGAAATATCAGAAGATGTATTTGATAAAATATTGTTGAATAAATTGTCCATTTTAAACTACCACCTTATAATCAGTTTTACAAGTTATCGTTTTTTTGAATTCGGTACCGTATTTTGAAAAACGGCTTCTTTTTATATCAAGCTCTGTAAGAAGCTTTGTTAACCACAGGGGTTTTGAAAGTGATGTTTTGATTTCCATAAGGTATACATCAGGAGGGAGAAGCATTTCTCCGTAATCACCTTTTTCCAAAGCCAAATCATATCGTCTTGAACGGATATTCATATCAAAAGATATTCTTAAATCAGTATTGTTTTTTTCAAAATATGCAATCCTGTCATAGGCTAAGTAAACCTTTGGATTTAAATCATATATTTTCATAAAATACTCAAGTTCGTGAAGGACCTGCGTGTTCATATATTCTCTTGGTTTCGGAATTTTTCCAGTTGTAATAAAGCTGTAAGCTTCATCTAATTTTAGCTTTGTTCTGCGTTTATTTACTATGCCTTTGAATTTCTTTTTGATTTCAAGAAACACCTTTGAATCTCTATCCGGAACACCGTAAGCGCGAAGTCGTAATTTTTCTTTATATTCAGGCTTTGCCAAAGATGTTCGTATAAGATAATCGTCTGGTGTGTCAAAATAGATATTTGCAATAGTGTAGGGGGTATGGTCCTTGTTGTGGGAATCCATATCCATATGTTCGTCCAATACTTTCAGTATCTTTTCAAATGTTTCTTTGTCAATCAGGTATTTATGCTCGTACCTGTTAAAGACTTCTATTGCCATATGTACACCTCCTGATAAACATATAATAGAGTGTCAAAGTTAAATCAGGGTTAAAAAAATAAATGCAGATAAATTTTTTGTGAAATTTCTGCATTTATTTTTTATAAATTGACTTTGAATATTCGGTTGGTGTAAGACCTGTTTTTTCCTTAAATACCTTTGAAAAATAGTGTACATAAGTAAAACCGAGGCACTCGGCTATCTGAGTGAAATTAAGACTTGATTCACGGATAAGCTGCTTCGCTTTTTTAATTTTCAGTGAAGTGAAATAGGCGATAGGACTTAAGTCACATTCCTCTTTAAAAAGCAGCTTTATTTTAGATGTACTGATTGAAAATTCACGACTTAGGTCCACAAGAGTTATGTTTTTGTCCAGATTATCTTTAAGAAAGTCTTCAATTTCCTCAAACTGCGTTTTTACGTAGTTTGACTTGTTTGTCCCAAGTGATACCACCTTGTTATCTTCGCTTTTTATGCAGACTTCTGTCAGAAACATTTCAAGTCTGTGCTTTAATTTCGCAAGCTCTGATGGAGGAGTCTTTTTATGTGGAACAAGTCCCACAAGCCCGGATTCCGGAGAAGCAGGGATAAATATATCAACACCGCCTGTAATTATTTGTGAAAGAAGCTCTTTTTCTGTTTTGGAAAGAGTAATTACCTTTGAATGATTTTCAAAAAGTGCAGGGGAGGAGGATTCAAAACTCACAATCCCAATCTGTGCATCATACTTTTCACCGGTGCCGTAATGGTGAGCGTTGGGAGGAAACAGAATAAACTGCCCTTCCGTAAGGTCAAAACGTTTACCGTCAACCATAATATTGTAAGCACCCTTATCAACATACTGGAATTCCCAGAAGTCGTGGGAGTCCCCACTTGTGCCACCGCCTGTCATACTGAGATAATAAACCGTAACGATGGAATCCACCGATACAAGGTCATTTATGTAGGTTTTTGCACGAATACCCATCGCTTACACTCCGAACAGAATTTGTAAATTTATTGTCTTTTTGTGTATTGAAAAACAAAACGCAACTGCTATAATACAAATAAAGTATACATCACCGAGTGAAAGATGTAAAGAAAGGAAGTCAAAAAAATGAAAAAAATAAGATTTGGTATAATTGGTTGCGGTAAAATGATGGCAAGTCACGTTGCAGGTATTCAGCACGTTGAAAATGTAGAAGTTACTGCATTCTGTGATATTATCCGTGAAAATGCAGAGGAGCTTGCAGCTTCGCTTGAAGGTGGCGTTGAAAGTTCCTACATAACAACTGACTGGAAGACGATGGTTGACTATGTTGATGCAGTTTTAGTTGCACTTCCTCACGATTTGCATTATGAATGTGGTGTATTCTTTGCAAGAAACAAAGTCCACGTTCTTATGGAAAAGCCTCTTTGTAATACGGAGGAAGAATGTGAAAGACTTATTGAAATCTGTGATGAAGAAAATGTTAAGCTTATGTGTGCATATCCCGTACGTCACTGGCCCGGTATTGTAAAGCTTAAAGAGCTTGTTGACAGCGGTGAATACGGCAAGGTTATGCAGATGTCTGTATGGACAGAACAGCTTACAAAGATTGAGGATGAAACAAGCTGGGGCAATACTGCACGCCTTGGAGGCGGACAGTTCTTCAGTCACGGGTGCCACTATGTTGACTTGCTTATGTGGTTTATGGGAAACCCCATAAGTGGTATGCATTTCGGCTCAAAGGTAGGCGGCAACAAAATCCTTCGTGAAAGCACAAGTGTTGCCAGCTTCAAGTTTGAAAGTGGTGCTCTCGGTTACCACGGTGCTACATGGAATGCAGTAGGTACACGTATGGGTTGGGATTGTCAGATTATGTGTGAAAAGGGTCTTCTCCGTTATGACCGTCCCAATGGTGAAATCCAGCTTTACAATCAGAACCACGCCCATAATGTCGGGGCAGAAGAAGGAACAGACTACCAAGTAATCTGGAAGGATGACACTGCAGTTGGTAAAATGACACAGTTTGAAATCAGACACTTTGTTGACTGTATCTTAAATGATAAGACACCCGATACTGACGGCAGAACTGCAATGAAGAGCCTTCAGGTAATATGGAAGATGTATGATGCCGAAAAGTTCAATATGATTGCTGACCTTCGCGGACTTGGCTTTGAAGAATAATTATATAATACCAAAATGGTAAAACAAACATATAAACAAGGGATGTAAACAGACAAAGACCTCATTTTTCGAGGTCTTTGTTTTTTTTATGGGGGTACACGAAATAAAGCCCGGAAATTTGAACTGATTTTTATGGGAAATATTTTACATCCTTATTCTTAGAGTGTCACGCTATCTTGACGATATCAGTAAAAAACTCGTTTTTTTACGTTTTTCGGTATTTGTTCAGTTATGAGAAAGAAGCATATCTCCAATCTTGTATACATCTCCGGCACCCATTGTGATAACAATATCACCTTTTTTTGCCTGAGCTTTTATGAAATTAGCAGCTTCTTCAAATGTTTTTTTGAATACAGCATCAGGAATGGCATTTGCCAACTGCTGTGCCGAGACTATGCCTGTATCTTTTTCCCTTGCCGCGTAGATATCGGTAATAATAATATTGACGCCGCTTTCTGAAAAAACTTTCACAAAGTCATCAAAAAGAGTTTTCGTTCTTGTATAAGTATGAGGCTGGAAGATACACCATACATTGTTATATTTCATGTCACGGACTGTTGAAAGTGTCGCTTTGATTTCTGTAGGATGATGAGAATAATCATCAACAATTACAACACCGCCCATAATACCGCGACTTTCAAAACGTCTGTGAGTGCCGCCAAAATTTTTAAGGGAATAGCAAACGCTATCATTTTCAAGACCAATATAGTCGGACACAGCAAATGCTGCAAGAGCATCATAGACATTGTGAATACCTGGTACGCTCAGGCTGACTGAGCATAAATCTTCCCCGTTTTTACAAACAGTAAATGAATATTGATTGTATTCGTTAGGTATAAGATTTTTTGCTGTATAATCATAATCACCATTAAGACCAAATGTAATGATATTGCGGTCAACACCTTCAATTGCATTCATAACGTTTTTGTCATCTGCATTTACGATTACCGCACCTTCTTCAGGTGTGAGTATTGCAAGAGAACGGAAGGTATCAATTATGTGGTTAAGGTCTTTGAAGTAGTCAAGATGGTCTGCTTCAATATTTGTAATAACAGAAACTTTTGGAAAAAATCTTAAAAAGCTCTGATGATATTCGCAGGCTTCGGCAATAAAATAATCCTTATCACCAATATTTACATTACCGTGAATTATATCCAACTCGCCACCGACTGTTACCGTGGGATTTTTGTCACATTCAACAAAAATATGCGCAAGCATTCCGGTTGTTGTTGTCTTTCCGTGGGTTCCGCTTACAGCAATAGGACAAGTATATCCTTTCATAATAATTCCCAACATTTCGGCACGGTCAATCTGAGGAATCTGAAGCTCGCTTGCACGCTGCCTTTCCGGATTATCCGGTCCTATAGCAGCACTGTATACTACTACATCACAATCTTTTACATTATCAGCATTATGACCTATATAAACTGTAGCACCAAGCTCGGTAAGCTTCTCCGTAAGTGGAGATGCACTCCTATCGGAACCGCTGACAATACAGCCATCGTTTATGAGCATTTGTGCAATACCGGACATACTTATTCCGCCTATACCTATAAGGTATACCCGAAGCCCTTTTTTTATTGTAATATTATCCAAAAAAATCACTCGCTTTTAAAAAATTTGTAAAATCGGAAAAAATTTTCAATTTTTTGTTGAAATACCATATAATATTTGATATTATACATATTAGAGAGAAAAATCAATAGAAAAAATGAAAAAAATAAAAAAATATTCATTTTTGGAGGGAAAAAGTATGCAGATTACAGACATTAAGGTGAGAAAGGTTTCTCAGGAAGGAAAAATGAAGGCAGTTGTCTCAGTTACCTTTGATGATGTTTTTGTAGTGCATGATATCAAGGTAATTGAAGGAAAGGAAAAGCTTTTTGCGGCAATGCCCAGCAGAAAGTCAGCTGACGGTACATACAGGGATATTGTGCACCCTATTACGTCGGATATGCGGGAAGAGCTTCAGAATGCTATTCTTGCAAAATATGAAGAATTCCTGAATACCGAAGCAGAAGATATACCTCAGGAATAATAAACTGTGAGATACTCAGTCTTTCTGAGTATCTCATTGGTCGTTTTTCGGAAAACGTTTTTACTACATAATAGTCCGGATACAGCGGTTTCGGCTACAGAATCAGAAGAAAATAATTTTAAAATTTTATATAACACGGAGGAATTCAAATGATATCCCACGGAAAGAACATCAAGTTATTCACAGCAAATTCAAACCCCAAGCTCGCAGCAGAAATTGCAGAGCAGCTCCATCTGGAATTAGGTGAGGCTAATGTGGGGCTCTTCTCTGACGGAGAAATTTTTGTCAACATTGGAGAGACTGTCAGAGGTAGCGACGTTTTCGTTGTTCAGTCAACAAGTTCTCCCGTAAATGATAACCTGATGGAAATGCTTATTATGATTGATGCATTTAAGCGAGCATCTGCAGGAAGAATTACTGCAGTTATCCCTTATTTCGGATATGCCCGTCAGGACAGAAAAGCAAAGGCAAGAGATCCGATTAGTGCAAAGCTTGTAGCAAATCTTCTTACAGAAGCAGGTGCTGACAGAATTCTTACAATGGATCTTCATGCTGCACAGATTCAGGGATTTTTTGATATTCCCGTTGACCATCTTCTTGGTGGTCCCATTCTTGCTCCATACTTTATGGAGAAGTTCAAGGATGAACTTGATGATATAGTAGTAGTATCTCCTGATTTCGGTAGCGTAACACGTGCAAGAAACTTTGCACAGAAGCTTAATGTTCCGATTGCTATTATAGATAAGCGTCGTCCCAAGCCCAATGTAAGTGAAGTAATGAACATCATTGGTGATGTTAAGGACAAGAAGGTTATTCTTATTGATGATATGATTGATACTGCAGGTACAATCTGTCAGGCTGCACACGCTCTAGTTGAAAAGGGCGGTGCTAAGGAAGTGTATGCAGGTTGTACACATCCTGTTCTCAGTGGTCCTGCTATTGAAAGACTTGAAGCAAGTCCCATAAAAGAACTTATTTGTCTTAACACTATAGCACTTCCTCCTGAGAAGATTATGAAAAAGACAAAAATTCTCAGCGTAGCTCCTATGTTTGCTGAAGCTATTGAGCGTATTTATGAGGATGAATCAGTAAGTCCGTTATTCGTTTAAAATTGTATTGTCCGGACAAAAACTGAATAAACTACATAGTAATGCCGCCCCGGCATTCCGGGGCGGCGTTGTGAATTTTTATTTTTTAAGGAGAATGGTTATGCACCTTATAGTAGGACTTGGAAATCCCGGGCGTGAATATGAGAAAACAAGACATAATGTGGGCTTTGTAGCAATAGAATATCTTGCAACAAAGCTTGGGGTCAACATAAGTAAAATCAAGTTTAAAGGTGTTTTTGGAGAGGGGTATATCGGAAACGAGAAATGTATTCTTCTTAAACCGCAAACCTATATGAACCTCAGTGGCGAAAGTGTTCGTGAGTGTGCTGAGTTTTATAAAATCCCTACAGAGAATATAATAGTAATATATGATGATATAAATCTTGAACCCGGAAAAGTCAGAATTCGCCCTTCGGGAAGTGCCGGAGGGCATAACGGTATGAAAAGTATAATATATCTTCTTAATTCGGATGAATTTCCCCGTGTTCGTTTTGGAGTAGGCGCACCGGCTCACGATTTGTCAAACCATGTGTTAGGTCATTTCAGTGAAGAAGACGGAGTAAGTGTAACAAGTGCAATAAAGAAAATAGATGATATAATTTCTGTAATAATAAAACAGGGAATTAATGACGCGATGAGCAAGTTTAATAATAGGATGTTATAGTATGAATGCAATTAACAGTTTACTTTACGATTCAGCTGAATTCAAGGAAATAATTAAAAAAGCAGAAAATGGAAAGTATCCCATAAGTATAAGCGGAAGTGCGGATGCTCAGAAAGCACATGTTATTGATTCAATTGCAAGAAAACTTTCAAAGCGTGTGCTTGTAGTAACGTATAACGATATACAGGCAAAAAGATTATGTGATGACCTTAACTTTTTTTGCGAAGACGAATGTGTATATATTCCCCCAAAAGAGGCTGTGCTCTATGAAGTTGAAGCGTCAAACCATGAAATTGATAACAAAAGGGCAGCAGCACTGTATTCTTTTTCAAATGGAGCAAATGCAGTAGTTTCTATTGAATCGTTGCTCCATTTTGTTGCGGCAAAAAATGAATTGGATACTTTAAACCTTGATTTTTGTTATGGAGGGACTACAGATGCCGAGGCTCTTTCAGAAAAACTTGTTAAAATGGGATATACACGTGTTGATGTAGTCAATCTTAAGGGACAGTTTGCTATACGTGGTGGTATCGTAGATATATTTTCGCCCGATAGCCTTTATCCGATAAGAATGGAGCTTTTTGGTGATGATATTGATTCGTTGAGAACTTTTGACTGTGACAGTCAGATGAGTATAGAAAAAATTGAAAGCACACGTATAATACCTGTAAGTCTTGAAAATTCGACTGAAACAATGCTTTCGTATCTTGACGAAGATGATATTTTATTTTTTGATGAACCCAATAGAATAAGCGAATCAGCAAAGGCTGTAGAGTGGGAAATTACTGAAAATATTAAGTCGCTTGCAGAAAAAAGCACGAAAAAAAATATAGGTGAGTGTATTAACAGTTACAGTGATGTTGTTAACGCCGCAGAAAAAAGAAACCTTATTGCTCTTTCTGCATTGTCTTCAACATGTCCTGACTTTAGAATAAAGGAAGAACTTAAAATTACAGGCAAAGGTATTTCAAGCTACAGCGGAAATATTGAGTTTCTTGTTTCAGATATCAACAGGTGGAGAGAGGAAGGGGTAAAAACAGTCATTCTTGGAGGTAGTACTGCACGTGCAAAAAAAATTGTAGAAATGCTTTCAGACCGTGATATTAAAGCATCCTACAATGCAAGTCCGGAAATACTTTCTGAAAAGTATGTAACAGTTATGCCCGGCAGTGTAACTTACGGATTTGAATATCCGCTGATTGGCGTTGCTGTAGTAAGTGACAGCGAAATATTTGCAGCAGAAAAGAAAAAACGCAGAACAAGGCGTGACGAAAATACCACTAAAATCAAGAATGCTGATCAGCTTGATATAGGCGATTATGTTGTTCACCGGGTTCACGGTATAGGGAAATATCTTGGAATAACACGTATGACCGTAAGCGGCGTCACAAAGGATTATATAAAAATAGAATACCGGGATGAAGATTTTATTTATCTTCCTGTTGGGCAGCTTGATATTGTAAGTAAGTATACCGGTGGTGAAAATAAGACAATAAGGCTCAATAAGCTTGGTTCACCTGAATGGGCAAATGCGAAAAGAAAAGTAAGGCAGTCCGTAGAAGAAATGGCGCAAAAGCTTGTAAAGCTTTATGCAGAGCGTGCAAATTCAAAGGGTGTAAGCTTTTCACCGGATACTTCATGGCAGCACGACTTTGAAAGTGCCTTTCCGTATGAGGAAACAGAAGACCAGCTAAGAAGTACTGCTGAAATAAAGAAAGACATGGAAAGTCAGCGACCGATGGACAGACTTTTGTGTGGAGACGTAGGATACGGAAAGACGGAGGTTGCAATGCGAGGTGCATTTAAAGCGGTTGTAGACGGTTATCAGGTTGCATATCTTGTCCCTACCACTATACTTGCATCGCAGCATTATCATAATTTCGTTGAAAGAATGAAAGATTATCCGATAACAGTAAGAATGCTTTCAAGATTTTCGACACCTGCACAAACTAAAAAAACACTCAAAATGCTTCAAAGTGGTGAATGTGATATTGTTGTAGGTACTCACAAGCTTTTGTCAAAGAATGTAGTGTTTAAAAAGCTTGGTTTCCTTATTGTTGATGAAGAACAGCGTTTTGGAGTTTCTCACAAAGAAAAAATAAAAGAAATGAAAAGCAATGTAGATGTGCTTACACTGAGTGCTACGCCTATTCCCAGAACACTCCATATGGCAATGATAGGAATACGTGATATGAGTGTTCTTTCAGCACCTCCCAGTGACCGCTATCCTGTGCAGACGTATGTTCTTGAATATAATGAGGCGGTTATTAAAAATGCTATAGAGCGTGAAATTGCAAGAGGTGGGCAGTCGTACTATCTTCATAACAGGGTTGAAAGCATCTATGGTGTTGCAGAACGACTCAGAAGGCTTATGCCTGATGTAAGAATCGGTGTTGCACACGGCAAAATGAATGAAACAGAGCTTGACGATGTTATGATGCAGGTGGAAAACAGAGAGATTGATGTCCTTGTCTGTACTACAATTATTGAAACGGGACTAGATATTCCTAATGTTAATACCATAATAATAGAAAACGCAGATACTTTGGGATTAAGTCAGCTATACCAGCTTCGCGGCAGAGTAGGAAGAACTAACAGACTTGCATATGCATATCTTACTTACAGAAAAAACAAAATTCTTGACGATGTTGCGGAAAAAAGGCTTCGAGCTATAAAAGAATTTACTGAATTCGGTTCAGGTTTCAGGATAGCAATGCGAGATCTTGAAATAAGGGGTGCCGGAAATGTTCTGGGGCCGGAGCAGCACGGATTTATGGCAAGTGTAGGCTATGATATGTATTGTGCAATTCTTGAAGAAGCTGTAAATGAGGCTATGGGAAAACCTAAAAAGGAAGAAAAGACGGAAAGTGTAATTGAACTTGAAATTAATGCGTTTATTCCGGAAAGCTATATTCCTACATCAAATCTCAGAATTGAAGCATATAAGCAGATTGCCGGAATTGAAAATATCTCTGACCGCTACGGTGTGGAAGAAAGCTTTGAGGACCGCTATGGGGAAATTCCGGAGGAAACCTATAATTTGCTTGAAATTCAAATGATAAGAGTAGTTGCTCAGAGTGTGGGAATAAAGGAAATTGCCCATGCTGATGCAGGAATTATTTTTAAAATTCATCAGATAACACCTGAACTTCTTGAAAAAGTTTCAATTCTTGCTACCAAAAACAAAGGAAAAATACTTTTTGGTGCAGGAGACAATCCGTATATACTTCTTCGTGAAAAAAATCTAAAAAAAGATAATCTTCTTGACAGTGTGAACAATGTGTTAAATTACTTGAAAAACGAAGAAGAGTAATATAGAATTTAAAATAACTTGAAAAAAGGGTGAACGCTAGTGAAAAAACGATTAATTATGGCAGTATCTGTTATTCTAATTATGTCTTTGATGTTTTCAGGATGCGGGAAAAACGCAGCGCAGGAGCCTGTAGAAGAGGAAACTGTAAAAGAAGAATACACATTCGAAGACGGCATAGTTGCCGTTATCGGAGATATCAGGGTAACGCAGGAAGATTTTAATTACGTCTATAAGTCTATGTATGATCAGATGGAGCAGTCAGCCTCTTTTTATGGAGAAAACTGGATTGAACAATCACTTGATGACAGTGGCAAAACTATTAAAGAATATATAAAGGAAAATGCAGTAAACCATGTATTGGAAATAGCTGCTTCGAATTTGCTTGCCCAGGAAATGGGAATTAAGTTTGATGAAGAGCTGCAGAAACTGGCTGATGAAACAAAGAAATCCCTTATAGAAAGTTATGGCGGTGAAAAGGATTACCGGAAGTATCTTGAAAATGCCAGAACAACACAAGAAGCTATAGACAGATATGTTAAGCACTATGAGATATATAAAAAGTATTACAATGCGGCAATAAGTGAAGGTGGAGCAGCATATGTCAGTGAAGAAAACATTGTAAATGATTTCAGACGCAGATTTATAAAGGTTCAGCATATTCTTATATCTACTCAGCCGGAAACCGACAGTGCCGGAAATCCAAACACCGGAAAGAGTGACAGTGAAGCACAGTATATTGCAAAAGACATAATTTCCCAACTTGAAAACGGTGAGGATTTTGATGTGCTGATAGAAAGATATAATGAAGACCCCGGAATGTCAAAAGGCAATTATTACATTTTTACGGATGGGGAAATGGTGGCTGAATTTGAAGACGCGGCAAAGAAACTCAAGGTTGGTGAGTTCACAAAGGAAGCAGTCAAAACAAATTACGGATACCATATTATAAAAAAATATGAAATAGATACGGAAAATGAGCAGTTTGAGACATATAAGAAAAACATTTTTCCCGCAAAGGTGGCTCAGCTTATAACTGCAAAGATAAGAGAAACTGACATAAAGCTGAATGAAAAATTGATAGAATCATATACAGAAGAGTGGTTAAAAGAGCTTGTTTTGAAGAAGAATGATACAGAAACAAAAACTGAATAACCCCTATGTCGCAAAAAAGCAGAATAAATCTCTGAAAAAGCTTGAAAAATGTAACGAGTTAGTATATAATTAAAAGGATTTTTACATGAAGAGAGGATTGAAAGTAATGAAAAGAGTATTATCAACAGTACTTATTATGGCATTATGCATTACTCTTCTTTTTACTGGTTGTGAAAAGAAAGTGGGGTACACAGCAGAAGGACATGATAAGCTTAACGAAACAATCGTAGCTACAATCGAAGGCGTAAATGTAACACAGGCTGATTATAACTTGCTTTATAAAATGATTTATGAGCAGTCAGCTCAGTATGCTCAATATTACGGAGAAGGCTGGATTGACACTGTGGTTGATGAGGAGAAAGGAACAACTATTGCAGACAGCATTAAAGAAAATGCTTTGGCAAATATTACGCAGATGATAGCAGCTACTATTATGGCTGAAGAGCTTGAAGTTGGTTCGAGTGATAAGGTTAAGGAAAATGTTGAAAATAACAAGAAACAGATTGTAGAGAACAATGGCGGAAAAGAAGGTTATATTAATTTCCTTAATAGTTATCGCACAACAGACAAAGCTGTTGAAACTTATCTTGAGAGAGCAGAAATATACGACAATCTTGTGAAAAGAATATCAAGAGAGGACGGTTCTGCATATATTGAAGATGAAGAGCTTATAGAGGAGTTTTCAAAGGATTATACCTGTGTTAAGCATATTCTTATATCAACACAGCCTCAGCAGGGAGAAGACGGTAAAGAAATTCCTGCAAGAAGTGAGGCAGATGCAGAAAAATTAGTTGCAGAAATCCTTGCAAAAATTGAAAAAGGCGAAGATTTTGATGAGCTTATAGATAAGTACGACGAAGACCCCGGTATGGAAAAAGGCGGATTCTACACATTCCCTGCAGGTCAGATGGTACCCGAGTTTGAGGAAGCTTCAAAGAATCTTAAGGTTGGCGAATATACAAAGGAAGCTGTTAAAACAGATTATGGTTATCATATAATCAAGAGATATGATATTGACACAAAAAATGAAGAATATGTTTCATTTAAGCAGGGTAAGATGAATGAAAAGATTGGTGAAACAATTCAGAAAAAAGTAGAAACACTTAAAATAGATAAAAAGGAAAAAGAAGTTAGCAAGTATGTTGATGCTTGGCTTGAAGAGCTTAAAAAGGAAACTCAGGAAATGATAAAAGCTCAGCAGGAAGCACAGGCTCAGCAGCAGGCTGCACCGGAACAGGCCGAAGGGGCAGAAGCTTCTGCAGAAGAGGAGTCCGCTGAGAATGCAGAGGAAGCACCCGCTGAAGATGCAGAAAATGCTCCTGCAGAAGGTGCTGCTGAAAAAGCTGAATAATTAAAAAAATTCTTCGTGGTTGGGTGAAATTCCCTATCGGCGGTAAAGTCCGCAAGCGTGATATAATTATCACTGCATGACACGTTAACGTGACCGACGGTTAAAGTCCGGATGAGAGAAGAAATTCTTTGAATTTAAAGAGCAGACCCGAAGAAGGTCTGCTCTTTTATGTAGAAAAGTTGGGTGGTAGTTGATTATGGAGAAAACAAGAAAAATAACTGCAATGGGGATGTTTGCTGCACTTGCATACGTTGTTACACTGGTTTGTAAAATGATGCCGCCAATGTTTGCCGCATTTCCTTTCTTAAGCTATGATGCAAAAGATGTTATGGTATTAATAGGCGGCTTTGTATTTGGTCCTGTTGCAGCATTTCTGATTTCATTAGCAGTGTCTGTGATAGAGATGTTTACTGTAAGTGACACAAACATTATAGGCTGTATTATGAATATCGCATCCACATGTGCTTTTGCCTGTACAGCATCTGCAGTATATATGAAAGCACGCTCAGTGAAGGGAGCTGGTACAGCCTTGTTAATTGGTACAGTGTGCTGCGTTGCAACAATGCTTGTTCTTAATTTCCTTTTGACGCCTTTGTATATGAATGTGTCAAGAGAAGCAGTTTTAAAGCTTCTCATTCCCGCGATACTTCCGTTCAATCTGGTAAAGTGTGTTCTTAATTCCGCTATAGTACTTATAGTTTATAAACCCTTTGTTGGAATTCTCAGACGGGCAAATATCATTGAAAAACGCACAAAAGAAGATGGTTCTTCCAATATATCGGTTGTCATTGCAGGGTTATTTCTCATTTTAATGTGTGTGTTTGCTATTATCATAATTAATGGAAGATAAAGTGTTATCTAATCTTTTTACTCTCATATTTGCGTTTGGTAGCTAAACCACCGCGTATATGTCGTTCTGCTTTGTTTTTGTCAAGAACTTTTTTTACGCTTTGAGCAAGCAACGGGTCAAATTCGCTAAGTCTTGCAGTTACATCCTTATGTACTCCTGATTTTGAGTAACCGAAATTTTTGGCAGTGGCACGGACTGTTGTATTGTTTTCTATTATGTAATATGCAAGCATAATGGCACGCTTTTCAATATAATCTTTCAAAATAAACGGCCTCCTTTTCACTCTAACTTATGAGTGAAAGGAGGCCGTTATGCTTCATTTTAAAAAATTATTTGTCCTCTACCTTGCCATAAAGATTAAGTCTGAAAAGACGACTTTCATCTTCTTCATTTTCACATTCTATTGTTGCATGGCTGAGACTACCGCCCTGAACAATACTCATCAAACCTACAACACGGCAAAATGATGACATAAGGTTGATTTTGTCACCGTCCGCAGTTGTCATCCATACCTGTCCTGTACAGTTTCCAAGCTCTTTTACAAAAGCTGTCACGTCAAGGTCATTAATTTCAAATTTACCCATTGTAAAAACCTCCTTAATTATTTTCTATTTATAGAATAATCTAACAATTTGCAAATGTCAATAGATGTAACTTAATTTTAATTTATTGTTGCTGCTTTTTTAGTCTGTTAGCTTCCTTCGCTCTCAAATCTGTATCAAGAATTCTTTTTCTGATACGCAGAAAGTTGGGTGTAACTTCAAGAAGTTCATCATCAGCAAGAAAGTCAAGACTTTCCTCAAGACTTAAAAGTTTTGGGGGAGTAAGGCGAAGTGCCTCATCACTTCCTGCGGCACGCATGTTGGTAGCCTGTTTGCGCTTACATACGTTTACAACAATATCTTCAAGACGACTGCATTCACCGACAACCATTCCCTGATACACCTTTTCACCGGGTCCTATAAAGAGAAGGCCACGTTCCTGGGAGTTAAATAGGCCGTATGCAATTGATTCGCCTGCTTCATATGCAATAAGGCTTCCTCTTGAACGGGTAGTGAATTCCCCGGGAATAACGGGTTCATAACAGTCAAAAACACTGTTTATGACACCGGTACCTTTAGTTGCAGTCAATAACTCCCCGCGGTATCCGATAAGCCCTCTTGAAGGAATACGGAATTCAAGCTTTGTATAGCCTGCAGCACCGGGAGACATATTTGTAAGTGTACCTTTACGTACACCGATACCCTCCATTATAACGCCTGTATATTCATCAGGAACATCAATTGTAAGAATTTCAACAGGTTCACACATAACACCGTCAATTTCTTTGTTAATGGTTTTAGGTTTGCTTACCTGAAATTCGTAACCTTCACGGCGCATGTTTTCAATTAAAACAGAAAGATGAAGCTCACCACGTCCTGAAACAATAAAACTATCAGGAGAATCCGTCTCAGTCACTTTAAGTGCAATATTACTTTCAAGCTCTTTTATAAGTCTGTCACGAAGATGACGGCTTGTTACGTAATCACCGTCCTGACCTGCAAAGGGACTGTTATTAACGCTGAATGTCATTGAAAGAACTGGCTCATCAACAGGGGTGAAGGGAAGCGGTTCTACGACGCCATTTGCACAAATAGTGTCACCGATATTTATTTTTTCAATTCCGCTGATTGCTACAATTTCACCGGCAGAAGCTTCGTCAATAACTTGCTTTTCTAAATCCTTATAGCAGAAAAGCTTGGACACTCTGGCGTTGTAAGGATTCATTCCTTCACGACTGATTGTTATCGGCATATTATTTTTAACAAACCCGCGGTTAATTCGGCCTACTGCAATTCTGCCCGTAAAAGTATCATAGTCAATATTTGAAACAAGCATCTGGAATTCACCTTCACGAGTGTCAAGGGGAGATGGAATGTGTGAAACGATAAGATCAAACAAAACTTTTAAATCGTCAGGATGCTTGTCGGGAGAAAGACTTGCCCACCCGTCTCTGCCTGAAACATATACAACTGGCGAGTCAAGCTGGTCATCCGTTGCTTCAAGATCAATAAAAAGCTCAAGCAGTTCGTCAGTTACTTCGTAAGGACGTGCGTTTGGGCGATCTGCTTTATTTACAACCATTATGATTGAAAGATTAAGGTCAAGTGCCTTCTTTAGAACAAATCGTGTCTGAGGCATACAGCCTTCAAATGCATCAACAAGAAGGAGGACTCCGTCTGCCATCTTTAATCCACGTTCAACTTCACCACCAAAGTCAGCATGACCTGGGGTATCTATAATATTGATCTTGACACCGTTATACATCAGACTTGTATTTTTTGCAAGAATGGTGATGCCACGTTCTTTTTCAATATCATTGGAATCCATTACACGCTCTTCAACCTGTGAGTTTTCGCGGAATACGCCACTTTGTTTAAGCAGCGAGTCAACCAGAGTTGTTTTGCCGTGGTCAACGTGAGCAATAATGGCAATGTTTCTTATGTTTTGCGGTTCTGTCATTTAGATACTTCCTTTCAGTTCTTTTCTGTTACAAATGTACTCCAGGTATCTGCATACTGTAAAAGCAACAGAAGGGGAGTTTCCTTTGTAGCAACAGATTTATTGTCATCAACGTACTGCCCGTCGTGATACATTATAGCCTGTACTTCGCTTTCGGAAAGCTTTATGTAAGGCATAGCAAGATACAAACTTCTTAACGGAACACTCATATACACAAGGGAATCGTTTATTCTGTAAGGAACAGACGGTCCGTAGCCGTACTGCTTTTGCCTCGGTGTAGGCTCGTTAGCAATATACTGAGGATTTCCCGGCATTCCGGCTTTCCCAAGGTCGTGAATAAGTGCTGTTATTATACAGCTTTCCTCACTTATATCAGGTGCAAGTGCATTTTTAATGCGAAGCATGTTTTCAGCTACGTTTACACTGTGCTCTAAAAGTCCTTGTTCGCGGCATAAGTGAAAACGTGTACTTGCGGGACTCGTAAGATATGCTGTTTCTTTTTCAACAAAATCCATAAGGCGTAAAAATTCATCCTTACGCGTTATTACTTTGCTTTTTAACGCTTCATAGCGTTCTTGTAATGTCATATAAAAACTCCTTAAATAACTTTTCAATTTATTATATAACAAAATATGACTTTTTTCAACAAATATTTTGTGCTTGAATACAGTTTATAAATTTTATCATTATAATTTCTTGTTTTTGAATATAAAAATCAAAACTTCTAATAATAATATTAAAAGAAAAAAAGGGGGAATTTTTATGAGAATGATGGGTTTTACCAAGGGATTTGTAGCAGGCTCATTAATTGGCGGAGCAATCTGCATGATGATGGAACCGCCCAATACAAATAAAATAAAGAAAGCCTACAGAAAAACAAACCGTGCACTTAAAACAGTTGGATATGCACTGGAAGAGTTGGTTGTAAAGAAATAATAAACAGACCTTTCAATTTGCCAGAGTAAAATCTGATAATTGAAAGGTCTGTTCATTATTAAGAAAAGTTATTATTTTGTACCGAAAATTCTGTCACCGGCATCGCCGAGACCTGGAACTATATAGCACTTTTCGTTGAGACATTCATCAACATTTGCACAGTAAATCTGCACATCGGGATGAGCTTTTGAAAGAGCCTCTATACCTTCGGGGGCAGCAATCAGACAAAGGAACTTGATTTGTGTACCACCTGATTTCTTTATCTGGGAAATGGCATCTATTGCCGAGCCGCCTGTAGCAAGCATTGGGTCAACAACAACTATAAGACGCTTGTCGATATCTGCAGGAAGCTTGCAGTAGTATGGATGAGGAATCATTGTTTCTTCATCACGGTACATACCGATGTGTCCAACTTTTGCAGAGGGAACAAGGTCAAGCATTCCGCTTACCATACCAAGTCCTGCACGGAGAATTGGTACAATGGCAAGCTTTTTGCCTTTTATCATTTTCTGTGTTGTCTTTGTAAGAGGTGTCTCAATCTCAACTTCTTCAAGGGGAAGGTCACGAAGTGCCTCAAAGCACATAAGCATTGTGATTTCCTCAACAAGCTCACGGAATTCCTTGTTTGAAGTAGATGTTTGTCTTAAAATAGTAGTTTTGTGCTGAATCAGCGGATGATCTAATATTGTCACGTTTTTCATTATGATGTCTCCTTAAAACATTATTGTATGCTATTATTCCTGGTCGGGTGCTTTTGAAACTATAAGATTAACGATAATACCAAGGATAAGTGCACAGGCAACGGATGTAAGAGTTACCTTTCCAAAGTTAAGTGTAAGTCCACCGATACCTGCAATAAGAATTGTTGAAACAACAAAGAGGTTCTTGTTAAGGTTAAGGTTGACATTCTGCACCATCTTAAGACCTGATACTGCAATGAAACCATAAAGTGCCATACATACACCACCCATTACGCAAGAGGGAATAGAATTGACAAATGCGATAAAGGGAGAGATGAAAGCAATAATTATTGCGAGGATTGCTGCTGTAATGATAGTGTAAACAGAAGCGTTCTTTGTTATTGCAACACATCCTACAGATTCGCCGTATGTTGTGTTGGGGCATCCACCGAAGATAGCACCTAAGAAAGAACCGATACCGTCACCGAGAAGTGTTCTGTGAAGACCGGGGTCTACAAGAAGGTCTTTTTCGATGATTGAAGAAATGTTCTTATGGTCTGCAATGTGTTCAGCAAATACAACAAATGCAACAGGGATGTATGCAACTGCAATTGTGCCGAGATATGATGCAGTAATTTCTCCGAAACCTCCGATAGCTGTGAGGAAAGTGAAATCGGGAACAGAGAAAAATGTGTTGATTGTGATTCCGTCTGCGACAAGTGCCTTAAGGGGTGCAAGATTAAGAATTTTGATAGCATCAATGTTAGCGGCATTTCCGATAAGTGTAAAAACAAGAGATACTGCATATCCGCCGAGGATACCAAAAATAAAGGGGATAAGCTTGCCCATTTTTTTACCGTAAACGGAGCATGAAATAGTGATTATAAGAGTAACAAGACCACAAAGAACTGTAACTAGCGGAGAAGCCTGTATATCAGGAACACTACCTTTTGTAAGGTCACCGATAGCATTGCCGGCAAGTGAAAGACCGATAATTGCAACTGTAGGTCCGATAACTGCAGCGGGCATAAGCTTATTAATCCAGTTAACACCTGCAAGCTTTACGATGATTGCTATTACAACATAAACAAGACCTGCGAAGAGTGCACCGATTATAAGTCCGAGATAACCAAGTGCCATTGATACACCGCCTGCAAATGCTGCAAACATCGAACCGATGAAAGCGAATGAAGAACCAAGGAAAACAGGACTCTTAGCTTTTGTGCAGAGCACATAGAAAAGTGTACCGATACCTGCACCAACAAGTGCCGCTGCAGGACTCATTCCGTTTCCGATAATAACCGGAACAACGAGTGTAGCTGTCATAATTGCAAGAAGCTGCTGCAACGCAAAAATGATGAGCTGACCGAATTTGGGTTTGTCCGTAACCCCATAGATTAGTTTCATTTCAAATTCCTCCTCTGTGAATATATATAATATTGGGATAAATAAAAGTTTATCCTCTTACTAATATACAATATATGGTAGTTATTTGTCAATACGAACAATACATATAATAAAAAAAATACAAAATTTTGTCTGTTAATTGACTAATAATCGGTAAAGGTATATAATATAATAATCGAAATTGCAGGGAGCTTTTTTATGAAACTTAAAATGACAAAAGAAGAATTTTATAATATGGTATATTCAGTAATTGGTGATGTTACTCCCCTTAAAGTTGATTGCGGTCAGCTTTGCAACGGTGCCTGTTGCGAAGTTACAGATGAAATTACAGGAATGTACCTTTTCCCCGGGGAAGAGGTTATGTATAAAAATATGCCCGGATGGGGGGCAATATATGACACAGATTTCTCATATAACGGAAAATGTGTTGACTTATTTACATGTAACGGAAACTGTGACAGGGACAGGCGTCCCTTATCCTGCAGAATATTCCCTCTTGTTCCTTATGTAAAAAAGGGCGAAAAAATGGAAATACGTATGGATGTAAGGGGAAGAGGAATGTGCCCCCTTGCATCTGCAATGAATGTGGAGGATTTAGCACCTGAGTTTGTAAGAAATGTAACATCTGCAATGAAATTATGTATGGCAAATACCGAAACAAGGGAATTTTTATATGCGTTAACAGAAACACTTGACGAAGCGGAGGATATTTTATGAGCTATTGTTTTGCAATTATCGACCTTGGTTCAAATTCTGTACGAATGAGCATCAATAACCTTGAAAAAGACGGAAGCTGGAAAGTCCTTAAGAAAGTTCGTTCAACGGTGCGGCTAAGTGAAGGAATGAGCAGTGACAATTTTCTTAAGGAAGAGGCTATGGCAAGAGTGATAGATGCCCTTGAAGAGTTCTGCAATATGGCAAGGGAGCATAAGTGCCTGTCCATTGCGGCAATTGCCACTGCTGCACTGCGTAGTGCGGCAAATAAAGAACTTTTTATTTCCCGTGCAAAGGAAAGAACAGGCATAACCTTTGAAATTATTTCGGGCGAGGATGAAGCCTATTACAGCTATCTTGCAGTGAAAAATACTATCGGAATAACAGACGGTGTAATATTTGATACCGGTGGCGGTAGTACAGAAATCACCCTTGTAAAAAAAGGAGAGATAAAAAGGGCGGTCAGCCTGCCATTGGGTGCAGTGATGCTTACTGAAAAGCTGAAAGGACAAAGTCAGATGCAGCTTTATAAACACGTTCTGTCCCATATAGGCGGCGTAAGCTGGCTGGATGAGTGTGAAGGTTTGCCCCTTTACGGAATAGGCGGCAGTGCCAGAACTCTTGCATCACTTTATAAAAAACAAATTCTGAGCTATGACGAGCTTGACGGATTAAAAGTCCCCTACAATGCCGTCGCAAGGGTGTATCAGGATATATTTAATACCCCCCTCGAAAAACGTAAGGATATAAAAGGAATGGATATAAGCCGTGCTGACATTATTCTTGCAGGTGCTACCCCCTGTAAAGTCCTTATGGATATGACAGGAAGTCCCTGTATGTTCGTATGTGCGTCGGGTGTAAAGGAAGGCGTATTTTTCCGTTTAAAGGATGAAATTATGAACCGAAACGGTATTTAAATAAAACTTGTAGGGTGCAGCCTTCAGGATGCACCCTACAAGTTAGCGGTTCGTCGGAAACCGCCGAACCCTACAAAAGGCGGATTAATGTAAAATATTAAGGAGACATCAAATATGAGCGTTAATATAGTATTGGTAGAGCCGGAAATCCCACAGAACACAGGTAACATTGTCCGTACCTGTGCCGCAACTGGAGCAAAGCTCCACATAGTAAAGCCTATGGGATTTCAGATTGACGATAAAAAACTTAAACGTGCAGGTCTTGATTACTGGCATTTTCTGAACATTCAGTATTACGAAAATCTTGAAGACTTTTTTGAAAAAAACAATGGAGCACGCTTCTTTTACTTAAGTTCAAAAGCACCTCTTTCATATACGGATGTGGAGTACGGTGACGATGCGTTTCTCCTTTTCGGTAAAGAAACAAAAGGTCTTCCCGAAAAGCTTCTTATCGACCACCCCGAACGCTGCGTCAGAATACCTATGATAAGTGATGCACGATGCCTTAACCTTTCAAATGCCGTTGCAGTCGTAACCTACGAAGTCCTCCGCCAGGGCGACTTTAAGTCACTGACAAAAGAATCTGATTATTTGTATGGGATAATTGATTAAACGATGTGACCATTTTGAACGCCAAAATGGCGAAAAGCACCGGGGGATTCCGAATCTCCCCCGGCCCCCTTCAAACGGCCTCGCAGGGGCGCAAAAAGAACGGACGTGCCAATGATAAGCAAATATCAGGAAAGAGTGAAAGAGAGTGAAGGAAAGAGCAGAATTTTTGTTAAGTGAAGCAAAACAAGTTTTAAGCGAATATGTAAAAAAAGAATTTGCAGACGGTGAAGCCTTTAATCTTATAGAGATAATGGGAATAAGTTCTGATGAGGTTAAAATATGTCGTTTATTGTCTGAAATAATAGATCCTGTTGGAAAACACGGCAAGGGAACTTTATTCTTAAATTTATTTATAAAACAAGTTCTTGCAATTGACATTGATGAAAATGAACTGAAAACAGCAAAAGTTTATACTGAATATCATACCTGTGGGGACAGAAGAATTGATATTGCAATTATTACTACAAGGCGTTTTGTTCCTATAGAGGTGAAAATTTACGCCTGTGACCAACGAAGACAGTGTAAAGATTATTACGATTTTGAATTGAAGCAGAAAAAAGAGTTTGCGAGCAAGGTTTTTTATTTAACTTTGGACGGGCATTTACCAAGAGATATAGGGAGTATAGGATTAACACCGATTAAAGACGATGATGTTACGGTAGGATATGAAGAAATAATACCAATTTCTTTTTCTAAAGAAATCTGTCAGTGGCTTAATGAGTGTTTGAAAGAGGTAGAATTAAATTCGATTGTATATACTAATCTGAAACAATTTAAAGATTCTTTAACGGAGTTGTGCGGAAATATGGATGAAGATTTGACAAAAGAAATTGCTGAATTGACTGAAAGTAATAAAGAAAATTTCAAAGCTGCTTGTGCAATTTCAAACAGTGTGCAGATTGCTAAAGAAAACATGATAATCAGGTTGCTTTCCACTATTAAAACAAAATTGGAATCAAATTCACAGTTGATTCCAATAGAGAATAAGTATGACTTCAGGCATAACGATTTTGAGTCAGTAAAAAAATATTATATCTCTACAAGGACAAAAATTACCCCTGGGTTTTCATACTTGTATAAGAAAATAAACAGAAACAAAGAAATATGGTTAAGAGTAGAAATAGACAGATACTCCGACCTTTGCTTTGGGTTTGTAGTTGCTGAAAAAGGAGAAAATCCAGGAGAACTTTTGTTGTCGAAAAAAGAAATTGAAAATCATTTAGAATTATATGGGTTTGAAACTGACGAGTGGTATTTCTATTGGGAATATCTTTTAGACGATGACAGAGAAAAAACACCTGATTTTTCAAACAATAATGATGTGTTATGCAGACTGTTTGACACTGGTTATTTTGAGGAGTTTACAGATAAATGTGTTGAGCAGATAAAAAGAGTGGTTAGTGCAATGCAAATTAAATGAAAAGATTGTCATTGTTTACGCCCCTGCGAGGCCGTTTGAAGGGGTGTGGGGGAGATTCGGAATCCCCCACGTTTTTGGTCCTTTTGTCGCACAAAAGGACATCGTTCTCATCGCACCGATGAAATTCAAAACAAAAAGTCCCTCAATCTTGAGGGGCTTTTATATTTGTGATTGTGTCACGGATTTATTTAGATTTGTCACTTTTTCTCATTTCACTTGGCGAAACACCAGTCTGTTTCCTATACGCTGTACTGAAATACAGCTGATTTTTATATCCTAATTTCTCTGCAATTTCACCGATTGACAAATCAGTATGTAAAAGTAAATCCGTTGCATCCTGCATCTTAAGCATAATCTGATACTGGTAGGGTGCGTGACCAAAACGGGTTTTGAAAATTACCGAAACTCTGTCCTTACTTAAACCGAGGCTTTCTGCATATTTATTTACATTAATTTTATCTGTAAGGTAATTCTTTTGTATATCAAGCATAAGTGAGGAAATAATCTTATCAACATCGGGTTCTTTTTCTATTGCTCTTGAAAGTGTAACAAAAAGGCTTTCTGTCAGAGCAGAGACCAACATTTCAGAATGTGCTTTTTTAAGCAGAAATTCCTCTGTAATAAGATTAAGCATTTTTTCTACAGAAGCTTTGTCTGCGCATTTGTAAACACCACAGGGAAAACGAGCATTACGACCTGAAAAGCTGAGTATTACCGAGGAAACTTCGTGCCTTTTAGAAAAGCGGTATTTAACATTCGTATTATTACAGAAAACAAAGCATCCGGAGGAAATACGGTAAAGGGTTTTATCCATAATAAGCTTTGCCTTACCGCTTTTTATATACATAAGAAAGTATTCGCTTTCGGAAAAATTCCTTGCATAAGTAACATCGGAAAGAATGTCTCTTTCCGATGCGTCTGTCAATATTAAATTATGTGTAAAGTTATCTGTAAACATGGAAACCATTACCTACAATCTGTTGAGATTCAGAGAAAATGATGAAAGCATGTTCATCAATACCGAGGATTTTTCGCTGAAACTCAGGAAGCTCGTGCTCCTTAAGTGCACAGACAAGAAGCTGTTTCTTTTCCATTGTGTATGCACCAACTGCATCAATAATTGTACAGCCACGGGGTGAGGTTGATACAAGAAACTTTGAAACTTCAAGTCCTTTATCAGTTACTATAAATACAAGCCTTGACACATTAAGCTTCTGTATAAGCCAGTCAACTGCGAAGGTAGAAAGGAATAGTGCAATTATACCCCATAAAGCAAGGTTAATCTGTCTGAATGCAATAAGTGATGATACTATTACTGCTGCATCCACAAAAAGAAGCAGTTTTCCGATTTTAATATGTGGGAAGAAATGCTGCAGAAGTCTGCTTAAAATATCGGTTCCACCTGTGGAACTACCGGAAAGAAATGTAAGACCTATACCAAGTCCATACAGAATTGAACCAAATATTGATGCAAGAACTATATCATCTGTAAGTGGTGGGAAAGACGAAAATAACTGAACGAATACAGAAATAAGCGTTGCCCCTATAATTGTTTTAAAAACAAAATCTTTTCCGATTACTTTAAAAGAAATCAAAAGGAAAAGTGCATTTATTACTGCAAAAGATATACCAGGCTCAATTTTAAGTATGTGATAAAGTATTGTTGAAATACCTGACACACCACCGCTTACAATTTTGTTTGGTGTATAGAATATGCTGATTGCGAATGCCGTAATTATCGGACCTATGATAGATAAAGCATAATTCCGAAAATTGTTTTTCAGTGATTTGTTTTTCATATGTTTAATCCTTTCCGGAAATTTATCGAAGTAATTTTATCACATAAATAAATGAAAATCAATAATTTGCAGATAAAAACTTATTTATAAAAACTATGACAGGTATAACTTATCAAACATATCTTTAGGAGATATCCCGAATTCATCGTATATAACAAATAAAATATCTGCAGAAAGGCGGGGAGGAAGTGAGGCTTTCTCAAGTAAACGCAGGCTTTTTAATCCGATGCGAAGCTTTTTAGCCATTTGTATTTGGGTTAATTTGTGAGTTTTTCTTATTGATTTAATATTATCGGCAAAAATCTGAATATTATCTTTTTTTATAAAAAAATGCTCCTTTTTAAATATTTACGTTAATATAACGTAAATATAACATAGGAATATGATAAAGTCAATACGTTACATTAAAGTAAAAAGCGAAAGAGGTAGAAATAATGAAAAAAGTTGAATTTGAAGGAAATAAAAACGTAATTTCAAAAAAACTTAAAGAGGTAAGATGTACCAAAGGAATTTCCCAGCAAGAACTCGCCGCAAAGCTTCAAATTATGAATATCAACATAGATCAGCAGATGATAAGCAAAATTGAAAAGAATATGCGTCAGGTAACTGATTATGAACTTTTGGCAATTTCAAAATGTCTTGGCGTAAAACCAGAAGAATTATCAGAATATAAATTCAATTAAAAACCGCCTTTTTTTGTGAAAATATAGTTGTTTTTTTTCTTACTATATTATATAATAAAATGGCTAATGTACTAAGGGGTGGTTTTTATATTCAAAAGAACAGCTTACGATATAAAATCAATACTTGACCGTGACCCTGCAGCCAGAAACGGGTTTGAGGTGTTTTTCCTTTATCCCGGATTTCACGCAGTGCTTTTCCACAGGTTTGCACATATGCTTTACGGATGGGGATTAAGGTTTATTCCAAGGCTTATAAGCCAGATTTCTAGATTTTTTACAAAAATTGAAATTCACCCCGGTGCAACTATCGGAAAAGGGCTTCTTATTGACCACGGATGCGGTGTGGTTATCGGTGAAACTACGATTATAGGAGATGACTGTACCATATATCAGGGGGTTACTCTTGGCGGTACAGGTAAGGATACCGGTAAACGACATCCTACATTAGGAAATAATGTAATGGTAGGTTCAGGTGCAAAAATCCTCGGTCCCTTTGTTGTGGGGGATAATTCCAAGATTGCGGCTAATGCCGTTGTCCTTCGCGAGGTTGAGCCTGACAGCACCTGCGTAGGTGTTCCTGCCCGTGTTGTAAAGCGTGGCATGAAAAGAGTTAATGACCTTGACCAGGTGCATATCCCTGACCCTGTAAGTCAGGAGCTTTGTAAAATGTCGGCACATATTGACCGTCTTGAAAAGCAAATTGAAGAACTTAAAAAAGAAAGGCAGTAATGTTTATGAAATTATATAATACCTTAACAAGACAGAAAGAGGAATTTAAACCGCTTGTTCCGGGAGAGGTAAAGATGTACTCCTGCGGACCGACTGTATATAACTATTTCCATCTTGGAAATGCAAGACCGTTTATTGTGTTTGACTGTTTGAGACAGTTCCTTGAATACAGAGGCTATAATGTAAAGTTTGTGCAAAATTTTACAGACGTTGATGATAAGCTTATTAATAAGTCAAGGGAAGAGGGGTGCACAGTTCAGGAAATCGCAGAAAAGTATATTAAAGAATACTTTACAGACGCACAGGCTCTCGGAATTAAGGAAGCGACAGTTCACCCCAGAGCTACAGAAAATATTGACGCAATTATCGAAACTGTAGAAACTCTTATCGCTAAAGGACACGCTTACGAGGTTGATGGTGACGTGTACTTCTCAGTTGAAAGCTACAAGGATTACGGTAAACTCAGCCATCAGCCGCTTGAAGACCTTGAAAGCGGTGTAAGAAAAGAGCTTGACGATAAGAAGCATCATCCTATGGATTTTGCCCTTTGGAAAAAAAGAAAGACAGAGGATGAAATCGGTTGGGAAAGCCCCTGGGGAATAGGAAGACCCGGCTGGCATATCGAATGTACTGCAATGGTGAACAGATATCTTGGTACAACTATTGATATTCACAGCGGTGGATTTGACCTTATTTTCCCTCATCACGAAAACGAAATTGCACAGAGTGTTTGTGCTAACGGTACACCATTTGCGAATTACTGGCTTCACAACGGATTTATTAATGTAAATAACGAAAAAATGTCAAAGTCACTTGGTAACTTCTTTACTGTTCGTGACATTGCGGCAAAATACGATTACGAGGTTATTCGTTTCTTTATGCTTTCAGCACATTACAGAAGCCCTATTAATTTCTGTGACGAGCTTATGGATGCGGCAAAGAACGGTCTTGAAAGAATTTATAACTGTGTAGATAATCTTGACTTTACTATCGGTAACGCACAAAGTGGTAAAGTAGAGGATGAAGTTAAGGATGCAATGGACGGCTACCGTGATAAGTTCATTGCAGCTATGGAGGATGACCTTAACACTGCCGATGCAATTTCTGCAATATTTGAAGCAGTTCGTTACGCAAACTCTCTTAAGAATTCTTCAAAAGAAGAGCTTGAGCTTGTAAAGGCAACAATTCTTGAGCTTGGCAACGTTCTCGGACTTCTTAAGAATACAGAAAAAGCAAGCCTTGATGAAGAAATTGAGGCTTTAATCGCACAGAGAACAGAAGCAAGAAAAAATAAGGACTGGAGTCTTGCGGATAAAATCCGTGATGACCTTAAGGCGAGAGGAATTGTCCTTGAAGATACTCCCGACGGAGTAAAATGGAAGTATGAAAAGTAAAATCGAGAAGTAAGGTGTTTTAATGCTTTTTACGGATAAAAAGATAAATCCCAAAGAATATAGTCCGCTTCCCCTCGCATATATAGGGGACAGCGTTTATGACCTTTTTATACGGACAAAGGTAATTGAAAAAGGAAACAGACACGTGACTGATATGCATAAGGAGTCGGTTAAATTTGTAAAGGCACATTCTCAGGCGGAAAGTATTCACGCTATAGAGCAGGAGCTTTCTGAGGATGAGGTAAGGGTGCTTAAATGGGGAAGGAATGCTAAAAGCACGCCCCCTAAAAATGCCGACGTAACCGATTACCGCTATGCAACGGGATTTGAAACACTGCTTGGTTACCTTTACCTTGAGGGGAATATGGACAGGCTTAAAGAAGTTATGAATATGGCGTATAACGCCCTTTGTGATATAGAATAGGAGTGGTACAGATGAGTAACGAGACAAAGCTTCACGCTTATAAGGCGAGAAAGCACGCAATCACAGGTATTTACAATGCCGCATCAGGGCATCCCGGCGGTAGCCTTTCGATAGCAGATATCCTTGCGGTGCTCTATTTTGAAAAAATGAATATTGATCCCAAAAATCCAAAGGATCCTGACCGTGACAGATTCGTCCTTTCAAAGGGACACTGTGCACCTGTGCTTTACGGTATCCTTGCAGAAAGAGGCTATTTCCCTGCTGAAAAGTGTGCGGAGCTTCGTAAAATATACAGCAATATGCAGGGACATCCCGACATGAAGGGCATACCCGGTGTAGATATGTCAACAGGTTCACTTGGTCAGGGCATTTCAGCGGCTAACGGTATGGCACTTGCTGCAAAGCTTGACAAGAAGGATTACCGTGTGTACACAATCCTCGGTGACGGTGAAATTGAAGAAGGTCAGGTTTGGGAAGCGGCTATGTTTGCAGCACATTACAAACTCGACAACCTTACTGCATTTATAGATAACAACGGACTTCAGATTGACGGTGACATCAGCGAGGTTATGAATTCATACCCCATTGACGAAAAGTTCCGTGCATTCAACTGGTACGTTATCAATATTGACGCACACGATTATGACCAGATTCGTGCTGCTATCGAAGAGGCAAAGACTGTTAAGGGTAAGCCCACAGTAATTATTGCAAAGAGTATTAAGGGTAAGGGCGTTTCGTTTATGGAAAATCAGGCGGCATGGCACGGTAACGCTCCCAAGACAGAACAGTATGAACAGGCAATTGCAGAGCTTGACAAAGCTATTGCAGAATTAATGTAAGGAGGTAGAACATAATGGCTATAGGTGATAAGATTGCAACCCGTGAGAGCTATGGTATGGCACTTGCATCTCTTGGTGAAAAATATGATATTGTTGTTATGGATGCCGACCTTTCCAAATCAACAAAGACAGACACTTTTAAGAAAAAGTTTCCTGAAAGATTTATAAATACAGGTATTGCAGAAGGGAATATGCTTTCAACAGCGGCAGGTCTTGCTTCAACTGGCAAGATAGTTTTTGCAAGCTCATTTGCAATGTTTGCCGCAGGAAGAGCTTTCGAGCAGATTCGTAACAGTGTTGCATACCCTAACCTTAACGTAAAAATCGGTGCTACACATGCAGGTATTTCTGTAGGCGAAGACGGTGCTACACATCAGTGCCTTGAGGATATCGGCATAATGCGTACAATCCCAGGTATGGTAATCATCAACCCTGCAGACCATGCGGAGGCTATGGCAGCAGTTGAAGCGGCTGTAAAATATGAAGGTCCCGTATACCTGCGTTTCGGCAGACTTGCAGTTCCTCAGATTTTTGACGAAAACACATACAAGTTTGAAATAGGTAAAGGCGTTCAGCTTCAGGAAGGCACAGATGCTACAATCATAGCTACCGGTCTTATGGTTCCCTATGCTTTAGAGGCGAGAGAACTTCTTAAGAAAGACGGCATTGATGCTGCAGTTGTGAATATCCACACAATCAAGCCTATTGACCGTGAAATTATAAAGAATGCTGCAGAAAAAACAGGTGCTATAGTTACTGCTGAAGAACACAATATTTATGGAGGTCTGGGCAGTGCAGTAGCAGAGGTTCTTTGCGAAGAATGTCCCGTACCTATGCAGCGCATTGGTACAAGAGATGTGTTCGGTAAGAGTGGTAAGCCGGCAGAACTTTTTGAAGAGTACGGACTTACGGCAAAGGATATTGCCGAAAGCGTAAAGAAAGCAATTTCTATGAAATAAGGTAATTTTAATGAATGAGATTTTAAACAGTCTTAATAATGAACAGAGAGAGGCCGCAATGTACGTTGACGGCCCTCTTTTGGTGTTGGCAGGTGCGGGAAGCGGTAAAACCCGTGTCCTTACGACAAGAATTGCATACATGATAAAGGAATGTGGCATCAACCCCTGGAATATTCTTGCCATAACTTTCACCAATAAAGCCGCAAAGGAAATGGCTGACCGTGTTGAAAAGCTTATCGGTGACAGTATAAACGATATGTGGGTACGTACGTTCCACTCTGCCTGTGTAAGAATTCTTCGGCGTGATATTGAAAGGCTCGGTTATGACAGAAGCTTTAATATCATAGATGCAGACGATCAGAAAGCACTTGTAAAGGAATGTGTGAAGCAGCTTGGATTTGATGAAAAAACATTTCCTGCAAAAAGCGTTATGTCTGAAATTTCTTTTGCAAAGGATAACCTTTATACGCCTATGGAATATGAGGATGAGTGTGGGTCTGATTTCAGAAAAAGGCAGATTGCAAAGATTTATTCACTTTATCAGAAAAAGCTTAAAACAGCAAACGACCTTGATTTTGACGACCTCATTATGCTTACAGTTACTCTTTTCCGTGAAAATGAGGATGTTCTGGAATTTTACAGAAATAAATTCCGTTACGTACTTGTGGACGAGTATCAGGATACAAACCACGCACAGAACGAGCTTATAATACTTCTTTCCCAAAAGCATAGGAACTTATGTGTTGTGGGCGATGATGATCAGAGTATTTATAAGTTCCGCGGTGCAGATATCAGAAATATACTTGATTTTGAAATGGTTTTTCACGAAGCAAAGGTTGTACGTCTTGAACAGAATTACCGTTCAACTCAGAATATTCTTGATGCTGCAAACGAAGTTATTAAGAATAACTTCGGCAGAAAAGGGAAGAATCTCTGGACGGACAAAGGGGAAGGTGAAAAAATCTTTGTCTATAAAGCTTTGAACGAGCATGATGAGGCAAGCTATATTGCTGACCGTATGTCAGCACTTTCCCGTGACGGATATTCATACAGTGATATGGCGGTTCTTTACAGGGCAAATGCATCTTCACGTGCACTTGAAGAAGTATTTATGCGGCGTGCAGTTCCTTATCGTGTCCTTGCAGGCCTTCGTTTCTATGACCGTAAGGAAATCCGTGATATGATTGCATATTTAAGGCTTATTAAGAATCCCAGTGACGACATAAGTCTGAGGCGTATTATAAATGTACCGGCAAGAAAAATCGGAAAAACTACCGTTGATAAAATAGCTTCTGCTGCAGAACGTGAAGGCGTCAGTATGCTTAGTGCTATCAGGGAGCATAAGGATACTTTGGGAGGGGCGGTTTCAGAATTTTATGAGCTTATAGAAGGACTTCTCAGTCTTTCTAAGGAAATAAGTATATCTGAGCTGGTAAACGAGGTTTATGAAAGAACAGGATACAGGATGTTCCTTGAAAATGACGAAAAAGCAGAAGACCGTACTGCCAATGTCGAAGAACTTGTAAGCGGTGCTGCAAATTATGAAAGCAGTGTTGAAAATCCATCTTTTGACGACTATATGGACAACCTTGCTCTCGTAAGCGATATTGATAACTACGATGAAGAACTTGATGCTGCAGTTCTTATGACTATGCACGCGGCAAAGGGTCTTGAATTTCCGATTGTTTTCATAGTAAGCTTTGACGAAGGTATTTTTCCCAGCTTTATGAATACTCTTGATTCAAACGAAATGGAAGAAGAACGCAGACTTTGCTATGTAGGCATTACCCGTGCAATGGAATTGCTTCATATAACCTGTGCAAAATCCCGTATGCTTTACGGGAAAACTTCCAATTACAAGCCATCAAGATTTATGTCAGAAATACCGGAAGGACTTCTTGATATAACTGACAATGTTCCGGAAATTCCTGATTTTACACTTCCAAAAGCATCGTTTAATTCATTTGACGCCCCTGAAAATTCGCTGTTTGATTCTTCTGTGTCAAAGCCGAAGATTGCAAGCGGTGACACCTTTAAACCGGGTGACTGCGTAATGCACAAAAAATTCGGTAGAGGCATTATAATTTCTGCAACTCCTGTTGGTAACGATGTCCATTATGAAATAGCTTTTGACAGCGTGGGAACGAAAAATCTTCTCGGTCTTTACGCAAAGCTTACAAAAGGTGATTAATATGTATAACCGTTTTGCTTATCTTTATGACGAAATGATAAATGATGTTAATTATAAAGAATGGCTTGACTATTATTTTAAAATATTTCAGCGTTACGGGCTTAATCCAAAGCTTGGACTTGACCTTGGTTGCGGTACCGGAAATCTGACAACTCTTTTTGCTGACAAAGGCATTGAAATGACAGGTATTGACCTTTCCGAGGATATGCTGATGGTTGCCCGTGAAAAGGCAGAGGGGCGTGATATTCTCTACCTCAATCAGGATATGCGTGAGTTTGAACTTTACGGTACGGTGGATTTCATTGTATCAAGTCTTGACTGTGTAAATTACATAACCGATAAGCGTGACCTGCTGAAAGTGATGAAGCTTGTAAATAATTATCTTGACCCGGGCGGACTTTTCATTTTTGATATTAATACTGAGTACAAGCTTGAAAATATAATAGGTGACAATACATTTATTCTTGAAAATGAAAGTGTGTTCTGCTCATGGCAGAATGAGTATGACAAAAAAAGGAAAATCTGTGATTTTTATCTGACCTTCTTTTGCGAGGAAAACGGTATTTATCACAGGTTTGATGAAGAACATTCCGAACGTGCTTACAGTATAGAAGAAATCAGGTCTGTTATTGAAAATGCCGGAATGAAGCTTCTGAATGTTTATGATGAAATGAGTTTCAAAAAGCCTGCTTCAAAGAGTGAAAGGGTATTCTTTGTAGCTCAGGAACAGGGGAAATAATATGGTAATTGTGATTGGCGGCGGTGCAGCGGGTCTTATGGCGGCAATATCTGCAGCCGAGGCAGGTGCATCTGTTACACTTATTGAAAAAAATAATGACGTGGGAAAGAAGCTGCGTATTACAGGAAAAGGCAGATGTAATGTTACCAATGCCTGTGATACAGAGGATATTTTTAAAAACATCCCCACAAATCATAGATTTTTATACAGTGCAATATACTCTTTTTCAAACTATGATGTGATGGATTTTTTTGAAAATGCAGGGGTACCACTTAAGACTGAACGCGGTGAAAGAGTGTTTCCTGTAAGTGACAAGGCGGCAGACATTGTCCATGCTCTTAAAAATAAGGCGATGTCTCTCGGAGTGAAAATCCAAAAAGGAACAGCAATATCTGTCCTTGCAGAAAATGGTGTTGCAAAAGGTGTTAAAACAGAAAAAGGCGTATTTTTTTCTGACAGTGTAATTGTTGCAACCGGTGGAAAAAGCTATCCTCTTACAGGCTCTGACGGCAGCGGATATAAGCTTGCTGAAATGCTTGGACACAGTATTGTGCCCATAAAGCCTTCGCTTGTTCCTGTAGAAACGGTTGAGGATACGGCACCCGTTATGGGACTTTCACTTAAAAATGTGAAGTTGACAGTGACTGATGCTAAGGGAAAGAAAAAATATTCCGATTTTGGGGAGATGCTCTTTTCGCACTACGGCATGACAGGCCCTATTGTTCTTTCTGCAAGTAGCCATATGGGTGACAACCCTCAGGGAACGAAAATTGAAATAGATATGAAGCCGGCTCTTGAAGATGCGGCACTTGATAAACGAATACTTCGTGATTTTGAAAAATACTGTAACCGTAATTTTGAAAATGCACTTTCAGATTTACTTCCGTCAAAGATGATTCCATATATAATAGAAAGAACAGGAATAGATAAATTCAAGAAAGTAAACTCTATCACTAAGGAAGAAAGAAAGGCACTTCTTGAGTGTCTTAAGCATCTTTCTTTTACTGTGAAAAAATATCGCCCTGTAGACGAAGCTATCGTCACAAGCGGCGGAATAAATGTCAAAGAAATCAATGCTTCTACAATGGAAAGTAAGTTTGTAAGCGGACTTTACTTTGCAGGTGAGGTGATTGACGTTGACGCATATACCGGTGGCTTTAATCTGCAGATTGCCTTTTCTACAGGTTATCTTGCAGGGAAAAATGCTGCAGAAAGAGAGGCTTAATTATGACTAAAATAGCTATTGACGGGCCTGCAGGAGCAGGTAAGAGTACAATTTCAAAAAAGGTGGCAAAGCACCTTGGCTTTGTTTATATCGATACGGGTGCAATGTACCGTACTGTGGGACTTAAGGCTGTAAGATGTGGCATTGATACAAAGGATGCAGAAGGAGTCAGTTCAATTTTACCCACTCTTGATATAGATATCAGGCACGAAGGGGTTGAACAGCACATATACCTTGACGGAGAAAACGTATCGGATAAAATCCGTACTCCCGAAATATCAATGGCGGCAAGTAATGTTTCCGCAATTCCTGCTGTAAGGGTGGCTTTGGTTGAGCTTCAGCGTAAGCTTGCCGAAAACCACGATGTTGTAATGGATGGCAGAGATATAGGCACCTTTGTTCTTCCTGATGCGGAGGTTAAAATTTTCCTTACTGCCTCCGTTGATGCAAGGGCGAAAAGAAGATACGATGAACTTGTTTTGAAAGGCGAAAAAGTTAATTATGATGATGTGAAGAAGGAAATGGAAATCCGCGATTATAACGACTCCAACCGTGCCGTTTCACCGCTAAAAGTTGCAGAGGGTGCCACAATAATTGACACATCGGAGCTAAATCTTGAGGAGTCTATTCAAAAAGTTACAGAATTTGTGAGGGAAAATATATAATGAAGCTTTATAATGTTGCTATAAAAATAGTAAAAGGTGTTTTAAAGGTATTTATTCTTTTTAAAGATAAAAACAATCACTATGTTCCAAAAGACGGGGCGTTTCTTTTGTGTGCAAATCATAACAGTAATATGGACCCTGTCCTTATTGCGGCATCCTGTCCAAGACAGCTTACTTTTATGGCGAAGGATGAACTTTTCCATATATTTTTACTTGGTAAGCTTATTAAGGCACTGGGGGCTTTCCCTATAAAAAGGGGAAAGGGAGATGCTGCTGCAGTAATGGCAACCCTTAAAATTATGAAAAAGGGCGAGGCAACACTGATTTTCCCTGAAGGAACAAGAATGAAACGGGGAGAAAGGAAGAGTATTAATTCCGGTATTGTAAGGCTTGCAATGCAGTCAGGGGTGCCGATACTTCCGGCTTATGTGTCTAAAAACAAGGTTACATACGGAAATCCCATTTCTTACGGTGAATATATTGATGATATGCAGAATCAGGAGAAAATGCAATCTCTTGCAGACGAGCTTATGGATGTGATTTATTCATTGGAAAGAGAATAACAAATGTGGTGATTTAGTTGAAAAATGTGCAAATAGCAAAAAAAGCAGGCTTTTGTTTTGGCGTAAGCAGAGCTGTTAATATAACAAGAGATGGTGCACGGGAAAAGAAAATAGCAACTTTGGGTCCGATTATACACAATCAATCTGTTGTAGATGAGCTGTCAGAAATGGGCGTCAGAATTATAGAGACTCCATATGAAGCAAAGAAAGAAGAAACTGTTGTAATTCGTAGTCATGGTATAAAAAGAGAAGTACAGCAAACCCTTGAAAATCTTGGTATAGAATATATAGATGCCACATGTCCTTTTGTGAAAAAAATTCACTCTATTGTACTGGAAGCTTATGAAAATGGGCAGCAGGTCATAATAATAGGGAATAAAGACCATCCTGAGGTTGTTGGAATAAACGGATGGTGCAACGACAGTGCTATCGTCATAGAAACAGAAAAAGAGGCAGAAAATCTGTGCTTAAACAGCGAAAAAACCATTTCTGTAGTGTCTCAGACAACTTTTGAACGAGAATTGTGGAAAAAAATTACGAAAATTATAAAAAACACTTGCCAAAGTGCTATAGTTTTTGATACAATATGTAGTGCTACGAACGAACGACAAAAATATGCCGCAGATCTTGCAAAAGAGAGTGATGTATTTATTGTTGTAGGCGGTAAGCATAGCTCCAATACAAAGAAGCTGTATGATATTGCCACGCCCTTGTGTAAACACACTTTTCTGGTGGAGGACGCAAGTGAGCTGCCCCAAAATATATTAAGTCTTGGGAATTCGTTCGGAATAACGGCAGGCGCTTCGACACCTGACCGTATTATTAAGGAGGTTTTGGAAACCATGGTAGAAGAAAAAAACACTAATATTCAAGGAAATGGAGAGCCTACATTTGCCGAGGCGTTTGAACAATCCCTCGTCACTTTAAATACAGGACAGGTTGTAACAGGCACAGTTATCAGCATTACACCCACTGAAGTGTATGTTGATCTTGGCTACAAGGCTGATGGTATCATCCCTGTGGATGAGCTTTCAGACGATCCTTCAGCTAACCCCGGCGAGCTTGTTAAGGTTGGCGACGAAGTTGAAGTTTTCGTTGTAAGAGTTAACGACGTTGAAGGCTATGTTAAGCTTTCTAAGAAAAAGATTGATGCTATCAAGGGATGGCAGACAATTGAAAAGGCCTATGAGGCAGGCGAAATTCTTACAGGTAAAATTGTAGAGAATGTTGAACGCGGTGTAATTGCACTTGTTGACGGTTCAAGAATTTTCATTCCTGCATCTATGGCAAGTGAAAGATTCATGAAGGATCTTCAGCCTCTTGTAGGTACAGAAGCAAGATTTAAGATTGTAAACATCCGTGAAGACAGACGTGGTAAGAAAGCAATCGGTTCAATCAAGGTTGTTGCTCAGGCTGAACGTGCTGAAAAGGTTGAAAAGTTTATGGCAGATGTTGAGGAAGGTAAGGTTTACACAGGTACTGTTAAGACTCTTACAGACTTCGGTGCATTTGTTGATCTTGGCGGTGTTGACGGTCTTATCCCGATTTCACAGCTCAGCTGGCAGAGAATTAAGCATCCTTCAGAAGTACTTTCTGTTGGAGATAGCGTAGAAGTTTCAATTCTTAAGGTTGATAGGGAAACTAACAAAGTTTCTCTTGGCTATAAGAAGGCTGAGGACAACCCCTGGGAAATTGCAAAGGCTAAATTCAGTGAAGGTGCAGTAGTAGAAGCTAAAGTTGTACGCCTTGTTCCCTTCGGTGCATTCGTTGAGCTTATCCCCGGAATTGACGGTCTTATCCATATTTCTCAGATTGCTGACAAGAGAATCGGCAAGCCTGCAGATGTTCTTACAGTTGGTGAAATGGTAACTGCAAAGATTACTGAAATCAACTGGGAAGAAAAGAAGATTGGTCTTTCAATCAGAGTGCTTCTTGAAGAAGCAAAGAAAGCTGAAGAAGCTATGCCCGAAGATGCTCCTGAAGAAGTAGTAGCTGAAGCTCCTGTTGAGGATGCTGTTGAAGAAGCTCCTGTTGAGGATGCTGTTGAAGAAGCTCCTGCTGAGGATGCTGTTGAAGAAGCTCCTGCTGAGGATGCTGTTGAAGAAGCTCCTGCTGAAGAAGCTACAGAAGAATAATTTGTCATTAATAGCCCACTCAATCGAGTGGGCTGTTTTTTCTATATAAAAATATCAACATAGTATAATAAAAACATAAAATAGCTAATATTGTTCATTGAATTTCAACTTTGAAAGATGTATTATACCATTAAAGGGGTTGATTATATGAAAGGCTTTGCAGATTGTCATATACATATCCGCGGAGGAAGGTTTGACGTAATTGAAAAAATGCTTGACGATGTAGCTAGTAAAGGCGTAACTGATGCCGGACTTATGGCACTTCCGTACAGAGGTGCATCAGAGAACTTTTCCGCACTTTACTTTAAAGAAAACTATAAGAAAATGGAAGTAACTGCCTTTGGCGGCATCCATTCTACAGAGCGCTATGCCCTTGTGCCTTATGAAAAACAGGCAGAAAAGCTCCTTGAACTTGGCTGTGACGGTATTAAGCTTATTGATATGGATGCAGATGTAATAAAGGTTAACGGAAAGACTATCGACCATATAGATTTTGACAGAATGTTTTCATTATTGGAAGAAAGAAATGCTCCTGTCCTTATCCATGCAGGAAATCCTCAGGAATGTTGGGAAAAGCCTGTTTCAAGTGATTTACCTTATGATGTTCGGGTAAAGGAAGACCACCTTTCTCTTTACAGAGGCGGATTATACGGAAAACCTGTTCTTTCTTTTGAGGAAATTTACAAGGCTTGCCTTCGTATGCTTGATAAACATCCAAGGCTGAAAGTAGTATTTGCACACTTTTTCTTTCTTTCAAGGGATATTGACGAAGCAAGAAGAATTATGGAAACATATCCCAATGTTAGTTTCGACCTGACACCGGGTACAGACTCCTATGTGCATTTTTCAAGACGGGCTGATGCTTATCACGATTTCTTTGAAAAATATAGTGACCGGATTCTTTTCGGTACAGATACAAATACCTATAAGGATTTTAATAAGGAAATACACGATTATGTATATTGGACGCTCAAAGAGGATAAAGTCTTTAATGCCCCTTGCTACGGGAACATTGAAATTCACGGTCTTGGCTTAAGCGACAGTGCAATAGAGGATATTTGCTACAATAATTATATCAATCTTCTCGGAAATGAAAAAAGAAAGGTAGACATGGAAAAGCTTTATGATTACGCAGAGTATATGTATAAAGAAATCAAAGCTAATCCACGTGATGAAAGGCGTCTTTATGCGGCAACAATCCTTGACCATGTTAAAGATGATATTGACCAGAATACAGCAATAACATTCTTTGAAGAGCTTCTTAAAAGAAGATAAAAAGAAGCGTGCCGTGATCCCTTTGTCGCGTCCCGACAACATTCAATTCTGCCAAGTGTTGCTAAATTACGCAAATTCCTATAGGGTAAAAAAACGGGAGGTGTAAAAAAACGAGTTTTTTTACACCTCCTGTTTTTTGGGGATAGGAAAAAATGCTTCAGAACGGACAAACTGAGCTGTAAATCCCTGTACACAGGGATTTACAGGTTAGCGTGACAGTAGTTATCCGAACCTCGTTTTTTA
>JAZPYX010000007.1:0-2822 GCA_045544395.1 Clostridia bacterium
TCTTTCTTAAAAGTCAGGCATCGTGAAGAGACGGTGCCTGACCTATACTTCCCATTACAAATGAAAATCAAAGATTTTCGTATATAAATTAAATAGCTCCTTCATCTATGAATACTCAACGTTATTGTTTGTGTTTTCTTACGGGCTTTTCTGCAAGATAGGTGTTCGTAATATCCGGTCTGTGATGACCAAGTGCTTCGCTGGTCTTGTGCTTCGGCTTATAAAAGCCATTATCTTTCAGTCTCTTATATTCATTCTGTGCGTAATAATAACGAAGTCCGTGCCAAGTTAAAACATCCTTTTTTGGCTTTTCACCGGGCTTTGTCTGTTCGGTGCGGTTTTGCACCGTAAACTTATCTCTGTGGGCAGTCATCCAGTTTTCCAAAGATTCTTTTTCGTGCTTCACGCCGCCTTTACCATTAGGACTAATAATATACTCCATCGACTGCAGCTTGTTCTTCTTTGCAAAGTTGTATAGCACTATTAGAAGTTCTTTTTGCTCTTTCGTCGCAACGGGTATTGCACGGCGCTGACCGCCTTTGCCTTTAACGGTAAGTTCATCGTAGCGTAATGCACGTTCGATGCAGTCAAGACGAATACGGCAGCATTCTATACGCCTAAGGCCGAAGGTTGCACCAAGTTTAATGCTGTAATATACATCCATTCTGCCGTGCTTTTCGGCGAGTACCAGTCCGCCTGCAATCTCTTCCTTGAGCCACGCTCTGTCTTCTTTACCAAGTCTGCGCTTATCCAAGCCTAACGACTCATTATCAGGCAAACGGTTTTTACCGCCCATAATCTCGTAATAAAAGCGAATACCCGACAGTCTTGCTCTCATAGTTGTGGGGGCAAGACCTTTTTGTTTCATATCTTCAACATAAGCACGAAGGTGTTTGCCCGAAATATTAACGAATTTCTGACCGTTAAAGTTTTTAGCATAAAAGCTTCCCATCATCTTGGCATATTTATAATAATCGTTCTGCGTTACAAAGCTCTTGGTATTATTACGCTTGTATGCCTTGTTCAGTTGGTCGAATATTTGATCTTCGTTTGTTCTTTTCTTATCAGCCATGACTTATCTCCTTTCTTCAAAAATTTTTGGTACACAAGTTTGCTCTCCCAGAACCTTGCACCTATATCTAAAATTTCGTTCACAGCTTTTTTAGGGGAATAAAAGTTGTGTACGAAAATTTTATTCTTTATGTATTTTCTTTGCCTCAAAATTTATTGACGAAAATTATTTCTAAAAATTTTTCGGCTCACATAGGCCGATTCACAGCCTATGTGAGCCGGCTTACAAAAACGATAGTCATCTTTTCCGTCGTCATCAAAAAAAGAAAGTTATTATACGTTTAGAGGTTAGCCGCAGGCGTGAAAAAACTAAAAACATTCTTTAATTACTCTTTAAAAAATAATTTCAAAATGTAAATCATTCATCATCGAAAAATGATGTTGTCAAGGCGTTAGGATATAGTTATCCCATTGGTATTTTGGTAGTGTTTCTTTTTGATTCTTTTATACTGTTTTGTCTTAGCGCCTTGACAACAGGCTCCACTCGAATCCGAGTGCAACAGTTTCTTTATGACCTTCAGTCCTAAAGAAACTGTTGCACTCCCATAAAAGAGAGTCATCATCATTCCTTAAAGACAGTCATTTTAAACGTGAATCATATCGAAATTAGTATCATTATTAAATTGTTCCCATAAGGGTGAGTACAACGGAACCTCGTACCCAACACAGAAAAATAAATATAAAAAATAATGAGGTTCCTTATGTGCGTTCTCTTGAAACAAGAGTGTAAATTAATTACTGCACAATGCCGAATATAGTCCCATTCATCGAACGGTCAATATGCAATCCCTCAACCACAGATTGTCCGGCAGGGCTTTTCATACGATTAAAAGCTACCTAAAACATTCGGATCTAAGAGTAAAAGCCGTCAACTTTCCGTCTTTGCTGATACAAGCATTTTCTGCAATCGAAGCTAATGTCCGTCTCGTCTATGCAGGCTACGCACTTATTTTCGTTCACAGATTGCCATAAGTGAAAGCAGATCTGTATATTGCACTTCGCTTCTTTCGCCCACTGTGCACAAGTGGTTTTGTCACACTGTACCATCCGGTCTGCCGTGTGCGCAGGTTCGCAGTCGAACAATTCTCGTTTCGTAACGGCTCTGCTATCCGCACATTTTAGTTCACATCGCCTTTGTGAAGGGCTTTGTATATCACGGCTCTTCCTACTCTCATACTTCAGACCACTGCGTGAAAGTGGGTTTTGATTTTTTGCGGAAATCATAAAACCGAGCAACGTAATAGGTCGATTAAAATGTGTCGCCCATCTTCCATATATCACCCTGTCCGTTGCCGTAACTGTGATAGCTCTTTAATTCCATATTTCCACTTCTTCGGTTATACGGATAATCAGCCTTAGCGCATCGGCTGATGAAGTCTAACCCGACCTCAAGGGCTTTCTGCTAGTGATTCACAGCCTGTCGCAGAACTCAGACTGCTGTACTCGGCACCGAACCTTTGGTGCAACTAACTTTCTGTGCTATCAAATACAATCATTTTGAACCACCTTCCTTTATGCTTTTATTTTGAACCCGTCACTTACCGGATACAAAACATAAAAAGAAGGCAAAAAGATAACAAAAAAGCACCTACCCCGAAAGATAAGTGCTCACTTGCAGTCCTTTTGCCTTTGCCCTATACGCAGGAGCCAAGCATAACAAACAAGCGCAATTAACCCTCTCGGAACATTGCATTTTTCGTTATCTTTTAAAAACACTCCTGCTTTATTTTAAATGTAGCATAGTCAGTTTA
>JAZPYX010000008.1:0-5954 GCA_045544395.1 Clostridia bacterium
AAAAAATAGTTTGTAAAAAATTCTGTGAACCTAAAACAGATGAAATTTTGTGCAGGTTTTGGTGCGGAGAACGCAGACAGGCTGACGCCTTTCAAGTTGATTTCCCCGTTGGGGAAAATGTCCAGAGGACAAAAGGGGCACGCACGGTGGAGCGACAAGCCTAAAGATGCCTAAATTTCGCCGTTTCAGGCGGGGTTCGGATATCTACTGTCACGCTAAGCAAAAAATAATTGACAAATAGCATTTACTGCTATATAATACATTTGTATTTTGAAATACGGACTTAAAATTGTTGGGGAGCTGACCGTAAGTCGGCTGAGATTAAGTGTGTTGCACTTTGACCCGTAACCTGATTTGGATAATGCCAACGTAGGGAAAATAACGTGTTTTCTTTTATCCGAATCACAAATGTGATTCGGGTTTTTTATTGGTGTTATTCCTGTTTGGAAAGGAGTAATTATTAATGACTACAACAAAAAAGTTAACTGCAAGTGCCCTTTTAACTGCACTTGCAACGGTGCTTATGTGGGTGTCGAAGCTGATTCCTGCACCCTGGCTTCAGGGTGGAAGCGTTACCTTAGCTTCGATGGTTCCTGTCGTGCTTGCAGGTATACTGTACGGTAACAAGTGGGGACTTTGTGCTTCACTTTCATATGCAGTAATACAGATGATGTTCGGATTTTATCCGCCGCCGACACAAACTTTACTTAACTTTGTGCTTGTGATTTTACTTGATTACATATTAGCTTTTGGTGTTTTAGGGCTTTCAGGATTTATTTATAACTTTACCGGAAAGAAAAATTTTTCCGCACCATTAGCTGCATTTACTGTCACACTCTTACGTTATTTATGCCACATACTTTCAGGCATTCTTATATGGGGAGTTTATGCTGAAAAAGGACAGACAGTTATTGCCTATTCACTGATATACAACGGAAGTTATATGATACCTGAAATTATAATCACAACAGTTGTAACCGCACTTGTTTTTCGCATAAAAATTTTTAAAAAGGGTTAAAGCCACAGGGGATGTAAATAAACTGAGTTTTTTACATCCCCTGTGGCTTTAACGGTAAAATAAATTTAATTTACCACAAAAAACAGTAGATTTTTCCTTAAAAGTATGATAAAATGTCTATATCTATGATTTTCAGTTAGCAGGAGGTTTTTGTTTTGACAGTTATTAAAGCATTTATTCTTGGTCTTATCCAGGGTATAAGCGAATTTTTACCGATTTCTTCATCAGGGCATCTTTCAATTGCAGGCAGACTTATGGGTATGGACCCGGAAGCGTCAAACTTGCTTTCATTCAATATACTCCTCCACGTTGCAACACTTGTTGCTGTTTTTATCGTTTACTATAAAGATATCTGGGAAATGATAAAGGCATTTTTCTCAATGATAGGTGACTTTTTTACAGGAAAAGGACTTCGCCTTGGTGAGTTTTTATACCGTCGCCTTATAGTTATGCTTATTGCAGCAACTATTCCGGCAGTTTTCGCAGCACTGTTTCTCGGTGACATTATCGAAAATCCTCAGCTTTGGCAAATTGGTATCTTCCTTATAATTACCGCAGTTTTGCTTTTCCTTTCAGAAAAGCTTGGCGGTGGAGATGTAAACCTTGAAAAAATGAGTACTAAGCGAGCTTTCCTTGTAGGATGTTTCCAGGGACTTGGCACACTTCCCGGCATCAGTCGCAGCGGAAGTACTATTGTTGGCGGTCTTTTCTGTAAGCTTAATAAAGAAACAGCTGTCAGATTTTCATTTCTTCTTTCAATCCCCGCTATACTCGGTGCCCTTATGCTTGACATAAAAGATATTTTCACTGCAGAAAGTCAGACACTTTCGTTCCTTCCTGTAGCAGTAGGTATGCTGACCGCGGCTGTCAGCGGATATTTTTCAATCAGATTTTTACTTAAACTTGTACAAAAAAGCAAGCTCAGCTATTTTTCATACTACTGCATAATAGCAGGTATATTTGCAATTTTACTTAACTTTACTATATAGTTCTGAATCAGAGAGGATAAATCATAATGAATAACTCAACTCAGAAAAAAAGATCAACAAAGAAAAAATCTTCCGCTGCTTCCTCTAAAGCAAAAAAGACAACAACTTCCAGGAAGAAACTTTCTTCATCTGCATCAACATCAAAAAAAGGGGCAATTTCAAAAAACACTGCTATTAATGAAACTGCTGTGTTTGAAAAGCCTGTTCCTCTTGAAGTACGTCTCATAGCTCTTCTTTTCCTGAGCGTTGCTTTGATGCTTTCTATATATTTTGACGCTTTTGGAATATTAGGGCGTGGTATAAAACAATTTTTTGGTGGATTTTTTGGTTCAATCAGTTATGCTTTGCCGGTGATTCTGCTGGTATCTACAATTCACCTTTTTCTTAAGAAAACTCTGTCTCCTAATAAGCACCGCTATCTTTTTTCATTGATAGGGCTACTGTTTGTCAGCGGGCTTCACACATTGTATTTTGTTACTCATTCAAACTATAATGACCCCAATATGAGCGCACTTTTCGTCACTCACTGGTACAGCGGAATTTACGGGGAATCCGGTGGTATTTTCGGTGCGTTGATTTCACTTCCACTGAAAGCTTTGATTTCAAGTGTTGGTGCTTCAATAATCCTGGTAGGACTTACCCTTGCCTGCTTTGTCGCTGCAACAGGCACCGAACCTATATCAAAGCTTTTCAGAATAATAGCACAGCTTGTTATGGACTTTTTTGAAAAAGTTCTGGAAGAACGCGCTGAAAAGGACGACGAGGACGATGAATACGAGGCTCCTTTAAAAAATCCGACTACCCCTAAAAAGCTTAAAAAGAAGAGACCTGCCCAAGAAATTGAAGAAGATTCCGAAGCTGAAGATAACGCAGAAGACTTTAAAATTAATTTGTATGAACAGGATAAAGTTAAAACTCCGGTTGAAGAAAATGGAAAGAAGAAAAAGCTCCTGAAGAAGCCATCTTCTGAAGAAAAACCGGATATAACACATACGCAAGCTACTGAAATACCGGATGAAATTAAGAAGGTCGCTATGGAAGAATCGGGCGGTGTTGAAGAAACTAAAGAAGACCTTACCCCCATTGCTGTGACGGATGACGAAATTGATTCAGATTATATTCAATATACATTCCCGCCTGTCGACCTTCTGATGAAAAGCAAAACGCCTTCAGGTGCACAGGACAAGCCTGAAGACCTGAGGTCACAAGCCAAAAAGCTTGTAGATACACTTGCTAGTTTCGGTGTAGAGGCAAAGGTTCTTGAAGTAAATAAGGGACCTAGTGTTACACGTTTTGAACTACAACCGTCTGTAGGTGTGAAAGTAAGTAAAATAGTAAACCTTGCTGATGATATTGCACTTAATCTTGCGGCATTCGGTGTAAGAATTGAAGCTCCTATTCCCGGCAAGGCAGCTGTAGGTATAGAAATTCCCAACAAAAGCACTTCTATGGTGTGTCTGAGGGATGTAATCGAAAGTGAAGAATTTCGCAGCTTTAAATCAAAAACTGCCTTTGCTATGGGTAAAGATATTTCCGGTACACCTATTGTATCTGATATTTCAAAAATGCCCCATATGCTTATTGCCGGCGCAACAGGAAGCGGTAAAAGCGTATGCATAAATTCGCTTATTACAAGTATTCTTTACAAAGCAGACCCCAACCAGGTTAAGCTAATCCTTATCGACCCAAAGGTTGTTGAACTTGGTGTTTATAACGGTATCCCCCACCTTCTTATACCTGTTGTTACAGACCCAAGACGTGCTGCAGGTGCACTTAACTGGGCAGTTCAGGAAATGGTTAAGCGATACAGTATGTTTGCAACAGCAAATGTAAGAGATATAAAGGGCTATAACGAATATGCGGCATTAGCAGGTGACCGTGAGCTTGAACAGATTATAATTGTTATAGACGAGTTGGCGGACCTTATGATGGTTGCTCCCCATGAAGTTGAGGATGCTATATGCCGTCTTGCACAGATGGCACGTGCTGCAGGTATGCATCTTGTAATTGCTACACAGCGTCCCTCGGTAGATGTTATCACAGGTCTTATCAAGGCAAACGTTCCCAGCCGAATTGCTTTTTCAGTATCAAGTCAGATTGACAGCCGTACAATCCTTGATATGGGTGGTGCGGAAAAGCTTTTAGGTAAGGGTGATATGCTGTTTCTTCCTATGGGTGCAAGTAAACCCAAACGTCTTCAGGGTGCGTTTGTATCTGATAAGGAAATAGAACGCATAGTTGAATTTGTAAAATCCGAATCTTCAGCTCACTATAACGAAGATATTATCGAACATATTGAAAACGGCGCGGATGATCACCAGGCGGCAGACGACGGTGATGCTGACGATTTACTTCCCCAGGCAATAGGAATCGTCGTAGAAATCGGTCAGGCAAGTGCATCACTTCTTCAGCGTAAGCTTAAAGTAGGATATTCACGTGCGGGAAGACTTATTGACCAGCTTGAAGAGCGTGGAATTATCGGTCCGCATGAGGGAAGCAAGCCAAGAAAAGTTCTTCTTAGCAAGAGTGAATATCAGGAAATGATGGTAAATAATCTTGATGAAGGCTAATTAAGGCATCTTTCGTGTAGATATTTTGACTGTCTTGAGTAGTCACTACCCCGGTCTGACCCACTTCAGAGCATTTTTTTCTTGACAACCGTCATTTTGAGTGATATAGTATAGTATATGAATGGGGGAATTGTAATGAGCGATTTACCAAGCAATGAATCCTTGTCCTCATTCAGTGATGAAAAGTTGGCTGTTCTGGCACAGCAGGATAATGACAAGGCGCTTGACTATTTACTTAGCAAGTACCGTGTCTTTGTACGTAACAAATCTCTTTCGTATTATATTATCGGAGCCGACAGGGATGACATTATTCAGGAGGGGATGATTGGTCTTTTTAAGGCCGTCAGGGACTTTTCTCCCGAACGCGGTGTAACATTTAAAACATTTGCTGATGTTTGTGTTACAAGGCAGATACTTACCGCAGTCAAGAATGCCAGCAGGCAAAAACATGCACCTCTTAACTTTTACGTTTCATTAAATAAACCCGTTTTTGATGAGGAAAACGACTCTACTTTTAACGATATTGTAGCTTGTACCAAAAATTCTAATCCTGAAGAAATTGTAATTAATAAAGAGAATGCGGACAAGCTTGGTAGTGAAATGAACCGTATATTGTCACAGTTTGAGCTTTTGGTGCTCTCCCTGTATCTTGAGGGTATCAGTTATGTCGATATAGCAAAAGCAATCGGAAAAGATGCCAAGTCGGTTGACAATGCATTACAGCGTATAAAAAAGAAATTCGAAAAAATTTCTTCTTAAGCGCCATTTACAATGCGATATGCCCAATAGGCGGTGAATAAACCTCCGGGGGTAAAAATATTTTTATAGTTAAAGATAAGGAGATCGAAAATGTACGAAGACAAGACTTTAGTCTGCAAAGATTGCGGACAGGAATTCGTGTTCACAGCTGGCGAGCAGGAATTCTATGCTGAAAAAGGATTTCAGAACGAGCCTCAGAGATGTAAGGATTGCAGAGCTGCAAAGAAGGCATCTCTCAGAGAAAACAGAGAAATGTATACTGCTGTTTGTGCTGAATGTGGCGGCGAAGCAAAGGTTCCTTTCGTTCCTAAGAACGACAGACCTGTTTACTGCAGCGAGTGCTTTGCAAAAAACAAGTAATCTCCTTATTTAACTAATCGAGATTATAATAAAATGCGTTGTTGAAAATCAACAACGCATTTTTTATTTAGCCGAACAAGAGAAAGTAAAAAACGAGGTTCAGATTACTACTGTTCGGCTAGCGTGACAGTAGTTGAACCTTATGCGGTTTTAAAAGGTATATTTTCTCCAAAAGTGCGTAAAAATCCTTGAAAATACGAAAGTATTATCTGCTGATTTTTACTTCTTTTAAAAAAAATCTACTATTTTAAAACTTCG
>JAZPYX010000009.1:0-22001 GCA_045544395.1 Clostridia bacterium
TACTTATTGATAATTAAAACAGCAAGCACTTTTTATGACCTACTTTAAATTTTTACAGACTGCGAAAACATCAGCAATAGCAAGGCTTTTTAGTCTAAATGAGGACAATCAGCGCATTGGATGGTATTCGCTGCAGATAAAATATCATAATATGCCCAATGACCTTCGTCTGTATCATTAAACAATACAAGTGATGCATCGTTAGCATTTACATATTCTTTATCAGCATTTCTATTCAGCATATTATTTACAATAGTTACGACCTCGGCACGGGTAATTGTATTGTCCGCACGGAATGTATTGTCTTCATAACCGTTTATCCATTTATTTCCTGAAGCAAATACGATATAGTCATAAGCCCAGTGGCTTTTACTCACATCTGCGAACGTAGACTCGAAGCTACCTTCCATCTTTGTAAAGCGACTTGCCATTGTAACAAATTCTGCACGGGTAATTGTATTCTGCGGTCTGAAGGTTCCATCCTCGTAACCTGTTATAATACCGTAATTTTCGATATATCCTATATAATTTGCATACCATGCGTCAGGTGCAACATCGCTGAAGTTTGATTTGTATGTTTTGCCATCTTCCATTTTGTCCTTCATAAGTCTTGCAAACATAGTTGCAACCTCAGCACGCGTCATATTATTATTGGGGCCAAATGTTTCATCCGGATAACCGTTCATATAAACAATATGTTTTTCCGTTTCAAGAACGTCCTTTACGATTGACCCTGTTCCCGTCTGTGAACCTGACTGACCGGGTTCTTCGGGGGGTGCCGGTTCTACAGCCTCCCATGATGAAACTTTACTTGATTTACCGCTTTTTATTGCAACAGCTTTCAGAATCTGACCTACCTCGAGGACGATACCGTCCTTTTCATTGTATTTTGTGCTTTTTGCAGTAGGTGTTGTCCCGTCTGTTGTGTAATAAATAGTTGCATTACCTGTGTCACTGTCAAGTGTTATTTTTTCACCGGCATTAAGTGTACCGGAAGTATTGTTAGGATTTCCGTTGGCATAGGGTTTGCTGACTAACAGGTCGCCGGAGCCACCGCCACCGCCGCCGCCACCGCCACCGCCGGTGATTTTTTCCAGTTTGAATCTGACAGCAATATCATGGTTATACTCATCCACTGCATATACCATATAAGAACCTAAATCGGATACAGTTCCCACTTTAACAAAATTAATACATTTCAGATCATAACCTTTTATTGAAGTTTCCTTATAACCTTTGAAAGTTTTTGTAAGTGTTTTATCTACGGTTTTTATTTCTCCTGTATCAGGATCAGTTTCTGTAACTTTAACAGTAACCGTGAAGCTGGCATTACTTCCGGACTTTTCTTTTAAAACTATATAGTCCACAGGTGTAAGGTCTGCCATATAAATTTCCTTATCATATGAATCTCCGCTGGTCTTGTACACCTTACCATCCGGTAAATCTTTAAATTCAGGGACTTCCGTATCAATTATGACTGTTTGTTCATCAGCAAAAGCAACAGCGGTGCAAAACAGCATTATAGCCACAAGAACAAATGAAATAATTCTCTTCATAGTATCTGTCCTTTCTTAACTTGTTCTACAGACAGACGGCAAACGCCGTCTGTCTGCAAAAATCATTTTAATTAGTTGTTGGTTATAATTGAATATACACCATCTTCGTTAATTTTAACAGATGAACCAGTCTGAACATCTTTTAAAATTCCGGGGGCAAATAACTTGTCAACTTGTGTAACCTTGACGTTAGCACCTTCCGCATCTATATCTACAAATCTGTTAGGCGCTGAAGTAGCTGCTGAATCCATAAATGTAGAAAGAGATATGTCGTATTCGTTAGAGGGTGCTACAAAAACATGAAGTTTATTAGTAATTTTACCGGAATCATTCTTACCGTAGATGTAGCGGATACCTGTTCTGCCATCCCAAAGTTGATTTGTTACACCGTTGTGGAGCTTTATATCTGCTGCGCCTACTTCATCCTCAACACTGTAGAATGAAAGTCTTTCGTCACCGTCTGTTACAGCAACATTTACTTTACCGTATTCGTCTACACCTACAACGTTAATAACATTTGTAAGCTTCTTGTTAATGACAAAGGTAAGATTTCTTACATTGCCTGCGTTATCAGTAATTTCAAGGGCATATGTTCCGTCTGTATCAAAGGAGGTTCCTGTCGCGGTGCTGTCAAGAACTGTTGAAATGGTATTTCCTGTTTCTGTTATAGCAGTAACCTTGATTTCCTTAATACCTGAAAGATTATCAACAATACCTGAAATATCTACTGCATGGTTATATGTCCAACCATCGTGGATATCATCCCAGTTGTTTATTCTGTGAATATTGAAGAGGCTGGGAGTAACTGATCCTGAATATGTGGGAGCAGTCTTGTCTATTCTGATAAACGCATTCACTTCCTGACTCTTGTTGCCTGCAGCATCTACAGCAGTTACTATAAGTTCATATTCGCCTTCTTCGCTGAAGATCATCTGTCCGCCCTTTGTCGTAAGATTTGCCGTGTTGTTCTTATCAGTTGAAGCATTGCATATCTCTTTACCGTCTTTTTTAATTATGTAATTAATCACTGCAATACCTGCTGATACTCCGTTTTCAATAACATCAATTGTTACTGTTGCATCTTCGGATAACCAGTCATTATCTGAAGCGGGAGTTGTTATTGAAATCTGCGGTATGTTTGCGTCTGCGATTACCGGAAGTGAAATAACTGTGCTGTTATTAGCCTGGTCGGTAGCTTTTACAAGAACGAAACCATCGAAATCGGTTGTTACAATTACTCCGCTTGTGTACGAGGTTTCTACTTGATAACTACTTGTCAAGGAATTCCACTTAGGTTCGGTCATTCCCTTTTCCATAAGCGCATACTCTAATCTCAAGTAGTCTGATCTATTATCTTTTGCCATAACCTTAAGTTTGAGTTTACCATTTGCAACTACTGCATAGCCAAAGAGAGAACCAGCACTGTCAAGTTCTTCTTCTGTTTTTTCAAGTTCGGTACCTTCAAGGAATTCCGGTGCAGTCTTATCAATATTTGCAACTACTTTCGCATCTTTACGCTCAGGAGCCACCCATGTGATTACTTCACCGCTTTCCATTGTAATGGTATATCCGCTTATAATCCACTCACCTTCATCTGAAACCACTATGCTTCCGCCATTAACAGGAAGACTGTATTCAGCTGTTGCATCTTTTCCAAATTTATAGGTGACGCTCTTAATATCAGATGCATAGCCACCCTTGTCAGGCACTAAGAGAATAACCTTTGCAGTGTTTCTGGAGTTAGTATCAACCGGGATCACCAAACTGGGTTTCTTTGCATCAGCGTCATCTACAGGCTCATAATTAACAACGAAGGTGTTAACATCACTCTTGCAAAGACAACCTTTACGGAGCACACGAACACGCACAATGTTTTCACCGGGTTTCAGTCCTGTGATATTGTTTGTAACTTTATTCCAATCTGAACCGTTAAGTGTATACTCTACAGTTGTTTTTTCAGGCTCATCATTGTTATGACTAACTGTAAGTTCATTTTTAATTACCCAGTCATTTGAAGAAATAGATTCAGGTTCTGTGGATCCTGACTTCACACCATTAAGTGTCGGAAGCTTAAGATCACCGTAATGAATTTTTACAGTTGTTTCTGCCGTTGCTTCTACACCTGCTTTAGTCTTTGCGGTTACTACAATTTTTGATTCGCCCTCTGCATCTACAAAGATTGTACCGCCTGTAAGTGCAAGGTTTCCTTTTATCTCTTTACCATCATTTGTAACTACATATTCAACGCTGGTAACATCTGAGTATTCAGCATTGTTAGATACTGTTACAAATACGTTTACAGACTCATGAGAACATTCGCCGTCTTTTGCCTTAGTAATAGTAACAAGAGGAGCCTTCTTGTCAATGTTAATCTTCATTGACTTAACTGTTACGTGTCCGGCTTTGTCTGTTACACGAACGTTAACTGTACCTGTGAATGCTTCTTCTACTTCGTAAAGAGCTTCGTATGCTGCTGCAAATTCAACATAGTTTTCCTCAAGTGAGCCTTCAGGAATTACTGCATATTCAACCTTTGCAACACCTGATGTAGCATCCTTAACGTCAAGTGCCTTAATTGTTACATCTTCATTTGTTGTTCTATCTGCAACAGAACCCTTAGTGTCAACAACATCCATATCGAATGTAGGTGCAGTCTTGTCGATGAGAACCGTTGTTTCTGCAGTTGCTTCCACACCTGCTTTAGTCTTTGCAATTACTACAATTTTTGTTGTACCTTCTTCTGTTACGGAGATTGTACCACCTGTAAGTGCAAGAGTACCTTTCTCATATGTGCCGTCAGGATTTGTAACTTCATATTCAACGCTAGCAACATCTGAGTATTCAGCATTTTCTGTTACTGTTACAAATACGTTTACGTTTTCCTTGCTGTAATCTTCTTCGTTTGACTTAGAAATAACAACAAGAGGAGCCTTCTTGTCAATGTTAATCTTCATTGACTTAACTGTTACGTGTCCGGCTTTGTCTGTTACACGAACGTTAACTGTACCTGTGAATGCTTCTTCTACTTTGTAAAGAGCTTCGTATGCTGCTGCAAATTCAACATAGTTTTCCTCAAGTGAGCCTTCAGGAATTACTGCATATTCAACCTTTGCAACACCTGATGTAGCATCCTTAACGTCAAGTGCCTTAATTGTTACATCTTCGTTTGTTGTTCTGTTATTAACTGAACCTTTTGAATCAACAACATCCATATCGAATGTAGGTGCAGTTCTATCAATTTTAACAATTATTTCTTTTGATACTTTCACACCTGCTTTTGTTGTTGCTGTTACTTTAACTTTAGTTGTACCTTCTCTATCAACAGATACTGTACCACCAATTAAAGTAAGCGCATCACATTCCACAAGGTTACCTTCTTCATCTGTTACTTCGTATGTAACCTCTGCAACGTCTGAGAATTCAGCATTTTCTGTTACTGTTACAAATACATCTACCGGCTCGAGGCTATAGATATCATCATGTGACTTAGAAAGGTTAATAATTGCATTAACTCCATCGACATTAAGTCTCTGAGATTTTTCAGTCACATTACCTGCATTATCAATCGCACGAACCTTGATTGTTCCGGTGAAAGCATCAGCATCAAATGTGCCAATATTTCCATTTTCCCAATCAGTAGCAAATATCCAATTCTCTTCTTCTGAACCTTCAGGAATAGCACACCATTCAACTTTGATTACCTCAGACGGAATGTGTGAACGATAACCTAATTCATCAGGAATATTTGGAATAGGATCAAAGATGTTTGCTTCAATCTTAACTGTTCCTTCAACTGCATCATCTTCAATAACATTACCGTCTTTATCAGTAAGTGTCATACGCACGCTTGGAGCCTGCTTGTCAATCTTTACATCAACAACCTGGAACTTCCAATCCTGATATCCTGCTGTTGTGGCGTTACCAATATACATATCGCCTTCCCAATCAGCATTTCTCTTATCCTTATTTGCTTTTGCAGTCTTGGCTGCTGCAAATTCTTCAGTTGCTGTTATAACAACATTAGTAATACCTTCTTCAGCAATTTCAATTACTGCACCTTCCCCATTATTCAGAGAATTAGAAAGGTCTTTTCTCATATCAACGGGGAATAAAAGGTTGTTATTTCCATAGTACTGTACATTTACAACAGTGCCGTCATCCCATTTGTTATCTGTTCTGACCTGAATGTACTGTGTTTCGTTATGCCAATCGTCATCTGCTTCAACATCAAGAATTGATGAATAACCAACTACTGTTATGTTTCCGGCTTTGTCGATAGCTCTGACAACAATGAGTCCATCGAAATCATCAGGAATCATAGGTGTTTTATCGTCAATGTAGTTATGCCATACATACGGCTTACCCATCTCACCATTGTAACCGTTTTCATCATAAATTGTTGAAGGATCAGCTTCAAAGTTCCAGGGAGCTACATCTTCCAAATCTCCGTTTCCGGGGATAAGGGCATACTGTAAACCGGGCATCTCATACTGTCCTGCATTAAATGTACCGCTGTTGTATCTTTCAATTTCAACGTCAGCATCATTTGTTATTTTGTAAAGGTAAGAAGCGTCAGTGTTAAATACACCTGTTACAGGAATATTTTCAGGAGTATATACGTTATACTCAGCTTCTGTAATATCAGGAGCCATACCTGACAATTTATCTTCTGCCTTCACCTTAAGTGCATAACCGTTGTTATTTGCATCACTTGCATCACCCTGGTATACGGGAACTAAATCAAATTCTGTAACTACAGGTGCAACGCGGTCAATTCTTGAAGTCCAGATGCCTGTTGTCTTATTACCTGTATATTCAACATCATTAGCCTTAGCTTTGTCGAAAATAGTTACTTTAATCTGAGCACTCTCAGCTACTCTTACATAACCAAGATGGATATATCCTTCTTCATCACGGGCAAGCTTTTCAACAAGACCGTCCTTTGAAATTACATCGTAACCATATGCAGCTTCGTTAGCGAACTCTGTAAGAGATACATATGTATATCCGGAAGGATCTACTTCAAGATTTGCATCATTTGCATGAATATTGGGGTATGAATATTTAACAGAGTCGTTTGCAGAAATGTCGTTTCCTTCAAGGTCTGTTACACTGATAAATACATTTTCAAGCCATGCGTCTACCTTTCCTTCGTTGTCATCTTTTACTCTGATTTCCACATAATCGTAGTCACGTTTTGACCAACCGTAGTTGTTCTGCGACCAGATATAACCGTTCTGGGGATCAAAGTCAATCAATGCTTCTCTAGATTCAGCAACAAATGTGATAGGTTCTGAATAATCAATATTACCTACACGGTCAATTGTTCTGAGCACGATTGCACCCTGGAATTCATCAGGAACAACAATTCCGCCATCTTTCCATGATGCTTTTTTCCATTCGCATTTATCGCCATCTTCATTGTATTCCTTGTCAAGATATTCAGCTACAAGCGCTTCAATGTCTTTATTAGATGCAGATGCTGCTTCTGTAAATGTTCCACCTGTACCATTAATTTCACCAGCTTCTACAGGGAGAAGAATGTAATCAATGTTAGGATCAACTGCAACATCATTTGCATCATCTGTCATATAAGCTGTTGCTTCATTATCATAAAGATGTGTTTTGTCTTTTTCTACATATTTATCATATACGTCAATTAAATCCACACCTGATATTTTTTCATTCTGAATATTAACACCTGACTGTTCTGTTGTTGTGGTTTCATCAACAACTTCAAATGTTATCTTCATCTGCTTTCTTGTATTTACATCAACATCTGTTTTGTTGAAAGTAAACAAGTTGAAAAACCAACCTTTATCTTCAACATCTGCATCAGTCTGAACAAGTTTAGCGTTTTTAATTTCAGGGTTGATTTTATCAACTCTAAGCATTGCATCATACAATACAGGTTCTGCATCAGCGGCTGTTGCCACAGAAGGATAATTTCTTACGTTAGGTTCTGTTGCAGAGTCCTCTGCGTAGAATTCAACCTTTGCAATACCTGTACCTTCATATACGAGATAGAACTTATAACCAACGTTAGATTCATACTTTTCATTAGCAAGTTCTTCGCAATCGCTAAGTGATACGATGTTATCATTTCCTGCAGCGTAAGTTTTAACTTTTGTAAATGTAGCACCGTCAACTTTATACAAATCTATTGCTTTGTTTGTGCAGAATTTTATATTCTTTGTTTTTGACTGTACAGGAGTGATATCATCATCCTTTACAACAACTTCAAGAACCTGACTGTTCGGACCCCAAGGCATATTACGAACTTCGTAATCAACCTTAGCTGTATTAGCCTTTAAAAGGTCTGTCTTGTCAGCGTCTGTGATATCATATCCCTTATATATAATGTAGGGATTAATTTTATCGACTCTAAGCTGAGTCTTATAAATAACGGTGAAATCGTCACCATCATTCACATCGGCCTGATCCTTGATTGACACTGTTATGTCAACAGCACCTGTGCCTTCATATTCAAGGTAGAAGGTAAGTGCTTTGTCAGCCTCATTGTAATCCAGAGTTGAATCATCATCACCAAAAATGTGTTCTTTAGCAATCTCAAATTCTACTGAGTTACCAATAAGTCCCGGATCTTCTGTATCAGGTTGACTACCATCTTTTTTCCAGATTTTAATTTCTTTATTTTGGTTTTCTTTGTTAAATTCTGCATTAACAGTAATCTGACCTTTTTCAAGACCTGATGAACGAATTGCATTTATAAGATCTTCATCAGTAATCTTTACTGCCATTACAGCAGAATCATTAATCCAGGGAGCTACATCTCCGGTGATTGTATGAATAACTTCGTTTTCAATTTCACCATCAGTTTTTTCGGTAACTCTTGCAGTTGTAACCAGAATATCTGTAGCAGTGCCATTGATTATTTCGTCTGCTGTATTACCGGTTGCATCAGCGTTTGAGTTAAGAGCGTATTCTTTAACATCAATTACAGGGTTAGTGTTATCTGTAATTATTGTTTCTTCTCCATCGTTTGTTACTGAAACGATAGGAGTCCAGTTACCTGCTCTATCCTGAACGCGCACCTGAACAATACCATCAAATTCTTTATCTATAATAGGGGTTTCTGTTTCACCGGTCCAAATTTTCCAACCGCTTAAATCATTTCCTTTTTTATCAAGAACGACTTCTGTATATCCTTCGGGAACATCTTTTTCGCCATCTCCATCAGTATCTTTTGCTACCTCACCAGTTTTGGTTGCAAGCAAACGATACTGATACATAAGGTTTTCTTCACCTTCAACAGCTTCTGCAACACCAGAAATAACTTTAACATTATCGCTTCCAACTAAATCAAACGCTTCAATATCAACTGCCTGCTGTCTGTTTGTTACTACATCAGCAGCGGTCAACAAAGAGATAACGTTTTTGTCTAATTCAACAAGACTGAATTCAGCTACAGGTTCTTTTGTATCTATGTAGAAATAGTACCTGCTTGTTGTTTTAAGACCTGCTTTATCTGTTGCAGTAATTGCAAGCACATTAAATCCTTCGTCTGAAACAACAATAGGATCAGAAGTAATGTTCCAAACCTTACCCGCAGCTAAAGCATCAGGTTCAAATGTTAAATCTGTAATACCTTCTGTTGAAGAACCTACTACATTTGTTATTTCATCATTTGAGAATTTTTTCAATGTATATTTTACAGTATCAATTTCCGAAGTAATGAGTTCGTCACTAACTGCAATTTTATCTATAACGATTTCATCCATCGCCCAGATTTTTTCTGCCTCATATTTTTTTCCTTCATATTCACTGTCTTTGCCTTCAGCTATGTCCTTAAGTGTAGCATTAAGGGAATCACTATCAAGTTTTTTCCATCTATAGCTCTTCTTAAGGTTATCCATCTCATTTTCAGCTTTGTTGTCAGCTGTATCTTCCATTATTGTTGCAAAATCATCTTCTGCAATGAATGTGTTATAAGCAACTGTTGTTGCAACTAATTTTGCTGGATTCAAAGCATCAGGAACCATAGTGTATTCACCTACATTGTTTTTATATGTAGATGTTTTAATGGAAATTGACGGATACTGTCCATCAGCAACGATAGCGTAGTCCTGAACAGTAGTATATCCAGCATTATCCTTAATTTTTACGCGTATATATCCCGAAAAATCTCCCTTAACCGCATTATAGATAATAAAGGAGATTTTATCGCCTGTTGCAAAAAGGTCTGCTGCAGTGAGCTTTTTTGTATTGATAAGAGTTGTTTTTGTAGCGTCCCTCAAATCATACTGGGGTTCTGAAGGGTCAGGATTAAGGAAGGTTTTTAAATTTACATTTGTTCTTTGAACATCTGTTGTAAGATCAATCCATGCTTCATCCCATGTTGTAGCTTTTCCAACAACAAAATCTTTGCCTTCTTCACTTTCTACATCAACTTTAAGTGGAGCTTTGTCTGCATCAAGATATGCAATCTCAACGGCTCCTGCTGAAATGCCTGTAGAAGTACTTTCGTCAACAAACTTTCTAAATTCAGCATTGTCTGCATGTGATTCAGCAACGAACGTAAGAATCTGCTTTCTTCTCATTGGAGCAAGTTTTACTTCTCCATCGGCAGAATTTGTATCTTTATCTGCCTTGTGAAGAACAGTGCCTGAAACACCGTCTAATGTATCTGTTAATACATCGGAGGTGTTTTTAAAATCAGGTAAAATCTCATTGGTAGCTCCTACCAAATCCAAATCCGTACCATGCTGCACACCATCAATATCATTTGTCATCTCACTAAATACGTCAGTGATGATAATAGGATAATATTCATCTGCTAACGCACCAAGAACTGTTGTCGGCATTAACGACATAAGCATTGCAACAAGTACTAGCCACGCTGTAATCTTTTTTGATTTCATAGTTTTGTTTCCTTTCTGAATGTTTTTTATAAATGTCCGTAACACATTTGCTAGCTACTATCAAACCTTTCCATGGTATTACCCCCTTTACTTTTTTAATTTTATATACATAGTTTTATCCACTGACAGTTACTACATAATTTGTATTATGTAGTGTATTTATTGATATAGCATTAGCAAAGAGGGGCATATCATATCAATTTACACACAAAAACAAGACCAATGCTGTCAGAAATTATTACATTGGTCTATTTTCTGCTGCCTATTTTTGTTCAACTATCCGAAAAAGATATAAAATTATGTAAATTAGTCGCAAATCATTGACTTTTCAGCTTTTACATGCTATAATACTACTGTATAATCAGGTTTATTATCTGTGATGTTATAACATAATACAAATTATGTTATAATGTATTACTACACAGAAGTAATCCTAATTTTTGAATTTGTTTGCGATGAACCTCTCCGCTTTCCATCGTATAAATTCTAGTAGTATTTACACTTGAATGACCTAAAATATCAGCAAGTCTTACAACATCCTTTTGAAGTGAATAATATGTTCTGGCAAAAAGATGTCGTAAATTATGAGGAAATACTTTGCCTTTTGATACTCCGGCGGATTCGCAGAGTTTTTTCATATCAGACCATATATTTGACCTGTCAAGCGGTCTTCCGTTTTTGCTTACAAATACGGGGCCGCTTTTTATATTGTTTTCTTTTATATAACTGACAAGCATTTTACAAAGCTGCTTTGGCAATATAACAATTCTCATTTTCCCTTTGCAGTTTATTGTTGCTTGTCCACATCGTACGGCATCCGTTGTAATAAATTTTAATTCTGATACTCTCAAACCACAGGAACAAATTGTTTGCATTAGATAATATAGCCTTTGGTTTTTCTTGCTCTTCGCGGCATTTAATAACCGTTCATATTCAGTCTTAGAAAGCTCTTTATCCTTGCTTGAAAATATCTGTTTTTGAATCTTAACAGATTTCACTTTCAGGTCATACCACTCGTTGTAAGTAAAGAAACTGTTCAAAGAAGAAATAATGGAGTTAACACTCGCCGGAGCATAATTCTCAATCAGATGCTGTTTATATTGCAATACTACACCTTTATCCAGAAACGTATCTGCCAGCCATTCCATAAATGCTACTACATCTCGTATATACTTTTCAAGTGTGGCGGAAGACTTTTCTTCGTTAATCAAATATACTTCAAATTTTTCAATTAATTGTTTTGTTATTTTTTTCATTATCAACAACTCCTTCTGTATGTATTTTACCACGAATAGTAAAATTTAATGTGAAGTTATCAATGATTTGCATTTTATCAGTTTATCATATTTATTATTTTCAGCCCTTTCTTTTCGGCATAATCATACGCAAGTTTTGTACCGCTTATAGGCTGATAATCAGTTAAATCTCTACGATTGTTTTTTCTCCTTGGCGGAGAGTAAGTTTCATCATAATAAACCACACAAAAAGCTGATTTATTAATCATTTCTTGATTGCGTTCCACATAAGAAGCTCTGCCTGCTTCACGAATCCTTTCAGGAAAGTATGTGTCATCATAAGATTCCAAAAGATAATCTGCGTAATCATAATTTATATCGGCATATGCAGCACGAACATAAACTCTATTGATGTACGGGTATTTGTCTTTGAGTTCAGTAACAATGTTAAGGCATAAATCATCAAATTCGCTTTTACTCCCAAAGAGGAAAATATGCACATTATAATCCCTGATTAATTCTTCAATTACGGTATATACCTTATTCCACAAAGCCTCAGTTTTTTTAATTTTTCTATGTCCGAAGAAACAACAGGTATGTGTTTTGTCATGCTCTATAAAATTGTCAATATTTTGAAGTTAATTTACATAATTTTATATTTTTCGAAGGCAGTTAACTAAAACATTCAACAAAAACAAGTCAATGTAATAATTTCAGACCGCATTGGACTCATTTACAAGGATAATTTTTTTTAGGGATAGTTCTATTTTTTCGCAACATATCGATAGTTGTACTACATAATTCAAATCGACTTCCTTCCCTTTAATTGTTTACCATTTCAGTATTGAAAATTTTACTATAATAAAGCAAAGCGGTGTAACCACCAATGGTTCCACCGCTTCAACCTTTCTTTACTTCATCCCAATATTTTTTTGTCTGCGATTCCAGTTTGTTTTCACCGTACTGGTAATATTTTCTGCCAAGGAGTGTATCGGGCAGGTACTGCTGTTTTACATAACTGCGAGGGTACGCGTGAGGGTATTTATACCCGTTACCGTGTCCTAAGCTAGATGCCCCACCATAGTGTGAATCCTTAAGATGTGCAGGGATATCACCCATTAAGCCGTCATTTATATCTGAAAGTGCCGCATCAATACCGCAGATTGCACTGTTTGATTTTGGCGATGTTGCAAGCATAATTACCGCTTCTGCAAGGGGAATCCTTGCCTCCGGAAAACCAAGCTGAAGAGCCGCATCAACACAGGATTTTGTAATAACTATCGCATTAGGATATGCAAGACCTATATCCTCTGCCGCCATTACAAGAATTCTTCTGCAAATGCTTTGCAAATCCCCTGCCGCAACAAGTCTTGCAAGGTAATGAAGTGCCGCATCAGGGTCGCTTCCTCGAACAGACTTCTGAAAAGCACTTAAAACATCATAATGACTGTCTCCGTCACGGTCGTGACGAAATGCCTTTTTCATTGTAACCGACTCAGCTAAGTTAAGGTCAATTACAATATTCTGCTCCGCATCGGGCTTTGCTGCCATAATGGCAACCTCTAAAGAATTAAGTGCCTTTCTTACGTCACCGCAGGCAGATTGTGCCATATGGTCATAAGCATCCTCATCAATTTTCAGAGAATAATCCTCACTTAATTTTTCCGTTGCACGTTTAAGTGCTTCTTTCACGTCATCAGGCTCAACAGGATTGAATTCGAACACCGTAGAACGGGACAAAATCGCGTTATATATGTAAAAATAGGGATTCTCTGTGGTAGAAGCAATCAGTGTTACCTTGCCGTTTTCAATACATTCAAGGAGTGATTGCTGTTGCTTCTTATTAAAGTTCTGAATCTCGTCAAGATACAGAACAACACCGTCTGCACCAAGCATTGTTTCGGCTTCCTGAAGCATTGATTTTATATCGGACACCGACGCATTTGTAGCGTTAAGCTTATAAAGTGGCTTTCCTGCTTTCTGTGCAGCAATATTAGCAACGGTAGTCTTTCCTATACCGCTTGGGCCGTAGAAAATCATATTGGGTATTTCACCGCTTTGTATTATATTATAAAGCACCTTCCCTTCCCCAAGGATGTGTTTCTGTCCTACCACATCTTCGAGAGAAACAGGGCGCATTCTGTCTGCCAAAGGTTTACGCATAAAATTTTCACCTCTTTTTATATTATACAAAGTTTTTCTTTCAAAAACAAGAGAATTATGATAAAATATATTTGGAGGCGATACAATGACACGAAAAGAACGTGCAGAAAAATTCTGTGAAATATTAAAAGAACTTTATCCTGAAGCCATATGCTCACTTAACTATACAAATCCCCTTGAGCTTCTTATCGCAACACAGCTTTCCGCCCAGTGTACCGATGCAAGGGTAAATATTGTAACAGAAACTCTGTTTAAAAAATACCCCGATGTATATGCCTTTGCAAACGCATCACAAAAAGAGCTTGAAAAAGACATTCATTCAATAGGTTTTTACCATAACAAAGCCAAAAACGTTATTAACTGCTGCCGCAAAATTATCGACAACTTCGAAGGCGAAGTTCCTGATACTATGGAGAAGCTTCTTACCCTTGACGGCGTTGGCAGAAAAACCGCAAACTTAGTCCTCGGAGACCTTTTCGGGAAAGGCGGAATGGTAATTGATACCCACGCAAAAAGAATTCTTTTCAGAGTGGGACTTACAAAAGAAACAGAGCCGGTAAAGGTAGAAAAAGATACAGAAAATCTTCTTCCCCGCTTTGAGCACAGTGATTTTTGCCATAGGCTTGTACTTCACGGAAGAGCACTTTGCACAGCAAGAGCTCCAAAATGCAGTGAATGCCCTGCAAATGACATCTGTAAAAAAACGGATGTGAAGAATAATTAAAATATGTATTGAAAAGCGACAAAATGTATTATATAATATAAGGAGATATGCATTCAGCAAATTATGGCGTATAGGCTATAACCCTGGAGCAATAGAAATTATTTCGGAGGGAATAATTATGAAAAAAGAAAAATTAAACTCATTTGAAAGCGAAAGCACAAGTGCAAAATACGCACCCGGAGCGAATAACCCTTACGGTGATATCGACGATGAATTTGAAGGATTTGCATCAAGAAAAGATATGATAATGGACTCTCTTCAGAGATATTGGGATAATTGCAAAACTATGATGATGAGTTCACTTAACCATCTTCGTAGTCCTGTTACAATTATCATCATAATCTTTCTGCTTATAACTTACATCCTTCTGGGTTATGCCGGAAGCGTAGGTTTTTCCTTCTACAACAGCAAGGTTGTGCAGTACATAACAACAAATCTTGACATAATTGTTAATGCGCTTCTTGGTTATTTCTTTGGTCCGGTTACCTGTGCAATCAGCGTTGCACTATGCTGTATCGTCAGAATGATAGTAAAAATTTCTGACTTTTATCTTATCTATTTCATATGCTCATCTGTAGCAGGATTTGTGCATGGGTGGATTTTGTACAGGCACAAGACTATGTGGTTCGGTACACGCTTCCGCGGATTCTACACGGACCTTCTTCATAAGGTTGTCCTCACAAGGTTTGTAGTGTCTACATTCATAAATATACTTCTTCTTGCAGTTCTCTATGCAGTTATGTATGATGTTCCCATCTATACTTACCTTATGCTTTATTCTAAATCCGGCGTAGAGCTTACTTCTTTTTCAGAATTTCTTTCTGTTTTTATAGTAAGTATGCTGTTTGAAATGATGATAGTATTTGTTGCACTGGCTGTAATAAACTTCGTCATTTCCAGGGCATTTCCATCACAATTTGACCGTCCGGATCTTATTATTGACGAAAACGGAACAATTATTAATCCTGAGGAAGACTTTGATAATATGGGGGTTTAACAGTGGATTACTGTTTTAATGACAAAATTGATGTCAAGCTGATTACACTTTTTATAATAGAAAATTTCAAGATGCCTGTACCCAACTCTTTTATTGTGGATACACTTATGCTTGAGCCGTTTATAAATTATTTTGACCTTCAGGATCAGATGGCAGAGCTTGAAGAAGAGGAATTTGTCACGTATTATGTAGAAAACAACGACCGATTCTATTCAATCACTCAAAAAGGTGCCGAGGCACTTGAGTTTTTCAGTGTCAGAATACCTAAAACTGTTCGTGAAAGACTTTTAAGGGCAATAAAGGTTAAAATTAAGGACTTAAAAAATGCACTCAGCATCAAGGCAGAATATAAAAAAGCAAACGATATTGAATACATTGTAACGCTAGGCATCTCGGAAGGAAATTTTGATATGTTCAATTTATCCATTTCCGTAGGTGATGAAATAATGGCAAAAAAAATGTGCGGTCAGTTCAAAAAAAATCCGCAGGCGATGTATTCTGAATTTCTTTCAATACTGACAAAAAACATTTAAAGGAGCTACTTTATGGACATCAAACAGCTGAAAAAAGAATTTATTACACTCTACGGCGGTGAAGAAAATGATATCCGCATATTTCATTCTCCCGGCAGAGTTAATCTTATAGGCGAACACACTGATTACAACGGCGGTTTTGTTTTTCCTGCGGCACTTACAATGGGAACAACTATTGCACTCCGCCCAAACGGTAAAAACGTTATTCACTTAAAAGCAACTGACCTTCCGGACCTTATAGAACTTGATATTAATAACCTTGACTCTTACCGTGACCTTTGGTGGGGTAACTATCAGGCAGGCGTAAGCCTGGAACTTCAGAAAAAAGGATATGACATTATAGGATGTGATATGCTTTATGATGATAATCTTCCCCATGGCGGCGGACTTTCATCATCTGCTGCGATTGAGGTTTGTACGGCACTTGCACTTGCTACACTTTCCAATGAGAAAAATGGCAAAGGTGCCCCCGATATGATAGAAATGGCATTTATCGGTCAGAGTGCAGAGCATAATTACTGCAACGTAAAATGCGGTATTATGGATCAGTTTGCTTCAGCAAAAGGCAAGAAAAACCATGCAATCTATCTTGACTGCAAAAGTATGAACTACCAGCTTGTCCCCCTTAAAATGGACGGTTACAAGCTTGTTATAACAAATACCAACAAAAAACATTCCCTCGCTTCAAGTAAATACAATGAACGTAGAGGCGAATGTGAAACAGGACTTGAAATTCTTAAGAAATCGCTCCCTGATATAAAATGCCTCGGTGATGTTTCAGTTGAAATGTTTGAAGCCGTAAAAAACACAATCAAAGACGAAACTGTGCTTAAACGTATCACCCACGTTATTTACGAGGATGACAGAGTTCTTAAGAGTATTGATGCTCTTGAAGGCGGCAATATTGAGCTTTTCGGTAAGCTTATGAACGAAAGTCACGATTCACTTCGCGACCTTTACGAAGTAACAGGAATTGAGCTTGACACCCTTGTTGAAGAGGCAAGAAAGATTGATGGTGTTCTCGGTTCAAGAATGACAGGTGCCGGCTTTGGCGGAAGCACTGTTTCTATAGTAAAAGAAGATGCGATTGACGAATTCATTGAAAAGGTCACTAAAAATTACACTGAAAAAATCGGTTATGCCCCCACCGTACTTATCGACGACATTGGTGACGGCGGAATGGAGATATTATGAAAAGGCAGATCATAGATGCACATTATCATAACTGCCAGTGGTATTCCCATGGGCAGACATTCCTTGAATTTCAGCAGGAATATCGTGAAAAATGCGGTGTAACGGGTTTTTTACTTCTTTGCGTCCCCTCAATCAAGGGGCAGGCTACACATTTTTGCCCTGCACAGAATATCCTTGGTGCTATTTCAAAGCTTGAGGATAAGACTAATTCTACATACGTATATGGCGGACTTTTCTATCCCGATGCACCGATTATTCCTGAAAAGACTGCAGAATATAACTTTAAAAGCCAGGCTGAAACTCTTATGGAAATTGGTTTTGACGGTATGAAAATGTTTGAGTCAAAGCCAACCATTAATAAAAAGCTTAAATATGGTGTTGACAGAGAGGGGTATGAAGAATATTTTTCTTACCTTGAAGAAAACGAAATACCTCTCCTTATGCACGTTAATGATCCACACAATTTCTGGGACCCTGAAACAGCACCGCCTCTTGCCCGTCAGAACGGCTGGTTTTACGGAGATGGCACTTTTGCCACAAAGGAAGAAATATATGCACAGGTTTATAATGTGCTTGAACGCCATCCGAAGCTTAAGGTGACGCTTCCCCACGGATTTTTCCTTTGCGACGGTCCCGAAGGCTTATCACAGCTTTTTGATACTTACGAAAACGTATACACAGACCTTGCACCCGGCCCTGTATTTTTAGAGGCAATGTCCAACGATTACGAAAACTGGAAAGCATTTTTCAATAAGTATTACAAGAGGATTCTTTTTGCAACAGATGCGAAGAACTTCTCGCCATTCCCCCTTACAGACAGGCTTTTTAACGATGTATACCGCTTTATTGCAACAGACGATGTATACAGTGCATTTGACTATTACGACAACGAGTGTACTCTTCACGGAATGGGACTTGACGAGGAGAAGCTTCAGGCAGTTCTTGCAGGAAACTACCTTGATATTGTCGGTCACAAGGCACCGAAGGCAATTAACCGCAAGGCTCTGGGTAAATATATTGAAGGATTTATTCCCAACCTTGTGGACGGTGAAACAAAGGACGAGATTATAAAGTATTATAAGGAGAATTTTTAATGGCAAGAAAAATCATTGACTCCCACTGCCATATTTGCCAGTGGAATACAGACGGTGTTTCTTTTATAGATGCATTTAAAAATTATAAGGAAAAGTGTGGTCTTTATGCGGTAAACACACTGTCACTTCCTATGGCAGGTGAGTCACGGGGCGTATACTCAATGGCACAGAATATTGTGGGTGCTATCCTGAAGCTTGAGGATGAAACAGCATATTCTTATGGCGGTCTTTTTTACCCAGAAGCACCTATTAATGACACTCTTGCCGAAAAATTTGACTTCAAAGCTCAGGCAGAGGAATTTATGGCTATAGGATTTGACGGAATAAAGCTCCTTGAGTCAAAGCCGTCACTTCACAAGAAGCTTTCATATGGCATTGATAAAAAAGGTTATGATGCTTTCTTTAAATATATAGAGGATAATAATATTCCGATGAATTCCCACGTTGCCGACCCTCACGATTTCTGGGATGAGGAGAAGGTTCCTCCCATTTTCAAAGAAAAAGGATGGTTCTACGGTGACGGCACTTATGCATCAATAGAAGAAATCTATGGTGAGGTATATAATGTTCTTGACCGTTTCCCCGGTATAAGAATAACTCTTCCTCACGGTTTCTTTATGGGGCATTGCCTCCAGGAACTTGCAAAGGTTATGGATAAATACCCCAACACTTCAATCGACCTTGCACCCGGTCCTGCACTGTTTCAGGCATCGGTTGGAAAATATGATGAATTTAAAGCGTTTTTTGAGAAATACTATAATCGTATTATTTTCGGTACTGACGCAAATAACTATTCTGATTTTGAAACGCTTACTAAGCCCCTTTGCAGTGATGTATACCGTTTCTTTGCAACAGATGATGAATATACTGCATTCGGCTACTATGACAGCACCTGCACAATCAAAGGTATGGGACTTTCAGATGAAAAGGTACGTGCAATAGAGTGCGATAACTTTGTAAAGCTTGCAGGCGACAAGCCGAAAAAGGTTGACAGGGTCCTTCTCAGGAAGTATATTGAAAAATTCCTTCCGTATATGCCGGAGGATGATACGAAAAAGTTAATTATTGATTATTGTAAAGAGAAACTTTAATAATGGATGTTGAGGATGTTCTAAATTCAAAAAACAACTTCAACAATGCTAAATTCGAAGTTCGAAATGCGAAATGAAGGAAGATTTTGCATTGCAAAATCCATTTTTAATTCCCCCTGTATATAAAGCGGTGTGTAAAAATAGGTTTTTTACACACCCTATTTAAAAAGGTGAACTTTATGTTGGTAAAAAAACTCAAAAACGAGCACATTCTCACAAGGGATGAGTTCAAAAAATTACTTTCGACAGACAAATATGACAAAGAGCTTTTTAAGACTGCCGATGCGGTACGCAGAGAAATCTACGGCACCGACGTTTATATCCGCGGTCTTATTGAGTTTTCAAATTTTTGCAAAAACAACTGCTATTACTGCGGTATAAGATGTGACAACAAAAAGGCGGAGCGTTACCGTCTTACAAAGGATGAAATTATGGAGTGTTGCCGTGAGGGTTACACCCTCGGTTTCCGTACCTTTGTGCTTCAGGGCGGCGAAGACCCCTATTTTACAGATGAAAGATTCTGCGATATTATAAGCACTATCCGAGGTGAATTTCCCGACTGTGCCATCACTATATCCGTTGGGGAAAGGTCTTACGACAGCTATCTTGCCTACTTTAACGCAGGTGCAAACCGTTTTCTGTTAAGACACGAAACCGCAGAAGAAGAGCATTATAACAAGCTCCATCCTGCTGAAATGAGCCTTGAAAACCGTAAACGTTGTCTTTACGACCTGAAGAAAATCGGCTATCAGGTAGGAAGCGGATTTATGGTTGGCTCGCCTTATCAGACTATGGACAATATTATTTCAGACCTGTTCTTCCTTAAAGAGCTTCAGCCTGATATGGTTGGAATCGGTCCATACGTTAATCATAAGGAAACCCCCTTTAAGGATTTTGAAAACGGAAGCGTAGAATTAACAATACGCCTTATTTCTGTACTGCGTTTAATGTTCCCCTACGCACTGCTTCCTGCAACAACGGCACTTGGAACACTCGCCGATGACGGCAGAGAAAGAGGGCTTAAAGCAGGTGCAAATGTAGTTATGCCCAATCTTTCACCTCAAAGATTCAGAAAACTTTACAGTATTTACGACAATAAAATTGCCACTGGAGAGGAAGCGGCACAAAGCCGTGCACTACTTGAAAAGCGTGTAAAAAATGCAGGTTATGAGGTTGTAACTGCAGTGGGACACGTCAAGAAGCAGCGTGACGCTGCACCCATTTCGCACACCAACAAAAACGACACTTCCTCCACGCGAATCATTCCAACGCAAAAAACTTCCAACAAATGCCTTGTGGCTATGAGTGGCGGTGTTGATTCATCGGTTGCGGCACATCTGATGAAAGAAAAAGGCTATGACTGCCTCGGTGCTACAATGAAGCTACTGGGTGCACAAATCCCCATTGATGAAGAGCATGCCTGCTGTAGTCTTGAGGATATAGAAGATGCAAAAAAAGTGTGCGACGCACTTTCTATGGAGCATTTTGTGTATGATTTCTCCCCTGATTTCTGTGAAAAGGTAGTGGACAAATTTGTTTCTGCTTATGAAAACGGTGCAACGCCTAACCCGTGTATAGAGTGTAACCGTCACCTTAAGTTTGAAAGATTGTTTAAAGAGGCGGAGGCTCTTGGATGTGACTTTATTGCAACGGGACACTACGCACGTATTGAAAAGGAAAATGACAGATACGTATTAAAAAAAGCCCTTGACCCGTCAAAGGACCAGAGCTATGTGCTTTATTCACTTACAAAAGAACAGCTTGCAAGAACTCTCTTCCCCCTTGGCAATATGACAAAGGAGGAAGCACGTGCTATCGCAGAAAAGCATAATCTTGTAAATGCTCACAAAAAGGACAGTCAGGATATATGCTTTGTAAAAGACGAGGATTATACAGACTTTATCCGCCGTTATACGGGAAAAGACTATCCCGAAGGTGATTTTATAGATAAAGACGGAAATATTCTCGGCACACACAAGGGAATTATTTCCTACACTGTAGGTCAGAGAAAAGGACTTGGACTTGCTCTCCCTGCTCCCCTTTATGTATGCGATATAGATACGGATAAAAACGCAGTTGTCCTTTGTCCTCACGAGGATTTATTTTCAAGTGAATTAATAGCAAAGGACATTAACCTTACCGCAGTTGACGATTTATATACCCCTATGCGAGTTAAAGCGAAAATCCGCTACCGTCACACACCTGCAGATGCAACGGTAGTGCAGATTGGCGAAGATACAATCCGCGTAACCTTTGACGAGCCGCAACGTGCTATCACCAAAGGTCAGGCAGTGGTTTTATATGACGGGGATATAGTCATCGGTGGCGGAACAATAACGGGTGTATAGCCGAAATATCGCCATTTCAGGCGAGGTTCGGATTACTTCTGTTCGGCTAGCGTGACAGTAGTCGAACCTTATACGCCCTGACTTGCTAAATTCCAATAATACGAATTTGTCAGATTTGAAGGGCGTCAGCCCATCTGCATCTTCCGCATCCGTCTTATTAGAAATTTTTCATCGTCAGGGTTCT
>JAZPYX010000010.1:0-78024 GCA_045544395.1 Clostridia bacterium
TTTGAACTTGAAACGGATAAAATTTTGTGCAGTTTTTGATGCAGAGGACGCAGGCAGGCTGACGCCTTTCAAGTCCGATAAGTTAAAAAATGCCTAAATTTCACCGTTTCAAGCAGGTTCGAATTACTACTGCTCGGCTAAGGGGAGGTGGGGTTACGTCAGTAACCTCGGAGGGGTTGTCAATGTTCCCGTTCACACTCATTTTCAAGAAATTTATATATCGGACACCCGGTGTACCCGTCTACACTTCCGCAGTAAGGGTAGACGAATTCCCTTCTTGCCGCTGCAGACGGAAACCGTATAGTCCCGCCCTGGCACTCTATCCCCACGAACCTTCGGGTTCCGTCTTCACGTTTTCTTATTTCCCTCTCAAAAAAGGGACAGCACATATCATTGTACATCCTTTAGCCCTTCTCTCTGACCCTCGGCTCATGTATATCTCTCCACGTCTTATAGACGGCCCACGCAAGAGGATTTTGTATGTACTCCTTCTTTTTCGCATCCTCGTAATACTCATCTATCAACTTCTTCGCCTCTTCCAAGCTCATACTACCCCACTACCTTTCGTAATTGCCAAACTATCAAATGATTTTGCCACAGCAAAATCTTCCTTCATTTCGAACTTCGAACTTCACATTTCGAACTTTTAAGTATAAACTTATCTCCTGCGGCCTCAATGCTGAAGCTTTTCCCAATGCCCTCACGGAGCTTGTCCCTGGATACCTCCACACAGCCTTTTTCTTCTGTAATCTGGAATATCATCGCCTCAAGGATTGCGTTTAACTCACGAAGTCCCTGCACGTCCCCCTTGAGCTGCATTAACTCCTTCTTTCGTCTTCCAAGCAGAGCTTCAAGACCTTCAATCCTTGAAAGTCTCTCCGCTGCCTGTCTTTCAATTGCTTTCTTTTTCACTTCTCCATCTCCTTAATCAGAGCCCTTCTCAGAGCATTAAACTTTTGTCTTGAATCTCCCCAAGTTCTGTTTCTATATAGCCATTTAAGGCAGAAAAAATAATACTTAAGCTTCCTCATCGTCATCACCTTCTTTCACACCGTGTTTCTCATTCTGCACTTCAAGAATCCTGTACCTCAAATACTGACTAAGTCCCGCCACGTGTGCACTGCGGTATAAAAGCTCGCAGTTACGGGGGAGTGTAATCTCACTGCCGTTCTTTGCGATACGGTCAACACACTTTGCCCTCTTGCAGTTTCTTGTTGTTATGTATGCCTTGCCGTTTGGTACCCTTGCGTGCTGAGCCATCAGGTAATGTGCCAGAGGTGTCCTATCCTTCTGACGCGAGAGATATTCATAGTCAACATCCTTGCCGTGCTTCCACTTTTCTCCGAATAGCTCCGCTGCCTCTTCGTTCACTACTACGTGATGATGCACTCTTACTTCTTCACCGGTCTCACCGTCACGGTCTGCAGTAGTAAGCACCGCCACAACTTCTATCCCCCTCTTCTTTGCTTCTCTCTGCACACGTCTAAGACATAAACTGAGCTGATGCTCTGCCTCCTCCGCAATCTCCTCACGGCTCTTGCACCCACTAAAGAGCTTCTTGTATGCCGCATCCGAGTAATCAAGTCCCACAAGCACGCCTGACTTTCCGAAGGTCGCATTAATAATTCTCGCCAGATTCTTTTCCGACTGCTTCTCATTCTTCTCAAGCTTGTTAACCTCACTTGATACACGTCTCTTACTTCTTACAGGCTTCTGACCTGATACCCAGTATTTAATTTTCTCTCCTACATCACCTGCAGTGTATGTTCTTATAACCCAATAACCGTTCACTACTTCATTCACTCCGTTCATTCAAATGCGGAGTTCAGAGTGCGGAGTGCGGAATGTATGTTAATTTTTTGTTATACAAAGAAATTACCATAACTCTCATTCCGTATTCCTCATTCCGTATTCCTCATTTATTTATACTTTGGTTGATATGTTATCCGTTTACCGAGCCCACATAAGAACATAATGTTTTTCTTTTTTAACACTCTGTTCTCTACAGCTCTTATTCTTAGTTATCGCTCTTGTGGGCTCGGTACCCGTGTCCGCTTGCGGTACCCGAAGACTCGATGCTACCGCATCTCACTTTTCGACCGCTACACAACTCTGTGCCTTCACTTCATCTGCCACTGGCAGCGTTCAGGCTCGATTCCACATAAGAACGCGCACGCGTCGTCAGAATGAATAAAGGTTACATTTCGCCTTATGGCTCAATTCACAAGATTCATTCTTCCTCTTTCGGCAAAAATTTCGCACACTTCGTTTGCTGTTTTTTTGCCGAGTTGTCGGCTACGCCGTTCTTCACACTTCGAACTCTATCTATTTACAAATAAAAAGAAACAATCCGCTTATTTCCTTTTATTTATATATAGCAGTTGAAGGGACACTACCGTGCCCCTTATTTAAGCCTCACAACATATTCACTAAATCCCGAAGCTCTCCTGCAAGTTGTGCCCTGTAACCCAGTTCGGGAAGCACAATCCCTGCCGTAAGCATACCTGTGGTTATAACAAAATACTCGCTATGATCCGTTTTTCTTTTCCATAACTCAACATCTTCCTTGAAAGGAGACAGATATTTTCCTTTAATAAAGTAAATTCCACCATCACACTTAAGTGCTAAAAGCTGTGCCCCGCCGTAGGTTATTCCTATCTTCAACACTTCCGCTGCTTCTTCGTCACCGTTAAGGTCAGAAAAATCTATTCCGCCCATCTCTTCTGCGGTCTTTGTGTTCAGTATCATCTTTGACTGTACATCTTCAGACAAGCCAAACGTCTCGCATAGAGTTTCGGGAGTAAATTCGGGAAGTCCCACCAAAGGATATGTCGCAAATCCATTGCAAACCCACTGCACCCCGTTTGCATCAATTATGTATAACGCCCCCGACTTCTTACACAGGTCAATTATCTTCTGTATTTTCATCTTCATTTCCTCTCTTTATCAAATTTTCTCACTTTGGGGACAGTCCCCTTTTTGGGAAATTTTACTCTTTAACCCAAAATCTTCAGGCAATGTACCATTCATGGCCATAACCTGTGCCTGTCCATAACTGAGATGTAACCTAGCACACTCTGCACTCAATTCTTTCCAGCTCATCTTCTCCCACCGTCTCTGTGCAGGAGACTTTTTCGCTGAGTTTTCCTTTTTCGGTTTTTCTATACCGTCATCTTTATCATATTGATACTTTCCGCTTTTCCACGCTCTTCTGGTGCCTTCTCTACGGCACTCATTACTACAGTACTTGGCGTAGTTGCTGTTCGGCGTAAATTCTTTACCGCAACTGGCACACGCTTTAGGCTGTATATTTCTTTTACGTTTTTTTGCTGCATATATTCTCTTGCAGTCCTCTGAACAAAACCTGCTTAACTTTGATTTTGGAATAAACTCTTTCCCACACTCCTCACAAGTTTTCGGCACGTGCTGCACTCTTTTTACATATTTTACTGCCTTAATGCTTTTAGACTTGCAAGCGCATACACTGCTGCAATACTTTACCTTAGTTTTTGTTGTTTCAAATTCCTTACCGCATATAGGACAAACTTTTATATATATCAATCGTACTCACTCCGTTCGTAAATGCGAAATGCAAAATGCGAAATGCGGAATGATGGAAGATTTTCCCTCAAGGAAAATCCACATTCATTTCGAACTTCGAACTTCACACTTCGAACTTTTTATTAATAACTCTGATTTTTCCTGTTGCTCTATGTACTATCACCATTTCTGTACTTGTATCCTTCACCACAAGCCAGTTTTCATAGTTCAGATGCCAGGCAGTCATTAATTTCTTTTGCCTGACCGTCGGGTTTTTTCCGTGCTTCATAGTGCTCCTCCTTTGTCGTCGCAAATGCGGAATGCGAAGTGCGGAATTCAAAATGTTTATCACATCCATCAAGTACAATTTTCATACCTACGTCTCCTCATTCTCTTTTTGTATGCCTCATATTCATGTTCAAACATAATAGCAGATGCAGTGTATGCCGCTAAATCGCCACTATAAAAATCATTTATTGCTGTTACATATAAATCGTAAAGATTATCTTCCGGCTCCTTAATCTTAAGTTCTGTGTCTTCATCTTCAGGATAAAGATATTTCTCTCCATCCAAATAACCTAACCACTGATATAATACTGGTATTCTTATTGCTTTCATAATCTTTGAAGTTTCAATTTTTTGTTGTATGGTCACTCCGCACTTCCTTTATTCAAAATTTATACGGTGCATATCCGCTTTTATATCTACTTTGACAAAATCCGCTGCACGTTTTTTTCCAAAAAAACGGTTTAGAAATTCTTTTTCCGCATACCACACAAAACTTTACTTTCCTTCCTGTCCTTACAGGTCCACTGGTCAGAACTATCCTCACTCCTGCATCTTTCATAGTTTCCTTTTTTTCTCCATAACTGCAATAGTCTGTTTTGTTCGGTGAAAATAAACTTTGTGTATGTTCCGCCATACAATAATAATCGTCATCGTAAATACTATATCTTTCGCAAAATTTGCAATCCTTACACCTTACCACTTCCACAAAGTCAGCTTTGTTTTTAAAGTGGGGGCAATCCTCATTGTATGGAAAGAATGTGAATATATCGTCAGGTGCTTCATCCATTTCAGCCTTACACTTTTCATAATAAAGGCACTTTTCACAATGTTTCATTACTCCGCACCGCCTTCTATAAACGCAACAAATTTCTCATAACATTCGGGACATAAATCAATTCTTTGTCCGAAACTACTTCGCGGTTCTCCTACCGGCCACAGAGTAATTTTTGCAGAATACTCTTTCAAAGCATAAGTCGGACAATAACAAGAATTGGGATTAACAATATCCTTTCCGCATCTGTCACATATTACCTCTGATTTTTGTGCCATCACTCCGCACCTCGCATTCCGCATTCCGCATTCTCAAAGTACTTCATAAGCTCAGGTTCCCCGACCCAGTACTTATACTTACCGCTGTCCTCATCGTAGCACTCAATGCACTTGCACTTTTCTTCTATTTCCTCTTCTTTGTAGAAGGCTCCCCTGTGCAAGGGGAGCTGTCGGCTTGCCGACTGAGGGGTTGTCCGAGCCGTTAACGCATTCGAGTATCCGTTCGCAACCTTATGTACACAATCCCCACAGTTCCCCTTACACCGGAAATTCATAAACTTACACGTGATACAATTTTTCACAATACTCAACTCCGTTCATTCACTTCTGAAAGTATTAACTTATCTATAGAATATCTGGAAACTGAATTTTTCCCTTCCGGCACTATAAGGAAAACATCTGTCAGTAATGCACCGTTTCTCTGGTACAGCAATCCTGACGGTTTTTCATACTTTCTTATAGTTCCGGAAGGATTGTTCGCCAACTTTGTTTCAACAGGTAGCATTTCTTTAAAGGCTCTCTCCGCTTCTTCAACTGTCACGGTACTATCTCCCTTTTAATATTATTTATTTTGTTATCCATTGCTCTGCCGAGCTTGTAACAATTTCCGTGCGATATATGATTCTTCCATGCATTATACGAGGCATAAAATTTCTCCTCTGATAGCTTTCCCTCTACTACCAACTTCGCCATTTTTAAGAACTTTCGCTGAGTATTTCTCTTGTTTTGGTTTTTAAGCTTTCTTATAACCTTTCCGGTATTTGTTATGTAAGTATGAAATCCAAGATAACTTACTCCGTTTTTGAAGGGAAATATCTGTGTTTTCCCGTTCAACGTCAGGTCTAGGGTTTTAAGATATTCTGTTATTGCATCGAGGCAATATTTTAAATATTCTTTGCTTTGATGCAATAAGTAAAAATCATCCATATATCTGCCGTAAAACTCTATTCCTAATTCTCCCGTTATCAACTTGTCCATACCGTCCAAATATAGCAGTGCAAACCCCTGGTTAATCTGATTCCCAAGAGGGATTCCTTTCTCCTCTGTGCTGTCTATAAACAAATTACATAGCCAACAAATATCCTTGTCATACGAAAAGTAGTATTCAACTATATCTTTTAACTGCTCATGCGAAATACTGTAAAAGAATTTTGATATATCGCATTTTAAGATGTAGCCGTTCTGACCGTACTTTTTATAAAAGGTTTTCATCTGCTCACTCAGTCGGTCAAGTCCGAATAAAGTACCTTTGCCCTTTTGACCTGCACAGTTATCATAAATAAAGATTTCCTGCAGTTTCGGAAGTATCACATTATCACACAAACTATGCTGTATGACCTTGTCTTTGAACGAGGTTGTTTTAATAAGACGTTCTTTCGGCTCATATACCATAAATTCATTGTAAGCTGATATTTTATAGGTTTTATTTTTTAACTGTTCTATAAGAGCGTTAATTCCATCCAAAGCCATAACATTAAACCGTGCAGCACTTGTTTTATATCCTTTACCGCACTTTGATTTTCTGTAAGCTCGGTACATATTATTAAAATCAATCACTTTTTCAAATTCGGTCATACAACATAATCCTCTTTGTTTATCCCTTTTCAAAGAAAGGTTGTGCGTTCTTTTGATGTGGTGTTCTGATTTCGGCTTATGCCTACTCTGTCTGACTTTCCACCAGTACGGACGAACGCCATTATTGTTGTTGTAATTGTTGTTGTTAATGTTACCCGAGGGCGAAACGCAAGAAATATACAACGCACAACCTATTAAATTATTTCTTTTCCTGTGTTCTCCACGCTATTGACATATATTTCACGTCCGATACCATTTTCGACCAATATGCCGCTGAATTGTCGTTTAACAAATCCAAATTCATTGAAAGCTCTATGTAAAACAGTAACTCATCACAATATGTAATAGCCTTTGTTATAGTTTCGCACCTTAAGTACTTGTTTGTTACATTGTTTATACGATTTGCTTCAAGCAGCGTTTCAAAAAGCTCTAAACTCTTAATCTGAATTTTGTCACATAAAGAGTGGCGGTATTTTTTGGGGTACCTGTTAGCATTGGAGGTAAGTTTGAAAGAATGTACTGCAAGGTCCTTTGCCTTGACAATCACTTTCAGTTCTGTATTAGCCATACGTTAATTCTCATACGATACAAAGATAGAAGATACAAATTTCAAAAACGGACGAACGCCATACTTGTCGTAGCAATCGTAGCTGCCAATGCGACCCGAGGGCGAAACGCAAGAAATCCAATAATTATTGCAATGTTCAGAGGTTGTGTCCGGAGTTGCAAGCCACCACCAAGAATCTACTTTATGTTTATCAAAAATCTTTACGTTTGCACGGTAAAAATCAAATGTCGGAATACTGATTTTACTCTTTACACTTCCGTGTGTTTTCAATCCATCAAAGCTTGTCAGGTCAACTTCGTGCTCAACAATGTTTTCTTCCCCTACCGCATCAGCAATCTTAGGAAGAAATTCCTTTTTAAGCTTTTTAAGGATTTTGCTTTCTGCAAAATTGTTGTTTTTACCAAAATCAGACCGGAAAGCAATCTCTTTTGCAACAGCTGCAACTTCACCGTTTTCTTCTGAAAATTTGATGAATTCAACTTCTCCTATTTTAAAGAGTTTTCCATTTTCAAGCTCATTTAATTTAATTTCTTTCATGGTATTTTTTCTCCTTAACGTGATACAAAGATATTAGAATTTAAGATACAAAACGGACGAACGCCATTAAAGTAGTAGTAACTGCTGAAGTAAATGCTACCCGAGGGCGAAACGCATTTTATCCAGGAAGTATGTTCGTGTGTCGGGGTGCTGTATGCTGTAGCCAACCACCACCAGGCATCAATCTTATGCTTGTCCAGTATTTCAACATACCTGCGGTAAAGCTCTGTTGTAAGCAATGACACATACCTCTGTATTTTGCCGTAATCTTTTAACCCATCATCCGAAGTCAAATCCACCGTATGCTTAATCAAATTACCTGTACCTACAATGTCTACAATCGTTTTTACGAAGCCGCTGCAAATATCGTCCATATTTGAATTTTTATAATTATTGTTGCTTCCAAACTGCTTTTCTTCATAAAGCAGTTTTTTCAATATAACCGCTGTTGTTTCCTTTGAATGTTCAAGGACAATAAATTCATATTCCCCAATTTTGAATGTTTCCCCGACAGGAATATCACTCAACTTATTCTGCTCTATACCGAGCGACTTTGCCATTTCCGCCACCTGTTCTGCTAAAAGTTCAATTTTCTTTCCGTTCAAAAATATGTAGTTTTTCATTATTTCTTCTTCCTTTCCATTTCGTATATTTCTTCTACCACATAATAAAAAACAACTCCGAGAACCAAAATTCCTATTATCCAGTTCATTCTTCCAAGTCCCGCTTCATTTGCTACCGCAAGCATTACAAGAAATGTTATGTAGTATTTCATACTAGCACCTCCACATATTCAATACTCCACCCGGGGTGCTCGTTTATAATCTCCACAACATCCAGAAGCGACAATTCAGAACCCTTTCCCATTACTTTGCCCTTTTCGTTCACAATAACTCTTTCAAACAAAACTCACACCTCCCTATAACAGCTTCCTTGCCAGCTGATACACCGTAATATTTTTCTTTCCTTCAAGATACTCTACAGCCTTGTTATGACCTACCTTAAGATATTTCTTAATATCGTTCACTCCCAGAAGTGTTTTCCCTGTCCTTTCTATAATGTCCGCTACCGTCTCCCGGAAAAATTCTTTTTCTCTTGGCATGTCGCAACTCCTTTCTACGTCAGAATGCACCTTGACTGCACTCCGTTTTTGTCAAAACTCCGTTCGCTCGGCAAAAATCACACTTGCTGCGCTCGTTGTTTTTTTGCCGAGTTATTAGTTTGTGGATTTTAGCCTTTGCAAAAATCTTCCTTGTCCCTTTAAGCTACCAGATCGTCCATTAACACGCCTAGTCTCTCGGCAATTCTTTTCAGCACCGGTACGCTTGGCATTTTCTTCTCATCTATTACAAAGCTGATAAATGCCTCACTAACTCCCGCTGCCTTCGCAAGCTCCGCCTGCGTAATGTTTTTCTTTTTCATGATACCTTTTATTCTCTCACCCACGTCGTTCTGCCCCTTCCTTATTTGATTTATTTATGTACTTGTGTTATACTCATTCCGAAAGGAATGAGTATAAATGAATTCAAATGCTTGTGAAATCTACAAAAACAATAAATTAGTTGGTGTTCTTCCTTATAAGTTAGTTAAAAAGACCGAAATTAACGAAGAACACATTTTATTAAGTGATACCTATTGCATAAACCCCGGATATATTCTGTTAGTTAATGAACGGGAAAAGCTATATGTAACAGATGTCCGCTTACATCGTCCAAACGAAAATAAACTTGAAATCTATTTTGAAACCGAAGCTACACACATTAACCGCAAAAAACAAATTCTACACGATTGGAGAATCGCTATCTTTAATACATTGGGTGGTGCAGTCGCAGGGTTCGTAACTTCACTTATTTTTTGGTTAATTACAAAATAGCTTTATAACAATAATCCCGACAGCTCCGCCAAGCACTCCACCGATTATTGCCATTAAGAATGTAGCAATTTCGTGCCAATAGTCGGCTCTCTTTATTTCCCACGCTTCCTCTCTCGAGGGAGCTTTTTTCTTTTCACCCATGTCTAAATCCCCTTTCTCATCATTTTTCCATCATTTCAATTAATCTTATAAGAGACACTTCCAGTCCCTCCGCAATTTTACTCAATACCCTGATTGTCAGTTCAATTGGTTTTTTTGTTTTGGGATTAATACCTCCGCGTTCCAGCATCGCAATATAACCATTTGAAATCTTGCACTTTTTTGCAAATTGCCGTTGCGACAAATTCTTTTCTTCCCGGTAATTTTTAATAATTTTCCCAATGGTCATATCATCCTCACCTTCCTTATTTGATTTATTTATGTACTTGTGTTATACTTATCCTGAAAGGAATGAGTATAAATGAATTATTGTAGCGATGTTTTAACTAAAGGTAATCCCTATAAAATATATCGTAATGGGACTCCCTTGAAACAGTCTTGGCACGGAATCATTGATGATATCAGTAACTCCGGTAATCTGCATATTGGATTTTTAGGTGCAGCAGATATTCAAAAAGGTGACATCTTAAAGGATTCTGATAATCGAACTTACCATATCTTACATACCGTATTAAAAACAATCTACTCTAAAGACGATAAACTTCTCATTATATGCGAACCTGAAGATGTTCGCCAAAACCGAATATCCGCACAAAAAGCACAGTTATTAAAAACAAAAAAGGAAAAACAAAAACAACTTACAATAAACATCGTCATGAATATACTCTGTGCAATCGTGGGAGCTATAGTAGGTAAGCTTTTATAATCCTTATGATTAATGGAATTATAGTCCTTACCCAATAAAAACCTGCAGTAAACATAAGAAATCGAATGAATCTTTGCATCCATTTGATTTCTTTTTCTTTTTTACAGTCCATACCTTTTCTCACCCTTCTCCTTTTTAACCTAGTTAATTGACATTTTTCCCGTTTCGTGTTATGATGGTCTTAACATCTTAACTTAGTTATGATTATACAACGATTTTTCGTTGGTGTCAATAACATTTCAACGATTTTTCGTTGTTTTATGTTTTTATACAATTTGAAGGTGGTTTTTTTATGTACTGTGCACAAATCACTAAAGATAGAATTAAAAATGAATGTAAAAACAAAAAAATCAATATGGAAAAAATGCTTGTAGAATGTGAATTAGGTGTGAATGCCATTCGACAAATAAATGATGCTAAAGGGATGGCTTCATTTAGTCTCGCCAAAATAGCTGACTACCTTGACTGCAGTGTTGATTATCTTCTTGGCAGAACAGATATTCCCGAACTTAATCGCACCAATATCCTTCCCTATACAAAAGAACCTTCCTACAAGATTGTCGCGTATGGTGCCGACGGCACAGAAGGAACTCAACCTCCCATAGAAGAAAAAACTACTTAAGATAACAAAATAGCAGCCCGATTCGAAAGGAATGATTTTTTGAATATCGAAACGGCTGCTAATAAGTTTTATAAATCCATAAATGGCAAAATTGAATTTGAAGTTGTAGAAAAGCAAATTAAATCATCTGGTTTCCAGGTGCTTTTCTTCAACACCCCTGTCGGTGATGCGGAGCTTATAAGGTACGCTCAAACAGAAAAAGCAAAAACCACCAAAGCATTCACCTATGTAGGAACCGCAAAAATTATCTTCATAGACAATTTCCTTTCTGTTGAAGATAAACTGTATCTCCTATTGCACGAAGTCGGCCACATTACGCTGAAGCATCTTGAATTTGAACGTATCAGCACACATAATAAGATATTGCTTGACATCGATGCTGATTCATTTGTCTATTTCCTTTTGTCCGGAAAACGCAAAACAGCTTTCCCGGCAGTTATTTCCGTAGCTATATTAGTAGTAGTTGCGGTTATTTTTCTTTGCTTCTTTGAAAAAGGCTCTCTTTCTCCGGCAAGTAAATATATCTCCGGGGTAAAGTCAGACTACGTTCTTATCACTTCCACAGGCTCATGTTATCACCGGGATAGCTGTATAACTATTTCCGAAAGCCTGACTGCACAAATGGAACTCAGGGAAGCACAAAAGCTCTTTACCCCCTGCAAAATATGCAACCCCCAATAATTAATACATACTAACATAGTAAATCGGGTTGTTATTTTGTTATATCAAAACACAAAGGATGATTTTTATGAAACGTTTTTTTCTTATTTTATCCCTTTTGTTGCTTTTATTTACGGTTACAGTTTCTTCGCATCCCGGCAGAACTGATGCTAACGGTGGGCACTGGGATAGATCGGACGGAACTTATCACTTTCACACTGGCGAATATGCAGGCAGGAGTTCATCAGGAAGTACGTCAAACTCGGAATCTAAACCCTTTACTCCCCCTTATGAACCCCCAACAGAAAACCCATACAAAGAAATAAAGCCTGAATCAGAAGAAAGTATAATTGACGCAGATTCTTCTGAAGAAGAAAATTCCAAAGAAGAAAGTACACTTTTAATAATCATTTTATCAGTTGTCGGAGTAATAATTTTGGTTATTATCATATTTATTGCAAAAAAATATGATATTGAAAATGTCGGATGTCTATTTTACGTATTAATTTTTATTATAGCTACTATTTTTAATTTAACATCTTGTTCTAATTCCGAATCAGAAGAACCGGAAGAGCCGGAAACATACGAAAGTCACATAGAAATTTGTGATGGTAATTGCGACCACATTAAAAATGCACTTGATGATGCACTCGAAGAACATATTAATGTTATAGAAACTTATGATGATCACATTGCCTATTGCGACGGGACTTGCGACCATATCGAAAACGAAATAGAACATCGAATATCTGATTTAGGCGAAATATGTTATCTTGAAAATGTTTACGATTATTATGATGTTTATTCCAGGGAAGATTTAGAAAAAGCCTACATTCAAGGCTATGGAGATTGTCATTACGGAAACAAACAGGAATACGATATAAGTAATTATAAAAACGAAAATGTTTTTGACTAATAAAAGAACCGCCCGAAGAAGGACGGTTCTCGGTATAAGTCACCGCATTTATACCAACACACAAAGAGGGGCGATCAATGCTCTATTATTATAGCACCCCTTTTCTTTTTTAATTTCTTATAGAAAGGAACATTTTTTATGAAGAAACGACCTGACGGCAGATATCAAAAGAAGATAACTCTTCCCGGCGGCAAAACAAAATTTCTTTACAGCTCTGCCTCATCAGAGCGACTTGCCGTCAAGGATTTCAACGAGCAGTTATTGCAGCTCGAATACGACAAGAAACACTCCTGTCTTTTTGAAAACGTTGCTGAAAGATGGAAAGAAGAGCATTTCCCTAAAATGCAGAATAACACCCTCAAGCAGTATCGTCCCTGTCTTAGTGCTGCAGTAGATTTTTTCAAAGGACAAAAAATAAACGAAATCAAACCGCTGCATATCAGAACCTACGTAAACACACTAGTTACCCAAGGATTAGCACAAAAGACCATTAAAAACCGCCTGCTTGTAGTCAGCCTTGTTTTCAAGTACGCAGTAATAAACGAACTGACAGACCGGGACCCTACCATCAAAATAACACTCCCGAAAAATCTTCCCAAAACGAAACGCGAAAACGCCACTAAAGACGATGAAGAAAAAATCTGTAATTCAACAGATACACTCTTTGGCATCCTCGCATACCTGTACCTTGTAACAGGATGCAGACGTGGCGAAGCTGTCGCCCTCACCCCTGCAGATGTCAATACAGAAAAAAAATATATCTTAATAAATAAAACTGTCGAATGGATCGGAAGCAAACCTCAAATCAAGTGGTGTCCCAAAACGGATGCCGGAATAAGAAAAATTCCCATAACGGATAAGCTCATAAATTTACTTCTTCCCCTAATGGAGCAAAAATATCTTTTTCAAAATGAAAAAGGTGAACTGCTTGATAATTCACAGTTCACCAGAGGATGGGACAAATATAAAAAAGAAACCGGCATAAGCTGCACTCCCCATCAGCTGAGACATTCCTATGCCACAATTCTTTTTGATGCAGGTATAGATGTTAAAACCGCACAGTGTTGGCTCGGCCATGCAGACATCAATACAACACTTGGAATTTATACGCATCTGTCAGAACAAAAGCAAAACGAATCAATTCAAAAACTAAACGCTTTTCTGACTACTTTTTGACTACTTACTACAGCATCAAACAGAACTTTTCAGAACTTTTTAGAAACACCACAAATGCAAAAAGACCGCTTAACCACCGTATATACGGCTATGTTAAGCGGTCTTTCTACTGGCGGAGAAGGAGGGATTCGAACCCTCGCACCGGTTTCCCGACCTACGCCCTTAGCAGGGGCGCCTCTTCGACCTGCTTGAGTACTTCTCCATACAGTAAAGCTACCTTCAAAGGAAAAATCCTTTGCGTGTTATTATTCGTTAAGCAGTGTCAAAAATGACACTGCTTAACTACTTTGGCGGAGAGGGTGGGATTCGAACCCACGCGCCCTTTCGGACAAACGGTTTTCAAGACCGCCTCGTTATGACCACTTCGATACCTCTCCAATCAAATCCGACTTTGATAGTATACCAAAATACTGGAAGAATGTCAAGATATTTCTTTCAAAATTTTAAACTTTTATTTTAATTTTTCAAGAGCTGTGCGTGCAGCCATCTGCTGAGCCTCTTTTTTACTGTAGGCTGCACCCTTTCCAAGAACCTTTCCATTGGCAACAACTTGTATTTCAAACAAGCAATGATGCACTGGACCCTCCGCTGAAATTTGCTCATACACAATTTCACAAGACCCATTCTTTTGAAGTTTTTCCTGAAGCTGCGTTTTATAATCAATAAACCCGCCATTTTTTATTGCATTGTCAATTCTGTCACCGTACAAAGATATAACATAGTCACGCACATTCTCAAATCCGGCATCAAAATACAGTGCCGCTACATGAGCTTCAAACATATCAGCCAGAATTGACGGCTTTTTCCTGTCGCCCGAAAGCTCCGCACCGTTTCCGAGAAGCATGTATTTTTCAATTTCAATCTCTGTCGCGAGTTCACTGAGTGCTTTTTCACATACTAAAGATGAACGTAATCTACTCATCTCTCCTTCGCTGAGACCCGAAGAATTCATATACAAATACTCCGCAACAATCATATTAACTAATCCATCACCTAAAAATTCAAGCCTTTCATAGCTTTCTGTTTTATTCTCATTCGAATATGATGTATGTGTGAAAGCAGTTTGAAGTAGCTTGGGATTCTTAAAAAAATAACCCGTCTTCTTCTGAAACTCCGTTAAATCCACAAAGCATACGCTCCTTACAATATTAAAACCAAAAGATACTCATCAGATAGTTTAATTATTTAATAATTTCTTCTATTCTTTCAGCAACATCACCAACTGTTGATATGCCTTCAAGCTGTTCATCCTCTATTTCGATATCAAATTCGTCTTCAATGTCGCAGATAATTGTTGCGATATCAACGCTGTCAGCATGTAAATCTGCTATAAATTCCGTATCTTCATTAATTTCAGATGCATCAATCTTAAGTCTTGCACCCATAGCATCAGCTATAATATTTCTAAGTGTTTCAATAACCATAATTTTCTCCTTCTGACTTACGTCATAGATTTATGAATTAATAATAATATATCTTTTATTATACGTCAAGTTTTTTTTGCTAACATTTCTTTTTTTTGGTATATTTGCACATATTTTTCTGCACTGCATAGTTTTTTTCATTAAAAAAGCACTAAATACAGTATATGGTGGTGTTTCTATAATATTATACCACAATATGTGCTATTTTCCCTTGACATCTTCCCTTTGTTATGTTAGAATAGAAAACGAGCCATCAAAGTGCGGAAAAGAATAAAAATATGAGTATTTTCCTTATATTAAGTGTTCCTATCCGGAATTTTTTCAACAGTGTCACACATAATAAACTTTGATGCACAGTTCTGTATTCCCACATGCAGAACCGGAATTATATTTTGTGGGAAGAAAGTGAGATGAACAACATGCTGGATTTTAAACAATGGGAAGGTTTTGAAGGGCGTATCTGGAAAGAAGAAATCAACGTACGTGACTTTATACAGAAAAATTATACTCCCTATGATGGCGATAATTCTTTTCTCGCAGACCCTACAGAAGCTACAGATAAGCTTTGGGGAATATTGCAGGATTTGCAGAAACAGGAGCGTGCAAACGGAGGTATTCTTGATATGGAGACTTCTGTAGTTTCTTCGCTTACTGCCTACGGTCCGGGATATATTGGAGAAGGTACTGCAGAAATCGAAAAAATTGTAGGTCTTCAGACTGACAAACCCCTTAAACGTGCTTTTATGCCATACGGTGGAATAAAAATGGCTGTTAAAGCGTGTGAGACAAATGGATATACTCCTGACGAATCACTTAAGAAAATTTTCACACAATACTGCCGAACCCATAATGAAGGTGTGTTTGATGCATATACTCCTGAAATGAAGATGGCACGTCATAATAAAATCATTACCGGCCTTCCTGATGCATACGGCAGAGGAAGAATTGTTGGTGATTACCGCCGCGTTGCTCTTTATGGTATTGATGCACTTATTGATGCAAAGAACGAGGATATGGCGAATATGGCAAGCGGTGATATGACAGATGAAAAAATCCGTCTTCGCGAGGAAGTATCAAAGCAGATACGTGCACTTAATGATATGAAGGAAATGGCAAAAATATACGGTTATGATATTTCTATGCCTGCTACTACAGCACGCGAAGCTATTCAGTGGTTGTATTTTGGTTACCTTGCCGCAATAAAGACACAGAACGGTGCCGCTATGAGTGTAGGACGTATTTCTACTTTCCTTGATATTTATATTAAGCGTGATATGGAAAAAGGTATCCTTACAGAAATTGAAGCACAGGAATTAATCGACCATCTTATTATGAAATTCAGAATGGTTAAATTCGCCCGTGTTCCTTCATACAATCAGCTTTTCAGCGGTGACCCTGTGTGGGCTACACTTGAAGTCGCAGGTATTGGATGTGACGGAAGGTCAATGGTTACAGAGACTGACTACCGTATTCTTCACACCCTTGAAAATATGGGACCGGCACCTGAACCGAACCTTACCGTGCTTTATTCAAGTGCACTTCCTGAGAACTTCAAGAAATATGCAAGTGAAATTTCAATCCGTACAAGCTCCGTTCAGTATGAAAACGATGATGTTATGCGTCCTGTATGGGGTGATGACTATTCAATCTGCTGCTGTGTATCCGCTACGCAGACAGGTAAAGAGATGCAGTTCTTCGGTGCGAGAGCAAACCTTGCAAAGTGTCTTATCTACGCTATCAACGGTGGTATAGACACAAAGACGAGAGAGCAGGTTTCTCCCCCCTACCGTCCGATTACAAGCGAATATCTTGATTATGACGAAGTAATTGAAAAATACCTTGTCATGATGGACTGGCTTGCAGGCCTTTACGTTAATACCCTTAACGTTATTCAGTATATGCATGACAAGTATTTTTATGAAGCATCACAGATGGCACTTATTGATACACATGTACGTCGCACATTTGCAACAGGTATTGCAGGCTTTTCGCACGTTGTTGATTCACTCAGTGCAATCAAGTATGCCAAAGTCAAAGTCATCCGCGACGAAGAAGGTTTTGCAGTAGATTTTGAAACTGAGGGAGATTTTCCTAAATACGGTAACGATGATGACCGTGCTGACGATATTGCAGTATGGCTTCTCAAAACTTTCCTTGAATCAGTGAAGCGTTACCACACTTACAGAAAATCGGAGCCTACAACATCAATTCTTACAATTACGTCAAATGTTGTGTACGGTAAAGCTACAGGTAATATGCCTGACGGAAGACGTGCAGGTGCACCGCTTTCACCCGGAGCTAATCCTAGCTACGGTGCTGAAAAGAATGGTCTTCTTGCATCACTTAATTCCGTGGCAAAGCTTCCCTATCACTGGGCACTTGATGGCATTTCGAATACACAAACAATTAATCCTGAGGCACTTGGTCATACAGAGGACGAGCAGTCTGATAATCTTAAACAGATTCTTGACGGCTACTTCGACCAGGGGGCACATCACCTTAACGTAAATGTATTCGGTGTTGAAAAGCTTATAGATGCTATGGAGCATCCCGAAAAGGAAGAATATGCAAACTTCACCATTCGTGTATCAGGTTATGCCGTTAAATTCATTGACCTTACCGAGGAACAACAGCGTGATGTAATTGCACGTACCTGTCATGGACAGCTCTAAGGGAATTATCCATTCACTGGAAAGCTTTGGCTCGGTGGATGGACCGGGAGTAAGGTTTGTAGTATTTATGCAAGGATGCAATATGCGTTGTAAATATTGCCATAATCCTGAGACCTGGAATAAAAACGGTCATATCTACACCCCGGAGGAGCTTTTTAAAAAAGCTTGGAAATATCGCACCTATTGGGGGAAAAATATGGAAAAAGGCGGTGTAACTGTCAGTGGCGGTGAGCCGCTTTTGCAGATTGAATTTGTCACAGAATTTTTGAAGCAACTAAAAAAGAAGGGTGTTCACACCGCTATTGATACCTCAGGACAACCTTTCAGCGAGGATGATGTTTTCCTCGACAAGTTTGATGAATTATTAAAATACACTGACCTTGTACTTCTTGATTTAAAGCATTTTGATTCAAGCTGTCATAAAGACCTGACCGGATTTGATAACAGTAATATTTTTAAAATGGCACAGTATCTGTCAGATAAAAATATTCCTGTATGGATACGGCACGTACTTGTACCCGGATTAACAGACAGTGAAGAGAACCTTAATAATCTGAGGGCGTTTATTAACACACTTAAAACAGTTGAAAAAGTTGAAGTTCTTCCCTACCATACTCTTGGACTTTTCAAATGGGAAAAACTTGGAATTAAATATCCTCTTGACGGTGTAAGAGCACCTTCTTCAGAGGAATTGGAAAAAGCAAAAAAAATATTAGAATAACAAAATATAAGAATAGAGCATATTGATTTCTCCTTGTACATGGTTTCTTGAATTCCATTTTACAAGAAATTTTCAATATGCTCTACTATTTTTTTAGGCTCTTTTTTGTAAAGCTCTACTGATTGGTTACTTATAGAGCCTTTCTTTACGCCATTTTTACTAAATATAATTACTTTTTAAGATATTTTGCAATTTCTTCAGTAACAAGCTTTGTAACAAGCTCAATGTTATCCTGTGACATTGAGAAATTCTTGTTAACATCAGCTTTTCCTGTACTGCTGAAGAGCTCAAGTTTCTTTGTTGTTTCAAGCTTAACTGCTTCAACTGCTGCAGGAATAAGGTCGATAATACCTTTGTCCATGCTGTGGAATTTCTGGAATTCAGCTTCAACTGCAGCAACGTTAATGTCTGTGAAGATGTTAACCTTGCTGATACCTTCCTGTATCGCCTGCTTGAAATCGTTATCTGTAAGACCGCTTCCACCGTGAAGAACAAGGGGAACGTCTACAGTCTTTGCGATTGTGCGGATTCTTTCGAAATCAAGTTTGGGAGGAAGCTTATATGCACCGTGTGCATTACCAACTGCAATTGCAAGTGCGTCAACACCTGTCTTATCTACAAAATCCTTTGCAAGCTTAGGATCTGTAAAGAAAGCTGAAGGGTCTGCAAGATGACTGCTGCCCTCTGCTGAACCCTCGTTGTCACCAACGTGGCCAAGTTCACCTTCGATTGTTGCACCGTAAGAATGTGCAATATCAGCCATTTCCTTAACTTTTCTTACATTTTCTTCGTAGCTGTCTGTTGAGCAGTCATACATAACAGATGTGAATCCAAGCTTAAGAGCCTTGATACAGGTGTCATAGGTAAGACCGTGGTCAAGATGTACAACTACGGGAACAGATGCCTTCTTAGCCATAGGAATGAGGTAGTAAGAAACCTCTTCAAGAGGGCCGTAAGGAAGGAGCACCTCTGCAGTACCCATAATAACCGGTGAACGTGTGCTTTCTGCAGCTGCAATAATACCGCGCGCAAGCTCAAGGTTTACCGCGTTGAACAGACCTACAGCATATTTATTGGCTTTTGCCGGTCTGAGAACTTCGTTCATATTAACTAACATTTGTTTTCCTCCTTGGATAAATATTTGCTTTTATCAGTCGATAACTTCAACAGTCTTGTTGTAGAATGACTTAAGAGCAGCTGTTGCAAGAGTATGTGAAAGAACAGTTTCTTCAGGCTTGAAGAGACCAAAGGGAACTTCAACACCTGAATATTCAAGCATAAATGCTGCAATCTGCTGCTGAATAGCATCAGTGAAACCAAATTCAAATATAGGACCTGTGATTGTAGGAATCATAGGCTTATAACCGATGATGATACGGTTCCATGACTGTTCCTTACCCCATGAAGAGGTGTAGTAGAATGCATTAGCATCATCTGAAGAGAAGCGAGCACTGCAATCCATACCGTAGATTTCAAAGAACCAACGGTTTGTAGAACCGGGACACATTCTCTTTGTCTCAAATGTAATCGGAATTTCGTCACCGTCTTGATTAAGAGTTGTGCAGAAAATTGTACAGTTATCAAATGTATCGCAAACTGCTGTACCGCCCTTGCCGTCAGGACGTTCCTTAACGATATTACTGAAATGCGCTCTTACAGTCTTGGGCTTGAAGCCAAGGCGGAAAGGAACATGCTGTGTATGAATACCAAGGTCACCAAGGCAACCGTATTCACCGTTGAACTTCACCATTCTCTTCCAGTTGATAGGCTTGTTTGTATCCATATCACTGCAGTGATTGAACCCGCAATGTACTTCAAGGATTTTACCAAACTTACCTTCGTTGAACCAGTTAATCATTGTCTGCATAGCGGGATAATACGGGAACTCGCTGCAGCAACGAACGAAAGTATTGGGATTTTCCTCAATAGCCTTCATAATGTTTTCATTAGCCTTTTTATCAATACCGAAAGGCTTTTCACCAAGAAGCGCTTTACCACTCTTGATAATATCAATATAGAACTGTTCGTGCAAGTTGTGAGGCACTGCACAGTATATAGCGTCGATGTCTTCCTTATCAAGAAGTTCCTTATAGTCTGAAACTGAATACTTGATATCGGGGAAGTTCTTCTGGAACCATTCCATTTCCTTGGGAACAACTGAACAGATACCAACTATTTCAGGTCTTGGAACATCTTCTGTGAGATGACACCATCTTGCTGCAGCTGAAGCAAACTCTCTAGCCATAAGACCGCAGCCGATAAGACCAAATCTTACTGTTTTCATAGTGTTTTTCCTTTCATTTTTGTGTGCTTTTTAAAGTGCACAAGGGCTGTTGCAAATTGCAACGGCCCTTTGTGATTTTTAGTTATTAATAACCGAAATGCTTTTCAGTTTCAGCTACTGCTTCTTCAATGATTGCAAGACCCTTAAGCGCAGCTTCGTCGTCGAGTATCATCGGAGGTGACATACGAAGGATGTGACCTGACGGTACCCAAGCAAGACCCTTTTCGAAAGCCTTCTGGTAAATCATTGTACCAGCTTCTGCGAAAGGCTCCTTAGTATCGCGATCCTTAACAATTTCCATAGCCTGAAGACATCCGATAGCACGAACATCACCGATGATGGGATGAGCAGCCTTCATCTCTTCCATCTTCTTAAGCATGATTTCACCAAGGTGAGCAGAACGCTCGTTAAGCTGTTCTTCTTCGATAACCTTGATTGATTCAAGAGCTGCAGCACAAGCCATGGGGTTACCACCGTAGCTTGAAGATGCAGAAATCTTCTCAATTGCAGGAGCAAGGTCTTTTGATACTGCAAGTGCTGTAACAGGGAAACCATTACCAAAGCCCTTACCAAGTGTTGTGATATCAGCAGTTACATTCCAGTGATCCATAGCGAGGTACTTACCTGTTCTAGCCATACAGTTAAGAACTTCGTCTGCGAAGAGAAGGATACCGCGCTTGTCGCAAAGAGCACGAAGTGCGGGAAGGAAATCTGCAGGAGGAATGATTGTACCGCCCCAACCCTGAATAGGTTCAAGAACGATTGCAGCAACATTCTTACCGCCTGAAGCACACTGATTGTCAAGTGTACCTTCAATCATTCTGATGTAGGGTGAAGAATCCTTCCAAGCTTCCTCGGGAGTTCTGCCGAAGAAGTCACGGTAGGGATTGGGTCTGGGAACGAGCATAAATCCGGGAGCTCTCATATGTGTGTCGGGGCCAACAACTGCAAGTGAGTTAGCACCGTATGTCTTACCGTGGAAATCTCTCCAGAAAGAGATAAATTCCTGCTTACCTGTAGCAGCTCTTGCACAACGAAGACCTGCTTCAACAGCAGTCGTACCTGAATCGTAGAACTGGAAACCACCGAAACGGCCACCTGTAATCTCGTGAAGCTTTTCAACAAGCTCCATCTTTACCTTTGTAGTAAAGTCGTGGCAGTTCATAAGGTTCTTAGCGTGGAAAGCAACAGCCTCACTAATCTTGGGATGACAGTGACCAAGACCTGTTACATAAATACCGGATGAGAAGTCAAGGTATGTATTTCCATCAACGTCTTTAAGTGTGTAGCCATAACCTGATTCAAAAGTAACAGGGAAAAGCTTAACCTGGCTTGAGTAACCCTTCATGTACTTAGCACATCTTTCATGGTACTCGATTGATTTGGGACCGGGAACTGTAGCCGATACCATATTGGGAACTGTTGTAAGATCAACGCTTGCCCAATTCTTACTCATAGCAAAAACCTCTTTCTTTTTATAATTTGACCTCCTGGCAAAACGCACTGAGGAATTGTTTACAATATAATTATATACATAAATACGAATATGTCAATAAAAAATTTCATTTTTTTTGATAAATTTTAGCGTTTTTCTTTCGTTTTCTTTCGTTTTTCTTGTTTGTTTGTTTCGATATTCTTGTTTTAGCATTTCAATGAGGTTGTTTTTTCCTTTCGTTACATTATTCGCCACTATATATTGACAGAGGTGTCGAAATATGTTAAAATAAGGAAAATAAGAATTGGTAGAGGTGCGGAATCTATCAGTAAGATATGTACATTTAAGGAACATTCTCACATATCCGAAAGGAGCTTTCGCCGAAGCAGCAAGAATTAATGTTCAATCTTTCTGCTGGTCTGTAATACAACATATTGCAGACTGTCACAGTTGTGGAGCGCTATCCAATACTTGATATATCAATTGATGTATTTATGGTATAAGTGCGTTTTCCGCTTATACCATTTTTATTTATAAAAATTAAGGAGGGTTTAAAATGAAATTTTTAAACAAAAAGAACATCTTATCCTTCTTCACTTTCCTTTTTGTTCTTGTAACAGCAGTAATTGCTTTTGCGGAAGGTGAAGAAGCAGAGCATGTAAGCAATTTTGCTTCTACTTTCTGGGCACTTGTTCCCCCGGTTATAGCAATTGTGCTTGCACTCATCACTAAGGAAGTGTATTCATCACTTTTTGTAGGTATCCTTTCAGGTGCACTTCTTTACGCAAACTTCAATCTTGAAACTGCAATGAATCATATGCTTGTTGACGGATTCATCGCATCACTTTCAGACTCTTGGAATGTTGGTATCCTTGTATTCCTTGTAATTCTTGGTGCTATCGTTGCTCTTATGAACAAGGCGGGCGGCAGTGCAGCATTCGGAAGATGGGCTGCCACAAGAATTAAGTCAAAGCTAGGTGCACAGTGTGCAACAATCGCACTTGGCGTACTTATTTTTATCGACGACTACTTTAACTGTCTCACAGTTGGTTCAGTTATGCGTCCTGTTACAGACAAATTCAAGATTTCAAGAGCGAAGCTCGCCTACCTTATAGATGCTACAGCAGCTCCTGTTTGCATCATTGCTCCCATTTCTTCATGGGCAGCAGCAGTTGCAGGTTTCGCGGAAGGTTCAGGAATGAATGGTCTTGAGCTTTTCATCAGAGCTATTCCCTATAACTTCTATGCACTTCTTACAATTGTGATGATGCTTACTCTTGCAATTATGAAGTTTGAATTTGGTCCTATGAAAAAGCATGAGAAAAATGCTGAAAACGGCGACCTTTTCTCATCTGCTGATGCTGAAGTTTTCAAGGCTCTTGAAAATGATAATCCCGATTCCAAAGGCAAGGTTATAGACCTCGTTCTTCCCGTTATTGTTCTTATCATCACCTGCGTAATTGGTATGATTTATACAGGCGGCTTCTTCAGCGGAGAAACATTTGTTGATGCTTTTGCAAACAGCGACGCTTCAGTTGGTCTTGTAATCGGTTCTTCAATCGCTCTTGTGTTCACCATTATTTATATGTTTGCCCGCAGAGTGCTTACATTCAAAGAATGTATGGACTGTGTTCCGGAAGGCTTTAAGGCAATGGTTCCTGCGATTATGATTCTTACATTTGCATGGACACTTAAGGCTATGACAGACTCTCTTGGTGCTGCTGACTACATTGCGGCTCTTGTTCAGGGTTCTGCAGCAGGGCTTGTTAACTTCCTTCCCGCAATTGTATTCCTTGTTGCTTGTGTACTTGCATTTGCATCAGGTACATCATGGGGTACATTCGGTATTCTTATCCCGATTGTTGTAGCAGCATTCGGTGGCTTCAGCAGTGAAATCACAATTATTGCAGTTTCTGCTTGTATGGCAGGTGCCGTTTGTGGTGACCACTGTTCACCCATTTCTGATACAACAATCATGGCATCAGCAGGAAGCCAGTCAAACCACATTAACCACGTTAACACACAGCTTCCCTATGCTATAACAGTGGCTATCATTTCGTTTGTATGTTACCTTCTTGCAGCATTCATACAAAACGCGTTTATCATTCTTCCCATAGGTATTGTATTAACAATAGGAACACTTTTTGTAATCAAGAAGTTAACAACAAAGAACGCATAAAACCAACAAAAAAACTCCCGCAGATTAGGTGGGTAGTGATAAGGAAGTATTGAAAAAACACTTACTACCGACAAGCAGGGTGTAAAAGCAAAACAAGCATATCGCTTTTTAGGCGGTATGCTTGTTTTCGTTTGTATGAGGTAAAATATCACGCAATAGAGGTTGAAAAATGCCCTATTTTAGCGGTTCTCAAAACCTAAAACTTACAAGGTAATGGTTTTATATTCAAAACCTCAAAAATGGCTTCTATCGTTCCACGAAAATTTAAAATCAACACTTTTTGAAAAAGGGTATTTAAGTCCGTTTTTCGGCTTAAATACCCTTAACTGACATACTGCAAAAAAGAACAGGTTTGTCAAGGGCAAGCTAGCTCGTGCATTTACCCTATAGGGAATGCATTTGCCATCAATCCTTCACGTTTTATAATACTTATTGCATCGATTTTCGCCATTTTCTTTCCGTACTCGGTATCATTTCGATATGCAAAAATAAAAGTCCTTCGACGTCTTTGAGCTGCTCCATACTGAGCTGCGTTAACTACACGCCATTCCACACTATATCCTTGGCTTGCAAAACAAGATAAAATTATGGCAAAGTCTCTTCCACGCTGTTTTGCCGGAGATTTGAGAAGTCTATCTACATTTTCTAAAAGACAAAACGGCGTTTTCTTCGCAAGAAGTGTATCACGAATATCCCACCAAAGAACACCCTTCTTGCCTTCAATTCCTTTTGATGATACTAAGGAGTGAGCTACGCTATAATCCTGACAAGGAAATCCTCCTACTAGTAATGTATGATTTGGAATTGCATTTTTATTTACAGTATTGATATCTTCATTGGTGTGATATTCACCGTTCATATCAATACTATCACCAAAGTGTTGCACATAACAGTCATGTGCCCATTGTGTTTTTGCACCCGGCTCCCATTGAGAAAACCAAACAGTTTCCCATCCAGAGTCAAGTCGGTTAAATCCTAATCGAAATCCACCGACTCCTGCAAACAGTTCACAAATAGTTTTGTTCATAAAGCCCTCCTTTGACCGACTTGCAGTCTTCTCGCTTATTTATTTATAGACCGAGATATATAATCTCTTGTTAGTACCGACAGACGCCGGATCTTTGGTCTAAATTTCCATTAAATGTTTTCTTCTGCGCTTGGCAGAAAATCTAAAATTTCATTAGGTGTACAGTGCATTGCTATGCAAATACTTTCAACTTTGTCTAAAGCGATATACTGACCTGTTTTTATTTTAGCTATTATGTTTGCTGAAATATTAGCTCGTCGCATAAGTTCAGCATTTGAAATATCTCTTTCTATCATAAGGTGTTGCAACTTTTTGTAGCATACAGCCATAATTTTACCCCTTTCAAAAGATATTTTATTTATTATATCATGCTTCTGTGAAAAAAACAATACATCTGTGATATGTAATATTTTTTTAGCTTTTCATTTTAACATTTTAAAACGTTATTGTATGAGGAAGCTTTTACTAGCAATTTGGCAGAAACATAATTTTAACGGTAGTAATTATAGAGAGAATTTTTTGAAAATATTTTTCTCTTTGAGCGTGTAAGTTTGTGGTTTTTATAGTTACCTATATAAGAGAGAAAATAAAAAGGTTTCATTCAAAAGTTGATGTTTTGAGTTTTAATTTATTACTTATATGAGAACAAAATTTTTTCTCTCAATGGTTGTATTTTTACAGCTTCTATCGTTTATTAAATGAATACAAAAAGAAAGGCGGAATTTTTATGGCTAACAGAAAAAGAAACAAGCAAATTATTGTAAGAGTTACAGATGAAGAACGGGAGCTTATAGAATTAAAAATGGCACAGCTTCCAACAGCACAGTTAGGCGCATATATGCGAAAAATGGCGATTGACGGATATATCATTCTGCTTGATATTCCCGAAATTAAAAAGCACACCGCAGAACTTTCTGCAATAGGCAGAAACATAAATATAATAGCAAAGCGATTTTGTCAGAATGTTATCTATGAGCAAGACATCAAAGACATTAAAAGTTTAATGGACGAGGTATGGAAATCGGAACGGAAATTATTATCTCATTTCCGTAACATAAAGAAATGAAAAAGGGCTTGGGAATACCCAAAAATAAAATCAATTTTTCGTAAGTGGATAGCCACTTACTGTGCTTGCTATTTAGTTAAAAATAGCAGGCAGAAAAATTTGATTTTGTGTCAATGGATATCCACTTGCTATGCTTGCTATTAAATAGTTTTTAATTACTTAACGGAAAGGATTGGATAGAAATGAATAAGCAACAAAAAGACTACGGCTATATTACAAGATATAAAATGGGCGGTACAACATACGAGGTTGAAACTACCTTTTCGGGAACAGAAACTTTGAATAATAAAATCACTCGTTTAATGCTCAATGAAAAAATAAAAGTAAAAGAGGCTGACAATTCAAAAAAAGTGCGTTATAATTCAAATATACACTCTGTTTTGTCGGGCAACGAAAAGGAGGATTTTAATAATGAATAAGCTCGACACAATTACTGCTCTCTATTGCAGACTTTCACAAGAGGACGCATTGGATGGCGACAGCAACAGCATCATAAATTTTTGTGTAAAATTAAGGCTATTCTTATTGACCTTTTCTTATCTATGATGTATAATTATACACGAATATGTATTTTTTTAGCAAGGAGGTTGATTCTCTTGAAAAAAATTGCATTTATAGTTAATTTTGACAAAGCAAATGCACTTAACATTGCGACAGAGCTTTACAGTCTTCTGGAGGATAAGGCTGAAATTTTCTGTCCTTTGTCCGATTCGGAAAATCTCCCCTTTGCAACAGCAAAAGAAGAAGGCGAGCTTTTTTCCCTCTGCCCTGTTGTTGCAGTACTTGGCGGTGACGGAACAATCATTGCCGCTGCAAAAAAATGTGCCCCTTATAAAAACATCCTTGTGGGTATAAACACAGGAAACCTTGGTTATCTTTCCACTATCGAAAGTTCAAACCTTGAAAAGGCTGCTCAGCTTCTCACTAGTGGCAATATTCACTATGACGACAGATACATGCTCTGCATAAACATATATTCGGGCGGAGAAAAAAAGGCAACCTATCATGCACTTAATGAGGTAGTATTAAGCCGTACTGATGTGTCAAAACTAATGGATATAACTGCCTACAGCAATGAAAAGACTGTTTGCCATTACCGTGCTGACGGAATAATTGTTGCAACACCTACAGGCTCCACCGCCTATTCCCTTTCGGCAGGCGGTCCCGTAGTTTCTCCGGATGCTGACGCAATGCTTATCACACCCATCTGCCCTCATATGCTGAGAGCAAGATGCATAGTACTTCCTCCAAAGCTTTTAAAAATAAAATCCGAGTCACCTTCTACCGTTTCTGTTGACGGGCAGATTTTCTGTTCACTTGATGCAGATGATTACATAACTGTTGAAAAATCCTCATATTCAGCAAGGCTTGTTCACAGTGAGGATATGAGTTTTTACGATATACTTCAAAAAAAGTTGTAAAGGATTGATTTTATGAGAAATCAAAGGCAGGACGCCATTCTTAATCTTATACAAAATAACAGCGTTGAAACCCAGCAGGAGCTTACTACACTTCTTTCCTCTATAGGTTTTGAAGTTACACAGGCAACTGTTTCAAGAGATATCAAGGAGCTTGGTCTTCACAAAAAAGTTAACAGCAACGGTCGCAGTGTTTACACAAGCGGTGCCGCTGAAGCAAAGGATGCTGTTTCTGATGAAATGACAATTATTCTGAAAAAGTGTCTTACTTCTACGGACTACTCTCTTAACACAGTAGTAATTAAAACACTTTCAGGAATGGCACAGGGGGCTGCCAGTGTACTTGATGCTATGCATTTACCTGAATGTCTCGGCACAATTGCCGGTGATGATACTATTTTTGTAGTAACACGCAGTGAAGAAGCTTCACGGAAGCTTTGCAATAAATTAAAAAACCTGATTGACTGAGGAAAATTATTATGCTTATTCAGCTTGATATAGAAAATGTCGCTGTTATAGAGCGAGCTTCAATTGAATTCGGAAGCGGGCTTAATGTCATTACCGGTGAAACCGGTGCAGGGAAATCGCTTCTTATAAATTCACTTAACATGGTGCTTGGAAGCAGAAGCAACCGTGACCTTATACGTGAAGGGGCAGATTTTGCCAGGGTCAGCGGAATTTTCTTTTGCTCCGGAATTGCTGAACTTCTTTCAGAGCATGAAATCCCCGCCGAAGATGGCAACATTATCATAACAAGAAAGCTTTATACAGATGGCAGAAACATATGCCATATAAACGGGTGTGCTGTAAATGTATCCCTGCTGAAAACTATTGGTGAAAAACTTGTTGTTATACACGGGCAGCATGACAGTGCCGTTATAATGAATACTTCATCACATATTCATTTTCTTGATGCCTTTGCAAAAAATTCTGATTTACTTGACGAATATAAAAAAGTTTACAAAAAGCTGCGGGATGCTGAATCCCAGCTTAACAAAATGATTCTCGATGAAGCTTCCCGCCGTAATGAAATAGATTATCTTACATATCAGACAGATGAAATAGAAAAAGCCGCACTTTCTGAAGATGAAGAGGACGAGCTTTCTGAAAGAAAAATCATCTTAGAAAATTCAGAGGCTCTCAGCACCCACTCAGAAAATGCCTATTCCCTGTTAAGCACTAATTCCGGTGTTACAGATACACTTTATACCGTAAAGCGTTCACTTGAGAAGCTCAGCACAATTGATTCTTCTGCAGAGGATTTGCTTTCACGTGCAGAAAACATTTATTACGAATCGGAAGAGCTTTCAAGGGATTTATCTTCATATATTTCAAAAATAGAATATAATCCTTCCGAGTTAGAAAGAATTAATGACAGATTAAATGTTATAAAATCACTAAAGCGGAAATACAACACCGACATAAACGGAATACTGGAATTTTATAATTCGGCCTCGGAAAGGCTTTGTTTCCTTAATTCCTTTGACGAAAATAAAGAAAAGCTTGAAGATCAGATTAATATTTTACAGGAAGAAGCCGAGAAGCTTGCTTCTGAAATCACACAAACAAGACTTGAAAGTGCACAGTTCCTTTCAGAACGTATTACTGATGAGCTTGCAAGCCTTGACATGGAAAAGTGCGTTATTAAATTTTCTTTAACGCCTGTTTCTCTTAATGAAAACGGTGGTGAGACAGTGGAACTTCTTATATCTACAAATCCCCTTGAATCACCAAAAAGTCTTGCAAAAATAGCTTCCGGCGGAGAAATAAGCCGTGTAATGCTTGCCATAAAATCAGTGTTTTCAGATTTCGATGCGGCTTCGACACTTTTATTTGACGAAATAGATACCGGTGTTTCAGGAAGAGCCGCTGAGAAAATAGGAATAAAAATGAAAGCGTTGTCAGAAAAATTTCAGATTATATCTGTAACACATCTTCCCGTGATTGCTTCCTTTGCGACGCACCATTTTCTTCTCGAGAAAAATTTTGACACAGATGGCTTTAAAACAGAAATAAAAAGTTTGACTTACCATGAAAGAATAAATGAGATTGCACGCATAATAAGCGGTGACAATATACAGAGTGTATCTCTTGAAAATGCACGTCAGATGCTTATGCATAACAATCCCTTAAAGGAGGAAATTTAGTGGAACAGATAGGCGAAGTAATTGAACTTAAAGGAAAACGTGCCCTTGTCAGGATATACCGTACATCCTCCTGTGGAGAAAACTGTTCTCAGTGCAGCGGCGAATGTAAGCCATCTGCTACAATGATAGAAGCAACTAACGGTTTAAGTGCAAAGGTAGGCGATACTGTAAAGCTTCAGATGAATTCGGGAAGTTTTCTTTTCCTTGCATTTTTGGGATACATTTTCCCAATTATAGTTTGTATTGCCACATACTTTATCGTGAACAGCATTACAGATAATGTTATTGCCGCTGATTTGTCGGCGATTGCATCATTGGTTCTTGTTTTGGTTATATTTTTTATACTGGATAAATTCCCCCATAAATCCACACGGTTTTCAAGCAGGATTATAAAAATTTTGAGATAAAGGAGCTTACCGATGATAAAAGCATGCATATTCGATATGGATGGAACAGTGGCAAATACCATAAATTCAATTGCGTATTTTGCAAACAACGCACTAAACAGCGAGGGATTGCCGTCTATTGATATCGATAAATATAAACACCTTGTAGGCAACGGTGCCAGAACACTTGTTGAACGTATGTTAAAAACTGTTGGTGCTGATGCAAAGTTATTTGACAAGGTTTTTGCAAAATACAGTACGGACTACGAAAACGACTTTTTGTATCTTACAGAACCTTATGAGGGAATTTTAGATATGCTGAAAAGGCTTAAGGAAAAAGGAATCACAACAGCTATACTCTCCAACAAGCCGCACTCTACGGCAATTAAAGTAAACGATGCACTTTTCAGCAGCACACTTATTGACCTGTGCTATGGAGCACGCGACGGAATTAACCTTAAACCGGACCCTGCCGGTATTTTTGAAATTTTAAAAGAGCTGGGACTTAAAAAAGAAGAATGTCTTTATATTGGCGATACTGCAACAGATATGAAGACGGGAAAAAGTGCCGGTCTCTACACAGTAGGTGTTCTGTGGGGATTCCGAGAACGTGATGAGCTTGAAAAAAATGGTTCTGATGCGATTATTTCTCATCCGTCAGAGCTTATAGATATAATAAACAACCTTTCTTAAGGAGGATTTGAGACTATGAATATTTTTTCAGTACTTACACTTATAGGCGGTCTCGCCCTTTTCCTTTACGGAATGGACACAATGGGAGACGGGCTTAAGAAGCTTTCAGGCGGTAAGCTTGAAAGTATTCTTGCATCGCTTACATCTACAAGAATCAAGGCATTTTTCCTTGGATTTGCAGTAACGGCAATAATACAGTCATCTTCTGCAACAACAGTTATGCTTGTAGGTTTTGTTAATGCAGGTATTATGTCTCTTGGTCAGACAATCGGTATAATTCTTGGTGCAAATATAGGTACAACTGTTACGGCCTGGCTTCTCAGTCTTACGGGAATCAGCGGTGAAGCATCATTGATATTGAAACTTTTCAAGCCCACATCATTTACTCCCATTCTTGCGGCAATCGGTGTTATTATGACAATGGTGGGCAAAAAGGACAAGCATAAAAACCTGGGAATTATTTTTATCGGGTTTGCTGTCCTTATGTTCGGTATGGATACTATGAGCGATGCTATGGAAGGTCTTGGAGAATCACAAACCTTCAAGAATCTTCTTGTAATGTTCGAAAACCCTATTCTTGGTATTCTTTCAGGAACAATACTTACAGCTATTATACAGTCATCTTCTGCATCTGTAGGTATTCTGCAGGCACTTTCAATGGCAAGCTTCATTCCCGTTTCAACCGCACTGCCAATTATTCTTGGTCAGAATATTGGTACTACTATTACACCTGTGCTGTCATCAATAAGCGGTAACACAGACTCAAAGCGTGTTGCTCTTGCCTGCGTATACATCAAAATTATAGGTGTTGTAATAATTACAGTAGCTTTTTATGCACTGCATACGGCTATGGATTTCGCATTTATGCATATTCAGTCCTCACCTCTCAATATTGCAATCATCCACACAGCATTTAACATTTTATCCACAATAATTCTTATGCCTTTCTGTAAACTTATAGAAAAGCTTACTATGCTTTCGGTTAAAGAAAAGAAAGATGAAAAACAAGACGCTTTCAGCTCACTTGATGAAAGATTCCTTTCTATTCCTGCTTTCGCTGTTGAAACCTGCCGTCAGCTGGTAAGCGACATGGCAACAATCTCAAAAAAATCTATGCTTGATGCGATTTTACTTCTTGATAACTACGATGAAAATCTTGCAAAAGAAATTGTTAAAAGTGAAACTGAAATTGACCTTTACGAGGACAAAACCTGTTCTTATCTTCTGAAAGTATCAGAACGTACACTTTCCCAGAAGGACAGCCGCGAGGTTTCACAGCTTCTTCACGTTATAGGTGATATAGAAAGAATTTCAGACCACTCAGTAAACATTCTTGAAGCAGCACAGGAAATCAAGGAAAAAAACATTACCTTCTCTCCTGAAGCACAAAAAGAACTCAGCGTTATAGCAAACGCTGTAAGAGAGATTCTTTCTCTTTCCATTGAAGCTCTTACACGCGAAGATATAAATCTTGCAAAAAAAGTTGAACCGCTTGAGCAAATTATAGATAAGCTTAAATATAAAATCAAAAACAATCACGTTGAAAGACTTCGTCAGGGTAACTGTACGATAGAACTCGGCTTCGTGCTTTCAGACCTCCTTAATAACTTTGAAAGAGTTGCCGACCACTGTTCAAATATTGCTGTATGTCTTATAGAAATTAACAATAATTCGTTTGATACACACGAATACCTTCATAATGTTAAAGAGACAGGTGCAAACGAATTCTTTGAATATTACGATATGTATAAGCAGCGTTATTCACTCTGATTTAATGAATTTTTATTAATGTAGATATTAGTAATCTGATGCGAGGTTTTCCCATATGAAACAAAAAAGACTAGTTACAATACAGGACTTATCCTGCTTTGGAAAGTGTTCTATAACGGCAGCACTTCCGGTGATTTCCGCACTCGGAACAGAGGCAGTCGTCCTCCCTACAGCGGTGCTTTCTACTCATACGGGAGAATTTCAGGATTACACATTTCATCCCCTTTACAGTGAATTTGATAAAATTACGGCTCACTGGGAAGCTCTTGAAATTAAATTTGATGCAATCTATATAGGATACATCGGTTCTGAAGAGTTGATTGATGCTGTAAACCGTTTCCTTGACAAATTTTCCGAAGATGCCATTGTATTCCTTGACCCTGCAATGGCTGATAACGGAAAGTACTATTCGGGACTTGATGAAAAATATGCTAAAAAGCTTAAAAACCTGTGTCTGCGTGCGGATATTATTACACCCAACATGACAGAAGCTATGATACTTACAGGGCGTAATCCTGAAAATTACAAAGAAAACAGTATATTAATGGAGGTACTTGAAGATTTATCGCAGATAACTGATAAAGTGATAGTCACCGGCGTCCATAACTGCGACACAATATCAACAGTTGCATACGAAAAATTTACTAAAAAGTTTTCCTCGGCAGACAAGCCACTCAGAAGTGGTACGTTTTATGGTTCAGGTGACCTTTTTGCAAGCTCATTTATAGGTATGTACATAAATGGAGCCTCATTTCACGATGCAGTGAAAAATGCTTCTGATTTTGTAAACGACTGTATTATACGCACTCTCGATGAACATGAAAAGTATTGGTACGGTTTGAAATTCGAACAAAGTATGGGCATTCTTACCGATTACTATAAAAAGCTGAGAAACAATTAACTGAAACAACCATTAGTACATACCTTTACAGCATTATGAAAGGTGTACTTTACAAAGCAACCTGTTTTACATCATTGTTTTGAATAATTTAAGTGTTTTTTATTAAATTTTTGTGTATTTTCTATATTTTGAACAATTTTAGTACTAATATCTTTGTTATTATGTACATTGATTATTACATTTTTTTGTGGTATAGTTATTGAAGAATTTAATAAATGGTGGTATGATGATGGAAACAATAGATGTAGAACTTTTTTACAAATGCGTAGAGAATTATGGACTTCTTCCTGTTCTTGCACAAATTTTCTCTACACTTAAGGTAAGCATTGCACTTACTTCACAGACATGCACAATGTCTATTAAAGATATGGATCTTTCCGTAAGATCGTACAACGCTCTTATGGCACACGGTGTTAAGGACCTCGGAAAACTTGTTGACCTTCTTAACTCAGGAAATCTTCGCGATGTAAGAAATCTTGGTGTTAAAAGTGCTAAAGAGATTCAGCTCAAGGCTCTTGAATACAGTTATGAAGCTCTTAATGAGTATGATAAGAAGGCTTTCCTTGAAAATCTTCTCAAAATTAACTGTGACTAAAACTACATAAAAAATATGGGTATAAAAACCGATGGTTTTTATACCCATATTTTTTATTTTTTTAACAATCTGGTGCTCACAAATTTCAAAACCTTTGTCAGCCCCAGTTTTTTTGTTTTTTTACAAAGTATTTTTATTGCAGTCTTAATCTTTGCCCTTAATGAAGGCATTTTAAAATTACACTCCAGCATAAACTCATATACTTCCATATAGTGTGCATCTATCTTTCTCATAAATTATAACCTTGCTCTTTGCAGAATTTTCTTACTTTTGAATTTTCTTTCAAAAACAATTCATCTTCTTTTTGTTGATCATAATATCCTAATTGCCCATGATGTGCACCTGTTTTTAAATGCACCAAATGTGTTAGTTTATACTCTTCAATTTCGCAGTTTTTCAGGTACTCATGTATAGTAGCAAAGGAATCTACCCCCAAAGAAACTCCTGTTCCAACCCATTTGCCTTCATACACCTCTTTGTCAATGGCATATTAAGTCGTATCATTTCTTTTCTGTTTTTACACCACACCTTATCCGAAAATATTATACCTTTTTTAAAGGTCCCTTCTTTTTTCAAATTCATCAATGGGGATAAATGTATTATCTTTCTTGTAAGAACATGTTATAACGCGTGGTTTTTGCATAACTACAGTACAATTATCCGCAACATCTTCAACAACAACGCAATTTGCACCTATTCTCACATTATTTCCAATGGTTACCCCTCCGATAATCTTTGCACCGCATCCAATAAAAACATTATCACCCACTACAGGAGCACCGCAATTCTTACTCGAATCCAATGTATTTGAACCTATTGTCACCTGATGAAAAATAGTACATTCTTTGCCGATTTTCGCATTTGCTGATATAAATACACCGTTAATTCCATGGGGAAAAACTGGCTTGCCTGCAATTTGCACTGAACGGGGAATACTTGCATTGTGTCTTGAAATTATTTTGTTATAAAGATAAGTATTATAATACCGTACAAGTGTATTTTTCGATTCCCTCGCCTTATTTCTCACGCACCAGAAATAATCTGTAGTTTCTTTTCTTTCTAAAAAGCTCTTTAACTAAGTCTTATCCAATATATTTCCCTTTCAAAAGCTCAATTTCTTCTTTATACCCGTCAAGCTCGTTAGGAGTTTCAAGAAGGAACGGCAGATGCGTCACCCTTGGATTGTTTATAATATTTGCCATAGCATCAACACCAATGTAGCCTTCACCTATTTTTTCGTGTCTGTCCTTATGACTTTCGTACGGATTCTTTGAATCATTAATGTGAAGAGCACAAAGCCTGTCAAGTCCGATTATACTGTCAAATTCGTCAAGGACCTTGTCAAAATCTGAAACTATATCATAGCCTGCATCATAAACGTGACAGGTATCAAGGCACACTCCCACCTTTTCGGAAAGCTCGGTCTTATCAATTATAGCACGGATTTCCTCAAAGCTTCTTCCGATTTCGCTTCCTTTACCTGACATTGTTTCAAGAAGAACTGTTGTTGTCATTTCAGGTGTAAGGGTACTGTTAAGAAGATGTGCTGTAAGCTCTATCCCCTTTTCTGCCCCCTGTCCAACGTGACTTCCGGGGTGGAAGTTGTAAAGGTTTCCGGGTACATACTCCATTCTTTCCATATCATCTTTCATAATACGAAGGGCAAGGTCACGAACCTTTTCGTCAGCAGATGAAGGATTAAGAGTATACGGTGCATGAGCAAGAATTTTACCGAAATTATGCTCCTTGGAAAATTCCAGAAACTCCGCCACATCCTTTTCATCAATATCTTTTGCGGCAAAGCCACGGGGATTGCGTGTGAAAAACTGAAATGTATTTGCACCAATTGAAACAGCTTCCTTGGCCATATGAAGAAATCCTTTTGATGCTGACAAATGACAACCTATATAAAACATAAATTTCACTCCTTAATATTGCTTTTTTTATTTTTATGAAGTATAATATATACAGTTATTTTTTACAGTTATGAGGTGCACTATGAGAAAAGCCGTCACCAGAGCTTATGCAAAAATCAATCTGTCTCTTGACGTTTTAAGAACACTTGATAACGGTTATCACGAGGTGCAAATGGTTATGCAGACAGTATCGCTTTATGACCTTGTTACCGTTACAAAAATTGACAAGGGGATCGAGATTTCAACAAACCTTCCCTTTCTTCCTACAGACAAAAACAACCTTGCCTACAAAGCCGCGGAAGAATTTTTCAGTTACACTAAAATCGACCCCTGCGTGCATATAGATATTTCAAAGCGTATTCCTGTAGGTGCCGGACTTGCAGGTGGGTCAAGCAATGCTTCCGCAGTGCTTAAGGCACTAAATAAGCTTTTTGACACAAAGCTTTCACTGAAAAAACTTTGTGATATAGGTGTTAAAATCGGAGCCGACGTTCCTTACTGCGTTTTGGGTGGAACAAGGCTTGCCGAAGGAATAGGCGAAAAGCTTTCCCCCCTTCCGAAAATGCCTCCATGTTATATTCTTCTTGTTAAGCCGTCTTTTTCAATAAGTACAAAATCTGTATATGATAAGATAGATTCCGTAAAAAACTACCGACACCCCGATACAGACAGGCTGATTAAAGGAATATGCGAAAGCGATATTGATAAAATTGCATCTTCAATGGGAAATGTTCTTGAAGAGGTCAGTCTTGCAGATTACCCTGTTTTATCTAACCTTAAAGAAGAACTACGCAGTTTAGGTGCGATAGGCACACAGATGAGCGGAAGCGGTCCTACAGTTTTTGGTATTTTCAAAACTGCCGAAGCGGTGCAGAAAGCCAAAGAAACACTGTGGGGAAAATACAAAACAGTATATATTTGCACACCTGTATAAAAATTTTACATTACGGTAATACTTACATATGAGGTGTTGCCGTATGAAAAACTTTTTCGCATTAATTATAGCCACTGCACTTTTACTGTTTCTATTGCTTGGATATGCTACCAGCGTGAATTCAAATCTTTCTCAAAACATTGTGCGTCTTCACGTAATTGCAAACAGTGATTCATCATCTGACCAAAACTTAAAGCTTAAAGTTCGCGATGCTATTTTAATGAAAACAAAAAGCGACTTCACAAAAAAAAGTGATGTAAAAGAAAAGCTTGATGAATATAAAAAAGTCGCTGAAGAAACAATTAAGCAAAACGGATACGACTATACTGTTGATGTCAGCTACGGCAACTTCCGTTTTCCTACAAAGCATTATAACAACATATCACTGCCTGCAGGATTTTACGATGCAGTACGGGTGACAATAGGAAGCGGTAAAGGGAAAAACTGGTGGTGTGTGATGTTTCCCCCTCTTTGCTTTATTGATGGTACTACCGATACCGCATATGCAGAAGAAAAGCTATCAAATCTTTTAGATGAAGAAAGCTATGATATAATAACATCCGGTCAGACAGGGAGCTTTCCTTTTGAAATAAAATTCAAAATAGTAGAGCTTTGCGGGAAATTGAAAAAACATGAAAAAGTATTTGCATCTGCAAGAAAGGATTAAACAAATGAGAATGAGATCGAGAGGTCATCTTGAAGAAAGACTTGATGCCCGGAAAAACATAACACTTGAAAATTATAACGATGCTGCCCATGAATTCATAGGCAGCAATCCTTTACATATCGAAATCGGTTGTGGAAAAGGTAATTTTATAACCGAAACTGCCCGCCTTAATCCCGACATACGTTATATCGCAATAGAAAAGGTTTCTAATGTAATTATCCTTGCTATGGAAAAGGTTTCTGAAGCACAGCTTTCCAACGTGCGTTTCATCCAGGGAAATTTCCAGATGCTTGCAGAAAGCTTTCCTGACCACTGTGTTGACAGAATATACCTTAACTTCAGCGACCCGTGGCCTAAAAAAGGTTATGCAAAACGTCGCCTTACCCACAGTGGATTCCTTGAATTATATAAGCGAATACTCAAAAAAGGCGGTGAAATCTGTTTTAAGACAGACAACCGCACTCTTTTCGATTATTCCCTTGAAAGCTTTCCGGAAAACGGATTTGAACTTTCCGACATAACATATGACCTTCATAACAGCGGTTTTGAAGGAAATATTATGACCGAATATGAAAAGCGTTTTTCAGAAGAAGGTTTCCCTATATGCCGTCTTGTTGCAAAAGTTAAGGAATAGAAGCTAAAAAATTAAGACGCCGAAAATAAATCAGCAATCAATATTCGCTACAAACATATCCTCACAAACTTCGAAAATATAATCTTTTATTCCAAGATGTGTGGGATTATTTTCATATATATCAAGAGCTTCTTCATCAGTAAAAAGCTCTGTAAGAACAGCTGCATATTCACTACCCTTTTTGTTACGTTCAACATACATGGAACGTACTACAGGAATAGTCTTCAGAATTTCAAGTTTTTCTATAAGCTCGTCAAGATTTTTATCCTGATTTTTTCCGTTTGCAAAAGGCTTCATTTTAAAACAAACTACGTGTGCTATCACTTCAGATCACCTCAATAAATTTAACTGGTATAATTATATCACTTTTACTTATATATTTCAACATTTTTTTGGAGGAAGATAAAATGGGCATAAAAATTGTTCATACAGCAGATTTTCATATCGGTGCATCATTTTCTCATCTGGGAACAAATCTTGCTAAAATGAGGGGAAATGAAATCCGTCAGTCATTAGTAAGAACTGTAGATTTCTGTAAAGAAAAGAACGTTGATGCCCTTTTAATATCAGGGGATTTGTTTGATTCTCCAAAGCCTTCAAAAGCTGACTGCGAATTCGTTAAAAATACACTGTCGTCATTGCACCCGGCAGATGTATATATTATTTGCGGAAATCATGATTATATGTGTCCTGATTCGATTTATACGAGGGAAAATTATTTTTCTGACAATGTACATATTTTTCCTTGTTATGAATCCACATTTGAAATTCCGGAAAAAAACACTGTATTCTGGGGAAAGTCTTATAGTGAAGCTACTATTACTCCGTCATTTGACTCATGTGTTTTTGACGAAACAAAAATAAACATTTTACTTCTTCACGGAGATACCATCCCCGGTTCATCATTTAATACCATTTCAAAAGAAACGCTTTCTGCTCTCCCCTGTAATTATGCCGCATTCGGACATATTCATGCAGGTGAAATTTTTGACACAGGCAATATAAAATGTGCGTATAGCGGTGCCGTAGAAGGGCACTCTTTCAAGGATAACGGGACCACCGGAATAATATATGCTGAAATATCAGAATCTGAAACCAAACTTTTCCCTGTTGATTTTTCGCTGAGAAAATACCGTACCTTATCATTTGATATAACGGGAAAAACAGAAAATGAAATTATAAATGGAATTAAAAAGCTGACTAATCCCGAAGATTTTTTCCATTTTACACTTTCCGGGGAATATCAGGAAAAAAATGCCCCTGACATTATTTACATAAAAAATTTTCTTGAAAAAGATTTGCACTACATAGAAATAACAGATGATTCTTTCCCGGGATATGACTTTGACTCAATTGAAAAAGAAGAAAGCCTTAGAGGTGCCTTTTTAAGGGAATTAAGGGAAAACACACGTTCAGAAGAAGAATTTATGCGGACTGCAAAAATCGGACTTGACGCTCTTGGAGGCAGAATTCCCGATTTAGGAGGTGCACAATGAAAATTAAAAGTGCAGAGATTATTTCTTTCGGAAAATTCAAAAATAAAACCATAGCTTTTAGCGACGGTCTTAACATAATTAAAGGTGACAACGAAAGCGGAAAAAGCACAGTCATAAGCTTTATTTATACAATGTTTTACGGATTTGGCGATAATCGCGGAAAAGGGATTTCCATACGTGAAAAATTCACTCCGTGGGACGGTGGCGAATGTGAAGGAAAGTTAAATATTATCACAAACGATAACGTTCCCGTTACAATTTACAGAAAAGCAGGAAGCGTAAAAAAATATGATATTCTCAAAATCTACAATACTGAAACCGCAGAAAGCTTGTCGCTTAATCCGGAAGATATTGTAGGAATAGGCAGCGACACTTTTCTGAAAACGCTTTGTATAAAACAGCTTTCTTCTGCCTTTGAGGGAAGCAGCAGCGAAATTATAACAAAGCTTGCCAATATTTCACATAGCGGTGATGAAAGCACAAGCTACGAAAAAGCTATGAAAATTCTTGATAATATCCGTCGTGAAATCAAACCGCAGAGAGGAAACGGTGGAACACTCAGCACCGTAGCAGCTGAGATTTCCGGTTTAGAGAGGCTTTCTGCAGAGCAAAAGGATATAAAAGCTAAGTTCGATAGACTTACCGTTCTTCTTCCCATTCAACAAAAAACGGCAGAAAAAGCTGATGAAGAATACGAAAAAGCACTAAGTGAAAATTTTGATGCAAATATTTCAAACATTCTGGGAAGAATATCTGAGATTGAAGTCCTTATGGCAGAAAAGGAAAATAAAACTTCGTTTAAAAAGCTTTTCTTTGTTGCTTCATTTATATTTGCTGTATTGGGAATTCTTATACTCATACTGAAAATAAAGTTGTGGTACCTTCCTTTAGCAGCATCATTACTTACCTGTGTATGCGGATTCACCGCAAAAAACAATAATGATACATCGCAGGAAAAAGCACGACTTGATAGCCTTCGGAAAGATTTAGAAAGCTTTAATGAGAAAAAAAGTCTTCACGAAAAAAATGTGCTTTCACTTAAAGAGAGGCTTTTGTCAGCAAGAAATAGTCTTGACAACATTAAAATGCAGATAACATCCCTTAAATCAATGATAAAAAAAGAAGACACATCTTCTCTTCCTTTGCTTTATCAAAAGCGGGATATGCTGGAAAGAAACTATTCAGACCTTACCCTTGTTTCCAAAGCCTTAGAAAGCTCCCACACAAAAATGCAGAAAAACTTCACTCCCGCAGTTAACAAAAAGGCTGCTGAATATTTTTCGCTTCTGACTGACGGAAAATACACAAAACTATTTTGTGACGAAGATTTTAATCTTAGCATTGAAGCAGATATGCCCAGGGAAAGCTCCTTCTTTTCAGGTGGAACTGTAGACCAGCTTTATCTTTCACTGCGTCTTGCACTTATTGATATGCTTTTTAAGGACAACAAAACGGTAATAATCCTCGACCAGCCATTTCTGCAGTACGATACAAGCCGCAAGGAAAATGCACGCAAACTACTTGCATCACTCACAGAAAAAAGGCAGATTTTGCTGTTTGTTGCAAACGAAAGTGGTTTTTCTGACAATATAAATACAGAAATATTGACATAACTGCCATTTTTGAGGTATAATATAGAAAGATATATATCAAGGAGGGTGTTTCTATGGCAGCAAGAACAGAAACAAAATATGGCAGCATTAATATATCAAATAACGTTATTGCCAATGCAGCAGGAATAATTGCTACAAGCTGTTATGGCGTAGTAGGTATGGCAATCCGCAGTACCAAAGACGGTATTGTAAGTCTGCTTAAGCCTTCTAACCTTGCTAAGGGTATAAAAGTTACAATTGATGAAAATGAAATTACAGTAGATATGTATATAGTCGTTCAGTACGGTGTAAACATCAACGCTATCTGCGAAAGCATAATTCACGGTGTAAAATACCGCCTTTCGGAGCTTATTGGTATGGATGTAAAAGCTGTAAATGTGTTTGTCGAAAGTATTCGCATGACAAACGCCTGATTTCGGAGGATATTATATGACTAAGTTTATAGATGCATCTTTACTATCTTCTATGGTGGTATCAGGTGCGTATAATCTGGGTAATAACAGGGAGCTTGTTGATGCTCTTAATGTGTTCCCCGTTCCCGATGGTGATACAGGAACAAATATGTCCCTCACCTTTATTAGTGCTGCAAGAAGTATTGAGAAAGAATCGTTTCAGAGTGTTCAGGATGTTTTAAATGCAGTCGCAAAAGCTACACTTCGCGGTGCACGCGGTAATTCAGGTGTTATTTTGTCACAGATATTCCGTGGCATTTCAAAAAACGCGTCAGATGGTGACACAATTGACGTTGCCGCATTTAAAACGGCACTTCGCGGCGGCAGCGATACAGCTTACAGGGCAGTAATGAAGCCTACCGAGGGTACAATTCTTACTGTTATCCGTGAAGGTGCAGAAGCTGCAGAAAGTTTTGAAGGCGATGACATTACAGAATTTTTCCGTTTCGTTGTTGACGGTATGCAAGCTGCTCTTAATAAGACTCAGGAAATGCTTCCTCAGCTTAAACAGGCAGGCGTTGTGGATGCCGGCGGACAGGGGCTTGTGTTTATTTTTGAAGGCTTTCTGAAAGCACTTCAGGGTGAAGCGGTTGTTCTCAGCAACGCAGCATCGGAAGATACTGCATCAAAGCCTGCCCAGGCAAGCGTAGATGCTGAAGACATAAAATTTACTTACTGCACGGAATTTATCATTAATAAGTACGACCCGAAAGCTTCTGCAGCTAAAATGCGTTCTATGATTGAGCCTAAGGGTGACTGTATGATTGTTATTGATGAAGACGATATAGTTAAGGTTCATATTCATACCAATCATCCCGGCTATGTTCTTGAACAGGCGGTAAAGCTTGGTGAGATGGTTAACATCAAAATAGAAAATATGCGTGAACAGCATACAGACATAATTAACGAGGCAACTTCTCCTGTTCAGAAAAGAGAGCATCGGGAAATTGCCGTCGTTGCAGTTGCAAACGGCGAAGGTCTTGTGAGTATGTTTACGGAGCTTGGTGTAACTGATATTGTCCCGGGCGGACAAACAATGAATCCCAGCACCGAAGATATTCTTTCTTGTATCGAAAATGCAAATGCTGATACAGTATTTGTTCTTCCAAACAATAAAAACATAGTTCTTGCGGCACAACAGGCAGCAGAAATTGCTGAGTGCAATGTTGTAGTAATTGAATCAAAAACAATTCCTCAGGGTATCAGTGCAATGATGGCATATTCTCCCCTTGAGGATGCTGAGTTAAATACAAAAAAAATGACCCGGGCACTTTCTAAAGTAACCAGCGGAAATGTTACGCACGCCGTAAAGGACACTGAAATGGACGGTCTTACAATCCACGAAGGGGATATTATTGGCGTTTCAGGCGGACACATCTTATCTGCCGATAAGGACATATTTACCGCAACAACTGCACTTATTAAAGAAATTGCAGATGAGGACAGCGAATTTGTTACACTTTACTATGGCGTGGATGTAACAGAGGAGGATGCACAAAAAATTGCCGATGCGATTGAAAATGACCTTGATGAGGTTGAAGTTTCGGTGGTAAACGGTGGACAGAGTGTGTATTATTACCTTATCGCAGTTGAATAAATCGTATTTTTGAGGGGGATATTTTGTGATTAATCCTTCAATAACAGATATAAAAGCTTTAAAAGGAATAGGTGATGCCAAGGCGAAGCAATTGCTTCGCCTTGGTGTTTTTACTGTATGGGACCTTTTGACCTACTTTCCCGTAAGATTTGAAGACAGAACCCAAATTTCAAAAATATGCAACCTACAGCACGACGAAACTGCATGTATAAATGCAAAAGTAATATCCGATGTTACTGAAAACTATGTAAGAAAAGGGATGACATATTACAAGGTTCAGATAAGGGATGACAGTGGAATTGCCGTATGTATTTTCTTTAATAACAAATACATAAAAAACCTTTTGCACAGAGGATACGAATATACCTTTTACGGTAAAGTAAATATACGCAGAGGTGTGCGGGAATTCGTTTCGCCGGAATTTGAGCTTGCGTCGCAGTCTTCCTGCACTAAATGTATTGTACCTGTTTATCCGCTTACAAACGGTGTTACACAAAAATTTCTGCGCAAAGCCATCAAGGATGCATATGAATTATATCATCCGTATCTGAGGGACACCGTTCCTGCAAGCATACTCAAAGACTATTCCCTTTGTCCTGTAGATTATGCGATTAAGAATATACATTTCCCATCAAACCAGGAAGCACTTGAAATAGCAAAAAAAAGGCTTGTATTTGAAGAATTTTTTATACTTCAAAGTACACTCCGAAAAATTAAAAGCTCCGCAAAAAAAGAAAGCGGTATAAAGCTTTCGAAGGTAGATGTTACACCATTTCTTTCCGCACTTCCCTTTTCTCTTACAAATGCTCAGAAAAAAGTTGTGGGAGAAATTTTCCGTGACCTTGAAAGCGGAAACGTTATGTCCAGGCTCGTTCAGGGCGACGTTGGAAGCGGTAAAACAATTGTTGCAGCACTTTCTATATATCATTGTGCTAAAAACGGTTTTCAGGCAGCTATGATGGCTCCCACCGAGGTGCTGGCACGTCAGCATTATCTCGACCTTTCACCTATGCTTGAAAAGCTTGGCGTAAAGTGTGCACTTTTGACAGGAAGCACAAAAGCAAAAAATAAACGCGAAATTTACGAAAGACTTGAAAACGGTGAAATTGATGCTATTTTTGGCACTCACGCACTCATTACAGATAAGGTTAATTTTAAAAAGCTTGCCCTTGCTATCACAGACGAGCAACACCGTTTCGGTGTAAGGCAAAGAATGACGCTTACTGAAAAAGGTAAAGGCGTGCATACACTTGTAATGACTGCTACACCTATTCCCCGCACATTGGCACTTATTATCTACGGTGATATGGATATTTCTATTATAGACGAGCTTCCGCCTAACAGACAACATATTGATACCTACTCCGTAGGCGAAAATATGCGAAGTCGCATATACGCATTTATACGCAAGGAAATTGACAAAGGAAACCGTTGCTATATTGTCTGTCCCAGTGTTGAGGAAAATGAGGAAATTCCGCTTAAATCAGTTACAGAGCATTATTCTACTCTTTCAAAGGAAATTTTTCCGGACATTCCTATGGGAATAGTGCACGGCAAAATGAAACCTGGTGACAAAGAAGCTGCAATGGCAGACTTTGTATCAGGTAATACAAAAATTCTTGTTTCAACAACTGTTATAGAGGTCGGTGTAAATGTTCCCGAGGCAACACTTATGGTAGTCGAAAACGCTGAAAGGTTTGGATTAAGTCAGCTTCATCAGCTCCGCGGACGTGTCGGCAGAGGGAAGGAAAAAAGCTACTGTATACTGTTCTGTGCTTCATATTCAGATGACATTAAAAAACGTATGCAGATAATGGTAAAAAGCAGCGATGGCTTTAAAATTTCTGAAAAAGACTTGTCCCTTCGCGGCCCCGGTGACTTTTTCGGAACAAGACAGCACGGTGCACTGCAATTTAAAATTGCAGACCTTGCAAATGACCTTGCCGTACTTAAAGACAGCGGTATTGCCGCTGAAAAGCTTCTTTCTGAAGACCCGGAGCTTGTGAAGGAAGAAAACTTTTATATAAAAGAAGCAACTGAAAGATTGGAGAGTACTCTTATTCTTTAGTTTCATTGCAAAGGGAATGTAAAAAAAGTCCAGACCGCAAAAAGGCAATAATAATACGAAATATAGACAGTTTCTAAATCATAGAATTATCTTATTTTGTTGAAAAATCTCATTTTATTCGATTTTTCTTCGTTTTTGTGCCTTTTTGCTAGCAAAACTTCGCCTCTTGACGTACCATCGTACGCCTTCGGGTAGCGTGACAGTAGATATCCGAACCCCGCCTGAAACAGCGAAATTTAGGCATCTTTAGGCTTGTCGTCCTTGAAAGGCGTCAGCCTGTCTGCGTTCTGCGCACCAAAACCTGCACAAAATTTCATCTGTTTTAGGTTCACAGAATTTTTTACAAACTATTTTTTGTTGATACAAGGCAAAAACGCAACCAATACTGACGTATTGGTAAGGCTTTTAACGCAGTAGCAACGAAAAAGAGAAAGTAAAAAACGAGGTTCGGATAACTACTGTCACGCTGGGATATCCGAAGCGTTTTTTATTTCTCATTTATTTAATTCGGGTATATTTTTCTTGACTTCTTTTGTAGAAATTGCTATTATAGTATAGAAAGCGTAAGGCTTCGGAAAGGAAATTAACGCTATGGAAAAAGAAAATAAAGATATGCAGATAGCAGAAGAAAAAGAAGAAAAAGAAACTTTATCTGACAAAATGGAAGAGGAGAAAGTTTCTGAAGTTGATGAAAAAGATACCGGTGCTGAAGAAGTTACAGAGGAGGAAATAATCGAGGAATTTGCTCCTTCTCCCATTACAATTCCTAATTATAATAAGGAAAAAGAGCACAGAAAACGTGCCAAAGCACGAATTAAGGAAAGAAATGTAAACTCTAAAAAAGGAAAAAAACACAGAAAAATTATAAAAAAAGTTATGAACGCAGTAAGAGCTGTCGTTTTGGTTATATTGCTCTTGGTTATAGGGACAGCTTCAATGACAGCGCTTAATGTCAGAATAAATACGAGCGAGTTTGCGTTTAACAAAGCAATCATAAATCATGATCCATCATCATTTGTAATAGGAAAAATCAAGAATCCCATTGCAATTAATCTTCAGGAAAGTTCTGAAAATGCAAGTGTAACAGATATTCTTAAAGATAATGCAATTATTCCTGTAACATACAAGGAAATTGTGCGTGTAGTTAACAAGTCTTCTTATCCTAAATTTGTAGCAGACATTGCCCATGATGTAACTAGCTTTTATGTTTACGGAAAACCATTTAAAGGGACATCTGAAAAGAAAATAGCTGATATGCTTTATGAAAATGCATCGGATATACAAATAGTAACAGGTCAGAAACTGAGTGAAAACGGATGCCTTAAGTATGCTGAAAGTATATCAAAATCTTTGGCAGTAAAAGAGATAGACCCTTCTGTACTTGATAGACAGAAAGCAATAAAATATACCTACATAACATCTATCCTTTTCTCATATCCTGCACTTATTGCTTTTATGGTTCTTCTTGTAACGTTAATCGTTCTTACCATTCTTGCCTGCACAGGTTATTCGCATAAAATAATCGGATGGACAATTATGATTTCAGGTATAGTTACAGGTGTTGCAGGTTATCTTGTGAAACCTATGTTTAAAGCTTCAAGTCCGTTTGTGAAAAGTGTTCTTGATGCAATCACAGATAGCTTTAATACAAACTCCGTTATATTTGGTGTTGTAGTTCTTGTTATTGGCTTGTTAATTCGTCTTATCGGAGGACTGATGGTGAATGATACACCGGAAGAAGTAGTTGTTAAAGACGATTATATAGATGAGATTGAACAGGAAGTCAAACAGTAATAACAAAAGGGGATGTAAAAAAAGTCCAGACCGCAAAAAAGGCAATAATAATACGAAATATAGACAATTTCTAAATCATAGAATTATCTTATTTTGTTGAAAAATCTCATTTTATTCGATTTTTCTTCGTTTTTGTGCCTTTTTGCTACGAACAAACTTCGCCTCTCGTCGTACCATCGTACGCCTTCGGGTAACTAGTAAATCCCTGTGTACAGGGATTTACAGCTCAGTTTGTCCGTTCTGAAGCATTTTTTCCTATCCCCAAAAAACAGGAGGTGTAAAAAAACGAGTTTTTTTACACCTCCCTTTTACAGTGCAGACATTTACATTTTAGACGTAATTTGCCCGGTCTCAGCTAAGTTGGGTCACGACAAGGATAAAATGGTACGCTCACCAGTTAGATTAAGGATTGATTTATTATGATAATTCCCATTTTCATACCTCACGAAGGGTGCCCGAACGATTGTGCTTTTTGTAATCAGCGTACAATCAGCGGAAAAAACAGTGCACCTACAACGGAAGAAATAGAAAAAACTATAGAAAACCATCTTGCAACCATGGGGAAAAAAGCCCGTCAGATTGCATTTTTCGGGGGTAGCTTTACAGGAATAGAAAAAATAAAGCAGCAAAGATATCTTTCTGTTGCCGAAAAATATATAAAGACAGGTAAAATTAACGGAATACGTATCTCTACAAGACCTGACTATATTGATAAAGATACCGTGAATATGCTTGAAGCATATGGTGTAACGAATATAGAGCTGGGGGCACAGTCTATGGACGAAGAAGTCCTGTTCCTTTCAAAAAGGGGGCACAGTGCGAGAGACGTGGAAAAAGCTTCGGAAATAATAAATTCTTCGTCAGTCTGCCTTGGACTTCAGATGATGACGGGGCTTCCCGGTGATACTCCCGAAAAATGCCTTTATACAGCTAAAAAATTCAAGGAGCTTGGTGCAAGGGAAACCCGCATATATCCCACCGTTATTCTTCGGGGAACACATCTTGAAAAAATGTATAATGAAGGTACATACATTCCGCATACAGTAGAAAATGCCGTAGATATCTGTGCAAAGCTGTACCGCTATTTTACCGATAATAATATTGAAATACTTAGAATGGGGCTTGCTGACAGTGTTGAATTGAAAGAAAACTTTGTTCAGGGTGCATATCATCCTTCTATCGGGGAAATGATTGTAAGCCGTGATATAAGAAACAGTGTGGAAAAATCTCTTGGAGAGGCAAAAAATATAACAATTCATGTAAACAGAAAATATATTTCCAAGGTAACGGGCAATAAAAAGTGTAATCTGATTTATTTTAAACAGAATGGAATAAATGTAAAATTAGTATCGGATGATACTGTAGATACTATGAAAATTACGGAAGTATTCTGACGATGGTTCCTACTGAAGTTATATCAAAAAGTGCTTCAATATCTTCGTTGTACATACGTATACAACCGTTTGATGCGGCAGTTCCGATAGATTGTGGATTATTAGTTCCGTGTATTCCATAACCTTTTTTTGAAAGTCCGAGCCATCTTGTGCCATAGGGCCCACCGGGGTCAATTTCTTTGTTTACTATTTCAAATACACCAATTGGCGTCGGAGTGGAAGGCTTTCCTGTAGCGACAATATATTCCCTGAAAAGTGTGCCATTACGATAAACGGTGAGGCGTTTTGCACCTACATTTACAATGATTTCAAATGGGGTAGGCTTTACCGGAAGGCATAGTATTTGTCCGGGTGAAAGATTTTCAGGGGTAATACCATCATTCGAAGAAAGAATATCGTTAACACTTATTTCAAAAGAGGCTGCAATTTTACCAAGTGTATCTCCGCGTCTTACAACATAAAAATTACGGGTAGGGCACAATGAAGGCTCCGTAAATTTTTGTGCGATACAAATCCTTTGTCCTACCTGCAGATTAAAAGGGTCAATATCGGGATTGGCAGAAAGAAGTGATTTCGTGTCAGTCCCGAATTTTTGTGCAATAGAATTTAGTGTATCACCGGGGTTAATGTTATAGGGGAGCGTGCCAAGAGGGCAACTAACGGGTTGATAAGTCATTGATATGGTGCATATGCGTCTTCCGGGCGTAAGGTTTTCGGGCGTAAGTCCGGCATTTAATCTTAATAGGTTTTCAACGGTAGTGTCGAATTTTTTTGCAATTTCTGAAAGAGTATCACCGGGCTCGATTGTATAGTACTGTGCACAAGCCATTAGTCTATTCTGACCTCCGTTCCTACACTGACCAGATTAAAAATTTTGTCCATATCCGTGTCAGATACAATTATGTCATTATCAGTCCTTTTTCCTGTACTGTTAGTTATCGCAACCTCTGAAAGAATATTAAGGCGTTTAAACCCCTGAGAGCCGGTCTCAAGTTGTTTTTGAATTACCGTAGCAGACAATGGGTCATTCATATTAATGCAGGAAAACGACAGTTCTTCTCCTGTATAATAACATAGCTTAAGATTATTTTTATTAATATGGATACAAAGAACAGGTGCAGCAAGCGGAATACAAAGAATCATTCCGGTGTATAAATTATCAAGGTCGATGCCGATATTTGAATACAGTAACTGAGTTGTGCTTATACCAAAGTATCTTGATATGGAAACAGCCGTATCTCCGCCTTGCACTACGTAATAATTTGTTGTACGGCACGCAGGAAAATACTGCAGGGGCAGGGGAATACATAGAGTTTCTCCCTCTCGGATATAGTTGATGTCCTCGATGTTGTTGATTTCGGCAAGTCTTTCGACTGTGCTTTCAAAATTTTTTGCAATTGAATAGAGTGTGTCACCCTTCCTGACCTTATACGGAAAACTTCCCGACGGACAGTTCCAGTTATTATTGCATTTCATAAAAAAACCACCTCATAAATAGTATATTCATAAGGTAGTTTTTTAGTTATAAAATAATTCTGACTTAGTTGTATGTTTTCGTTTTTTTATTTGTGTTATATTAATTAATAAAATGTTGCCAGTTCTTTTTCCGGGGGAGACGTAACCGCTATTTCCTGAATATGAATAACAGGACCTTTTCCGCGGTAAAGCTTGCAGTATTCGTTTTTAATTGTACCGGTAACCATAAGCCAGTCACGACTTTTAACTGAGTGCTTTTTTTGCGTAACACATACAATGGGCATATACTCTACGTCATCTATGCAGCAAGTCATTACGTGACGCCCTGCCACAAACATTGTGTCGGGCATACGATTGTCATAGGCTGCAATTCCACGGAATTTTACTGTCTTGCCGTCATATTTAGCGGATTCCTCGATTAAATCTCTGTACCATAGTGCGTAGTCTGTGTCCTCGATTTTTATAAGGGGAGCATCAATGTCAAAAGGCAACGAATCTTCAATTTCATCATATTCAACCTTTCCGTCCGGGTATTCATATGCGATGTCTGCACGACGATTTACACCGCGTACAATTTTATGAAGCTCCATTTTATCTATAGTTTCGTTCATGCGGTTAAACACAACAAGCTCGCATATTCTGAGTTTATCGACTGTCTGGTTACGCATATTTGCATTGTATGTCAGGAAAGTTGTAGCATCGGCAAACATCATACACTGCACAAGGGTAAATCCCTTGGGAAATGAATTAACAAGCGTATCAACAGGCCACATTCCGTTGTATTCTATTATAACACGCTCAGCCTTGGTTTCCTTCATCATTTTCTCGAAAAAAGCAGGAGTTAATTCTTCTGGTGAATCTGCAGTTTTTATGCTGACGTTGTTTCCTGAAAACAGAGTAGGCTCGTACTCTTCAATGCCTTCCTCCAGAACAACAAGGAGTGTTTTTTCACCGTTGTTAAAACGTACATCGCACAAGGTATCCTGTATGAATTTTGTTTTTCCGGATTCTAAGAAACCCAGAAACAGATATACCGGAATTTCTTTCATAGCATAAAAACCTCCTTAAATCCTGAAAAGCTTTGCAAGTGCTTCTTCATTAATTTTAGCACCGATTACACAAATCCTGCCGATTGAAGCGGCACCTCCATTACGGACATCTGCTTCACCGGGCACGTAGTCAAAGTGAAGCCATCCGTTTTCACCGCGTACAATACCTTTTGCACGGAGAACAGTGCCGTAAACAGCTTCATTTTCAAGTGCGGAAAGAATCTCCTTCAGCTTGTCCTCCGGGTACGCAGTAACAGTTTCAATTCCCCAACTGGTAAACACATCATCAGCATGGTGATGATGGTGATCGTGTTCATGGCAGTGACATTCTTCATCGTGGTGATGGTCATGTTCATGGCAGTGACATTCTTCATCGTGATGATGGTGGTGCTCGTGGCAGTGACATTCTTCATCGTGATGATGGTGGTGCTCGTGGCAGTGACATTCTTCGTCGTGGTGATGGTCATGTTCATGACAGTTACACTCTTCACCATGATGATGCTCGTGCTCCAGCTTTTTTAATTCGTTTTCCAGTGTATTGTTCTTTTCAATAACATCAACTATATCTTTTCCGTTCAAATCATTCCAGGGAGCAGCAACGATTTCTGCAGTAGAGTTGTGCTCTTTAATAAGCCGGATACATTCTTCAAGCTTATCGTCAGGCAGTGTGTCGGTGTGACTAAGAATAATAGTGGATGAATGTTCAATCTGGTCATTAAAAAATTCACCGAAATTCTTCATATACATTTTGCATTTTTTAGCATCAGCAACAGTGCAGTAGCTGTTAAGGGTTACTTTATCGCTAACTACACCCTTTACTGCGTTTATTACGTCGCTAAGCTTTCCCACCCCTGAAGGCTCGATGAGAATTCTGTCAGGAGCATATTCTGAAAGAACCTTTTTGAGAGCTTCTGAAAAATCACCCACAAGGCTGCAGCAAATGCATCCTGAATTCATTTCAGTAACTTCAATGCCAGCTTCCTGCATGAAACCGCCGTCAATTCCTATTTCACCAAACTCATTTTCTATAAGAACGAGTTTTTCGCCTACATAAGCTTCTTTTATAAGCTTTTTAATAAGCGTTGTTTTTCCTGCACCTAAAAAACCTGAAAAGATATCTATTTTTGTCATGAAGAGAACTTCCTTTCAATTACAATATTTAATATATTATAATTCTTTTTTTGATTTTAGTCAATATTCTTGACAAAATAAGCTGCGGATAGTAAAATAAATAATGGCAATATGAGAATTGTTATCAAATTCAGGTGGATATATGAAAAAGTTTTTTTTAATACTGTTATCTTTGATAATTGTATTTCAGTTAACAGGGTGTAACCTTGAAAATGAGAAAAAAAGTAACAAAATAAAAATAGTGACAACGGCTTTCCCGGTTTATGATTTTGCGGTAAACGTTGCGGGGAATATGGCAGATGTACAGCTTCTTATGCCTACAGGGGCAGAAGCTCATTCTTACGAGCCGACAGTACAGGATGTTATAAGCATAAAAGAATGTGACCTGTTTATTTGTCTTGGTAAAGGGGCGGAACCTTGGACAAAAAGTATTATAGATGAAAAAGGAAGTAGTGGCAAAGTTCTTGAAGCAATGAATTATGCTGAACTTAAAACAGATAAACATTCTCATGAAGGTCACTCGGAATATGAATACGATCAGCACGTATGGACATCCTTTGAAAACGCACAGGAGATAGTAAATGCCATTTCAACAGAGCTTGGAGATACAGACCCTGAAAACAAGTCACTTTATGAAAAGCGTGCAGCAGATTATAATAAAAAGCTTAAAGAGCTTGACTCTAAATTTGCGAAGCTTGCAAAAAAGTGTGAAAAGACAGTTGTTTTTGCAGACAGGTTTCCTTTCAGGTATTTTGTAGAAGATTATAATCTTAGGTATTTTGCAGCTTTTCCGGGTTGTTCTGCTGAAAGTGAGCCAAGTGCCGCTACTGTGGCTGAATTAATTGATACTGTTAAAAAAGAGAATATACCAGTAATCTTTTATACAGAAACGTCAAACGGACAGCTTCCCGATGCTGTATGTGAAGAAACGGGTGCTGAAAAGGCACTGCTTCATTCTTGTCACAATGTTTCAAAGAAGATGATGAATGACAATGTTACATATATCGGACTTTGGGAAGAAAATTACAAATCACTTGAAAAAATAATAAAATAAAAATTAATAGTGAAGGATGGGAAGCATGAAAAAAGTTTTATTGATTTTATGTGCAGTTGTTTTAGCTTTTACAGGTTGTTCAGGCAGTGCAGCAAAAAAACTGATGAATGAAACCAGGCTCGCAATAACAGAAGGAGACTATATAGCTGCTCAGAACTACGGGGAACTTGCGATAAAAGAAGGTTGCAAGGATGAGGAATTTCTTAATGTTGTTTATGTTTTAACTCATTATGGTAAGGCAAAAACTCAATTTGAGGAAGGAAACATTGAAGAGGCGAAAAAAACTCTTGAAAGTATAGGCGATACAGACGGAACCGGTATGACCCAGGCGGTAGATAGCCTTAAAAAAGAAATTGAAAAAATAGAAACCGAAACAAACAAATTTGATAGTTTAATTGAAAATATGGAAACAGCTCTGGACGAAGGCAGATATACTGCAGTACTTGAAATTGCCGGTGGGGTTTCAGAAAATGAAGGATTGACGGAAAGTCAGAAAAACCATATTAAGGAACTCGTTAATAAGGCTAACGAAAAGATGAACGCATCTTCGGGACAGAATTCAGAAAGTGGTCCCAGCGGTCATCCGCAAGGGAAGGCAATGCTGACAGAACAGGAAGCTATTGAAGTTGCGAAGAAGTATATGGAAATTTCCCCGTCATCAAGGGTATCAGTAACGTTGAATGGCTATAAATATAATATTAATGTAGAAACAGATTATACTTATAACGGAGAAACCAACACAGATGAAAAAGGTTGCGTAATAGACGCATTAACAGGTGAAGTTGAAGGTCTGGCAGGATGAATCAGCAGGAAGTCAGCTTTTTAAGATTATAACGAAAAAGTTTCGAAAAATTAAAATAGTATTGAAATCCCCTTTCTTATGGTGTATACTCACTGTAACGGAGGGGATTTTTTATGATTACTCTGTCAAAAATTGCGGCATTGGCTCACGTTTCGGTACCTACAGTGTCGAAGGCTTTTTCAATGAGCAGTGAAGTTAATGAACAGACCCGTGAAATCATTTTTGATATTGCCAAAAAACACGGTTGTTTCCGTAAATATTATAATGCGAAATATCCTAAGCACGTTATAGCGGTTATTTGTCCAGAATTTAAGAGCAGATACTATGCAGGACTTCTGTCCCGTATTCAGGAAAAATTCTTTGAACTTAATTGTGAGGTAAGTGTTGCTTCAACGGACTTTTCAAAATCTACGGAAGAGGCACTTTTTGAGTATTACAGTAAGTACGCCGCAGTTGACGGAATAATTATGATTGACGGCTCTGCGGAGCTTGACAGTAATATCGACATCCCCGTAGGTGCAATAAATTCCTCAAGGCTTAAAAATACAAGTATTACTGTAAAAATGAAGTATAGGGAAGTTCTTTCCGAAGCACTTGATTATTTTATTGAAAGCGGTGCAGAATCAATCGGATTTATAGGGGAACCAAAAACAGTGAAGAAGGCTGACCTTTTTTCTGAGCTTCTTACTGAAAAAACAGGAAAATGCGATGAAAAGTATATAAGCATCTCCTCTGAACGCTTTGAAAAAGGCGGGTATGAGGCAATGCAGAAACTGATTGATGCAAAAAGCGTGCCCCGTGCTGTTGTCTGTGCATATGACCAGATGGCAATAGGTGCAATAAGCTGTGCTACAGAAAACGGATTGAGAGTGCCGGAGGATGTTGCCGTAATAGGCTACAACGACATTCCGGAAGCACAGTATCTTAATCCGCCACTTGCATCAATGGACACTAATGCTGGAGAAGCAGTTGAAATCCTGGCGGAGGCACTTGTTAAAGGTTTAAGCGGTATACCTGTAAAAGAACAGGTACAGCTAAAGTCATCACTAAAACTCAGAAAAAGCGCACATATAGAAAAGAGGTAATAGATATGAAGCTTATGCAAAGACTTGGGGGAGCGGCAACAAGTCAATATAACGATGAATATATCGAAATGATTACTAAATATCCCGGCTCCTGTGATGATATATGGATTGCTACAAAGTACGGCTATCCCAAGAACGAAACCCACAGAGAGTTTGCAGATTTCTGGAAGGTAGAGGCGGAGAAGTTCAGAAAGAACGGTATCAGCGTATCTATGCAGATTTCAAATACTCTCGGTCATGGTAAATATATGATGGCAAATGACTGTAGCGGACTTGTGTTTGAAGGTTCACCTGCAAGAAAACTTGTAGGTCATGACGGCAGTGTAGCGGATTACTGCTTCTGCTGGCGGGATGAATTCTTCCGTGACTACCTTTGCGAACATCTTCGTTACTATGCTGAAATTAAGCCTGAAAGAATCTGGTTTGACGATGACTTCCGTCCTTCAAACCATGCCCCTGTTGAATACGGCTGTTACTGTGATGACTGTATAAAGACATTTAATGAAAAACACGGTGCATCATTCACCCGTGAAACTCTTGTCAATGAGTTTCTTTACGGTGACAAAGTATGGAGGAAAAAGTATATAGCCTTTATCCGGGAGGGTATGGCAGGTCTTATGCGTGCAATGTGTGAGGCTATTCACTCTGTTTCTCCCGAAACAAAGTTCGGTTATCAGCACGGTGCATACGGTGCGTACGCAGGCTACGGTTACGACCATATTTATGATGTAATGAAAGAAGTCTCGGGCGAGGCACCTGCAACACGTCCCGGCGGCGGTAGCTATAACGACCATAATCCCAACGATTTTCTTCATAAATCACTTTATATAAACTGGCAGAATTCAATGATGCCGGACTATGTAAAAATGAAAGCACCCGAAATTGAAAATCTGCCCTTTGTTGCGTTTGGCAAAACTCCTGCAGGTACAGCCTTTGAGACATCTTTTTATATGGCAAACGGTAACACCGATATGAGTTATTCAATGCTTATGGCAAGAAAAGAGCCTATGGAATTTCATATGCAGGAATTCCGCCTTTTCTCCGAACACAGAAAATATTGGGAAGAAATGTCAAAGTATAACGTTGATTCATATCAGGCAGGTTTACGCTACTACTATTCAAAATATATCTGGAAGAAAGACCTTCTTCCCGGAGAAGGTATGGAAAAGATTAACGAGCAGCCATATCTTGAAATTCTTGATATGCTCCGTACGGCAATCCCGATGGTGTACGACCAGAAAGATAACGAAATAATCATCCTTCATCCGGAGAGTGCAAAGCTCCTTCAGCCTGAGGATGTGGAATTTCTTAAGGGAAAGAATATTGTGACAGACGGTGAGTCTATACATATTCTTAAAGAAAAGGGTTATGACTTCGGTATTGATACAAGAGAAATCACACCTGACGAGGCACTTGTAATAAACGAAAAATTTGTAGAGCATCCCACTCATCCCGGGGTGGATGCTTTCAAAGTATCATTCTTCGCAGGCGGCAGAGCGGCAGCATATGCTATGGACCCTGTTAGTACAGATTGCGAAATTGTTGCCCATTACAATGCCACAAAGCCTCTTAACCCTTACTTTGAAAATACAGACCTTCCATACGGTGTGTCTGAAATGGTAATCACAACCGATAAGGGAGGTAAGTGGGCAATCCTTGGCTACTGTCCGTGGAAGAATATCATTCCTTCAAACATCCGTGACCATATACTTGACCTTGCAGATTATGTAAGCGGTAACGGTGTCTGTGCAAGACTTCTTACACCTGTTCAGGCAGTTCTTAATCCCCGTAAAAAAGACGGCAAGGTTTGCTGTGTGTCAATTACCAACTGCACAATAGGCAAGAGTGGTGAAACAGAGCTTCTTGTAAGAAATCCCGCAGGCAAAAAGTTTTACTTTATGAGCCAGTATAATGGCGAGTGTGAGCTTTCTTACGAAAAACGCGGTGATGATTATATAGTAAAAGTACCCTCGCTTGAACCCTGGTCAGTAGGAACAGTATTTGTGAAATAATAAAAAAGAAGCGTGCCGTGAACCCTGCGTCGCGTCCTAACAAAATTCAATTCTGCCAAATGTTGCTCGCGATTAGATTACGTAAATTCCTATACATCAAAAAAGGGCTCTATAATATCTTAACCCAATAGATATTACAGAGCCTTTTTAATAGGCTAACTTTTTATTTGTACTCTTTGTGTATATATCGACTACTCATAGCACCTAACAGTACCGAATAATTCACGTTAAAAACTAACTCATCACCGACGGAGTAGTTTTTTTTGCTGTCAGTTAAGTCGAGTATAACATAATCACTGCTGCCGTCAAGAATTTTTATATCCTTGTCAACGGGGACAAGGCCATTTACATTTATGTCTTGCTTGCCAAGTGCTATAATAGCTCTTTTCCGTATGCCTTTATCCTCGAAATCGATAGGTGCTTCGCCAAAAGAATTGGAAAGGCCGACAGTTCCGCGGGGAACAGAAGGCTTCTTCTTAAGTTCGACTATTTGTGCTTTTAAAACGAAATTATCACGGAAAAAACCTTCAATAGGTTTTTCAATGCAGGGAACATTTCCTAAAAATACAGCTTCCCCCATTCTGAGACTTGTAATATTATCGGGAAGAAGACCGGCTTTAAGCATTTCAAATGAAGTGGAGTTTCCGCCTGATACAACAGGAAGCTCGATTCCAAACTTTTCTTCAATACTTTTAGCTACTGATGAAAGCTCCTGCATATTATTTTCATCAGGCATAATTGAACCATAACAGCTTAGATTTACACCTATACCGTATAAACTAAGGCTTTTCAATTCAAGGCAAAGTGCAACCAGTTTTTCAAGCTCGTCCTGGTCGGCACCTTCGCGAAGGTCGCCAAGCTCGTACATAAGGATAACCTTATGTATTTTATTTTGCTTTTCAGCTTCTTTGTTAAGCTCAATCAGCGTAGCCTTTTCACTGTTAAGACTTACGTCGGAATACTTGACCACATTTTCGGTTTCACAAAGCATTGGTTCGCGTATAAGCCATTTTTCAACGGGTATATCCTTGTAATCTATAAAGTTTTCTATTCTTGATTCGCAAATTGATTCAATGCCATTATCAGAAAGTGCCTGCACGACTTTTTTGTCGGATACAAGGCATTTTGTGACAACACTTAACCTGACGCCGTTATCGCTGCAGATTTTCTGCATCTTTAAGGCGTTGTGTATAATGCCGTTTAAATTAATTTCAAGCTTTGGATACATCTTTTTCCTCTTTTTGATCTATAAATTTTTTAATGGTCTGAAGGGAGTTAAGCTCAATATCAAAGTCTTTATCAGTGAGCTTTTTGCTGACAGTAACCCCCTTGTTTTCAAGAGCATTTTTAATAATAAGCTCAGTATACCACGGATTCTTTACAAAAACAGGGCCGAGTGTGTTTGTATAAATCACGTTTTTGTATTTTGCACCTTCCGTTTTATTATCGTAACCGTCGTTACCGCTTCCGTAAAGAAGTGTACCAAGACTTATGTCTGAAAGAAGGTGCGTGTCAAGCATTTTAATCTGACAACCTACAATTTCAGCACCATTTTCGTTAAGAGTAAACAGAATGTCGTCACCGTATATTTTTTCCCTTTCCAAAAGCTCCATATCAAGGATGCCTAATCCTTCGAACTCACTATTGGTTCGAAGGGTTTTTCTTGCCATAATACAGCCTGAAGCACCAATGAGAATAATAGTTTTGTTGTCGTTTACAAACTTTATAACTTCTTCTTTATGCTTTTTCAGAACGTCTATTATAGCAGGCATTACCTTGATTTCGCCTACGTTAAAAAACATAATATCGTTGTTTTCGAAATCTATTTCATCACTGAAATGCTCAACCTTATTTATGTTTACTTTAACATCCATCAGCTTTCCAATACGATCAAAAGCCATCAGGTTGCCTCTGTCACCATGAAGATTGAGTATGTCAGGATACATCCATAATACATTTAATTCGTTAGCCATCGTCTGATTACTCCTTGTTGTTTTTAATATACTTATCAAGTTCGTAATATTTTTTGAGCCATGTTATAAGATAAACATTATCAATGTCATATTTATCAAGCTCGTGCATGATTGCGGTATCATCGTCGGTTGGAAGAATAGAAATTTTATCTTTGTCAATACCGGCATAAATAAGTCTGTTTGCAGTATCGTAAGCTACAGCTTCTGAGAAGCATATATATCTTTCCGTATTTGACGATATAAGCCTGTCCAGATTGCAGTCAAAAGCATAGAAAGTATTTGTGTAATACGGCTTGAAATCCTTCAATTCTTCAAGACCGAGAAGAAAAACTTTCGGTGTATCGTCACTTGAAATGTAATCAAGGGCCGTCTGAAGTGTTTCGGGATTTTCCTGTTTTATTCTGATATATTTAATAGTTTTTGTTTTGTAATGAAGTGTTTCCATTCTTCCGCCGATATTTTTAAAGTTTATAAATGCAGACTTAATACAGTTATCATCTATACCGAAGGATTTACAAATGGCAACACAAAGTGCATAGTTGTATATAAAGAAAGGCTCTGTATTATTCACTTTGTAGGTAGAACCGTTGCAGTTAAAAGTACCTTCTTTAAAATCAATATCTTTTGCACAGAAATCAATATTTTCTTCGCTTTTTAATGAACAGCCGCTACAGTGGAAATTACCTACGTTATCTACGTTGTAATAGTCAAAGACAATCTTGTCGTTACAAAGGGGACAGGGAAGTGATACATCGAAGAAATCGTCTTTTACAACGGATTTTTCATTTTGTGCAATACCGTAATAAATCGCTTTTCCTGCAAAGGAAGCAAGGGACTTCGCTCTGGGTTCTTCATTGTTTGCATACAAAGTCATATCCTTGTTAATTACAGATTTGATTTTCTGATAGATGTAGTCCGGTTCACCATTTCGCTGCACCTGGTCCTTCTGTATGTTTGTTATGCAAAGATTTTTTGCCGGAAGATATTTATGAATAAAGGGAAGATATCTTTCATCTGTTTCGAAAACAAAAAAGTCACTGTTAAGTTTTCCGAACAATGAAGAATCCTTGATGAGTGTTGTTGCAACACCTGTAAGAAGATTTGCCCCTTCAAGATTACTTGTAACTTTTTTGCCACTTTGCCTTAATGTATGCACTACCATATTGTTGGTGGTGGATTTCCCGTTGGTACCTGTAATAAAAAATACTTTATTGTAATCAATGCCTTTAAAATATGAAATCATATCCTTTTGTATTTTAAGGGCATAAATACCGGCTATATTCGTTCCGCGTTCTTTATCAATAAAATTTACTAATAAGCATATAAGCTTGCCCAGCCAGAGGGCAGCTAAAAAACGTAATTTTTTCATATAAAACAACCCCTTTCGACAAATTATATCATAAAAAAATAGCGACTGCAACCTGTAGAACGAAAAATGGGGTGTAAAAAACTCAGTTTTTTACACCTCTTGTTTTACTGTATTGGAATTATCGTTTTTTATCGCGAATAACATTTTACGAGTTTGGCTAAATCAGGACGCGATATGGGTAACGCTTTTTTATAAATCTGTTATTTTATTATGCCCAGAAATTTCTTTATATAATCAATCTGAACTTCGATTGAAGCAACCGATGTACCACCGGCAGAAATCCTCTTTTCAGCACAGTTGCGAAGGTCTATTTCACTGTAAAGGTCTTCTTCAAAAAGACTGTCAAATTCTTTATATTCATCTAACGTAAGATTTTCAAGTGTTTTACCTTCAAGAACGCATTTTCCTACAATCTGACCAACTGTTTTATACGCACTGCGGAAAGGCTGGCCTTTTTTTACAAGGTAGTCGGCAAGGTCTGTTGCATTGATAAAGCCTTCACCTGCGGCAGCGTACATTTTATCCTTTCTGGCAGTCATTGTTTCAATCATAGGTGCAAATATTGAAAGACACTTTTTAACTGTTTCGCAGCTGTCAAAAATGGCTTCCTTACCTTCCTGCATATCTTTGTTATATGCAAGGGGAATACCCTTCAGGATTGTAAGCATTGCCATTAAATCGCCATATACTCTGCCTGTTTTTCCACGGACAAGCTCTGCCATATCAGGGTTTTTCTTCTGGGGCATAATGGAGGAGCCGGTAGTATAGGAGTCATCCAGCTCGACAAACTTGAATTCCCACGATGACCAAAGAATTACTTCCTCGGAAAAACGTGAAAGATGTGTCATTGTAAGTGCAAAGGCACTCATTAATTCAACGCAGAAGTCACGGTCAGACACTCCATCAATACTGTTAAGTGTAATTCCGTCAAAACCGAGAAGCTTTGCCGTCATTTCGCGGTCTGTCTCATAGGTTGTACCCGCAAGCGCACAGGAGCCTAGGGGAGAGAAGTTCATTCTATTTACGGCATCTTCGATTCTGCCGATATCACGGACAAACATCATCGCATAGGCAAGAAGATGGTGTGCAAACATTATAGGTTGAGCACGCTGGAGGTGGGTATATCCGGGAAGGATCGTATCCTTGTTTTTTTCAGCCTGATTGAGAATTGCACAAAGAAGCTTTCTGATAAGCGCAATGACCTCATTAGCTTCATCACGCATATAAAGACGGATATCAAGAGCAACCTGGTCGTTACGGCTTCTTGCAGTGTGAAGACGTTTGCCTACATCACCTATACGCTTTGTAAGCTCTGCTTCAACAAACATATGTATATCTTCCGCATCAAAATCAAATGGGAGAGCACCGCTATCAATATCCTCTCTTATTTCGTGGAGGGTCTTTTTTATAAGCTCACTGTCATCTTTTGAAATAATGCCACACTCTGCAAGCATTGTAGCGTGTGCAATAGAGCCTTCTATATCCTGCTTATACATTTTGCAGTCAAAATGTATGGATGAATTAAAGTCATCCGCTTCTTTATCAAGGGCTTTTGAAAAACGCCCTGCCCACATTTTATCCATAGTGTATACCTCCGTAAAATGTAAATTGTAGGGGCGATTTATATAACCACCCCTACACGTTGCTTTTATTGTTGTTTTAATTTTGCATTCTGCACTCCGCATTCCGCATTTGCAAACAATAAATAATTCGCAGAATTATTTATTGTTTGCATCTACCATTGCCTGTACTGCAATCGGAAGACCGTAAAGGTTAATGAAGCCTTCAGAATCCTTCTGGTTGTAATCGCTTTCGCCGAATGTAGCGATTTCTTCAGAATAGAGGCTGTATTTACTCCAAACACCTGCGTTAATCATATTACCTTTGTAAAGCTTAAGTCTAACTTTACCTGTAACCTTTTCCTGTGTTTTGTCAACAAATGCACTGAGAGCTTCACGAAGAGGAGTAAACCACTGACCGTTATAAACAAGCTCTGCAAATGTGATAGAAAGCTTCTGCTTTTCGTGAAGAGTCATCTTATCAAGACAGATTGACTCAAGAACACTGTGTGCCTTGTAAAGAATTGCACCACCGGGTGTTTCATATACACCACGGCACTTCATACCTACAAGACGGTTTTCAACGATGTCAAGAAGACCGATACCGTTTTCACCGCCAACCTTGTTAAGGTTAAGGATGATTTCCTTTGCACTCATCTTTTCACCGTTGAATGATACGGGAATACCTTTGTCAAACTCAAGCTCAATGTAAGTAGGCTTATCTGGAGCCATAATGGGAGATACGCCCATTTCAAGGAAACCGGGCTTTTCGTACTGCGGCTCGTTGCCTGTATCTTCAAGGTCAAGACCTTCGTGAGAAAGATGCCAAAGATTCTTGTCCTTTGAATAGTTTGTTTCGCGGTTAATCTTAAGAGGAACATTGTGTGCTTCAGCGTAGTCAATTTCCTCTTCACGGGATTTGATATCCCATTCACGCCAGGGAGCGATTATAGGCATTTTGGGAGCAAAGTGCTTGATTGCAAGCTCAAAACGCACCTGGTCATTACCTTTACCTGTGCAGCCGTGGCAGATTGCATCTGCGTTTTCCTTAATTGCTACTTCAACAAGACCCTTTGCAATACAGGGACGTGCATGGCTTGTACCGAGGAGGTATTCCTCGTAAATTGCACCTGCCTTCATTGTGGGGATGATGTAGTCATCAACATATTCATCTGTAAGATCAAGTACATAAAGCTTGGAAGCTCCTGTCTTAAGTGCCTTTTCTTCAAGACCGTCAAGCTCGTCATTCTGTCCCACATTACCTGCAACTGCAATAACTTCACAGTTGTTGTAGTTTTCCTTAAGCCACGGAATAATAATTGATGTGTCAAGTCCGCCTGAGTAGGCGAGAACTACTTTTTTGATATTATTTTTATCCATTCTGATTATCTCCTTTTTACGGCTGCCCTAAAATGCACCGACCGTTCATTGGCAATGAAAAATTTTTTTGAACTTTAAAAACAACAAATTTTGTTTTTGTATGTAGGAATCTGTACTACGTATTAGATTCCTTATTTTTGATGCCAATGAACTACGAACAAACTTCACCTCTCGCTGTATACACATACAGCTTCGGGTAACCCCCTACGGGGTTCAGTTTGTCCCTTCGGCACTATTTTATAGCACCCTGATTTTCTTTTTTTAATATTATAACACCTAATGTATAATTATGCAAGAGTTTTTGCATAAAAATTCATAAATTTTTGAAAATCCCTGCATAAAACTCTAGTTTATGCATTAATATGCATTGTAACATAGAGAATTTCACTCCGCATTCCGCATTAATATTCATAAACGCCTTCGAATACCTTCTCAGCGTCGCCTGTAAGGAACACACCTTCATCAGTGTAACGAACAACAAGCTCGCCGCCTTCAACTCTTACAGAAATGTCGGTATCCTTATCACAGTAGCCGTTTTCTACCGCTGCAACAGCTGCCGCACAGGCACCTGTTCCGCAGGCAGGAGTTTCACCGTTACCGCGTTCCCAGACTCTCATTCTGATGGTGTGCTTGTCAATGATTTTGACAAATTCGGTGTTTATACGTTCGGGGAAGATAGATGCATTTTCAAATCTTGGTCCGATTGTGGGGATATCAATATTATATACGTTGTTGCAGATAACAACACAGTGAGGATTACCGATTGAAAGACAAGTGATATTGTAATCTTTGCCACCGACAGTAATCTTTTCGTTGATAACCTTATCTCCGGGCATATCTACAGGAATTGCTGCAGGCTTAAATTCAGCCTTGCCCATTTCTACAGTTACGCTTGTAACCTTACGGTCAAAAAGGTGAAGTGTAAGCTTTCTTATACCGCTTGCAGTTTCAATAGTTATATGACGGTGCTCGACATATCCGTTGTCCCAAAGGTATTTACCTACGCAACGTATCGCATTACCTGCCATACGTCCTTCACTGCCGTCAGTATTGAATATACGCATTTTCGCATCTGCAACATCTGATTTTTCGATAAGAACAAGTCCGTCTGCACCAATACCTCTGCGACGGTCTGAGAATATAATGCTGAGTGCTTCGGGGAAGGTGAACTTACCTTCAAAGTTATTAATGAAAATATAGTCATCACCGGTTCCCTGCATCTTGATAAAGGGAATATTGATTTTTTCAGTGCGGAGCTTTGCAATATCCGTAAGCTCTGTATTGTACTGATTGAAACGACTGAGAAGAATATCTGCAAGAGCATTTGCCGTATCAAGAGAAGTAAGACAAGCAATACTTAACTGAAGTGCACGGCGGTGAAGTCTTATAAACTTTTCAATTTCCTGAGGTCTGCCTGAATTGGTGTGGATAATGTAACCAATCTTATCAGATTCAAGGAGTGAGTAAATCTTTTCACCCTCGACCGTTTCAACAGGAATTCCCAGTGATTCTATAATTACTGCATTTGTTTCATCTGCATAAAGGTCAAGATTTGCATCGTAAAGCTTCTTTGCAAGCTCGATAAGGTCATACTTATCTTTCGAGTCAATGCTGATATAAACGCCACCCTTGCTCTCAAGGTTAAAGCCTGCAGCCATAAGACCTTTATAAAGTGCTTCATTAAGAGTTTTGCCTATACCGAGAACCTCGCCTGTAGATTTCATTTCAGGGCCTAAGATTGAGTTAATACCTGAAAGCTTTTCAAATGAGAATACGGGAACCTTAACTGCATAGTAGGGAGGCATCTTGTAAAGACCGCTTCCGTAGCCAAGAGAAAGAAGACTCTTTCCCTGCATAACCTCAGTTGCAAGGTCAACCATAGGAATACCCGTAACTTTACTGATGTAGGGAACAGTTCTTGAGGCTCTGGGATTAACCTCGATAACGTAAAGCTCATTTTTATAAACAAGGTACTGAATGTTTATAAGTCCCTGTGTTTTAAGTGAAAGAGCAAGCTTGATTGAACAGTCAACAATCTTGTCAAGCATTTTGTCATTGATGCTGAACGGGGGATATACTGCAATAGAGTCACCGCTGTGTACACCGGCACGCTCAACGTGTTCCATAATACCGGGGATAAGAACTTCCTTGCCGTCGCTTATTACGTCAACTTCAAGCTCTTTACCCATCATATACTTGTCCACAAGTACGGGGTTATCAATCTTCTGTGAAAGAATGATGTCCATATAGCGTACAACATCTTCCTCTTTGTAAGCGATTGTCATATTCTGACCGCCTATAACGTAAGAGGGGCGTAAAAGTACGGGGTAGCCAAGCTCGTCCGCAGCTTTAAGTGCTTCCTCACGTGTCATAACGGTAAGACCGCTGGGACGCTTGATGTTGAACTTTTCAAGAAGTGCATCGAACTGCTCTCTGTCTTCTGCCATATCAATACTCTTTGCAGATGTACCCAAGATTTTGATACCACTTTCGTCAAGGAACTTAACAAGCTTGATTGCTGTCTGTCCACCGAATGCAACCACAACGCCCTCAGGCTTTTCAACCTCGATAACGTGCATTACATCTTCGGGAGTAAGAGGTTCGAAGTAAAGTCTGTCTGCTGTATCAAAGTCTGTTGAAACTGTTTCGGGGTTGTTATTAATGATAATAACTTCGTAACCCATCTGTTTGAGTGCCCATACACAGTGAACTGATGAATAATCGAACTCGATACCCTGACCGATTCTGATAGGACCTGAACCGAGAACGATTACCTTCTTATTATTTGTAGTAACTGCACGAGCTTCGCAGTCTGTGTCATAAGTTGAGTAGAAGTAAGGGGTCTTTGCCGCAAATTCACCTGCACAGGTGTCAACCATCTTGTAAACGCAGTTAATATGCTCAGAAACTTTACTGCCGCAGATTTCCTCGATAGCTTTATCGGTAAAGCCAAGGTTTTTACCTTTCTTATAAAGCTCGGGAGTAAGACCGTTTGCAATTTCCTTTTCGTAATCAACGATATTCTTGATTTTACTAAGGAACCACTTGTCAATTCTTGTGATTTCGTTGATTTTTTCTACTGTAATACCTCTTACGAGTGCTTCGTAAACAGTGAAGATACGAAGGTCGTCAAGGTCATAAAGCTTCTTTTCAATATCTTCGATTGCCTGAACTTCCTTGTGACGGAGAGTTTCTGTCTTAAGCTCAGCACCTCTTACAGCCTTCATAAGAGCTGATTCGAAGGAGTTGCCGATTGACATAACTTCGCCTGTCGCCTTCATCTGTGTGCCGAGCTTTCTGTCAGCATACACGAACTTGTCGAAGGGCCACTTGGGGAACTTAACAACCATATAGTCAACTGCCGGCTCAAAACAAGCATAAGTTACGCCGGTAACATCATTTTTGATTTCGTCAAGAGTATAACCGAGAGCAATCTTTGTTGTAACCTTTGCGATTGGATAGCCTGTAGCCTTACTTGCAAGGGCAGATGAACGTGATACTCTGGGGTTAACCTCAATAACTGCATATTCAAAGCTATCGGGATTAAGTGCGAACTGACAGTTACAGCCACCCTCAATCTTAAGCTCTGTGATAATGTCAAGAGCAGCTTTTCTGAGCATTGAATATTCTTTATCTGAAAGAGTTGCCGCAGGTGCAACAACTATACTGTCACCTGTGTGAATACCAACGGGGTCAACGTTTTCCATACTGCAGATAGTGATTGCATTACCTGCACTGTCACGCATAACCTCAAACTCAACCTCTTTCCATCCGTAGATGTACTTTTCGATAAGTACCTGAGTGATGGGGGAGAGTGTAAGACCGTTGTTTGCAATTTTTGCAAGAGTGTCAGCATCATATGCAACACCGCCGCCTGCACCGCCAAGGGTGAAAGCAGGTCTTACAATTACAGGATAGCCGATTTTGTCTGCAATTCTGAGACAGTCATCAACAGTATTTGCAATGTCGGAAGGGATACAACCTTGTCCGATTTTAAGCATGGTTTCCTTAAACAGCTCACGGTCTTCTGCTCTGTCAATAGCTTCTGCGTTTGTACCGATCAGCTTAACGCCCATCTTGTCAAGGTAGCCTTCTTTGTTAAGCTGCATTGCAATGGTAAGACCTGTCTGTCCGCCTAAGGATGCAAGAAGACTGTCGGGACGTTCCTTTTCAATAATTCTTTTTACTGTATCTGTTGTAAGTGGTTCAAGATAAATTTCATCTGCAAGAGCCTTGTCTGTCATGATTGTAGCGGGGTTAGAGTTAACAAGAACAATATTTACCCCTTCATCACGGAGAACACGGCAAGCCTGTGCACCTGCATAGTCAAACTCTGCTGCCTGTCCGATAACAATAGGACCTGAGCCTATAACGAGTACCTTTTTGATGTCTTTATTTTTAGGCATTCTTGCTTCCTCCAATCATTTCAAAAAATTTGTCAAACAGGAAACCTGTTTCATTAGGTCCTTCGCCCTCACAAGGTCTGAACTGAAGTGAAATAGCGTTTTTACCGTTGTATATGATACCCTCGACACTCTTATCGTTAAGGTTTTCGTAGATTACTTCGGCACATGCGGGAAGAGTATCCTTTTTAACAGTATAACCGTGGTTTTGTGCAGTTATATAAACTCTGCCGCTGTCAAGCTTTTTAACAGGCTGATTTGCACCGCGGTGCCCGTATGGGAGCTTTTCTGTCTTTGCACCTTGTGCCATTGCAAGAAGCTGATGACCAAGTCCTGTTGCAAAAATGGGAAGCTTACCTAATAAGTTACTAAGTTCATCTGCAATTTCCTGATAATCTTCGGGGGTCCCGGGACCATCTGAAATATAAAGTGCATCGTAGCCGAGAAGCTCATCAGCGGAAGTGTTGTAAGGAAGAACAGTAACCTTCGCCCCTCTGTTTGTAAAGGGAAGAGCTGCGCTTTTTGTTGTTCCGAGATCGAGAAGAGCAATGTTCTTGTCGCCTTCGCCAACCGTATATTTTTCCTTTGTGCTTACGGCTTTTATAGCATCTTTAATATCACAGCCGCTGATTTTGGCATCGGGATTCGTTGTGATGATAGCCTTCATAGTGCCTTCTTCGCGGAGAATCTTTGTAATATGTCTTGTATCTATACCGCTGATACCCATAATGCCTTCTTCTTTGAGGAAATCTTCAAGAATACCTTCCGAGCGGAAGTTTGAAGGAGAATCACACATTTCGCGGACTATATAGCCTTTGAGGTATACTTTATTGCTTTCCATATCGGTTTTAATCATACCATAGTTCCCGATAAGGGGATATGTCTGAACGAGGATTTGTCCATAATAACAAGGATCGGTAAGAGTTTCCATATAGCTACCCATCGTAGTTGTGAAAACAAGCTCACCTGATTCTTCGCATACAGCACCGAACTGTGTACCTTCAAAAACTTTTCCGTTTTCCAGAATTAAATATGCTTTCATATAACCATGCCTTTCTGAAATAGTTTAGTGGGGATTTATTTATCTGCCATGAGAAGAACCATGACAGCCTTCTGTGCATGAAGTCTGTTTTCTGCTTCTTCAAAGATTTCGTCAGCGTGCTGCTCAATAATCTCGGCTGTGATTTCCTCGCCTCTGTGAGCGGGAAGACAGTGAAGCACCATTGCACCATCGTTTGCAACTTTCATAAGTTCTGAATTTATTTGATAGTCATGGAAAACTTCAGCTCTTTCGTTAAATTCTTCTTCCTGTCCCATAGATGCCCATACATCTGTGTAAAGGACATCGGCATTTTTTGCTGCCTCTTTAATATCGGGGGTACAGGTAAATTTTCCGTTTTCGCTAGCCCATTTCATAATATCGCTATCGGGCTTATAACCTTCGGGGCAGGCAATAGAAACTTCCATACCCATTTTAATACCTCCTACGATAAGTGAGTTCGCCATATTGTTACCGTCACCTACGAAACAAAGCTTCAAGCCTTCAAGCTTGCCTTTCTTTTCGCGTATTGTCATAAGGTCAGCAAGCACCTGACAGGGGTGGCAGTAATCTGTAAGACCGTTTATAATCGGGATGTCACCGTAGGAAGCAAAATCCTCAACTTCTTTTTGTTCGAATGTACGAATCATAATACCATCAAGAAACCTTGAAAGAACTCTTGCAGTATCCTCTACAACCTCACCTCTGCCTATCTGAAGGTCACGGGGACTGAGAAACAGTGCACTGCCGCCAAGGTCAAACATACCAACTTCAAAAGATACACGTGTTCTTGTAGAAGACTTCTGAAAAATCATACCCAATGTTTTTCCTTTAAGTAGATGGTGCTCTATACCGTTTCTCTTTTCATACTTAAGCTTATCTGCAAGGTCGAGTATTTTTAAAATTTCGTCCTTTGTAAGATCACCGAGCTTTAATAAGTGTTTCATAATTTGCATGCCTCCTTGATTACTTCAAGAGCTTTCAAAAGCTCATCCTTTTTTATGTTAAGCGGAGGAAGAAGCCTTACCTTGTCCTTTGCGGTAAGTACAAGCACGCCGTTTTCACGGCAGGCAGCCACAACTTCCTTTGCATCTTTTACTGTTTTAATTCCTATCATAAGACCAAGACCTGAAAGACTTTCAATACCATTTTGTTCACTGAGCGTTTCCTTTACAAGCTGTGCCTTTTCTTTTACTTCTGAAAGAAAATCGGGGGTAAGTCTTGATAAAATACTTATTGCACCTGCACTGCATACGGGGTTACCGCCAAATGTTGAGCCGTTAAGTCCAGGCTTAAATATATCCTTGACCTTTTCGCCAAGCATCGTTGCACCTAAGGGAAGACCGCCGGCAAGTCCCTTTGCAGTGGAAACTACATCGGGAAGCACACCGTAGTGCATATATGCGTAAAGCTCACCTGTTCTGCCGTTGCCGGTCTGTACCTCGTCGGCAACAACGATAAGGTTGTTTTCCTTGGCTATCTCAAATACTGCATCTACAAAGTCCTTGTTAAGAGCAAGAACACCGCCTTCGCCCTGAACAAATTCCATCATAATTGCACAACATTTATTTTCCTTAACTGTTTTTCTGAGTGCATCAATATCATTTGGGGGAGTGTGTACAAAACCGGGTGTCATCGGAAGGAAATCCTGGTGAAAGTTATCCTGTCCTGTAGCAGAAAGAGTAGTAATTGTTCTTCCGTGAAAGCTTTTTTCAAGAGTTACAATTGTGTAGTAATCCTTTCCCAGATTAAGCTCGCCATATCTTCGTGCAACCTTAATTGCACATTCATTAGCTTCCGCACCTGAGTTGGAGAAAAATACGTTTTTCATACCTGTCCGGTCGCAAAGCATCTGGGCAAGAGTAGCACAGGGCTCTGTATAATAAAGGTTTGATGTGTGGGCAAACCGGTCAAGCTGTGCTTTTACTGCGTTAGTCCATTCGTCATCACAAAAACCGAATGTACTCACGGCAATGCCGCTGCCCATATCGATGTATTCCTTTCCGTCACAATCCCTTACAACTGCACCTTTACCACCGACAATTTCCAGTGGGAAGCGACCATATGTTGGAGCAACGTAAAGCTTATCTTTTTCAAATGTGTTCATTCAAATTCAGTCCTTTTTCTACAATTTTATTCGCAAGAGAACGTTTGAGCAATGAAGCTTCTTTTGCGAGCCGGTGTTAATAGAGACCATCGGCATTATAGTACTCAACCGGATGCACTTTCCGTACATCCGGTCAGAAAAGAATTAACTGTTCCTTCCTCCACCTACAAACATTGTGCCGATTCCCTCGTTAGTGAGGGTTTCGATAAGAATAGAGTGGGGAGTTCTTCCGTCGATGATAAATACTTTTCTTACCCCGCTTTTAATTGCGTTAATACAGCAATCAACCTTGGGAATCATACCGCCTGAAATAATACCTTCTTTAATAAGCTGCGGAGCTTCATCAACGAAAATTTTTGAAATAAGGGTAGAAGGATCATCCTTATCACGAAGAATACCTTCAATATCTGTCATAGAAATAAGGCTTTCTGCACCAAGAAGTCCGGCAATTTTAGAAGCAGCTGTATCAGCGTTGATATTGTAAACATTGCCGTCTTTGTCGCAACCTACTGTTGAGATAACAGGGATGTAGCCTTTTTCAAGAACATCGAGGATTGGCTGTGTATTAACCTTTGTAATTTCGCCTACATAGCCAAGTTCGGGGTTAAGGCAGGCTGCCTCAATCATATGACCATCAATACCGCAAAGACCAATAGCCTTGCCGCCTTTGAGGTGAAGCAGGTTAACAAGATTTTTATTGATTTTACCGGCAAGAACCATCTGCACTATATCAACGGTTTCTTTATCTGTAACACGAAGACCGTTTACAAATTTTGATTCCTTGCCTATAGTTTTGAGCATATTAGTGATTTCGGGACCACCGCCATGAACAAGAACTACTTTTATACCGATGAGTGACAAAAGAACAATATCACCCATAACGGCATCCTTAAGCTCGTCACTTACCATAGCGTTTCCACCATATTTCACAACGAGGATTTTGTTTGTGTATTTCTGAATGTAGGGGAGTGCATGTGTAAGCACCTGTGCACGTTGTGCGTTTGTTAATTTATTGTCAGACATTTTCTATTCCTCCAATCAAGTACGGTAGTCACCGTTAATCTTAACATAATCATAAGTAAGGTCACAACCCCAGGCATCAGCACTGAAAGTACCATCGTTAAGCTCTATTATAATATTAATTTCATTTTCAAGCAATATTTTCTTTGCGATTTCTTCTGAAAAATCTACGCCTGCACCGTTTTTGCAAACAGGGATTGTTCCTGCACATGACTTAAATGCAACGTCGATTTTATTTACATCAACATCTGCACCACTGTAGCCTATCGCACAGAGAACTCGTCCCCAGTTGGCGTCTGCACCAAACATGGCAGCTTTTGTAAGAGATGAACAGATAACAGATTTTGCTACTGTCTTTGCAATTGCTTCTGTTTTTGCACCGCTTACATTGCACTCAAGCATCTTTGTAGCACCCTCACCATCTGCAGCGATGCACTTGCAAAGATAAACTGTCACTGTGTTAAGTGCTTTACAGAAAATCTCAAAATCTTCATTTTCTTCTGTAATCATATCATTTCCTGCAAGACCGTTTGCAAGAACTGTAACCATATCATTTGTAGAAGTATCACCGTCAATACTTACCATATTAAATGTGTTTTTAATATCGGAAGATAAAGCTTTCTGAAGCATTTGGGGTGAGATTGCAGCATCTGTTGTAATAAATACAAGCATTGTTGCCATATTGGGATGAATCATACCACTGCCCTTTGCGATACCGCCAATTTTACATTCTTTACCGCCAACAGTAAAGGAAACTGCAATTTCCTTTTCCTTTGTATCGGTTGTAAGAATAGCTTCGGATGCAAACTTACTGTTATTGCCAAGTCCTTTATAAAGTTCAGGAAGACCGTTTACAATAGGAGTGATATCAAGGGGCTGACCAATAACGCCTGTTGAAGCAACTACAACGTCTTTTGCACTGATACCTGTTTCTTTTTCTACCAGATGACACATTTTTTCTGCAATTTCAATGCCATTAGCGTTACAGGTGTTTGCGTTACCGCTGTTACAGATAACAGCCTGTGCATAACCGTTTGATATGTTATTCTTAGTAACAGTAAGGGGTGCACCCTTAACAAGGTTTGTTGTGTATGTAGCTGCAGCGGCTGCCTTTACATCGCTTACTATAAGAGCAATATCACGCTTTGTGCGATTTTTACGGATGCCACAGTGAATACCGTTGGCCTTGAACCCCTGTGCGGCACAAATACCGCCCTCTATTATATTAAACATAGCTTTCATCCTTTCATATATCCAGCATGAGTGAAGGCTTTTCACCCATTGAAATATTCATACATTCAAGTGCTGCACCGGATGCCCCTTTTCCAAGATTGTCATAACGTGCAACGAGAATAATTCTTTCATCATTACCATGTACCGAAATCTGCATTGAGTCTTTTCCTGAAAGAGCATTTGAAGCAAGGAAACCTGATTCGTCTGCATCTTCCTTGAAGAAGACAATATCGGTGTTGTATTTTTCTTTATACACTTTCTTGATGTCAGCAATTGTATAACCTTTTTCAAGCTGATTTGCGAAAATCGGAACCGTTACCTCCATACCACTGTAGAAATCTGCAACAATGGGCGAGAAGACAGGCTTGTTTGCAAGCCCTGTTATTGCAGTCATTTCAGGAAGATGCTTGTGCATCTGACTGATTCCGTACTGACGGGGTGCACCAAGAAGAATATCTCTGTCCTCGTCCTCGTACTCTGCAATCATTTTCTTGCCGCCGCCACTGTAGCCTGTGATACTGTGGCAGGTAAGAAGTGCGTCCTTTGAAAGAATACCCTTTTCAACAAGAGGATATGTAAGTGCAATAAATCCGCTTGCATGACATCCGGGAACTGCAATCCTTTTTGATGAAGCGATTTTATCGTAATGTGCTTTTGAAAGCTCTGCAAAACCGTAAGCCCATTCGGGGTTTGTACGGTGAGCCGTTGAAGTGTCAAGGACAACAGTGTTCGGATTATCGATCATACTTACTGCTTCAACACTTGCCTGGTCCGGAAGACAAAGGAATGCAATGTCTGCACTGTTAAGCGCCTCGCGTCTCGCACCGGGGTCCTTACGAAGTTCCTCCGTAAGCTTTATCAATTCTATGTCACTGCGATTTTTTAATCTTTCAACAATACGAAGTCCTGTGGTACCTGCACTGCCATCAATAAAGACCTTTTTCATAATAAAACCTCACCATACAAATAATCTGTTTTGCATATTATAAACCATAATGTATAAATATGCAAGCTTTTTGTATAAAAATTCTGAAAAAATTTATAAAAACAAGTTTTTATGCATAAAATCCCGAAAAATATGCATAAATATAAAACTATTGTTATGCCAACAGCATAATTCAATATATTATAACATATACATATGTAATTAGTAAAGAGAAAATTTGACAAAATTATAATTGTTGTAAGAAAAAATATGTGTATATACTACAAAAATCCGACAAATTCTCCAGTTGACTTTTTCTGATTATATGGTATAATTGTCAGTGACGGGAAAATAATCCCAATAGTACTGAATACAGCAGTGAAAACATACATACTTACAAAAGAGTCTGTGTGCGAAGGAGTCGTGCAAGGCGGTATTTTTCTTAGACTGCGGAATGAAAAGGAGATAGTAATGGCAAAAAGATTAAAATTGAAGATTATTCCTCTTGGCGGATTGAATGAAATCGGCAAGAATATTACTGCAATCGAAATCGGAAACGAGATTATTGTAATTGATTGCGGTATGGCTTTTCCCGAGGACGGAATGTTTGGCGTGGATTGTGTAATACCCGATTTAACGTACCTTGTAACCAATAAAGAAAAGGTTAAAGGAATATTTATTACACACGGGCATGAAGATCATATAGGAAGCATTGCGTATCTTTTAAGAAGCGTTAATGTACCTGTATACGGAACACGTCTTGCCTGCGGATTAATTGAACAAAAGCTTAAAGAACACGGTATTTTAAGCGTTGCTAAACTTAACAGGGTTCAGGCGGGAGAAACAGCAAGGGTCAGTAAAAATATAAGTGTTGAATTTATAAGGGTAAATCATAGTATAAGTGATGCTGTAGGTCTGGCAATAAAGACACCGCTCGGTACCATTGTTCATACAGGTGACTTTAAGATTGACTGTACTCCTATAGAGGGCAGTATGATTGACCTTGCCAGATTTGGCGAACTTGGAAGAAAAGGTGTACTTGCCCTTATGAGCGATTCCACAAATGTTGAACGCCCGGGATATACTATGAGTGAGCGTACAGTTGGTGAAACCTTTGAAACTCTTTTTAAAGGCACGCGCTCAAGAATATTTGTCGCAACCTTTGCATCAAATGTTGACAGGGTGCAGCAAATTATAAATGCGGCTGTGAGAAACAGACGAAAAGTTGCAGTGTCGGGCAGAAGCATGATTAATATAATTGATGTGGCATCGACACTTGGATATCTGAAAATCCCTGAGGGAACAATGATTCCCATTGAGGATGTGAAAAAATATCAGGACCATCAGCTTGTGATTATTACAACAGGCAGTCAGGGCGAACCGATGAGTGCTCTTACAAGAATGGCATTCTCTGACCATAAAAAAGTAGAGATAGGGAAGGGTGACCTTGTAATTATATCTGCTTCACCTATTCCGGGTAACGAAAAAACTGTTTCCAATGTAATAAACGAACTTTACCGTAAAGGAGCCGAGGTTGTACACTCAGCACTTACAGAAGTTCACGTTTCGGGACACGCTTGCAGAGAAGAACTGAAAATTATAATGGGGCTTGTGAAGCCTAAGTATTTTATTCCTGTGCACGGTGAAAGCCGTCATTTAAGACGTCACGCAATGTTGGCAGAGGAAATGGGTATAAACAAGAAAAATATATTTAAACTTGAAAACGGAAGTGTTCTGGAATTTAATGGAACAACTGCAAAAGTTACAGGTAATGTACAGGCAGGCGACCTTCTTGTTGACGGCTACGGTGTCGGTGATGTTGGAAGCATTGTTCTTCGCGACAGAAAGCATCTTGCAGAAGACGGCATTATTATGGTTGTTATGGCGATTAACGGTAAAACACACAAAATGGCGGCAGAGCCTGAGGTTATAACCCGTGGATTTGTATATATGCGTGATAATGAAGGGCTTATGGAGGAGCTTCGCCGTATTGCAACTGTAGCACTTCAGGATACGCTTATTTCAAAAAATCGTGACTGGAATACTATTAAGAGCAATGTAAAAAATGCTCTTGGAAATTATATATATGAGGGGACTCACAGAAGGCCGATGATTTTGACGGTTATTATGGATGTGTGAGACGGCTGGCATAGCCATCCTTTCGCATCGAAAAGATTTATACAGATAAAGGAACAGAAAATCATGTTTACACTAATGAATAAGGACGGCAGAGCAAGACGCGGCACTTTCGAAACCGTCCACGGAACTATACAGACCCCAGTTTTTATGAATGTGGGCACATCAGCGGCTATAAAGGGTGCAGTGTCGTCCCTTGACCTTAAGGAAATTGGCTGTCAGGTGGAGCTTTCAAACACCTATCATCTTCACGTAAGACCGGGGGATGAGCTTATACGGGATATGGGCGGACTTCATAAATTTATGAACTGGGACAGACCTATTCTTACTGACAGTGGCGGATTTCAGGTGTTTTCCCTGGCATCACTCCGTAAAATTACGGAAGAGGGTGTAAATTTCCAGTCCCATATTGACGGTAAGAAAATCTTTATGGGGCCTGAAGAAAGTATGCGTATACAGTCAAACCTTGCATCTACAATTGCAATGGCGTTTGACGAATGTGTTGAAAATCCCTCTCCCTATGAATATGTAAAGAATTCCTGTGACAGGACATACCGATGGCTTGAAAGATGTAAAAAAGAAATGGCACGTCTTAACTCGCTTCCCGAGACAATCAATAAAAATCAGATGCTTTTCGGTATAAATCAGGGCGGAACCTATGAGGATTTAAGAATTGAACATATGAAAAAAATCTCAACTCTTGACCTTGACGGCTATGCAATCGGTGGTCTTGCAGTAGGTGAAAGTGCAGAGGAAATGTATCGTATAATTGATGCAGTTGAGCCTTATATGCCGGAGAACAAGCCACGCTATCTTATGGGTGTTGGTACTCCCCAGAATATTATTGAAGCAGTTGACAGAGGCGTGGATTTCTTTGACTGTGTTATTACAAGCCGTAATGCACGACATGCAAATCTTTTCACTGATAAGGGCGTCCTTAACCTTAATAATAAGAAATTTGAAAAGGACGACAGACCTTTAATGGAGGGCTGTCAGTGTCCTGCCTGCAAAAACTATACAAGAAGCTACATCCGTCATCTTATAAAAGCAAAGGAAATGCTTGGTATGCGCCTTTGTGTACTGCATAATCTGCACTTCTATAATGACCTTATGGCTCAAATCAGAAGAGCAATTGAAGAAAACAGATACGCTTCATTCAAAGCAGAGATGCTTGAGAAACTGAACAATCGAGTATAAACAAGGGATGTAAAAAAAGTCCAGACCGCAAAAAGGCAATAATAATACGAAATATAGACAGTTTCTAAATCATAGAATTATCTTATTTTGTTGAAAAATCTCATTTTATTCGATTTTTCTT
>JAZPYX010000011.1:0-23102 GCA_045544395.1 Clostridia bacterium
GGCAATTTTCAACTTGTCATCCTTGAAGGGCGTCAGCCCATCTGCGTCTTCCGCGTCAAAAACTGCTCAAAAGCTCATCCATTTCAGGTTCGCAGAATTTTTTACAAACTATTTTTTGTTGATACAAGGCAAAAACGCAACCAATACTGACGTATTGGTAAGGCTTTTAACGCAGTAGCGACGAAAAAGAGAAAGTAAAAAACGAGGTTCGGATAACTACTGTCACGCTACAGTATAACACCCATTTTGTATAAATGAAATGGAAAAATTCCGTTTTTTTTATGTAAAAAATCCTTAAGGCATTGATTTTTTAAAAAATATACGTCATAATAGTCTCGGTGGGGTGATGCGATGAACAGCAGTATTTGTAAATTTATGCCCGATAAGGAATATAGCGGAAATATCAAAGCAGTGAATTTTGTTTATGAAGCTGATTTCAAAAATCTTGCTCAGCCTTTTTTCCGTCCTGTGCATCTTGTACATCTTGTTACAAAAGGAAGCGGACTACTTAAAACAGACACAGGAAATTTTGAAATTCTGACGGGAAGTATATTTTTTGCTTTTCCAGGGCGTTTTTATGAAATTGAAGCTAATGATGAATTTCAGTATATGTACATAAGCTTTACGGGAGAATGTGTTGGTGTGATTTTTGAAAGGCTTGGAATAAATGCCAAAAACCCCGTATTTCATGATTTTAACAACATAACTGAATTCTGGCTTGAGTCCATACGCAGAATTAACCCTACTAATGCAAACATACTTCCTGAAAGTGTGTTGTTATATACGTTATCTTTTATAAGTGACGGTGAAAATCAGGTGCTTTCTCCGAAAAATACGGAGAGTTTTAATAACACTATTGTTGAGTACGTGAATATGCATTATACTGATGCTGATATTTCGCTAAAACAAATTGCAGGTATATTTTCATACTCTCAAAAATATGTTTCATTTCTCTTTAAAAAGATAACCAATGTAGGATTTAACGATTATATAAACCATCTGAGAATTCAGCATGCACTCTCTCTGATTGATGACAGTGTGACTTCCATTACGCAGATTTCAGAATTGTGTGGTTATAGTGATCCTCTTTATTTTTCAAAAGTATTCAAGAAAAAAATCGGTGTATCACCGACAGTGTACATACAACAAAAAAATAACGAAAAAAGGAGCAATTAAATATGGAAAGAAAGGCTTATTTTTATATTGACGATGTTATCTGGATATTTCGTGACCTTACAAGGCAGCGACCAAAGTCAATGTTTGACAACCACTTTATGAAGGTTCTGAAAGAAGCTCATGACAAGTATGGTCTAAAGGTAATGCTTAATGTCTTTTACAGGACAGACTATTTTTACGGTAACGATGAGTTTACTCTTGCTGAAATGACAGATGCTTATAAATCAGAATGGGAAGAAGCTTCAGACTGGATAAAAATTGCTTTTCATGCAAAGCAGGAATTTCCGGATTATCCTCACATAAATATGGATTATGAAGATATGAAAGAACTATACACTGATTTTAAGCGTGCGGTGCTTCGGTTTGCAGGAGAGAAAACTCTCTCTGTAACCTTTAATCCTCACTGGACATCTATCAGCAAAGACGGATGTCGTGCTCTTTGTGACCTTGGTGTCAGAATGTGTAATGCAAGCTACGGCGACAGAAAAGAGTACAACGGTGACCCTGCAAGTCTTCCTTACGGACATGCAGCAAGACTTCTCAATAATCGTAAACCAGAAACAATGCTTTTTTCAAGAGGTACAGCAGACAAAGCCATTGACAGTTCTCTTTGTGGTTATAATCATCTTCCGAAAGAAATTGAGGAAAAGACAAAGTTTAACCTTGAAATAGTAAAGGATAAGGAATTTGACCTTTACTATAAACGCTACTTTAACGGGCTTTGTCTGAATCTTTGTTCTTCTGAAGACCTTGACGAAGAAATGGCAAAATATATCGGAAAAGAGTATATTGGTGCGGCTACTCATGAACAGTATTCGTACCCGGATTACTATAACTATCATCCCGATCAGCCTGAAAAAATTATGAGAATGTGCAAAACCCTTACTGAAAATGGATATACATTCTTTTTCGTGGAAGAACTTTTGCCTGAAAAATAAGCATAAACAAACTCCGATGAACGTTACTTAAGTTCACCGGAGTTTGTTTGTGAAAGAAATTTATACTTTCAGACTAACTTTCAATATCTACTTCAAAATCAAATTTAGTTGCCCTTCGCCTCATCCTGACACTTTGAACAAGACCCACCGCTGCAAAGCATGTAACAAGATTGCTTCCACCGTAACTCATAAAAGGAAGCGGGATGCCTGTGATAGGAAGAAGACCTATGCACATTCCAATGTTTTCTGTTGTATGAAAAAACAACATTGCTCCTACGCCGATACAAATAAGCTCACCGAAGGTGTCGTGAGAACAGCTTCTTGCATTATCGAAACAACGATATATGATAATAAACAACAGGAAAGTAATAATTATTGTTCCTATAAGTCCTAGTTCTTCGCCAACAACTGAAAAGATGAAATCCGTCTGCTTTTCGGGAAGATAGCCATACTGAGTCTGTGGCCCCTGAAGGTACCCGCGTCCCGTCAACATTCCGCTTCCTATTGCAAGCTTTGACTGAAGAACGTGGTATCCGCTTCCGGTAGGATCCTTTTCAGGAAAGAATAGGGATATAATTCTGTTTTTCTGATAATCCTTAAGCAAAAACCAAGCTATAGGAGAAATAATAGCAGCAACGGAAAAAGCACCTATTACATACTTCCTGCAGATACCTGCAAAAAGCAGTTCAAATGCAAATATAAAAGCAAAAACCATAGTTGTTCCAAAGTCAGGCTGCAAGAGAACCGGAAATGCGTAGCACAGAAAGTGGATAAATAAAAATAACAGAGTAGTAGGTTTGTTGATTTTTTCATACACGCGTGATACGTGGCAGGAAAGAGTTATAATAAAACATACCTTTGCAACTTCTGAAGGCTGCAGCGTAATCGGGCCTATAGCAATCCAGCCCTGCATACCGTTTGAAAGTTTTCCTATTACAAGTACCAGAATTAAAAGACTTATTCCAATGCCAAAAACAAGAAATCTAAGCTTTTCAAGGTGCTTGTAATTGAAAATCATTATAGCGGACATTGCTATAAGTCCTAAAAGAAGTGCTACGCTTTGAACAACTATAAATTTAACGTGTGAGGAAAGTGCATAGGTAGCACTGTTTATAACAAAAATACCGGCAAGTGCTGCAATTATACTGCATATAAGCAGTATTTTATCCGGTTTATCTGAGAAACCAACTAATTTTTTCACAATTATCACCTATTGTTATTCTAACAGATAATTAAATAATAATCAATGATTTTTTAAAGGTTATTTTGACAGGCTCTGTTTGCCTGGATGGTTGAACGTATGATCGGACAGACACTTAAGGTGATAAAATGGCAAAAGCGGACTTGATTTTCGACGTAGGGTGTGCTATAATAGACAAAAGGCGAACAAATGTTTCTAAAAACAAAAAGTACATTAGGAAACTACGGCAATAGTTTTCTAATGTACTAAATTGCGGATATGCAAAAGCAAATCCTAACCCTATTTGAATTTTAGCATATCCGTAAATTAAAATCAAGAAAAATTTAATTTATGGAGGTTGAAAAATGGAAAACAGATGTCAAAGGTGTGACAGGGTATTATCTGACCCCAATGCAGTATTCGGTTGGCGGTGTGCTGAGATTTTGGGCGTGTCGGGCGAACTGTCAAAAATGAGTGCAGATATTTTCAGAAAATTTGTAGACGGAGTTATGAAAGCTCAAAGACTTTTCGGCAACAGCAATTTTGAATTTACAGATGAGCAATGGAAAAAGCTATATTCTGCTTTTGCAAAAATGTCGTTATGGGATGGTGTTGATGAAAGAAAGGTAAAGGAAGCAAGAAAAGAGGGGTATTCGGTTGTAAACAGGATAAAATCAAAAGTTACTGACTTTTCTGAAACTTTGCAAGAGTATAAGGAATATACAGATAAGTATGGTTTAATTAGCGGAGTCAGCAAAAAACTTGCTAAAGATGGCAAGCTTGATGATGTGACAAATAATGTGTTGAAAGCATATTATGGTGTTCAAAATTGGTATAATAATTATCCAAGTACTACAGCAGTTACAAACTATTTTCATAATAAAAATGTTGATTTGAGCAGTTACAAAAATGGGTTTATTAACGACCAGAACACAGGTGTAGTATCTAAACTGAAATTTGGAACTACTACAATGAATAACAACGGTTGTGAGGTTATTGCTGCCTATAATGCAATGAAAACACTTGGCAATCAGAAAGATATTCGTGATATTGCGTACTATTTTGAGAATGACGGGCAAATGCTGAATGGGGAATTTGGAACAAATCTGTATGCAAATAAGAGATATTTTGAAAAAGAAGGCTATAAGGTAAAGGTGGTTGAAGGTGAAAAAATCACGGAAGAAGAATTGCCAAAAGCTGATGCATATATTGTGTCTTTCTGGAATAGTAATGATGTAATGGATGCACTGCATACTGTAGCGATGCGAAAGAAAAGTGATGGAAAATATGAGCTATTCAACTATAGAAGCAATGAGCAAAATTTGAGCGAAGAAGCAAGAAGTCTAAAATACAAATTTTTGCTTAATGGTGAAATTCCACTGTCAGTACATTGTATTTCAAAGTGAGGTAAAGTTTAATGAAAAAAACGATTTTAATTTTATTATGTTTGGCTTTGCTTTTAAGTGGGTGTGTTTATCAGGCGGAGGTAAGACCTGAATATAATGATACGGATATGTGGGTTTGTGAGAATCCCTATATTGAGCTTTGTTGGAGCAAATCTGATGGGCATACAGGTGTGATTTCATATGCTGATACTCAATATGATATTATACATGAAGAAACTTATGGCCCCTTAATCTGGATATATACAGCTGAAGCAACACCTTTTAGGAATAAAGATGTGCCTGAAGAGTATTGGGTTTTTAAAGGTCATGTGGACTACGATAAGGACAAACTTGAAATAGAAGTACAGCAGGATTTCAAAAATATATTTAATGGAGAGCTTCCCACTTTGAAATTTAAAAGATACAACAAGGAAGAATACTAAAAACGAAGAAGAAAATAGTTAAACAAGAAATAATTTGTTCGCCTTACAAACGGTCGGAGATTCTCAAAAAGAGAGTCCCTGACCGTTTTGCTTACTGCTTAATTTGCCGACCCGTGTGGTCAATCGTGTAATTATCCTTATAAATCAAATCGCTGACCTTTAAAAATGAAAAACCTTTCTTTTCAAGCTCGGTTAAAATCTTATCAAGGCTTTCGGCAGTATGGGCGGTGTCGTTGTGGAAAAGGAGTATATCGCCGCTTTGTGTTTTGGGGATAATTCTCTCAAGCATCTCTTCACAGGTAAGATTGCGCCAGTCAAGAGAATCAATTGACCATTGTATATATTCCATTCCGGCTTCTTTGCACGCAGCTATTACATTGTTGTTATAGTCTCCTGACGGAGCACGAAAAAGGGTAGGGGTGTAGTTGCAGCTTGCTTTGATTTCATCATTACATTTTTTTATATCTTCAAGCATTTGGTCAATGCCAAGAGTTGTGTAATACGTATGATTATAGCTGTGATTACCTATTTCGTGGCCTGCTTGTGCCAGTGCTTTCATAACGTCAGGATTGTTTTTTGCCCAGGTTCCCAATACAAAAAAAGTTGCGTTGCAGTTGTGCTTTTTTAAAACAGAAATAATGTCATTAATATCGTTGCTTCCCCAGGCACAGTCGAATGTGATGCTAATGGCATTATCGTTACGTTCTACACTGTAAATGGGAATATTTCGCTTTTGTGTAGAAACCGTTTTGAATTCAGTTTGTGATATCAGTGAACAAAAACCGATTGCTGCACATAAAACTGCAAAAGTAAGAATGCGATATTTGTCTGTGATAAATATTTTCATAAATTATCAGTTCTCCTTAAAAGTTTTATAGTAATTTTCAATTCCTGTGCAAATAGCTCCTGCAATTTCTTTCTGATATTCTGCAGTAAGAAGCTTTTGCTCTTCAGCAAAGTTTGAAATAAAACCGCATTCTACAATAACAGCAGGCAAAGTTGCATTTTTCAGAAGAAAAATATTACCGGAAGCTCTGAGAATATCACGTTTCACATCATTGTTTTTAAGTTTGTTGAGACTTTGTTGGATGTGAGATGCAATTTTTTCGGATTGTACATAATTCCCTGAGAAGATTACCTGAGCTCCTTTGTAGCGCGAGTCAGAAAATTTATTCATATGTATGCTTATAAACATATCAGCAGAAGAATCTTTAATGATTTCAAGTCGTCTTTTCATATCTGATTTTTTACGGTTTCCAATGGTTTCGCCTTCCTTTGAAAGAGAGTTTTCGTTTGTACGTGTCATTATGACGGTGAACCCCTTCTCCTTAAGCATTTTTTGTGTCATGAGGGCGATTTTCAGATTCAGAGTGCTTTCAATTGTGCCACTTATTCCTATTGCTCCACCATCAGGAAACCCATGGCCGGCATCAAGAACAATACGTTTTGTTGGCTCTTGAGAAAATACAGGTGTGTTTTTATGTAATATATCCCTTCCGGCAATACCTATGAGAAAAACAAAAAGTATAAGAACGAAAGCTTTTCTTTTCGGAACAAAAATCATACAGACCCCCCTTTTTGACAGAAACTGACGGCATAGAATATGCCTTAAATATTACTGTTTAAGTCGACTTCTGTGCCATCGGTTCCGGCTACTATAAAAGTATATTAATAAAAATTTAAGATATTCACAATATTTGGGGTAATATTATGAAACAAACAGGAATATACTATTGTAAGTAGTACATAAAAGGAGTTGTAGACTTTGGAAAATAATATGATAACATTAACCGGAACCGTCGAAACATCCCCCGTTTACAGTCATTGTGTTCTTGATGAGAATTTTTATAACTTTGTTCTCAAAGTTCCCAGGCTCTCTGACAATGATGACTTACTTCCTGTGACAGTTCCTGAAAGACAGCTTGACCCTCTTGTAATATCCCCCGGCAACAGAATTAAGGTTAAAGGGCAACTAAGAAGTTATAACAAATATACTCAAACAAAAACCAGACTGATTCTTACTGTGTTCGCAAGAGGTGTTGCTCCGGCGTTAGAGGATGATTGTGATAATCCTAACGAAATATTTATAAACGGTTTTATATGTAAACCACCCGTATATAGAAGGACACCTTTTGGCAGGGAAATAACAGATTTGATAGTAGCTGTAAACAGGGCTTTCAACCGTTCTGATTATATTCCTGCAATAGCTTGGGGAAAAAATGCCATATATTCGGAAACATTGGAAGTTGGAAGTAATGTAATGCTTTGGGGAAGATTACAGTCAAGAAACTATAACAAACGTATTTCGGAAGAAGAAACAGAAGTGCGTACAGCCTATGAGCTTTCCGTTACAAAAATAGAAAAAACAGACATTGATAATAATCTTATAAGTTCTCAATAATATGCTTGCAAAAGGAAAGAAAGTCTGTTATACTTAATACTAATGAAGATAATTTAGGTGAAGTATATGAAAATTCTGGGGCTTGATTACGGTGAGGCACGTATTGGTGTGGCAGTAAGTGATGCACTTGGCATGCTGGCTTCTCCGCTTGACACCATTTGTGAGAAAGACAGACAAAAACAACTTGAAAAGACTGCTGAAGTAGCACGCTTGCACAATGTGCAGAAGCTGGTTGTAGGATATCCAAAACATATGGACGGTACTGTTGGACATCGTGCTGTGTATACAGAAGAATTCGCTAAGGAACTTTCGGACCTGTTGGGAATTGACTATGTTATGTGGGATGAACGTCTTTCCAGCACTGAAGCACACAGAGTTCTGGAAAGCGGCGGTGTAAGCGGAAAAAAAAGAAAGACGAAGGTTGACAAAATTGCCGCAGTGATTATACTTCAGGGATATCTTGATTCAAAATGACAAAGGAGAATGAAAAATGGAAGATAACATTAAGGAAAGTTTTGAAACCGTGGAAGAAGATTACGAGTTTCTTGATTCAGTTGAACTAGACGGTGAGACATATTTTCTTCTTATTCCTGCAACGGATGATGATGAAATCGATGGCGAAGTTTTTGTTATGAAGCTAGTTGAAATTGATGGGGAAGAAATGCTTGAAGGTATTGATGACGGTGAAGTATTTGACAAAGTTTATAATATCTTTAAGGAAAATAATAAGGATGAATTTGAATTTTTAGATTGATTTGATCTGCACTGTGTGGTATAATTAAACCCCTGCGGTGTGCGCGAATACCGGATTTATTTTAACCAACACATCTAATAAGGGAGATTTGTGTCCCGCTGTGGCGTGTAGGCTCTCCGCTTGAAGAGAGAAACCCAGGAGCAGCGGGCAAATCACCCACCTGCATACGCAGGTTTAGAATAGTCCGGATAAACGGCACTGCGGGGAATACATATGAGTTATATTATTTGATAAATAAGTTACTTAAAGAAAAGAGGATGAAGAAAATGAAAAAAATAGTTAGTGTTATGATTGCCGGGATATTAACGGTGATTATGTCTACGGGTGCATTTGCAGCATTTGCAGACATGCCTTCGGGCGCAGATGGCGTAGTTTTACAGAGGGCAATTGATAACGGACTTATTCAGGGATTTGAAGATGGTACAGTACAGCCTTCAACCCCGATTACGAGGGCACAGATGGCGACGATTATATCCCGTGCAATGAATGCGACAGATAAAGCAGATATTTCCAAATTTGTTGATGTTGAGGCTGATTCGTGGTATTATGATGCCATGAGTAAGGCTGTTTTTATGGAGGCTTTTAAGGGAGACGACAAGTCAAGACTTAACCCTAATAATACAATTACAAGACAGGAAGCTATGATAGTTCTTTCAAGAATTTTTGATACGCCTAAGGCGGATGTGATTGTGCTTAATAAGTTCCCTGATAACGGTGAAGTTTCTTCCTGGGCACTCAAAGAAGTAAGCAGCGTCTGTGCAGCCGGATATCTTGAGGGAGTTAGTGCATTAAGACCGTTACAGCCTATGACACGTCTGGAATTTGCTCAGATTATGGATAAGATTGTAGCTGAGTACATAGATGAAGATGGGGAGTATACATCAGTAAAAGGTAATGTGCTTGTAAGGGCTCAGAATGTGAAGTTAAATGGCATTAAGGGTGTGAATGTTTATACGGGTGACGGTGTGAACGGCAATGTTGAATTTATTGATTGTGACTTAAACGATATTATAGTACGTGGTGGCACAGCAATTGTAAATTCCGGTGCTTATGGACGTATCCGTGCAATTGGTGCGAAGACAGCAGTAGACCTTAAGATTACACCCGGAAAAATTATGAAAACCGGGGCAGACGGTAAAAAAGGTGTAGTTTATGCAAAACCCGGCAAAGGAATTGTAAAAACTCCGCAGGTTGAAATAGATATAGATATGAGTAAGAAATGATAAATATGGTGAAAGGTTGTTGCTTGTGTAACAACCTTTCTTTTTGGAGTGATGAGTGTATGAAAAATGTAGAGATATATACAGACGGAGCATGTACAGGTAATCCCGGTAAAGGGGGATACGGCGCGGTCCTTATTTATAACGGCATAGAGAAGCAGATAAGCCGTGGATTTATTAAAACTACAAATAACAGAATGGAACTTATGGCAGCAATAGATGCTTTGGAAATGCTGAAAGAACCGTGTCATGTGGATTTGTACAGTGACTCTAAGTATTTGACAGATGCGGTTAATAAGCACTGGCTTGAAGCCTGGATTAATAACGGGTGGAAAAAGGCTGATAAAAAGAGAGTTCTTAATGTTGATTTGTGGCAAAGACTTCTGGCTCAGATTGAAAAACACCATGTGGAGTTTATTTGGGTGAAAGGTCATGCAGGAAATAAATATAACGAAATTTGTGATACGCTTGCAGTTGAGGCATATACAAATGCGGCTGAGTTTACAGATGAGAATTATGAAAACAGTTGTATAAATGAATAACTGAGCTTTCTTATATATTAAAAATGCACATCACAATTACATGTGAAATTCTTTTTTGCTATTGACAAAAACACAACTATTGTATTAGAATATATAATAGAGTATTTGTGGGAGGGTTACAGATGAATAACACAAAAGACATCGAACAAATAGATATAAAACGTATGATAGAGATAGTGCTTGACAGAATTGTATCAATTCTGGTTATAACACTTGCTTTCGGATTGATATTCTTTGCTGTAAGCAACTATTTTATTACACCAAAGTATGAATCGAGCATTACTATGTATGTAAATAACAGGCGTAGTACAATAGCTGATGATATAGAGACAAAAACACTTTCAAGCGATATTACTGCTTCGCAACAGCTTGTTCCTACATATATTGAAATGCTTAAGAGTAATAATGTTTTGGAAAAGGTTTCCGACGTAGTTGAAAATAAGACCGGTGAGTCATATTCAGTAAGTGAAATAAAGAAAATGCTCACGGCGGAGGCTGTTTCAAATACAGAAATTATAAAAGTGTCAGTCAGAACAACTGATGCAGCTGTTGCGAGAGAAATTGCAAATACCATCGCTGATGTTGCACCGGATAAAATACAGAATTTTATTGAACGAAGCGATGTGCGTATTATTGACAGGGCAAAGGTTTCAACTAAACCTGTTTCTCCCAATGTCAGAAATAGTATAATACTTGGTGCTTTGATTGGATTTGTTCTTAGTATTTCTGTAATACTTCTTAAGGAGTTGTTTGATGTCAGAGTGAAATCATCAGATGACCTGGTAGCCAGGTTTGCATATCCGGTTCTTGGTACTATTCCGGAAATTTACGTATCGTATGACGATTCTTCAGTTGATGAAGAAGACTAAGCTTTGTTAAGGGAGGAGAATAAAAATGGCAAAAGTTATTTCTGACTTAAGGAAATTATCAGCAAAGGTTTTGAAAAACAGTGCACTTAATACAAGCTCACCCTTAGCTGTAAAGCGTGCGAAAGTTCTTAATGATAAAAGCTCTTTCCATGTGAAGGAAGCATATAAGGCACTAAGAACAAATATAGTTTTTTCGATTCCACACGATGGAGCGAAGAAAATAATTGTAACAAGTGCATTGGCTGGTGAAGGAAAAAGTACAAACTGTCTGAATCTGGCAATATCTTTCGCTCAGACAGGTGCTAAAGTTTTACTTGTTGACTGTGACCTTAGAAAACCTAATGTTGCTAATCTTCTTGATATACAGTCAACCCCGGGGCTTTCAAATGTTCTGGCGAATTTGAATACGCTTGATTCTGTAATAGTACATTCAGAATTTGCAAATCTGGATGTTATTCCTTCAGGAGATATGCCTCCTAACCCTGCCGAGCTTCTCGGCTCAACAGCAATGAAGGAAACTGTAAAAAAGCTTTCAGAGCTTTATGAATATATCTTCCTTGATACATCACCGATAAATATTGTTACAGATGCAGCAGTAATGTCAAAAATTGTAGATGGAGTGCTTATTGTTGTTCGTCAGGGACGTACGGATAAAGAGTCTGTGTCTGAAGCAATAAGAAAGCTTTCTTTCGTAGACGCTAACATTATAGGATTTGTCCTTAATGGCAGACTTAGCGATATAAAACTCGGATACAGATATGGAAAACGCGGATATTACCGCTATGGTAAAAAAATGAAATACTACAGAAGCGGTTATTATGGTGGCTATGGTGGCTATGGCGGTTATGGCGGCTATGGTGGTTACGGTGGCTATGGTGGTTACGGTTACGGCTACGGTTACGGGTACTCAAATAAAAAAACATCCGGCACAAAAAATAAAGAGAAAAAGTAGGAATGAAAAATGATTGATTTTCATACTCATATTTTACCGGACATAGATGATGGAAGTAGCAGTGTTGAAGAATCCGTCAGAATGATAGAAATACTTTCAGAACAGGGGGTTAAAAAAGTATTTCTTACTCCGCATTTTTATGCTTATATGTCTTCGGCAGACAGATTCGGAGAAAAGAGAAATGATGCTCTGAAAAAAGTAATATCTGCCATTTCCGAAAAGTCTATAGACATAGAACTTTTTGTCGGTGGAGAGGTTTTGTTTTTTGAAGAATTATGGAGAATAGAAAACATAAGCCGATTTTGTGTAAAAGGAACGAATTTGATTTTGATAGAAATGCCTTTTTCATCATGGGAAAATTCAATGATGGAAAGCATTCTGAAACTTTTAAACAAAGGATTTGTTCCGGTGATTGCTCATTTTGAACGTTATATTAAGTATGGTGGAAATAAAGCGAAAATAAGAACGCTTGTTCAAAGTGGTGCTTATCTGCAAATGAATTGTAGTTATATAAATAATTTTTTTACAAGATATACGGCAATAAAGTTTATAAAAAATGGGATGGTTACATTTTTAGGGACAGACTGTCATAATCTTTCTGAACGCAAGCCGGACTATAAAACAGCCAATGACATCATACGAAAAAAACTGAGCTTTCGGGACTATGAAAGATTTATAGCAAAACAAAATGAAATTATAAAAAACGCAAAATGCGTTTATCCTGAATATTAATAAAGCTAATAAAATTTTAAAATTCTGGAATACATTTGTATTTCAGAATTTTTTAAAAGATGTTTTTTGTCAGTACAAGACAAAAAGGAAACATATATCGGTGTATATTCGGGTCGTTTAACGCAACAGCGGTGAATAAAGAGGAAATTATGAAATACGAAGAATATGAAAAATGCAATCTTTGCCCGAGAATGTGCAATGTTAACAGAAATTCCGGGAAAAAGGGGATTTGTGGTGAAGACCATAATGTAAGAATAGGACGTGCAGCACTTCATTTATGGGAGGAACCATGCATAAGCGGAGAGAACGGTTCGGGTACTGTTTTTTTTGCTGGATGCAATCTGAAGTGTGTGTATTGCCAGAATAGAGCGTTGAGTAACAGTGAAAAGGGAAGAGAAATTTCGGTTGAAGAATTGGCAGATGTGTTTATCTCATTGCAAAGTGAGGGTGCACATAACATAAACCTTGTTACTGCAGAACATTTTTCACCGCAGATAAAAGAGGCTGTTATTATGGCGAAATCAAAGGGGTTGGCTATTCCTGTAATACTTAACAGTAGCGGATATGTAGCTGAAAATGTGCTTAATATGTTAAAAGATGTAATTGACATTTTTCTTGTAGATTTTAAATATATGAATCCGGTTATTGCAAAAGAATATTCGCGTGCAGAGGATTATCCGGATGTAGCAAAAAAAGCTTTGGATATAATGGTAAAAAACGCAGGGAAACCGCAGTTTGAAGGTGAAATGCTGAAAAAAGGAGTAGTTGTAAGGCATTTATGTCTTCCGGGTGAAAAAAAAGACACTGAAAATATAATTCGTTATGTCTTTAAAACTTATGGAGAAAATGTAATTTTAAGCATAATGAGTCAGTATACTCCTATGCCCGATTGCTCGGATATAAAGAATCTCTGTCGTAAACTTACAAAAAAAGAATATGATGATATAGTCGATTTTTGTATAGACATAGGTATTGAAAATGCCTATATACAGGATGGAGAAGCCGCTTCGGAAAGTTTTATTCCTGAATTTTACTGAAAATGCAAAAAACACTTGAAAATGTACTGCTAAAGATGATATAATGTACAGGATAGTAGGTGGTTTTTTGACTGTGACAAATATTCTTGAAAGGAATGTATATAAATGGATAACGTTTTTGACGTTTTGAAAGAGAGAGGTCTTATCGCGCAGACTACTCACGAAAATGAAATCAGGGAGCTTCTCGGAAAAGAGAAGGTTACGTTTTATATCGGCTTTGACCCTACTGCAGATAGTCTTCATGTAGGTCATTTTCTGCAGATGGTGGTTATGCGCCATATGCAGAATTACGGACATCGTCCTATTGCACTTGTTGGTGGCGGCACAGGTCATATCGGTGATCCTTCAGGAAGAACAGATATGCGTCAGATGATGACAAAAGAAACTATTGATTATAACTGTGAACGCTTTAAAGAACAGCTTTCAAAAGTTATTGATTTTTCTGAAGGAAAAGCAATAATGGTTAATAATGCAGACTGGCTTCTTGACCTTAACTATGTTGAGTTTATAAGAGATATCGGGTCTTGCTTCTCTGTAAATCAGATGCTTCAGGCTGAGTGCTTCAAACAAAGACTTGAAAAAGGTCTTTCTTTCCTTGAATTTAACTATATGCTTATGCAAAGTTACGATTTCCTCATGCTCAACCGTAAGTATGACTGTAAAATGGAACTTGGTGGAGATGACCAGTGGAGTAATATCCTTGGCGGTCTTGACCTTTGCAGAAGAAAAGATCAGAAGCAGGTTTACGGTATGACTTTCACTCTTCTTACAAACAGTGAAGGTAAGAAGATGGGTAAAACTGCAAGTGGTGCTGTATGGCTTGCTCCGGAAAAAACTTCTCCCTACGAATTTTATCAGTATTGGAGAAATGTTGACGATAACGATGTGTGTAAGTGCCTTAAGCTTCTTACATTTATACCTATGGATCAGATTCGTGAATATGAGAAGCTCGAGGGCAGTCAGCTTAACAGCGTAAAAGAAATCCTTGCCTTTGAGGTGACGAAGCTCGTTCACGGAGAAGAAGAAGCAACAAAAGCTCAAAAGGCTGCACAGGCAATTTTTGCGGGAGTGGGCAATGATGAAAATATGCCTTCTGCTCAGATTTCAGAAGCTGAAATAGGTGATGGAATAGGTGTTCTGGACTTGCTCTTAAAGGTAGGACTTATACCTTCAAAGGGCGAAGGAAGAAGACTTGTTCAGCAAGGTGGTATAAGCCTTAACAATGAAAAAGTTACCCAGTTTGACTTTATTGTGACAAAGGATACTTTTGAAAATAATAAGATTATTGCTAAAAAAGGTAAAAAATCTTTCCTTAAAATAGAGTTGATATAACTGAAATAACCGAAATCAGAGGCATTCCGGTGTCATTGTTTTCGGCTCTCCAAAACTAAAAATACCCGCCTGTCGGGTTTGAAGGGTAGGTGGCGGTGTGTCAGATGTTGTTATTTCCGGGTATTATGGGTTAGGTAATAGCGGCGATGAGGCATTACTTAAAAGTATAGTTAATGAGCTCAAAAGTATAAATCCCGATATTTCTATTACGGCTCTTTCGGGAAATGCGCAGCTTACGAAAAAGCTTTACGGAATTAAAACTGCAAACCGTTTTAATCTGTTTTCGATAATCAGGGAGTTTCGTTCTGCAAAACTTCTTATAAGTGGCGGTGGAACGCTTATCCAGGATGCAACGAGCACGAAAAGCTTGCTTTATTATTTGGGGATTATACATCTTGCAAAAAAAATGGGGCTGAAGGTTATGCTTTATGCTAATGGATTAGGTCCCTTGAAAGAAAAAAACCTTGAAAAAGTGAAAAGAGTATTGGATGAGGTTGATTTGATTACACTCCGAGAAAATATCTCTATGGAAGAAATCAGGCGGTGCAATATATCAAACTCCAATATTCTGGTGACAGCAGATCCTGCTTTTAATCTTGTCCCTTCAGAAAAGGACCGTGCAGACGAAATTCTTTCTAAGTATTCTGTAGAAAAAGATACGAAACTAATAGGAGTGTCTGTGCGTAAATGCAAAAACATTCCTGAGAATTTCGAGGAAGATATGGCAAAGGTGCTGGATAATGTAGCAAAGGAAGGGTATTTGCCAATTTTTATACCAATGCAAAAAAGTGAGGACCTTTTGATTTCGCTTGATATTGCTTCAAAAATGAAAGCCGAATCACGTGTGATTGACCGTGATATGACGGTTGCAGATATGCTTGCCGTTATAGGCAGATGTAATGTTGCCTGTGGTATGAGACTTCATATGTTGATTTTCGCATCGACGATGAATGTTCCAATGGCAGGCATAGCATATGACCCGAAAATAAAGGGATTTATGGAATATATGCATCAAAAAAATTTTATAGAGCTTGAGGGGTTTAATGCTGCTGAATTTTCAAATATAGTTTCTGAATGTGTAAAAAACGAAGAAAATCTGAAAGCTCAGCTTGAAACAGAATCCCAGCCATTAAGAGAGAAGGCCAGACAGAATGCGGTACTGGCAGTTGAGCTTCTCGGAAAATAATTTTACAGAAAGGAGCTGTAGTGATGAAAAAAGGAATAAAGGTTTTTTTAGTATTACTATGTGTGATATCTATTGCTGCAGCTTCCTTAGCTGTATGGCAATGGAAAAATATAAAGAGTATCTATGTCGGGGTTAGAGAAAGTTCGGAAGAAATTTCAAAACGCCGTAATGATAATCAGAAAAGTCTTGCACAAGAAATTAATGATTATCTCGACGGTGAAATAAGGGAAATGACTACTGAAGAGAAGAAACAAATTGAAGAAGGTTCTGCTACTGTAGATGAGATTTATCTTAAGATATATCAGGAAGCTTATGAAAAAGCAAAGGAAGAAAAAAATGTGAAGAGTACTTCTGAAACTTCTAAGGAAAGTTCAGAAGAAAAAAAGAAGCCTGAAGGCAACAAAACATCCGGAAACAAAGAAGTTGTTACGGATGAAGATAAAGACAGTGAAAATAAAAAGTCAGCTGATAAGGGCGAAAAAAATACCGGTGCAAAAACTTATAATAATAAAAATACACAACCTTTGGCAACAAAGGATGAAATTGTAAGTAAATATGTTGCTCAGCTTTACAGCTTACAGGGGAAATATACCGCAATGGCAGATGCAACTGTGGCTGAAGGGAAAAGTTATTATTTAAGCCTTAGACGGTCTAAAACTGATGGTGCATCAGCAAGAGCAGAGGTAATAAGAAAATATACGCCTGTTGTGCGTTCAGTTCAGTCGCAATGCGATGCTGAAGTTGCAAGCTTGATAGCCAATCTCGAAAACGAACTTAAGGCTATTGGAGAAAATACCGATATTACAGGAACGATTAGAGCAGCTTATGAAAATGAAAAGCAGCTTAAGATTTCCTACTATTCAGGTCAGTACCTGAAATAGATGTTTTATTTTATATTATTAAAATAAAACATCTTTTTTTTTCAGAAATATTGTAATTTATTTCAGTTTTTGATATAATTAAAAAAACTGTGCTTTTATAAAATTTAAATCACTATAAAAAAGGGAGTAGATATTTGTGATTAAAAAGCTTACCTTTAAGGGTGGGGTACATCCAAAAGACCAAAAAAGTCAGACTTCGTCTAAGCCAATTGAAAGAATGGCTGTGCCGCCCGAACTTGCATACCCTGTAATTCAGCATATTGGTGCACCGTGTACGCCGTGTGTCAATGTTGGTGATTATGTAAAGATGGGACAAGTAATAGCTGACAGTGATGCTTTTGTCAGTGCACCGATACATTCAACTGTTTCGGGAACTGTAAAGGCGATAGAAGAAAGGAATGTTTCTAACGGGTCATCTGTTCAGTCAATTATAATAGAGAATGATTTTCAGGATACTTATCACGAGAGTATAGTTCCTATTGATTATACAAAAGTTGCCCCTGATGATATTCCCGGCATTATAAGAAGTGCCGGTATTGTGGGAATGGGTGGTGCTGCATTTCCGACACATATAAAGCTAAATCCGCCAAAGAACTGTAAGATTGACACTATAATTGTGAATGGGGCAGAGTGTGAACCTTATCTTACAAGTGACCACAGAGTTATGCTTGAGACTCCGGACGAAGTTATTCTGGGACTAAAAGTAATCCTCTACCGCTTCGGAATTACGAACGGACATATTGCTATCGAAGAAAATAAGCCTGATGCTATAGCGCTTATGAAAAAGGAATGTGCAAATGAAGGTATAAAGGTAGATGTTCTTAAAAAGAAATATCCTCAGGGTGGCGAAAAACAGCTGATTTATGCTGTTACTAAAAGGAAGGTTCCTGTTGGTAAGCTTCCTGCAGATGTTGGAGTTATAGTTGTTAATATTGATACCTGCAGTGCGATTGGACGTAAATTCAAGTACGGAAAACCGCTTATGAGAAGAATTATTACAATGTCAGGAACGCTTTTTGATAAGAACACCAATTATAAAGTACGCATAGGAACCCCTGTTGACTATATGATAGAGCAAAATGGCGGTTTCACAGAGGAACCTAAGAAAGTAATAATTGGCGGTCCGATGATGGGTGTGGCACAGTACAGACTTGATATACCTATTATAAAAGCTAATTCTGCTATTATTTGCCTTAGTGAAAAAGAAGCGTATATCCCACCTGAAGACCCATGTATAAGATGCGGAAAGTGTGTAGAACACTGCCCTATGGGACTTATGCCACTTTATCTGCAAAGCTTCGCAGATAAAGGCGATATGGAAAGTTGTGAAAAGTATAATGTGACGGCATGCCTTGAGTGCGGCTGTTGTAGCTACGGATGTCCGTCAAAGAGAAATCTTGTGCAAAGTATCAGAATAGCAAAGCACAATGTTTTGGCAATTCAGCGAGAACGGGCACAGAAAGAGAAGGAAGGGAATAAGTAATTATGGGAAAATTTACAGTATCGTCCACTCCTCATGTAAGAGAAAATAACAGTATCAGCGACGTTATGCTTGATGTTATTATAGCTCTTATGCCTGCAGCTTTTGCAGGGGTGGTGTATTTTGGCAGACGTGCATTTTTAGTTATGCTTCTGTCGGTTGTTTCTTGTTGTGCTTTTGAATTTTTGTTTCAGCTTGTAGCACACAAAAAACGAAGAATAAATGATTTTAGCGCTGTTGTAACAGGTCTTTTGCTTTCATTGGTGCTTCCTGTAGGAACACCCTACTATGCAGTTATTATAGGTGCATTTGTAGCGATTGTTATTGCAAAGCAACTTTTTGGAGGCATTGGTCAGAATTTTATGAATCCGGCACTTGTTGGAAGAGCGTTTTTGCTTGCTTCTTTCCCGGTAGCATTAACAACATTCCCGACCGGGAGAATGGAAATAACCGATAAAGTGGCAGATGTAGTTACCGGAGCAACTCCTCTTGCTTCTGAATATGCGGGGGCACAGCCTACCGTATGGGAACAGCTTTTGGGAAGATACAGTTCGGGAATGCCGATAGGCGGATGTATCGGTGAGACTTGTGCATTGGCGATACTTATTGGCTTTGTTTATCTTCTTGTAAGAAAAGTTATATCTGCAAGAATTCCGCTTTCTTACATAGGAAGTGTTCTTGTTATGTATCTCTTATTTGGTGGTGGAGCAAACCCTGTACTGGGTGTTCTTTCAGGTGGTGTAATGCTTGGTGCTGTGTTTATGGCAACGGATTATGTGACAAGTCCTACTACTGCGTGGGGACAGATTATTTTTGGTATAGGTTGCGGTATTATGACCTGTATCATACGTTTTTGGGGCGGATATCCGGAAGGTGTTACGTACGCAATACTTCTTATGAATATTGTTACACCGCTTCTTGATAAGTGGACAGTTCCCGTATGCTTCGGAAAAGTAAAGAAATAATTCTGGCGAAAGGAAGTAAGTTATGAAAAAGGAATTTATTAAGCTTTCAGGCATTCTTTGTGCGATTACGCTTATTGCAGCATTGCTTCTTGCCTGTGTAAATAAAGTAACAGCTCCCGAAATTGCACAGGCATCTCAGAAGGCTTCTGAAAATGCTATGAAAACAATAATTGCTGATGCAGAAAGCTTTGAAAAGATTACAGATACTGTATTTAAGGGAACTTCAAAAGGTGAAATTATAGGCTACTGTGCTACAGTAACGGTTAATGGCTTTGGTGGCCCGGTAGAAATGATGGTAGGAATTGGTACAGACAATACAGTAAAAGGTATAGAAATTTTAAGTCATAGTGAAACTGCAGGTCTTGGTGCAAAGGCAACTTCTAAAGATTTTAAAGACAGATTTCCGGGGAAAAATCCAAACCTTTCAGTAGTAAAGACACCTACTGAAAGTCAGGATGAGGTTCAGGCAATCACAGGTGCTACAATTACAAGTAAAGCCGTTGCGGAAGGTATAAGACAGGCATACGAATCTATTAATGAAGTAAAAGGGGGAGATAAGTGATGCTGAAAACATTTAAAAACGGACTTATTGACGAAAATCCCACTTTTGTTCAGGTGCTTGGTATGTGTCCGACACTGGCGGTAACAACATCGCTTTCTAATGGTATTGGTATGGGATTATCTGTAACATTTGTTTTAATGCTGTCAAATATTCTTATATCACTTCTCAGAAAGATAATTCCTCAGAAGATAAGAATAGCAGCATATGTTGTAATTATTGCTACTTTTGTAACGGTGGTAGACTTAATACTTAAAGCGTATATTCCGTCGCTTTCAGCGTCTCTGGGACTCTTTATACCACTTATAGTAGTAAACTGTATCATTCTTGCAAGAGCGGAGGCTTTTGCTTCGAAGAACGGTGTTGTAAAGTCAGCTGTAGACGGTCTTGGTATGGGTCTTGGATTTACAGTGGCACTTTCTCTTATTTCGGCAGTAAGGGAAATTCTTGGTAACGGAACTATTCTGAATATTCCTTTGGGAATAGAATCACCTGCTATTATTATGATACTTCCTCCGGGGGGCTTCCTTACCCTTGGAATTATCCTCGGAATTATAAATGTTATAAGAAACAGAAGGGAGGAAAAATAAATGACAGCACTTATTGGTATAGCTCTTACATCCATATTTGTACAGAACTTTGTTCTTGTTAAATTTATGGGTATTTGTCCTTTCCTTGGCGTATCAAAGAAAATTGATACAGCTCTTGGTATGGGCATGGCTGTAACTTTTGTAATGACACTTGCCTCCATTATGACGTGGCTTTGTCAGACATTTATTCTTGTTCCTCTTAATATTGAGTATATGCAGACAATTGCATTTATTGTAATTATTGCAGCACTTGTACAGTTTGTTGAAATGTTTTTACAAAAGTCTATTCCTTCGCTTTACAGTTCGCTTGGTATATATCTTCCGCTTATCACCACAAACTGTGCTGTGCTTGGTGTAGCACTTCTTAATGTAAGCAGTGCGTCTGTTATTTCAGATGCAACAAGCTACACTCTTATAGAAGCTATAATCAGCGGATTTAGTGGTGGTATCGGATTTTTAATCGCAATCGTGCTTTTTGCAGGTGTGCGTGAGAGACTTGAAAATTCAGATATTCCGAAAGCTCTTCAGGGATTTCCAATTGCACTTATAAGTGCGTCACTTATTGCAATGGCATTCCTGGGATTTCAGGGAATGTCGTTCTGAAAATGCGTGAATGTTGACAAAAGGGGGTAATCAGGATGAATGAAATATTATTTCCGGCTCTCGCAATTGGAGCAGTAGGTCTTGTACTTGGAGCTCTTCTTGCGGTAGCATCAAAATTTTTTGCAGTTGAAAAAGATGAGAAAGCTGAAGCAATTGCAGAAGTGCTGCCTGGTGCAAACTGCGGAAGCTGCGGATATGCCGGTTGCAATGCGTATGCTGAGGCAATATCAGGTGGCGGTGCAAAGATTAATTGTTGTAGTCCGGGCGGGCAGTCTGTTTCTGATAAAATAGCTGAGATTATGGGAATTTCGTCAGAAGCAGTTGAAGAAAAAGTAGCTGTTATATGTTGTGCAGGCACAGATGAAAATGCTGCAATCAAATATAATTATGAAGGTATGGATGACTGTGTTGCAGTATCAAGACTTCAGGGTAGTGGTGAAAAGGCTTGTGCTTACGGATGTCTGGGACACGGCTCCTGTGCAAAGGTTTGTTCAAGAGGGGCAATAACAATGAAAGACGGAATTGCTGTTGTGGATAAAGAAAAGTGTGGCGGCTGCGGTGAATGTGCTGAAATCTGTCCCAAAAAGGTTATAAAAATAATTCCTAAAAACAGTAAGTATGTTGTTAAATGTCAGTCCTGCGATAAGGGAGCAGCAATGAAGGATAAGTGTTCTGTTGGCTGCATAGGCTGTAAAATCTGTGAAAAAAATTGTCCTGTAGGTGCTATAACGGTAAATGATAACCACGCTGTAATTGATTACAGTAAGTGTATAGGCTGCGGTGTGTGTGCAGAAAAATGCCCGAAAAAAATAATTGTTGAAATGTGATAAGATATGAAACAATTTCCTAAAAGAATAAAAGCTTTTTTGATGGTTTTAATGTATATTGCCGTATATGTTGCAATTACTATGCTTGTAGAGCTTGCATATGTTTTATGGCAGGAAGCATCGGGTGTTAAATCGCTTTCTGAAATAGCAGGAAATACCTCCAATAACCTTCATGCTCTGAGTGTTATTGGAACTGTCGTAACGTTTTGGGCATATTTACTTATTGGAAAAATAAGAAAAGAACCTTTCGGAAAAGTTATTCAGATTAAAAAAAGCCCCCTTGTTATATACATTATGGCTATGTGTATGGCAGTAGGGATGAGGTTTTTGGTTAATGTGTATTTTTCATATTCACAGCATATAAAAATTTTAAAGCAGTCTATTGACACCGCAGCAGAAACTATGCCTGAAATAGTTGGAGGGGCACAGGTTATCATAGCTATATTTTCTGCAATAGTAATTGCTCCGGTATTCGAAGAAATACTGTTCCGTGGAATTGTTATGAATGAATTTATGAAAATAATGCGTCCATGGGCAGCAATAACCTTGCAAGGACTGATATTCGGTGTAATTCATGGTGTGCTGTTTCAGTCAATATTTGCATTTGTGCTGGGTGTGCTGATAGGTGTGGTTTATTACCGTACACAAAACATCAAAGTAGCTATAACGTGTCATGCTGTTTTTAATATCAGCGTGATAATTGCAATAAGTGAATTTACGCCGGTTACAGGTGCAATTTTTGCTATTCTTGGAGTAATTCTTATTGTGTGTTCGATGAGTTATATTGTTAGCCGAAACAACCAATAGTGAAGACGCCTGAAACAGCGAAATTTAGGCATCTTTAGGCTTGTCGCTCTATCGAGCGTGACCCTTTTGTCCTCTGGACATTTTCCCCAACGGGGAAATCAACTTGAAAGGCGTCAGCCTGTCTGCGTTCTCCGCACCAAAACCTGCACAAAATTTCATCTGTTTTAGGTTCACAGAATTTTTTACAAACTATTTTTTGTTGATACAAGGCAAAAACGCAACCAATACTGACGTATTGGTAAG
>JAZPYX010000012.1:0-42349 GCA_045544395.1 Clostridia bacterium
TTTTAACGCAGTAGCAACGAAAAAGAGAAAGTAAAAAACGAGGTTCGGATAACTACTGTCACGCTAACCTGTAAATCCCTGTGTACAGGGATTTACAGCTCAGTTTGTCCGTTCTGAAGCATTTTTTCCTATCCCCCAAAAACAGGAGGTGTAAAAAAAACTCGTTTTTTTACACCTCCTGTTTACTGTATAGGAATTTGCGTAATTTAATCGCGAACAACAATTGACAGAATTGAAATTTGTACACACGCGACGAAGGTGAAGCGGCGCGCTTCTTTTTATTACTATCTTTAATCTAATACAGATATACTGGAATCTCCGGGACGTAAGAGATATATTTCTTTGTTTTGTTTTTTTGCGTATCTGACGGTGTATGCAGTCCCACCACGGAAGCAACCGTTCCATACAGAAATCAGCCGTGATGAATTGTCAACCATATATCTGTTTCTTGCAAGCATGCAGGTATCGGTATAATATGGACTTATAATCGTTTTTTCATCACATTTATCAAGAAGCTTTTCGTATTTTATACGGTCAGAATTATTCCACAAAGCATCCTGCTGAGGACAGGGAAGTGCACCGATTAGCATTATATCCGGATAAAATTTTTTTAAAGAAATTACAGCTTCTGCAGCGTACATATCTGTTCCGCGTGACATACCGCAATAAAAATTATTAAAACCGTCAAGAATAGCTTTTTCTATAACATCTTTAAGTGCCGTTTTCAGTTGAATACAGCGTGGATCATTTTCATTGCATTTCCATGGTAAATTTTCAGGTCTGTGACCGGTAAAACAACAATACATATTTTTCACCCGATTAAATTATAACACAAACAAAATAAAAATGCAAACATTTGTTCGAAAAATATTTAAAAAATTTCTGAATAAAATTTTATATATTTGCTTATACTTTCAATAGATGCTGAATGCATTGAATTTAAAGGAGTTGAGATTATGGATAACACAGCACTGGCAATCGCAATTATCGGAGCAATAAACTGGGGTGCAATCGGTCTTTTCGGAGTAGACCTTGTTGCACTTTTGTGTGGCGGACAAACAGCAATTCTCAGCAGAATTATCTATACTGTTGTAGGACTTGCGGGATTGTGGTGTATAACACTTCTTTTTAAAGAAAAGGTTCCTGTAAGGGAAGCTCACAAGCAGGCTCATTAACAGATTTCCACTAATATGAAGAAAATGTCAATTTATCTGAACGATAAATTGACATTTTAATTATTTATGGTAAAATATATTCAGTAACATACAACAGAATGGGGTTTTTACATATGAGAAAATGTATGAGTTGTGGACAAATTACAGATAACAATAATGCTATTATATGCACAAATTGTGGAGGAAGAATGGTTGATGTGAGTGATAACTTTGTTTCTTCATGCCCAAATTGCAGGGCGTCGGTAAGTCCTGATGCAGCGTTCTGTGAAAACTGCGGATACAGATTAAAAGAGGAAAGAAGAGTTCACCACGAAAGAAACAGAGGAAGTAACGGTGTTGTGATTTCCTTGGCGGTAGTTTTAATAATACTTCTTATTGTAACAGCTGTGATGGTGACGGTTGTTATTATGAAAAAAACGCCGGATAATGGAAATGTTAAAAGTGCTGATTTAAGTGTGCAAGATTCTTCAGTAACACAGAATGACGAAGAAGCACGTATAGCAGCAGAGGCGGAAGCAGCAAGGAAAGCGGAAGAAGCACGTATAGCAGCAGAGGCGGAAGCAGCAAGGAAAGCGGAAGAAGCACGTCTTGCGGCAGAAGCAGAAGCGGCAAGAAAAGCGGAAGCAGCACGTATAGCAGCAGAGGCGGAAGCAGCAAGAAAGGCTGAAGAAGAACGACGTAATTATGACCGTGTTGAAATTGAAAACGTGATAGATAATTTCGTTTATAGTTATGTTCAGGCACTGAATTCCGGTGACAGCACATATATGCTTCCCTATACAATGTCCGGAAACAGCAGTTCTAACGTATATAATACCCAAAGTAAATTTATCAAAACCGGTACATATGTATATGAGGAATATATTGAATCGTATCTTGTAAGTGATTTGAAATATGAAAATGCAGATACCTGTGTTGTTTCGGTTCATGAAAGCTTTAATGTTCAGGAAAAAGGCGGAAGTCTTAAACCTCACAAGCAGACTGCGACATACAGAATGAAACGGGATTCTTACGGTTCATGGAAAGTATATGAATTTGTGGGAAGTGTTAAACCTAACTAAATGATTCTGATTACAGGGTGAAAATATGAAATTAACAGAACTTTTTAAAGAGGAGAAGCTTTCACTTTCGTTTGAAGTTTTCCCTCCGAAAACGGATACGTCATTTGAAAGTGTCAAAGAAGCAACTGAAGATATAGCAAGGCTCAGACCTTCTTTTATGAGCGTTACATACGGTGCAGGCGGGGGAACCAGCAAATATACTCTGGAAATTGCTAAAAATATTAAAGAAACATATGGTGTTTCTACGCTTGCCCACTTAACATGCGTATCTTCTACTAAGGAAACCGTAAAAGAAAGAATTCGTGCAATTAAAACTGCAGGAATAAAGAATGTAATGGCACTTCGCGGAGATATTCCCGAAGAAAAGAAAAACGAAGACAGAAGTAAATGGGACTATCGCTATGCAGTTGACCTTATCCGTGAACTTAAATCGTATGATCCTGAATTTTGTATCGGAGCAGCGTGTTATCCCGAAGTGCATCCGGAAAGTGCAAATCAGAAAGAGGACATTTGTCGGCTTAAAGAAAAAGTTGATGCAGGATGTGATTTTCTTACAACACAGATGTTTTTTGACAATAATCTTCTTTATAATTTTCTTTATAAAATCAGGGAAGCGGGAATAACAGTTCCGGTAATTGCAGGTATTATGCCTATTACAAATGCAAATCAGGTTGAGCGTGCAATAAAGCTTTCGGGTTCATTTATGCCCCAGCGTTTTAAAAGTATTGTCGATAAATTCGGTGCAGACCCCAAAGCTATGATGCAGGCGGGTATAGCATATGCAACGGATCAGATTATTGACCTATATGCGAACAATGTTCTGAATGTACATGTTTATTCAATGAATAAGCCTGAAGTTGCACGCAGAATTCAAGGAAACTTATCTGATATATTGGGGAAGATGTAAGTGACGGTTTTCAGAAAAAGTTATGAATTACCCGAATTTAATAAAAAAGAAATTCTCAGGTATGCACTGTGTGATGATACCGACGAAATTCTCGGTGCATTGATTGACGATTGTATAAAAGAGTGCAGAGATGTGTTTACATATAATGTGTGTTGGTGCGAAGTTCCCGTAGAAATTAATGGGGGAAAGGTTAAACTGTCAGTTTTGGAAACAGACAGTAAAGCACTTTTGAAAAATCTTTCAGGATGTAAAAAAGCAGTTCTTTTTGGTGCGACAGTAGGGATAGAGATTGACCGCCTGATTGCAAAATACAGCAGAATATCTCCTTCGAAGGCAGTGATTTTTCAGGCGATAGGTGCGGAAAGAATAGAATCACTTTGTAATTCATTCAATAATGAAATGTCAGCACTTTTAAAAGCTGACAATCTTTTTACAAGACCAAGATTCAGTCCGGGTTATGGTGATTTGTCATTAAAAGTTCAGAAAGATATTTTTTCTGTGCTTGACTGTGCACGTCAGATAGGGCTTTCGCTTAATGAAAGTCTTCTGATGACACCGTCAAAATCAGTAACAGCGATAATCGGAATATCCCGTAAAAAAACAGAATGTAAAGCATCCTGTAATTTTTGTGAAAAAACAGATTGTTTGTTCAGGAGACGATGAAAATGAATGTAAGAGAACTTTTAAAAACAGATATTTTGATACTTGACGGCGGAATGGGAACTCTTCTGCAGAAAGAAGGACTAGTTCCTGGAGAGTACCCTGAAAGGTGGAATATTATTCACGGTGATGTTATAGAAAAAATTCACCGTGATTATTTTAATGCAGGAAGCAATATAGTAAATACAAATACCTTTGGTGCGAATTCCCTCAAATTCTCTTTGGATGAACTTGATGAAATCGTTAAGTTTGCTGTAGAAAATGCAAAAAGGGCAAGAGATACATCGGAAGGAAACCATTTAAAATTTATTTCTCTCGATATAGGTCCAACGGGAAGACTTCTTAAGCCCTACGGGGACTTTGATTTCGAAGATGCTGTTAAAGTTTTTTCCGAAGTTGTGTTACTTGGAGTAAAGTATGGTGTTGATTTAATTACAATCGAAACCATGAACGACAGTTACGAAACAAAGGCGGCACTTCTTGCAGTAAAGGAGAATAGTGACCTTCCTGTTATTGTTACAAACGCATACGGTGAAGACGGAAAGCTTATGACTGGTGCCTCACCCGAAGCAATGGTATGTATGCTCGAAGGATTGGGTGCAGATGCAATCGGTGTAAACTGCTCTTTAGGACCAAAACAACTTAAAAGCGTTGTAGAAAGGCTTCTTGCGGTATCTTCAGTGCCTGTTGTGCTTAAGCCAAATGCCGGACTTCCAAAAAGTGAAAAAGGGCAAACCGTATACGATGTTTATCCCGATGAATTTTCAGAGGAAATTTTCTTTAGCGTAGAGAAGGGTGTAAGAATTGTTGGTGGTTGCTGCGGAACAACACCTGAATATATAAAGGCCGTCCGGGAAAAAATTAAAGGGTTGTCCCCAAAAGAAATTACGAAGAAAAATATCACCGCAGTTTCTTCGTATACTCATGCAGTTGAGTTTAAGGATTCCCCGATACTTATCGGTGAAAGAATAAACCCTACAGGCAAAAAGCTTATGAAGCAGGCTCTTATAGAAAATAATATGGATTATATATTGGGAGAAGGTATAAAGCAGCAGGAAAAAGGTGTGCATATTCTTGATGTTAACGTAGGTATTCCGGATATAGATGAAAAAGAAGTTCTTAAAAACGCCGTTTGTGAGCTTCAGGCAATAATAGACCTTCCCCTGCAGCTTGATACGTCTGATGCAGAAGCAATGGAAGCAGCACTAAGGCGTTATAACGGTAAAGCTATGATAAATTCCGTAAACGGCAAGGAAGAAAGTATGCACCGGGTATTTCCCCTTGTGAAAAAATACGGTGGACTTGTAGTTGCACTTACTCTTGATGAAAACGGTATTCCGGAAACTTCTGAGGGAAGGATTAAAATTGCTGAAAAAATTCTTAGGGTTGCAGAACGCTACGGAATAGATAAAAAAGATATTATTTTTGACACCCTAGCAATGACGGTAAGTGCAGATAAGAATGCGGCACTTGCAACACTTGGTGCCCTTAAATTTATAAAAAATAACCTTGGCTGCCATACATCTCTGGGAGTGTCGAATGTTTCCTTTGGTCTTCCGGTAAGGGATGCGGCAAACAGTACTTTTTTTGCCCTTGCCCTTCAGGACGGACTTTCGGCTGCCATTATGAACCCGTATTCCGATTCAATGATGAAGACGTATTACGCATACAGAGCACTTCATGGCCTTGATGATAATTGTCAGGAGTATATAAGCTTTTTTGAAAATTACACAGAAAATATAAAGACAGCAGAACCCGTGTCTGTAAAAACGGAAGCTGAGTATAAATCCATGCTTCAAAGGGCAATCGTGAAAGGACTTAAGGAGCAGGCGGCTGATCTTACGGGTGAGCTTTTAAAAACAAAGGCACCGCTTGATGTTGTAAGAGACGAAGTCATTCCGGCTCTTGATATTGCAGGAAAAGGATTTGAAGAAAAGACCTTTTATCTGCCGCAACTTCTTATGAGTGCTGAAGCGGCAAAGGCATCATTTGAAATTATAAAAGCACAAATGTCGGAAAAAAACAGTGAAGAGACTAAATGCTCTGTTGTTATCGCAACAGTTAAAGGCGATATTCACGATATCGGAAAAAATATTGTAAAACTACTCCTTGAAAATTACGGATTTAATGTAGTGGATATGGGAAAAGACGTTTCGCCTGAAGATATTGTTGATAAGGCTTTAGAAATAAAAGCTCCGCTGGTAGGGCTAAGTGCCCTTATGACAACAACAGTGCCTGCTATGGAAGAAACAATAAAGCTCCTTCGCGAAAAAGCTCCGCATATAAAAGTAGTTGTAGGCGGTGCAGTTCTTACAAAGGAGTATGCCGACTCAATTGGTGCTGATAAATATGCAAAAGATGCAATGGAAACTGTACGTTATGCAGAAGAAATAGGAAAAAGCATCTGATGGTGTTTTAAATTTATGCGTAATAAGAGACTAAAATTGATTTAAAGGAAATATAACCGATGGAAAACAGCAACCGTATGTCGAAAACAAGAAAAATATATTTTTTGAGACTTATAGGAAGAATAATAGTGTTTATTATTGCAGTGCTGACATATTTGTTTAACAAAAATATGTTTGAAGCTGCAGAGGGATGGGATTTTTTTGATAAGTTTTCTTTACTGCATCTTTTATGGATTTTGTGGATGTGTGATATGATACTTCAGCTTATTCCGGTAAAGAACCATATATCAATAGGCTCGCAAAAAGTATTTGTATCGCTTTTTAAACCGATTAAAGAAAAAATCAACTACAAAAATTTAAAACAATATATAAAAGATACCACAAAAACGGCATATAAAGTAATGTTAATATGGATTGTGTTGACTGTTTTTATAAGTATATTGCATTTAAGAGGAATTATAGATACGGGAATGATGGTGCTGATATCTACATTTTTTTACGTGTGTGATTTAATATGCGTTCTTATCTGGTGCCCCTTTCGTCTTATAATGCAAAATAAATGCTGTACAACATGCAGAATATTTAATTGGGATCATCTGATGATGTTCCTGCCAATTGTAGCATTGAATAGCTTTTTTTCATGGTCTCTTGTTATCTTTTCCATTGCAGTATGGATTGTATGGGAAGTATGTGTAATTGTATATCCTGAAAGATTTTGGGAAAACAGCAACATGGCTCTTCGTTGTTCTGAATGTACAGATAAGCTTTGTACGCAGTATTGCAGAAAACTTAGAAAATAGCAGATTTTTGTCTATGCAATGAACAGGAGAAATAGCAATGAATATGAAATATGAATATACCGGAGATACAAGTGTGCCGGCAATAATAACTAAAGAAGAAAATTCTACTCCCGTATGGATTCAGCAGGAATGGCAAAACGGTGAGTTTTCGCAGTATATCATCAAAAACGGGTGCGGTCACTGCTGTTGTGCGATGGCACTGAATCTTAACGGAATAAAAATTAATCCACACGAAGAATATACTTATTGCCGTAAGTTGTGGGGCGAGCCTAGAATGGGGGAGCCTCTTTTTGAAGACCATTTTTTAAGTGAAACGGGAATTGCTCAGGTAATAAGAAGCTTTGGCATTAACGCCAAAGCCTTTGGTATAGAAGCGGGAAAAGCCTATGAGGCGTCCTGCCATATTGAAAAAGAATTATCGGAAGGAAGGGTTGTTATAATATGGTCTCATCCATCAGATAAGCTCCCTGATAACCCGTTTTCACCGGGGGAGCACTACATACTTGCGGCAGGTATTACAGATAATGGGGAGATACTTATTGCAAACAGCTCATTAAAAGCACATACGAAAGACGGAATACAGTTTACAGAACGTGAAACTTTAGAAAAGGTTCTTTTTGAAAATACGGTAACCACAGACTACACCTGGGGAAGATACGATTTTACGAAAAGTGGTGCATATGTGGTGGTTGGCTAAATTATACACCCTGACTTTCTAAATTCTTATACTAAGGGGGCATATTAATGAGATATTCAGATGCTTTTGGCGAAAAAGCTTCAAAAATGTTTTTGGGAACAGCATATTTTGGTGACGGAATATCAGAAGCTGATGCTTACGCCATTATGGACAAATTCCGTGAAATGGGCGGAACGCACATAGACACAGCACGTCTTTATGCTAAAGGTGTATCGGAAGAAATTGTTGGTAAGTGGCTGAGAGACAGAAAAGCAACCGATATGCACGTTTTTACAAAAGGCGGATATTACGAACCGGATGCAGGCGAAATATCAAGAGTTACAAAGAAAGATATTATTTCCGACCTTGATAAAAGTTTAAAAGCACTTGGTAAAGACTGCGTGGAATTTTACTGGCTTCACCGTGACGACAGAGTAATTGAGCCAGGAGAAGTTGCGGAATTGATGAATAGTTTTGTTAAAGAAGGAAAAATAAAAAAATTCGGTGCATCAAACTGGCAGTCTGACAGAATTACAGCAGTAAATGAATATGCAAAGAGACATTCATTGTCAGGCTTTTCAGCAAGTCAAATTCGCTTCAACCCTGCATACTGTTTGGGTGAAAGAGGCGGTCTTGTAGGGATGGATGCAGATGAATTCAAATTCTATACAGATTCGGGAATGCCTGTTGTAGCCTATTCTTCTCAGGCAAAGGGATTCTTTTCTAAGGTGGCGGAAGCAGGCGTAGATGCACTTTCTGAAAAAGCGAAGAAAAGATATCTTTGTAAGGAAAACCTTGATAAAACCGAGTATATGAAAAAGCTTTCTGAAAAATATAATTGCTCTGTAGGTGCGATTGTATGTGGTGCTATGTGTTCAATCGTAGCTCCGGACACATTCCCTGTAATTGGCGGAAGCAGAATTTCACAGATTGAAGATTCAATGTCAGGTGCTGACGTTGTGCTTGAAAAAGAAGAACTGAGAATTATTTTCAAGGAAATTATGGAATAGAAGTAAAGAAAATACTTATAATATGCTTATAGGGAGGTATTAAATATGGCTAACAGATTTGTATTGAATGAAACAAGCTACCATGGAAAAGGTGCAATTAACGAAATAGGGGCAGAGGTTAAAAGGCGTGGTTTTAAAAAATGCTTTGTTTGCACTGATCCTGACCTTATTAAGCTTAATGTCACTAAAAAGGTGACAGATGTACTTGAAAAAGAAAATATTCCATATGAAATTTTTTCGGAAATAAAGGCTAATCCCACTGTAGGGAATGTTCAGTCAGGTGTTTCGGCATATAAGAAAAGCGAATGTGATTGTATAGTTTCAGTAGGTGGCGGTTCAGCTATTGATACTGCAAAGGCAATTGGTATTATTATAAATAATCCTGAATTTTCCGATGTAGTATCCCTTGAGGGAGTAGCTCCCACCAAAAATAAGTGTGTTCCCATTATTGCAGTTCCTACAACTGCAGGTACCGCAGCAGAAGTTACGATTAATTATGTTATAACTGACGAGAAAAACAGTAAAAAAATGGTGTGTGTAGATGTGAACGATATTCCTGTAGTTGCAGTTGTTGACCCTGATATGATGGCAACTATGCCTAAAGGTCTGACGGCTGCAACAGGCATGGATGCACTTACACACGCCATAGAAGGGTATATAACGAAAGGTGCATGGGAAATGAGTGATATGTTCCACCTGAAGGCTATCGAGCTTATTGCAAAACACCTTCGCGGTGCAGTTGACAATACCCCCGAAGGCAGGGAAGGAATGGCACTCGGTCAGTATATAGCAGGAATGGGATTTTCAAATGTGGGACTTGGTATAGTTCATTCAATGGCACATCCCTTGGGTGCTTTGTATGATACACCACACGGAATTGCAAATGCAATTATTCTTCCGGCAGTTATGGAATATAACGCCAGAAATGCAGGGGAGAAGTATCGGGATATTGCAAAGGCAATGGGTGTCAGAGATACGGATGAAATGTCACTGGAAGCGGCAAAAGCAGCAGCTATAGACGCTGTCAGAAAGCTTTCATCTGATGTAGGAATTCCATCAGACCTTAAAGATATTGTTAAGATGGAAGATGTGGATTTCTTATCTGAATCCGCATATAAAGATGCCTGCAGACCGGGAAATCCGCGGGAAACATCTGTTCAGGAAATAAAAGAAATATATTTATCATTATTGGGGCAGTAATAGCCTTTTTGACAAAAAATAATAAATACTTTGGTCAGACTTAGGTGGTGTAAAGAGGTTGAATTTCTTTGCACCACTTAAGTTTTGCCAAAGTATATTTTTTTTACGGTTTACTGGACATTTACGGTATAATATGTTAATATGTTATTAGCATAATGGATTAGTATGGAAAGAGATGTGGTTTATGGATAACAGGTTTTCTACAAAAGAATATAAGCGTTCGAGAAATGCCTATATGGTACAGTGTGCTTTTGAATATTTTATTGCACTACTTGTTGCTGATGCTTTTTTGGCAAAGCTTCTTAATTCGCTTAAGGTAAGTGATAAATACATTGGTATTATTTCATCCTTTGTAAGTCTGGCTTTTGTATTTCAGCTTTTGTCAATATTCCTTGTAAAGACAAAAACTTCAACAAAAAAGATTGTAATGATATGTGAAACTGTAAGTATATGCTTTTTTATGCTTGTATACCTTGTTCCGTTTATACCTGCAAGTGCAGATATAAAGCGTGTACTTGTAGTTGCATCAATAATGGTTGCCTATGCGATAAAGTATCTTATTTCGTCTATGCTTTTTAAATGGGCTAATTCTCATGTTGAACCATCACTGAGGGCGGTTTATTCAGCAAATAAAGAGGTAACGTCGCTTCTTGCAGGTATTGTATTTACCGCTGTGTTCGGATATATTGTGGATAAATTTGAAAGCATAGGAAATCTTAACGGTGCGTTTCTTTTTATATCCATGACAATACTTATTATAAATATAGGCAATTTTATATGTCTTAAACTTATTAAAAGCGAAAGCACCAGGGCACAGGAGGAAGAGGCAGCTATTTCTTTAAGTGAAGTAGTTAAAAACACCTTCGTAAATACTAACTTCCGTAACGTTATAGTGATGGAAAGTATTCAGAAGTTTGCCATTTATTTTACAGTTGGGTTTATGGGGGTGTATAAGACAAAGGAGCTTGCAATAAGCGTATTTGTTATTCAGCTTATAAATATTGTATCAAATGCCGCAAGAATGCTTATTTCCAAGCCTTTTGCAATATATTCTGATAAACACAGCTTTGCAAAGGGAATGGAGTTAGGGCTTTTTTTTGCAGCAGCGGCATTTTTTATAAATGTGTTTACAACCCCGGGAACATGGTGGCTTGTGATAATTTTTACCGTTCTTTATAATGTGTCTCTTGCGGGAACAAATCAGAATTCATTTAATATTGCATATAGCTACGTTCCGCTTAACTGTATAACCCAGGCAATGGCTATAAAAAATTCCGTAAGCGGATTATGCGGATTTCTGGCATCAATTGTAGGTGGAGCTGTTCTTGAACTTGTTCAGAACAAAAACATTATGTTTTTTGGCATGCAGATATACGGGCAGCAGATACTTTCTGCAGTGTCATTCGTTATGATTATTGCAGCGGCACTGTTTATTCACTTGGTAATAGCAAAACAAAAGGTAAAAATACAGTAAGGTAAAGAAATATGAAGAATAAGTACAAAATCACAAAATATGCCTGCTATACTACAGGCTTTACAATGTCAGCAGTGGCGAATATTTCGCCACTTTTGTTTGTCACCTTCCGTGAAATGTACGGGATATCCTATACCATGATGGGACTTTTGGTTGTAGTAAATTTTGCTACACAGCTTTTTATAGATTTGGTATTCAGTTTCTTTACACGTTTTTTTAATATCGAAAAAACTGTCAGACTGACACCTCTGCTTTCGGCTATCGGTATGATTATATACGCTGTTATGCCATGCTTTTTTCCGTCAAAGGCGTATCTGTGGATTGTGGTGGGAACAGTTCTTGCCTCGGTTGGCTCCGGACTTGCAGAGGTTTTGATGAGTCCTGTTGTAGCTGCGATTCCTGCAGAGAATCCTGAACACGAGATGAGTAAGCTTCACTCTGTATATGCATGGGGTGTAGTGATTGTTGTTATTATAAGCACCTTGTTTCTTAAAGTGTTTGGAAGAACAAACTGGATGTATCTGGCACTTTTCTGGACGATTGCACCTGTTGCGGGATGGATTATGTTCACATTATCAAAAATTCCGCCTATGAAAATCGGTGGTGAAGAAAAAGGTCAGAAGTCAGGATTCAGTAAAGGTCTTATGCTTTGTGTAATGTGTATATTCTTTGGCGGCGCAGCAGAATGTACGATGTCTCAGTGGGCATCAGGTTTTTCTGAAAAAGCACTTGGTATATCAAAAGTATGGGGAGATATTTTCGGAATGGCACTGTTTGGTGTAACCCTTGGAATAGGCAGGACAGCATACTCTAAATTCGGCAAAAACATAGAGAAAGTCATTCTTCTTGGGCTTTCAGGGGCGTTTTTCTGTTATATGTGTGCAGGTCTTGTTATAAGTCCGGTTATTGCACTTATAGCTTGTGCTTTTACAGGCATTTGTACATCTATGTTGTGGCCGGGAAGTCTTATTTATACAGAGGGAAAAATCTCGGGAATGAGTGTTGCCGCATATGCATTGATGGCAGCGGGCGGAGATATGGGTGCGTCAATTGCTCCGCAAATTGTAGGAATTGCTGCGGATAAGGTCGGGGCAAGTGACTTTGCACACAATCTCGGAAAAGTACTTAATCTTACTGCAGAACAAATTGGTATGCGGTCAGGCTTTTTGCTTGCAGGACTTTTCCCTCTTTGCGGAATTATAGTTTTTATTATAATGAAAAAGTATTTTTCGAAGAAGGAGTTAAAGATATGAGCACTGAAGTTATAAGATGGGGGATAGCAGGCCCCGGAAATATAGCAAATAAATTTGCTAAAGCTATAAAAAATGTTGAAGGTGCACAGCTTTCAGCTGTGGCATCGCGAACAAAAGAAAAAGCACAGGAATTTGCAGATATATATGGTGTTGAAAATGTTTTTTCAAGTTATGAAGAAATGGCATTATCTGATGAAATTGATGCAGTATATATCTCTACTATTCACCCGTTTCATAAATCCTGTGCTGAGCTTTTTTTAAATAACGGTAAACATGTGCTTTGCGAAAAACCTATTTGTATTAATGTTAATCAGGCAGAAAGTCTTAAAAAATGTGCAGAAAAAAACGGGAAGTTTTTGATGGAAGCAATGTGGACAAGATTTCTTCCGGCTATCAAGGAAACAAAGAATATGATTGCACGTGGGGAAATAGGAAAGGTTATGGCTTTAGAAGCTGATTTTTGCTATAGGGAAACTCCGGAAAATGCACATATACTTTTCGAAAACAGCCTTGCAGGCGGTGCGCTTCTTGATGTAGGTATTTATCCCCTTAATCTGTGTGCATATCTTTTTGAAAAAAGCCCCGAAGAGATTACGGCAACATCAGAGAATGTAAACGGAGTAGATATACATACCCAGATAAATCTTAAATACGAGGGCGGCATTATGGCATCTTTGTCATGTGCAGTCAGCGTTGAAAAACCTGAAACGGCGTTTATATACGGAACAGACGGTTACATAAAGCTTCCAGCCTTTTACGGTGCACAGGAAATTATTCTTTGTAAAAACGGTAAAGAAACATCTGTCAGTATGCCAAGCATAGGTGACGGTTTTGAAGAAGAAATTATTGAAGCGTGCAGGTGCATAAGCGAAGGCAAAACGGAAAGTGATATAATGCCGCTTTCAGAAAGCATAGCAATACTTTCTGAAATGGATTATATAAGAAAACAAATAAATATCAGATATCCATTGGAAGGAGAAGAATAAAATGAACGAAAAGAAAGGTAAACTTTTTACAAATATGTGGTTTGTATCAGCTGCAGCTATTCTGTGCTGTGCATTATGGGGAAGTGCAACTCCGTTTATTAAAATAGGTTACGAGCTTATCCGTCCTGAAGCAACAGTTGCATCTACAATCCTTTTTGCAGGTGTCAGATTTTTATTTGCAGGAATTATTACTGTGACTATTTATTCAATAGCAAGAAGAAAATTCCTTTGCCCTAAAAAAGCAAATATAGGCAAGGTTGCTACAGTAGGTCTTTTTCAGACTGTTATACAGTATTTCTTTTTCTATATGGGTCTCAGCCTTACAACAGGTGTCAAAGGGACTGTCATAAGTGGTTCAAACACATTTTTTTCAATTCTTATAGCAAGCCTTATCTTTCGGCAGGAAAAGTTAACTGCAAAAAAGATTTTTGCTTGCATATTGGGGTTTGCAGGTATTATAATTGTCAATCTTAACGGACTTGACCTGAATATTAACTGGGGTGATGCGTTTGTACTTTTTTCAACTATTGCCTATGCGGTTTCATCAGTTCTTATGAAGCGTTTTTCAAATGATGAAGACCCGGTAATAATCAGCGGATATCAGTTTATTATGGGTGGAAGCGTAATGCTTCTGGCAGGCCTTTTTATGGGCGGAAAAATTCAGGTAAACAGTCTTCAGGCTTTCGGTGTACTTACATACCTTTCATTCCTTTCAGCAATAGCTTATGCACTTTGGGGTGTGCTTTTAAAGCATAATCCTGTGTCAAAGGTGACTGTATTCAGCTTTATGATTCCTGTATTCGGTGTGCTGCTTTCTGAGCTTATGCTTACTGAAGCAAGCGGTGTGTCCTATATAAATCTATTGATTGCACTTGTGCTTATCTGTACAGGTATAGCTGTGCTTAATTATAAAAAGGAGCAGAAGTAAGAAATGAAAAAAGAAACTTCAATTGTATTTTCAGGGGATGTGGGGTTCGACCGATATATGGACAAAAAGTGGGAGGATGCGGATTTTCTCTCAAAAGACGTGCTGGATTTTTTTCGCCGTGCTGACCACGTTTGCCTGAATGTCGAGGGTGCCCTGATTAATGCCGTTGACGACGGCTCCCGAGGGGTCTTTTTCCATAGCATGAATCCTGAAGCAATAGGTACTTTCAATAAAATTGGTGCTGATATATGGAGCATTGGCAATAACCACACTATGGATGCAGGGGTAGAGGGGTTAGTTTCTACTAAAAACTATGCCACAGAAAACGGTGCTTTTACTGTTGGGGCAGGTCTTAACGAAACCGAGGCGTCGGAGCCTGTCTATATTGATGAAGCAGGTGGAATAGGTATTATATGTGTTTCATATATGACAGAATGTATTCCTGCAACAGAGAATTCTGCAGGCATTTTCCGCTGGGACAATATGGAGTTAATAGAAAAACGCATTAGTGAAATAAAGTCAAAATGCAGATGGTGCGTTGTGATTTCCCACGGAGGGGAGGAGTTTACGGCACTTCCCACACCTTACACCCGAGAAAGATATATAAATTACCTTGAAATGGGTGCAGATGTAGTTGTAGGACATCATCCTCATGTGCCGGAAAATTACGAGGTTTTTGATGACGGAAAAATGATTTTTTACTCTCTTGGTAATTTTATATTTGATACGGATTATCAACGTGCACATCTTTATACTGATGTGGGAATTTTACTTAAACTTATATTTACTGAGGATAAGATGACTTTTGAAGCAACAGGAATTAAAATAAATCGTGTTGAAGAGGTCATTGAAGCATCTCCGCTTCCGGATATATTCACAAATATTGAAGAAGAGGAATATAATCTTCTGGTACCGCTTAGCGCAAAGAGCTTTATTGCAGAGGAAAAAAGGCGTATGATTTATCTTGAGCCTGACCGTTTCGGGAATGCAGACGATGATGTTTGGGACGAGTATTTTATGAGTGGTGAGGCAGAAGGATATGTTGAAGATGCCCATATGGACTTTTCATATGTTGTACCGCTTGCACTTAAAGCAGAAGACGACGAATGGAAAATGAGTAAACTTGACAAAGTAAAAAATTACATACTTTCTTTAATATAACAATAAAATAAGAGGCTGTAGCAAGTGAATAAATATTCACATTACTATAACCTCTTATTTTTATACCACAATATTATTTCTTTGTTATAATACGTAGAACAAAATGCAGAAGAAATGCATCAAGCTTGCTGCATTAACAAATAAATGGAAAAGAGAATGTACATAGCGGTGCTTTTTTCCTACTCCGTAAAGGACTGCACCAACTGTATAGAGTATACCGCCAAGAGCGAGGTATATCGCACCGCCAAAGCCTATAGCTTTGTATGTTATGGGCCAGAAGGCTACAATACACCATCCAAGACCAATATAACAAATCATGGAAAGTATTTTATACTTGTTATGGTCTATGGCAGTAAATGTCATAGCCGCAAACGTAACACCCCACACAATACCAAAAATAACCCATGCTACAGGTGTTGAAAGGGGTCGGATGGCAGAAAGCGTAATTGGAGTGTATGTTCCTGCAATCATAATGTAAATCGTACAGTGGTCTATTATCTGAAATACTTTCTTTGCAGTACCCGGACGAAGTCCGTGATAAATACTGGACATAGTAAAAAGTAATATTACAGAGCTGCCATAAATAGCAGAACCAACAACCCCGTAAGGATTATGATGCACAGCTGCGGTTATGACACACAGAACAAGGTAAGCAATACCCAGTGCGCCGCCAACAATGTGTGACACCATATTAAAGATTTCCTCGCCGCGGGTATATTTGGGAAGAACTCTGTCGCGTAAAGCTGTTCTTTTCATTGAATTATCCTTTCTCAGCAGATTTCGGAAATAAGGTCGTCCATAGAATAAAGTGCGGGGGCTTTACCATAAAGGAAACGTGCCGCTTTGATTGCACCTACGGCAAAAATCTCTTTACTCGTAGCTGTATGCTTAAGCTCAATTATTTCGTCGTTTCCGGCATAAATAACACTGTGTTCTCCAACGATTGTTCCTCCACGCAGAGAATGAATTCCGATTTCATTTTTACTGCGTTTTTTTCTTGTGCTATGACGGTCATAAACATATTCATTTGAAGCATGACAGGTTTCGTTTATTGCATCTGCAATTGCAAGTGCAGTTCCGCTGGGGGCATCAATCTTAAGGTTGTGATGCTTTTCAATAATTTCTATGTCAAAGTTGTCCTCTAAAAGTGCAGTTGCTTTTTTTGCAAGCTGAATAAGAAGATTTACACCAAGTGACATATTTGCACTGAAAAATACGGGGATAGTTTCGGAAACTGCTTTAATAGCTTCTAACTGCTCAGGTGCAAGTCCTGTTGTGGCAATAATCGCACCTTTTTTGTTGTTTAATGCATATTCAAGAGTCATAGGAAGGGAAGATGGGTGTGAAAAATCAATTATAACATCACAATCTTCTTTTGCATCTGTGAAACTGCCATACACAGGATAACCTGACTTGTTTTCCGTATTAATATCTACTCCGAATGTTATTTTTACTTCAGTGCTGTCAGATACAAGGCGTGATATTACCTGTCCCATTTTTCCGTTAGCACCTACCAATGCTATATTAATCATATTATTCCACCTTTGTTATTTTATGCTAAGTATTAAAAAATATGTTGCAGAGTCAACAAACCCGACTCTGCAACAACTAAATTATTTTATCAATCCGTAATTTTTCATTGAAGTACGCAAACGCTCAACATTTTCAGGAGCCATATCGTAAAGAGGCAATCTTGTACTGCCGGCGTTAAAACCTAAAATATTCATTCCTTCTTTTACCGGAATAGGATTAACTTCGCAGAAAAGCGAGTTGATAAGGTCAAGGGCTTCTAATTGCATACGGGCTGCTTCCTTAAAGTTGCCGTCAAGAGCATACTTAATCATATCGTGAGTGTTTTTAGGAGCAACATTTGCAAGAACTGAAATAGCACCTTTACCACCCATAGAAATGAAAGGAACATTAATTTCGTCACAACCTGAATAAAAATCAATCTTATCACCGCAAAGGGACATCATCTCAACTACCTGAGCCATATTTCCCGATGCCTCCTTGATAGCAGCAATGTTGGGATGGTCTGCAAGGGTATTGAGTGTTGCAGGTGTAATGTTGAGACCTGTTCTTCCGGGAACATTATATAGAATAATCGGAATATTAACATTGTCAGCAGTTTTAGTATAATGCTGAATAAGTCCTCGCTGAGATGTTTTATTGTAATAGGGAGTTACAAGCAAAAGTGCATCAGCACCGCGTGCTTCGGCTTCCTTACATAGTGCTATACCGTGACGTGTGTCGTTTGAACCTGCACCGGCAATAACAGGAATTCTTTTATTTACTTTGTTTGCTAGAAACTCTATTACCTCAAGATGTTCCTTGTCATCCATAGCAGAGGCTTCACCTGTTGTGCCACACACGCAAATAGCATCTGTTCCACCGGAAATCTGCTGTTCAATAATTTCTGTCATAACACCGAAATCAGTATTTCCGTTCTTGTCAAAGGGGGTAATTATTGCACAACATGAGCCCGTAAATACAGATTTAGTTCTCATTTACAAAACCTCCAAATCAGTCATTCATATATTCGATAAGCTTCTGGGCAATCTGAACAGCGTTCGCTGCAGCACCCTTACGGATATTATCTGCAACTACCCAAAGGTTAACGCCGTTTTCAACACTTTCATCACGGCGTATTCTTCCTACGTATGTCTCGTTTGTGCCGGTTGCATTTGCTGCAAGGGGATATACGTTGTTTTCGGGGTCATCCTGAACAACAATACCGGGTGCATTTTTAAGTACTTCAACAAGCTCATCAAGCTCAAAGGGCTTTTCAAATTCAAGATTAATAGATTCACTATGGCTGTTGAATACAGGAACGCGAACTGTAGTTGCTGTAATTCTTATATCATCTCTTCCAAGAATTTTACGTGTTTCATCAATCATTTTCATTTCTTCCTTTGTATAACCGTTGGGAAGAAATACATCAATGTGGGGAAGACAGTTGTTGGCAATAGGATGCGGGAACTTTTTGGGGGCTTCACCCTTGAGACCGTTTTCAAGGTCATTCCAGCCTGCAACACCTGCACCTGATACTGCCTGATATGTTGAATACACAATTCTCTTGATTTTATACTTGTCATCAAGAGGCTTAAGGGCAACCATTGCCTGAATTGTAGAACAGTTGGGGTTAGCAATAATACCTTTATTCCACTTGATATCTTCGGGGTTAACTTCCGGAACAACAAGGGGAACGTCCGGATTCATACGCCATGCACTGGAGTTATCAATAACAACACAGCCCTTGGAAGCGGCGATTGGTGCAAATTTTTCACTTATTGAACCGCCTGCACTGAAAAGTGCAATATCTATACCTTTGTCAAAAGAGCTTTCAGTAAGCTCTTCAACAACGTAATCTTTTCCTAAGAAGTAAACAGTTGAACCTGCACTGCGTTTTGATGCAAACAAGTAATAATTTTCAACAGGAAGATTCATTTCTTCAAGAACTTTAAGAAAAGTCCTTCCTACCATACCGGTAGCACCGACAACAGCAACATTAAGTTTTTTCATCAATACCATTCCTTTCAAAACCATACCTAAATATATCTATGTTTAAGCATTATTAGATAGTATATCACTTTTGATGCAGGATGTCAATTTTTTTAATGTAAAAGAAGAGAAAAATAAAGGATTTTCTGAAAAAATGTCGAAAAAATTAAATATAGTCAAAAAATAATAGCCAAGAGTTCCCTAAAGGTGTGTGGAGCTTTGAGGCTTGATATGGAAAGCGGGGGATAAAAAAAGTGAAAAATAAATTTGGTATAATACTGTTTTTATCTTGCATTTTTCTTTTTATTTCTACAAGCACGTTTGCTTCGTGGTATAAAAGTGAAGTGGGAGTAGGACTTGTTTTCGGAAACAGTTCAAAAACAAGTGTTACAGTGTCTTCGGCAGGTGAAATAAACGTATATAATGCACAAACGGGTGACATTTTGTATTCTGCTCCGGCAGGGGAAGAATTCAATGTCAATATGGGGTCAACAGGCTTTTATTCCGGAGGCAGATTTGACGGTGCCGGTATACCGAAAGTTTCAGTGCAGTCGTCAAGCGGGACGATAAAGCTTGATGGAAAAGAGTACCGTGGATACATATATCTTGAACGTCGTTTAGGTGGAGACCTTCTCGTTATAAATTATGTTGGAACTGACGATTATGTGTCTAGTGTACTGGGAAGGGAAATGAGTTATTCATGGCCCAATGAGGCACTGAAAGCACAGGCGGTATGTACAAGAAATTTTGTTTTGTGTCGTGGAGCTGCGCACAAAACATACGGTTTTGATGTTTGTACAACCACCCACTGTCAGGTTTACGGGGGTGTTGCAAGCGAACATGAAAATACCAGACGTGCAGTTAATGAAACAAAAGGCATACTTGCAAAATATAACGGAGAGGTAGTTCCGCTTTACTTTTTTGCAACAAGTGCAGGGCAAACAGAAAGTGTAGAAAATGTCTGGGGAAGTACAATAGGGTATCTTAAATCGGTTCAGGACCCATATGAAAATCCGGCACAGGCATCAAAATACTCATGGACGGTAAATTACACTAGAAGCGAAATTGAAAACAAACTGAGAAATGCCGGGGTAAATATTGGAACGCTTCAGAATATTACTGTTGACGCTGTTACAGCAAGCGGACGAGTTACAAAAATGACATTTCATGGAAGCAGCGGGACTCACTCTGTTAAATTAGAAAAGTGTCGTACAATTCTGGGATTATACAGTCAGAAATTTTCTGTTTCCTCAGACTCGGTAGGAATGCCTTCGACAACAAGCGGAAAAGCAGTTGCACCCTTATATGCGTTTACAGCAAACGGTGTGAAACCAGTTGCCGGATATTGTGCGGTTGCAGCTGACGGGAAAATTGGTTATGCCAAAACAAACGCTGCAGGCGGAGAAAATTATGTTATAACCGGTGGAGGATACGGTCATGGCGTAGGAATGAGTCAGTGGGGTGCAAGAGGCATGGCTGAAAACGGATTTACGTATGACCAGATACTTAAGCATTACTATCAGGGGATTGTATTAGAATAAGGGGTATTGTATGAATACAGAAGAATTTGATTACTATCTTCCGGAGGAATTAATTGCACAAAAACCTTTGGAAGACCGAACTGCTTCAAGGTTACTTGTGCTTGATAAAAAAAGCGGTGAATATAAAGATGAAACTTTTAAGAATATAAAAAGTTTTCTTAAACCGGGTGACTGTCTGGTACTTAATAATACCAGGGTTATTCCTGCAAGACTTTATGGAGAAAAAGAAGGAACCGGTGGTGCAATTGAATTTTTGCTTTTACACAGATTTACGTCGGATGAATGGGAAGTAGCCTTAAAACCCGGCAGAAAAGCGAAAATCGGTGCAAGATTTGTTTTCGGAAACGGGAAACTGAAAGCAGAAGTGATGGATATTCTTGAAGGCGGAAACAGACGTGTGAAATTTATTTACGATGGCATTTTTGAAACTATTCTTGATGAACTTGGTGAAATGCCTCTTCCGCATTATATTAAAGAAAAGCTCCAGGACAGGGAAAGGTATCAGACAGTGTATTCAAAGCATGACGGAAGTGCAGCGGCACCGACTGCAGGACTTCATTTTACGACAGAGCTTCTTAATGAAATAGAAAATATGGGCGTAAAACTTGCTTTTCTTACGCTTCATGTGGGGCTTGGAACCTTCAGACCTGTAAAGGTGACGGATGTAACTTTGCATAAAATGCATTCAGAATATTATATTGTAACGAAGGAAGCAGCAGATATAATAAACGAAACCAAACAAAACGGAGGCAGAGTGATTTGTGTAGGAACCACAAGCTGCAGAACTGTTGAAAGTGCTTCACATGACGGGAAAATATATGAAAAAAGCGGTGAAACAGATATTTTTATATACCCGGGATATAAGTTTAAAATGACAGATGCACTAATAACTAATTTTCATCTGCCGAAGTCAACACTTGTTATGCTCGTAAGTGCTCTTGCGGGGAAAGATAATATCCTCGATGCTTACAAGCATGCGGTTGAGGAAAAGTACAGATTTTTCAGTTTTGGTGATGCAATGTTCATTTCTTAGAATATAAGTATTGCATTGTAGATGCTCATATGGTAAAATATGTATAAAAATGTCATAACAGAGGTGCTAATGATGAAAATAAAAAAAATTCTTGTCCTTGTTATGTGCGGTGTTTTGCTATTAACAGGATGCAGTTTTTTTGAAACGGAAGAAACATTCAGCGATGAAGGATTCAGTAACCATGAGGAAGAACCCTTTCCGGAACCCGAGTATGAAATAGTAACATCATATTCAGAAAAGTCTGATCCGGCAAACTGGGGTGTAGAATGGGAAATTTTACAAAACGGCAATGTTGTTGAAGAGTTTGCACGGGATGAAGAAATTAACTTTGCACACGCTGCAAAATATTATCCCTTTGAAGGGGTATCAACTTTCCGCGGTAACAACTACAGAAATGATCCTGCATACGGAACTGCTGATATAACAGAAGAAGAACTGGAGATTATGTGGAAAAATCCTATAGGAAGTCTCGGTGAATGGTCTGGATGCGGATGGTCAGGACAGCCGCTTATCGTAAGATGGGATGACGAAACAAAGGAAATAATGAATATTTATCCGGACAAGAAGAAGGACGGACTTACTGAAGTTATTTATGCAACCCTTGACGGAAATATATATTTTTATGACATTGAAGACGGGGAGCCTACACGTGATAAGCTTAATGTAGGTATGACCTTTAAAGGAACCGGTACTCTTGACCCACGTGGATACCCTATTATGTATATAGGTTCCGGTATAGCAGCAGGCGGCAGAAGCCAGCGTATGTTCGCAATAAGTCTGATAGATACTACCATTCTTTATGAACAGAGTGGAATGGATTCAGAGGCATTCAGATCATGGGCGGCATTCGACTCTTCACCTATAATAGATGCAGAAACTGATACTCTTATATGGCCCGGTGAAAATGGTGTGCTTTATACAATAAAGCTGAATACTAAGTATGAACCGGAGAAAAAGTCGATAAGTATTGAACCTGAAAATGTGGTGAAATGCCGTTATAAGACAAACCTTACCAAGGCAAACAGATGGGTAGGATTTGAAAGCAGCAGTGTTGTCGTTGGCAGAAACCTGTATTTAACAGAAAACAGCGGTATGCTTTTCTGTGTTGACCTTAATACAATGAAACTTAACTGGGCACAGGATACCCTTGATGATTCAAATGCAACTTCTGTGTTTGACTGGGAAGAAGATTGCAGGGGATACCTTTATTCAGCACCGTCGCTTCGCTGGACGGCACAGGGTGGCAAAGGAAGCACGACTATTTTTAAAATAGATGCTGAAAACGGAGAAATCGTCTGGGAAAAGACATATGAATGTGCCAGATACGGTGATATTTCGGGCGGTGTTCAGTCAACACCTATAAGTGGAAGAAAGTTCACAGACCTTGACGGAATAATAATATATAACATAGCATTTTCGCCACATTCCTACAGGGGTGTGTTGGTGGCACTTGACAAAGCGACAGGCGACGTTATATGGGAATATACAATGGACGATTATACCTGGAGCAGTCCTGTTGCAATATATACTCCGGAAGGCAAAGGTTATATAGTTATTTGTGACTCAGTAGGAAATGTGAAGCTTATTGACGGTATGTCAGGAAAATTTATTGATTCTGTAAATATAGGCTCTAATGTTGAAGCGTCACCTGCAGTTTTCGAAGATAAGTTTGTTGTGGGAACTAAAGGCGGATTAATTTGCGGAATGAAAATTAAATAAAAAAGAGGCGTACCGTGATCCCTGCGTCGCGACCGGACTTAGTTTAAAACAGGCAAATCCTGTTCGCGAAAAAGATGTAATTGCATATACGGGAAAAAGATACTGTAGCGAAATGAATGTTTATTCACTTTGCTACAGTTTTTTTTGAAAAATTTTCTAAAAAACTATTGACACCGAACAAATGTTCTGTTATATTATAATCAAGAAAAGCGAACAAGTGTTTGGAGGTTTTGTTATGAGAACAAGCAGTAAATATAGAAGACTTATAAGACAAAGGAAGCTTCGTCGTCAGCGTAGCATTGCTGTAGTTATCATGATGGCATTAATTGTGATGATTGCAAATGTAGCATTTTCAAAGAGTGCTGCAAAAGATGAAAAACATAGTGTGATAGAAGTTGTGGTTTCAAACGGTGATACTGTGTGGACAATTGCTGAAAAGTATTTGCCCGAAGGTGGTAATCTTTGCGAATTTGTTTATGATATATCTGCAGATAACGGAATAAAAGACGGGGATATATATGCAGGGCAAACTCTCTACATTCCGGTGTGATAATTAAAAGAAAAAGTTGGGTTGTTTTGTTGAAGTATATTCATACGCTCTAAATGGAGGGTGTAAAGAAATCGAATTTCTTTGCACCCTCTTTATATCAAACCCCCGTTTTTTACTTTTTCTTTTTCGTCACTACTGCGTTTTTCCCTTGTATCTACAAAAAAATATTTTGTATATATTTGCATAGTTCATCGAAAGGTGATATAATAAAAAACGTATTAATATATCGGCACGGAATTTGTTAATTGTGCCTGGAGGTAAGTATGATAAATAAAAATGAACTGATAAAGCAGTTAAAGGTTTTTGATTCGTATGGGAAACCGGTTATTGTTCATTCTTCACTTAAGGCGATAGGAAAAATAGATGGAGGGGCAGATGCCCTTATAGATGCACTTAAGGAAGTTTTTACACAAAATGGCGGACTTTTGTGTATTCCGGCTCACACATGGAAAACATGTGTGCTTGACCTGAATAAGGAAGAAACCTGTATTGGTGCTTTACCAACAGCTGCAACAGGAAGAAAAGATGGGGTAAGAAGTCTTCATCCTACACATTCGATGGTTGTTTTCGGGGATAAGGAAAAGGTTTCGGCATTTGTAGAAAATGAAAAAAATGTTGATTCACCTACAAATCCTGAAGGTTGCTATGGAAATATATTTAAAGAAAATGGTTATATGCTTCTTATAGGGGTAGGGCAGGAGAAGAATACGTGTATTCACTGTGTTGATGAAATGCTGAATATTCCAAACCGTATAACAAAAGAAGGAATATATGCTGATATAATTTATAAAAACGGAGAAAAAGAGAAAAGGCACCTCCGCTGGTTTGACCCTGTAATTCCTGATGTTTCTGTTAATTTCGGAAAATTCGAGCCGGCTTTCAGACATTTCGGTGCCATAAAAGACGGAATTCTTGGGAATGCAAAGGTTCAGTTTTGCAAAGCGGAAAAAATAAAAGAGGCAATGGAATTGATATACAGTAATTCAGTGGGGAAGGAAATTCTTGCAGATAATCTTCCGCTTGATGAAAAAATATATAAATGAGGTGTAATAATGGAAGAAAAATGTATTCTTGATGAAAATAAAGTGTGTAATGATTGCGGAGAGTGCGATAAATGTGACCTCGATAAAAACAAGGTATGTGATAATTGCGGAAAGTGCATAGGTATGGATGCAGACAGCCGTGCTATCGAAATAGAAGATGTGATTATCAGAAAATAATTAAAAGTGCGGATTTAACAATTGTGTTACAATACCGCACTTTTTCTGGTTTTTTTGTTGCACAAATTATTATTTAATGGTATACTAAAGTAGTAATTTTATGTATTGAAAGAGGAAATATTATGGATTATATAAATATTTTGGGTGTTCATGTAAGTAAAGTCAATATGAAAGAAGCTGTGGCAAAAGCAGAAGAGCTTGTAGAAAAAGATGGGTTAAGTATGATTTTTACACCAAATTCGGAAATAATACTTTATGCATCCAATAATGCTGAATATGCAGATGTTCTTAATAAAGCTGATATGATTATTCCTGACGGTATAGGTGTTGTGTATGGTGCCAGAATTCTCGGGGAAAAGCTTTCTGAAAGGGTTGCGGGTTACGATCTTGTTGTTGATTTTTTCAATGTTCTCGCGAAAAAAGGAAAATCCGTATATCTTCTTGGTGCAAAACCGGGTGTAGCTGAAATTGCTGCGGAAAATCTTGTGGAAAAATATCCGGGTCTTAAGATTGCAGGTACACATGACGGATATTTTAAAGACGAAGATGACGATAAAATTATTGAGATAATAAATGAAACTTCTCCGGATTTCCTTATGGTATGTCTGGGATTTCCGAAGCAGGAGAACTGGATATACAAGCATAGGGACAAGCTTAATGCAAAGCTTGCAATTGGTGCCGGAGGTTGTATAGATGTGTTTGCAGGTAATGTGCAGCGTGCACCTGAGTTTTTCTGTAATCACGGAATTGAGTGGCTTTACAGGCTTATAAAACAGCCTTCAAGATTTATACGGATGTTGGCTCTGCCTAAATTTGGGCTTAAGGTGTTGTTTAAAGGTAAAAAGTATCAGAAGAAGGAAAGTTAATTTATGCTTGAATTTTGCAAAATATCACCAAAAGATATTACGCGGTTTAATAAATACAGAGAAAAAGATCCGTCAAGTGCTTCGGAATCCTCGTTTACAACACTGTTTATTTGGGATGGCTATTATAATCTTGAGTGCAGTGAAAACGGTGAGTTCTTCTTTTTAAGGTTCAATATCAAGGGGAAATCTCCTTCATATTTTTTCCCGATAGGTAGAGGGGACTTGAAAAAAGCAATTGATGAGCTTTCTGAGTATGCAGAATCAAGAGGGGAAAAGGTCTGTTTCCGCCTTGTGTCAAAGGAAAACATGGACAAGCTTACAGCACTTTACAAAAACAGATTTTTCGTAAAAGAGTCCCGCGATTCTTACGATTATGTGTATCTTACAGACAGAATGATTTCCCTTTCAGGAAAGAAGCTTCACTCTAAAAGGAATCATCTTAATTATTTTTTTGAAACATATAATTCTAGATATAAAAAAATAGAAAAAGAAGAAGAACTTGAAAAATGTGCGAAAAAAGCGTATAGTCTTATAAACGCCAAAACAAAAAACAAAAACTCTTTTGAACTTGGTGCGATGGAGAAATATTTTGAAAATTATTTTGATTTCAATCAGACCGGTGCAATGCTTGAAATTAACGATGAAATTGTGGCGATGAGTTTTGGTGAAAGAATATCTGATGATACTGCACTTATACAGATTGAACTTGCTGATGAAAAATATCGCGGTGCATATCAGGCTATAAATAAACTCTTTTGCGAAAATGAATGGAAGGATTTAACCTATGTCAACCGTGAGGAAGATATGGGAATAGAAGGGCTGAAAAAAGCGAAAATGAGTTATCAGCCGGAGTTTTTAATTGAAAAATACTATCTTTGGGAGGAATAATAATGGTTTATATTTTTCTTGCAGACGGATTTGAAGAAATTGAAGCACTTGCACCTCTTGATATTATGAGAAGAGCAAATATTGATGTTTTAACTGTCGGTGTTACAGGCGAATATGTAACAGGTGCACATAACATCACAGTAAAGGCAGATATTGCACCGGAAGATGTACAATATGAGAATCTTGAATGTGTAGTCCTTCCCGGAGGACTTCCCGGTACCACAAATCTCGAAAAAGATGAAAAGGTACAAAATGCAATAGATTATGCTAATGAAAACAATAAGCTGATTTGTGCTATCTGTGCCGCACCTTCAATTCTCGGTCACAAAGGACTTCTTAACGGAAAAGAGGCAACTTGTTATCCCGGGTTTGAAGATAGTTTTGATGGCGGTATATATGTTAAAGAATCAGTCGTAAAGTCACAAAATATTATAACCGCCAACGGCATGGGCAGTGCATATAAGTTTGGATTTGAGATAACTGCAGCACTTACATCACGTGAAATTGCTGATAAAATTAAAACACAGATACAGGAATGAAATTATGAATCAGGATTATCTTGACTCGCTTATTCCGAAGCGAAGTGAATTTTTAGAAAATTTAAGAAAAAAATCTGCTCTTGAGGAAAGTTATGCCCCTATTGTTCAGAAATCAACTGAGCAACTTATTATAACTCTTCTTAAAATGCTAAAACCAAGAAGGGTTCTTGAAATAGGGACTGCAGTTGGATACAGTGCAATTCTGATGGCTGATAATCTTCCCGAGGAAAGTACAATTGTAACTGTCGAGCGTTATAAAAAACACGCAGATATTGCAGTTGATAATGTGTTTGAAGCAGGGTATCAGAAAAAAATCCGCGTTGTGGAGGGCGAAGCTGCAGAGGTGCTTCATTGGCTTGATGAAGGTTTTGACTTTGTTTTCCTTGATGCGGCAAAAGGGCAATACATAGAGTTTTTGCCCGATATTATGCGGGTTCTTAATAATGGCGGAGTGCTTCTTTCCGATAATATTCTTTATCACGGAATGGTAGAAAATGAAGAAAAAGTGGAACGAAGAAAAATTACTATTGTAAAAAGATTACATATGTATCTTGAAGAAATTATGAATAACGAAAAGCTCACAACATCAATTATACCTATAGGCGACGGTGTGGCTTTGTCTGTAAAAAAAGACTGAAAGGAAAAAACTATGCAAAAGGTTGAACTTCTTGCTCCTGCAGGTAATTTATACAAGCTTAAGGTTGCAATAAAATACGGAGCTGACGCAGTTTATATCGGTGGGGAGGCTTTTTCACTACGCACAGCGGCAGACAACTTTACCCCTGAAGAAATGCGTGAGGGTATAGAATATGCTCACAAAAGAGGGAAAAAAGTTTATATTACTGCAAATATTATCCCTCATAACCGTGACCTTAAGGAAATGGAAAAGTATTTCAAAGAAATTTATGAAATGGGTGCCGATGCTGTGCTTGTGTCAGATTTGGGTGCGTTTAATTTGTGCAAAAAGGCAGCACCTGACCTTGAAATACATATAAGCACTCAGGCAAATAATACTAACTATTTAACGGTGCAGTCGTGGTACGATATGGGTGCAAAAAGGGTTGTTTTGGCAAGGGAAATGACGCTTGCGGAAACACGTGAAATTAAAGATAACATCAGTAAAGACTGTGAACTTGAAGTTTTTATGCATGGTGCTATGTGTGTGTCATACTCAGGCAGATGCCTTCTCAGCAACTATATGACTGCCCGCGACAGTAACTACGGAGCTTGCAGCCACCCCTGCAGATGGAACTACGCACTTATGGAAGAACAGCGTCCGGGTGAGTATATGCCGGTCTATGAAAACGAACGTGGAACATTTATAATGAATTCCAAGGATTTGTGTATGATTGAACATATACCGGAGTTAATTGGCAGCGGTGTTGCTTCACTTAAAATAGAGGGAAGAGTAAAGAGTGAGTATTATGTCGCTACAATTGTAGGTGCATACAGAAAAGCAATTGACAAGTATTACGAAAATCCTAAGGAATATAAGTTTGATGCTGCATGGTATGATGAAATAAAGAAAGTAAGTCACCGTGACTATTATACCGGGTTTTTCTTTGGTATTCCTGATACAGGTGCACAGATTTACGGTTCAAGCTCATATATCCGCGAATGTGACCTTATCGGAATAGTAATGGATTATGATGAAAAAACAGGTCTTGCAAAGGTTGGGCAGAGAAACAGGTTTTTCCTTGGTGACGAAATAGAGATTATGCAGCCGGGAGAAGATTTCTTTACACAAAAGGTAGATGTTCTCAAGGATGAAAATATGAACGATATTACTGTAGCAAATCACGCTGCAATGACTGTGTATATAAGAACTGACCGTCCCGTTGTAAAGGATGCAATGCTTCGTCAGATGAAGAAATCGGAGTGATGGTATGCGTATACTGGGAATTGACCCCGGAATTGCTATTGTAGGCTATGGGGTAGTAGATAAAGAAGCAAACAGGTACAAAACAGTCAGTTACGATGCAATTACAACAAAGGCACACACCCCCCTTGAAGACAGACTAAATCTTGTGTATCAAGGAGTGTGCCAGGTTATAGATATGTACAAGCCTGAGGCGATGGCTATTGAAGAACTGTTTTTCAATAACAACGCGAAAACAGCACTTACAGTCGGTCAGGCAAGGGGCGTTATAATTCTCGCCGCTGTACAAAAAAACGTACCGATATTTGAATATACACCGCTTCAGGTAAAGCAGGCACTGACTGGTTACGGAAGGGCAAGTAAAGGGCAAATTCAGCAGATGATGAAATCAATGCTCGGTCTTACCGAAATACCAAAGCCTGATGATGTTGCTGATGCTCTTGCGATAGCGGTTTGTCATGGTAACAGTATGAGGTTTAATGCTATTAAAAGTTTTGGAGGAATTCAGTTATGATTTCTTTTTTAAGAGGAACAATTGCTTCGAAAAATGAAAACAGTGTTGTTATAGATGTTAACGGTATAGGATTTTGTGTAAGTATGCCCGTGTCTGCACTTGCAAAAACAGGAAGTATTGGTGAAAGCATAACCGTTCATACGTATCTTCAGATGCGTGAAGATCAACCGGAGCTTTACGGCTTTCTGCAGACGGAAGAAATTACTTATTTTAATAAGCTTATTTCAATTTCAGGCGTTGGTCCTAAAGCGGCACTTGCGGTATTAGGAACACTTTCAGTCCAGGACCTTGCGTTTGCAATCATAGCGGAGGATGTAAAGGCAATTACACGTGCACCGGGTGTAGGAACAAAAATGGCACAACGAATTATTCTTGAGCTTAAGGGTAAGATTGATACTCAGGAAGCAGTTGCCACTACGGCAAGTATACAAAGTATACCTAAGACAGCTCTGCGTGCAGATACGGAAGCTGTTAATGCACTTATAGCACTTGGTGCATCACCTTCAGAAGCTCAGAAAGCAGTGATGCAGATTTCAAAAGAAGGCATGAACACAGAAGATATTATTAAAGAGGCTTTAAGGAGAATGTCAAATGGAATTTGATGAACGCATTATTTCTACAAGACAGCTTGAAGGCGATACAGATGCTGAATACTCTATAAGACCAAAAACAATGGATGAGTATATTGGGCAGGATAAAGTAAAGGATAGTCTGAAAATTTATATTGATGCCGCACTTCAAAGACACGAGGCTCTTGACCACTGTCTTTTATATGGACCTCCCGGTCTTGGTAAGACAACTCTTGCCTCCATTATAGCGAATGAGATGGGTGTTAATATAAGAGTTACAAGCGGCCCTGCTATTGAAAAGCCAATGGACCTTGCGGCTATTCTTACAAATTTAGGACCGCAGGATGTTTTGTTTATCGATGAAATACACCGTCTTTCCCGGGCAGTAGAAGAAATTCTCTACCCTGCAATGGAGGACTTTTCACTTGATATTATTATAGGTAAGGGTCCAAGTGCACAGTCGGTAAGATTAAGCCTTCCTCCATTTACATTGGTTGGAGCGACTACCAGGGCAGGACTTCTTTCGGCACCGCTTCGTGACAGATTCGGTGTTATTTCAAGGCTTGAGCTTTATGCAAAGGAAGACCTTACAACCATTGTTACACGCAGTGCGCAAATAATGAATGTGGATATAGCACCGGAAGGGGCTGCGGAAATTGCATCACGTTCAAGGGGAACGCCAAGAATTGCTAACAGGCTTCTCAGGCGAGTTCGTGACTATGCTCAGGTTATGGCAGACGGAAAAATTACGAAAGAAGTTGCAGACAGTGCGCTTAAAATGCTGGAAATTGATAATCTGGGACTTGATGCTACAGATAAGAAAATGATTACTTCAATTATCCATACCTTTGGTGGAGGACCTGTTGGTCTTGATACTCTTGCTGCAACAATAGGCGAGGACTCATCGGCTATAGAAGATGTGTATGAGCCGTATCTTTTGCAGCTTGGCTTTATAAACAGAACACCAAGGGGAAGATGTGTGACAAGGCTTGCTTATGAGCATTACGGAATACAAATTCCTACGGGAATGAACGGTGGACAAATAAGTTTTGAATAAAAATGTTACAATTTTGTTACAAATTGAACTTTTGAAAAGGATTTTTTTCTGGATATGTCGAATATTGTTTCGAAAAGGGGTGTAATGGTGAAAAAGGCAGTGTTTTTATTTGGTCTGCTTACATTTCTGATGTGCTTATGTATAAGTGTAGCAGTTAGTGCAGACAGCTTGTATTATAATGACCAGTACAACTATTACGATGCGGGGGAAATCGGGTTAAAAATTAATGGAAAAACCATTAATGGGCTTACGATGCATCCCGTAATAATTAATGACTATACGATGGTTCCGTTAAGAGATGTTTTTGAAGCCTTGGGAAACAAGGTAATATGGCATGATGCTACTTGTCAGGCTGAAATTTCAGGAAACGGGAAATCGTTAATTGTCAAAATTGGTGACAGAAATACATACATCAACAATAATGCTGTATGGATTAGCGAGCCACAACCGATGCCGATGCTTATCGGTAAGGGTCCCGATTCCCTTAAGACAATGGTTCCGGTAAGATTTATTGCGGAAAAACTTGGCTACAGTGTTAAGTGGGATGATCCTACAAGAACAGTTCTTATTTCATCAAATGACGGAAGTGCTTCATCAATGCCTGATTCAGTAGGAAGCTTCGGTGCAGTTTCGGCAGAATCTGATGGAAGGTATGACTATATTTATATAAGTACACGTTACGGAATATCACCTAATATAACAAAAATGTCATCACCGGACAGAGTTGTTTTAGATTTCCCGGGAGCAAGCTTCTTGAATGGAGGCGGTTCCATCAATCTGAAAGGTGTATGTACTGATTCTGTGCGATATGCGAATTTTGAAAGTAATGCGCGTGTGGTTCTGGATATAAAAAATAAAGCACAGGTAGCCGTTATGTCAAGCGAACGCGGAATTATGATAAGAGCTGAGCGTTCTGAGAATGATATTATTTTCTATGATGCTTTTTCAGAAAGAGTATATTTTGACAAATCATACGTAGGAAACGGTAAAGATGTCACTAACGGATATAAAGTGTTGTTTACCAATATGAAACTTGCATCACAAAAAATAGAAATACACGATGGAAAGATTTACGAAATAATTATAGAGGAAACCGACACCGGATGCTATGTAACTGTTGATGGAAGTAACAGCATTTCATATACTGCAGAAAAAGGTTTTTACAAAACCGATAAGCAAACAATGGTTAATCCTGAAACTTCTGCACCTTCTACACCTCCGTCTGTATCAGGAAACAGCGGTGGAGGAAAGTGTGTTGTCCTTGACGCCGGTCATGGAGGAAACGACCCCGGTGCAGTAGGATACAATAGTGAAGGTACAGCAGTAGCTTATGAAAGTCATATTAATCTTGCTATTACACGACTTTTAGGTCAAAAACTTCAGGCAAGCGGAATTAATGTTGTATACACAAGAAGTGAAGATGTATATGCAAGTCTTAAAGACAGAACAGCACTTTCAGACAATGTCGGAGCAACACTTTTTGTGAGTGTTCACTGTAATTCAATAGACAAGCCTGAAATCGAAGGTACTCAGGTATATTATCACCCGGCTTCGGAAAAAGGAACAGTGCTTGCAAAAAATATTTACAGTAATATGGTAAGTGTAACAGGTCTTAAACCTATGAATTTGCAGAACGGTTCGCATTTGTATGTTATAAGGTCAACGGTTGCACCGGCTGCACTTGTAGAATGTGCATTTATCAGTAATGAGCATGATAGAAATTATCTTATGAGTTCAAGCGGACAGGAGGCTATAGCAACAGCAATTTATCAAGGTATTATGGCAACGCTTAACTGATTACAACTAAAAACGGTGATATAAATTTCAATACACTGAAATTTATATCACCGTTTAATTTTTGTTATGAAAGATTATTCAGGCTTAAACGAGCTTTTAAGCGGAGCAGTCCTGTTGAATACATTTTCATTTTTGCTGTCACGTGTAAAGTAACCCATACGCACAAACTGAAATTTTTCATCGAGCTTTGCATCCTTAAGCGAAGGCTCACCGTATGCAGAGGGGAACACTATAAGTGATTCCGGATTAATGAATTCATCAAAGTTGTCATCCTCAAGGAGGGTGGCAACATTTTCTTTGTTAAAAATATTGTCAAACTGATGAACGGTAAATGGAACGGCAGTCTCGCGGCTGAGCCAATGGATATTACCCTTGACCTTTCTGCCGTCAGATGGCATTCCGTTACCTGTTTCGATGTCAATTGAACAAAGAAGTTCAGATACATTACCGTTTTCATCGTGAAGAACTTCGTCGCATTTCATAATGTATGCACCCATAAGTCTTACTTCTCCACCGGGTTTAAGACGCTTGAATCCCGGAATGGGTTCTTCCATGAAGTCACTTTGTTCAATATAGAGCTTATTCGTAAAGGGAACACTGCGTTTGCCCATTTCTTCTTTTTTGGGATGATTGGGAAGTTCAAAATACTCAACCTTACCATCGGGGAAGTTTGTTATTGTAACTTTCAAAGGTTCAATTACTGCAACACGACGCTGAGCATTTTCGTTAAGCTCCTCACAAATACAGTATTCAAGAAGGCGTATGTCAGCCATACTGTTAGCTTTTGCAACACCGCTTCTTTCAATAAAGTCGAATATAGCTGTAGGTGTATAACCACGTCTGCGAAGTCCCTGAAGGGTTGGCATTCTGGGGTCATCCCATCCGTCAACAGTGCCTGTTTCTACAAGCTTACGAAGATAACGCTTACTCATAACAGTGTATGTCATATTGAGACGTGCAAATTCATACTGATGTGGCTTGTGCTCGAATCCAACATTATCAACAACCCAATTATAAAGCGGGCGGTGATTTTCAAATTCGATTGAGCAAAGAGAATGTGTAATATCTTCAAGAGCATCCTGTATGGGATGTGCAAAATCGTACATGGGATAAATACACCATTTGTTTCCTTGTCTGTGGTGATCAACATGAAGTATGCGATAGATTACAGGATCGCGCATATTCATATTTGGGGATGTCATATCAATTTTTGCACGAAGAGTTCTTTCTCCGTTCTGAAATTCTCCGTTGCGCATACGTTCAAACAAATCAAGATTTTCTTCAACACTGCGGTTTCTATAAGGGCTTTCCTTTCCGGGTTCTGTAAGTGTACCGCGGTATTCAGCCATTTCTTCCTGACTAAGGTCGCACACATAAGCTTTTCCGTCGCGGATAAGCTTACAAGCAAACTCATAACATTTGTCAAAGTAATCACTGCCATAGTAAATACCACCTGTGGGGTCTGCACCAAGCCAGTGGAGATCAGCCTCAATAGCTTTTACGAATTCGTCGTCTTCCTTAACAGGGTTTGTGTCGTCATAGCGGAGGTTAAACTGTCCGCCATATTTTTTTGCAGTCTGTGAATTAATCCAGATAGCTTTTGCACTTCCTATATGAAGATAGCCGTTAGGTTCGGGAGGAAAACGTGTATGAACACCAGTCTCGCGCCCTGCGGCAAGATCTTCATCAATAATTTCATGAATAAAATTTGAATATCCTTCCTGCATTGATTTTACCTCCGGTTTTTATCTGTTATTTATCTTAACGTAGTCTTCACGCTGATTAACGTTCTTATAAGCAGGACGTATAATCTTGTCTGAAACCATAATTTCTTCAAGCCTGTGTGCACACCATCCGGCAATACGGCTCATAGCAAAGATAGGTGTATAAACTTCTTCTGGAATATTAAGCATCTTATACACAAATCCGCTGTAAAAGTCTACGTTTATTGCAAGGTCCTTGTGTTTTCCTGTTATTTCAGTAAACAGTTCCTTTGCATTTTTTGCAATAAGGTCATACATATAAAGCTCGTCTTCCATGCCTTTTTCCTTTGCAACAATCGCCGCGTTTTCGCGAAGGAGTATTGCTCTTGGGTCGCTCTTGGTATAAATAGCATGACCAATACCGTAAACAAGTCCTGAATTGTCATAACCCTGCTTTTTATAAATTTTTATAATTTGCTCACGTATCTGAGCTTCATCTGTTATATCGGTTACATTTGACTTTATGTAGTCAATCATTCCCATAACTTTAGCGTTTGCACCACCGTGCTTAGGTCCCTTAAGTGAGCCTACAGCAGCGGCTATTGTACTGTATGTATCCGTGCCTGTAGAGGAAAGAACGTGTGTTGTAAACGTTGAGTTGTTACCACCACCGTGCTCAGCGTGAAGTATAAGTGCAAGGTCAAGAAGATGAGCTTCAGTTTGTGAAAACTCATTATTCGGCCGCATAAGATGCAAGAAGTTTTCTGCTGTTGACATATCTTCACGTGGAACATGTAATATAAGGCTTTTTCCATCGAAATAATGACTTTTAGCCTGATATGCATGTGCAATCATACAGGGGAAACGAGCTATAAGCTCAAAAGACTGTCTGAGAACATTTTCTATAGATGTGTCGTCAGGATTAGAATCATATGAATAGAGAGCAAGCACGCTTCTTGCAAGCTTATTCATAAGGTCGTTACTGGGAGCCTTAAGAATCATATCCTCAGTGAAGTTTGATGGTAATTTACGAAGTTTACCAAGATACTCTGTAAAGTCATTAAGCATTTCTTCTGTAGGAAGTTTGCCGAAAAGAAGGAGAAAAACCGCTTCCTCATATCCATAGCGATCCTCTGCTTCGCAGGCACGTACCAGGTGGTTTACATTAATACCTCTGTAACGAAGAATACCTTCATCAGCAACCTTTTCACCTTCGTCGAGTACATAACCGTGAACATCACCGACTTTAGTAAGTCCGACAAGAACACCGCTGCCGTTAGAATTTCGCAGTCCTCTCTTTACACTGTATTTTTGATATAGCTCAGGCTCAATCGAGTATATTTGTTTTGAAAGAGCACAGAGTTCTTCGAAAAATCTGTTGTTTTTGTCCATAAATATCAACTCCGGATTATAGTTGCAAATTATTATAACATAAATCCTGCCGGATTTCAATAAAAAGTTCTATTTATTTAACGAAAAAATTATAATTATATTATAGGGGATGAACAGAGTGAAAAGATTTTGTATAATTGTACTTTTTTTTGTTGTATTGACGATAGTAATTCCTATGGCGATTTTTTATATTGTCAGGCTTGAAAAGGGTAGTGTGGAGAAGTCTGAAATACAATATGATAAAACGAATGAAACGATAAAAGTATACATGGCGGATACAGGAAATACAGAGGATATGGAGATAGAGGAATATTTAGTTGGCGTGGTAAGTGCGGAGATGCCTGCATCATTTGAAGCGGAAGCTTTGAAGGCACAGGCTGTTGCAGCAAGAAGCTATGCTGTTTATAAAAAAGAAAATCCGGGAAACGAACATCCCGGAGCGGCAGTTTGCACGGATTATAATCATTGCAAAGCATATAAAAAGGATGAGGAACTGCGAAGCCAATGGGGGAACGATTACGAATTGTATTCTGAAAAAATCCGCAGTGCGGTTAATGCTACTAAAAACGAAGTTCTTACCTATGCAGGAGAAGTTGCCCTTACAGTTTTTCATTCGCAGTCTGGCGGAGGAAGAACAGAAAGCTCCAAAGATGTGTGGGGTGGGGATGTTCCATATCTTGTAAGCGTTGAAAGCTATGAAAAAGACACTGTTCCGGGATTTTATTCGAGTGTCAGTGTAACATTTGAAGAGTTTAAAAATGTTTTGAAGAAGCATTTTCCGCAGATAGAAATTTCATCCGCAGAAGATATTGGTGATTTAGAAAAAAGTGAAGGAGGAAGTGTAAAAAAAATTGATATTGCCGGTTATGAAATCAGCGGAAAAGAAATAAGAAGTATGTTTAATCTGAGAAGCTCGTGCTTTGAAATAAAAACTGAAGGTGGAAATATTACATTTGAAGTTGCGGGCTACGGACACGGAGTGGGGATGAGTCAGTATGGAGCAAATGCTATGGCTCAGGATGGCTACAACTATAGAGAAATTCTTACACATTACTACAGCGGGACTGTAGTTGAGGCTGTGTAGAAAATTAAAAAATAAGGTTTTTACGTTCTGAATGTTTAAGTGTCGTAACAAAGGCAATAATCTAGCTGAAAGGCGATGATTTTATGAAAAGAACCTATACTGTAGTTATTGCTGTGCTGATGGCAAGCGTTTTTCTTATAAGTTTCTTTATAGGAAGAGCAACAGCACTAAAAGAAGACGATACTAAAGATAACTCTATCGAAGAAAGTTTTACCGGAACTGTAGCTATTCCGAAGGATGACAATACAAATGCTGTCGAAACAACACAAACTCCACAGAATGTGCCGGCAGCACCTGATAAAAGCGATACTCCGAAAAAGGAAGAAGAAAATAATGACATCAGTGTTCCGGAAAGAATGCTTTTTCCTTGTGGGAAAACCGTTCTTAAAGATTATTCGCAAACAGCAGTTTATTCTGAAACAATGGGGGATTGGCGTGCTCATACCGGAATAGATTACAGTGCACCAATCGGGACGGAAGTAGTAAGTGTATGTGATGGAACTGTGGGTCGCATATATAAGGACAAGCTGTGGGGATACACAATTGAAATAGTTCATTCTGACAGAGTGAAAAGCGTGTACAAAAATCTTGATAAAAAATACTATGTAAAAACCGGAGACCGTGTTAAAGGGGGACAGGCTATCGGAAAAGTTGGAAAGAGTGCCGATATTGAAAGTCTTGAAAGTCCCCATCTTCATTTTGAAATATGGCAGGACGGGGTAGTTATAAATCCTGTGACATACGTGTTTTAATTCATTTCATCTGCCACAGGCAACTTTTCTTAACGCTCGGTGCACTCTTAGTGTTCAAGTCCCGTCAGATATGAAATAAAAGAGAACCATATCCTTACGGATACAATTCTCTTTTATTTGGAGCTGGTGACGTGACTTGAACACGCGACCTGCGCATTACGAATGCGCTGCTCTACCGACTGAGCTACGCCAGCAAATATTAAACTCAACATATACTATTTTACTAAGAAAACCGCATTTTGTCAACATAAATTTGCTCAAATTTATTCCTGCGTATTTATTTATAAGAAAAATAGAAAAAAATATTGTAGATTGTCCGAAAATGTGATATAGTATTTCTAATGGTAAAATGGAGGTATATGTATGATTGAAAGAATTATAAACGGAGCATACCTTTCCAAGGAAGGTAAATTAGTATCTGTTTCAGAGGGAAGTGCTTGCTACAAAGCACCTGATGAAGCAAGAGAGGGCACGATGAGCTATAAGATTATGCGCTCTCACTGTGTAACAGACAATAATGACGGAAAGATGCGTATTAAGTTTGATGCGCTTATTTCGCACGATATTACATATGTTGGAATTATTCAGACTGCACGTGCAAGCGGTCTTACAGAATTCCCCGTGCCTTATGCACTTACAAACTGTCACAACAGCCTTTGTGCAGTAGGTGGTACAATTAACGAGGATGACCACGTTTTCGGTCTTTCTGCCGCTAAGAAGTACGGCGGTATCTACATTCCTGCAAATCAGGCGGTAATTCATCAGTACGCACGTGAGCAGATGGCTGGCTGCGGCAAAATGATTCTCGGCTCTGACAGCCACACACGTTACGGTGCAATCGGTACTATGGGTGTGGGAGAGGGCGGACCCGAGCTTGTAAAGCAGCTTCTTAAGCAGACCTATGATGTTGATGCCCCCAAGGTTGTGCTTGTATATCTTGAAAACGCACCTAAAAAGGGTATCGGACCTCAGGACGTTGCAATCGCACTTGTTGGTGAAACCTTCAAGGACGGCTTTGTAAAGAACTGTATTCTTGAATTTGCAGGCCCCGGTGTTAAAAACCTTTCTATGGACTTCCGTATCGGTATTGACGTAATGACAACGGAAACAACCTGTCTTTCTTCAATCTGGACTACAGACGAAAAGACAGAGGAATATCTCGCTATTCACGGCAGACAGAGCGAGTATAAGGAAATTAAGCCTGATGACGGAGCTTATTATGATAAGGTTGTTAAGATTGACCTTGCAAAGGTAGAGGCAATGATTGCAATGCCCTTCCATCCGTCAAATGCGTATACTGTTCATGAACTTATTGCCAATGCAGGGGATATCTTCCGTGATATTGAAAAGAAAGCTAAAGAACAGTTTGGTGATAAGATTGATTTCTGTCTTACAAATAAAATCAAAGACGGCAAGATTATGATTGACCAGGGCGTTATCGCAGGCTGCAGCGGTGGTATGTATGAAAGTATTTGTGAAGCTGCAGATATCCTTGACGGCAGAAGTACAGGTAACGGTTACTTTAACCTCAGTGTATACCCGTCAAGTGTGCCGATTAACCTTGCTCTTATTAATAACGGTGTTCAGGCAAAGCTTCTTGAAGCAGGTGCAGTATTTAAGCCTTGCTTCTGCGGACCTTGCTTCGGTGCAGGTGACGTTCCTGCTAACAGTGCACTTTCAATCCGTCATACAACACGTAACTTCCCCAATCGTGAAGGCTCCAAGCCCTCTGACGGACAGATAAGCGGTGTTGCACTTATGGATGCACGTTCAATTGCGGCAACTGCGGCAAATGGTGGCGTTCTTACAGCGGCAACAGATATGGATTATGAAGCAAAAGAGTATAAATATTCATTTGATAAGGGCGTATATGAAAAGCGTGTTTATAACGGCTTCGGTAAGGCAGAAAAAGACGAAGAACTCCGTCTCGGACCAAACATCAAGGACTGGCCCAAGATGTACCCCCTTGGTGAGAATGTTCTTCTTAAGCTTGCGGCAGTTATCCATGATGATGTAACAACTACGGACGAGCTTATTCCCTCGGGCGAAACATCAAGCTACCGTTCTAATCCTATTAAACTTTCAGAGTTTGCCCTTTCAAGACGTGTTCCCGAATACGTTGGAAGAAGTAAAGCAACACGTGATCTTGAGGATGCAAGACGCGTGGGTAACATTCCTGAAGAAATAATCAACGCACTCAGCGATTTCGGTGGGGAAGAAACTGCACGTGTTACACAGGTTGGTTCCTGCGTATTTGCTACAAAACCCGGTGACGGCTCTGCACGTGAACAGGCGGCAAGCTGTCAGAAGGTGCTCGGCGGTCTCGGTAACATCTGTTATGAGTACGCTACAAAGAGATACCGTTCAAACTGTATTAACTGGGGTATTTTGCCCTTTACTATTGATAAAGACACAACTTTTGACTACGAAGACGGTGATTACGTATTCGTTCCCAACATCCGCACAACCATCGAAAATGCAGAAGAAGTTACAGAAGGATACGTAATCAAAAAAGACGGCAGCTATGACAAGATTAAGCTTAACATAGCAGGTCTTACCTCTGATGAAAGACAGATTATCCTTGACGGATGTCTTATGAATTACTACGCTGAAAGGATGAAAGAAAATGACTAAAATACCTATGAAAAACAAAATTGTCGAGATGGACGGAGACGAAATGACCCGCATCCTCTGGAAAATGATTAAGGAGGAGCTTCTCGAGCCTTTTGTGGAATTAAATACAGAATATTATGACCTTGGTCTTCCTTACCGTGACCAGACAAATGACCAGGTTACTTACGATGCAGGCGAGGCAATTAAGAAATACCGCGTAGGTGTAAAGTGTGCTACAATTACACCTAATGCACAGAGGGTTGAGGAATATAACCTTAAGGAAATGTGGAAAAGCCCTAACGGTACTATCCGTGCAATCCTTGACGGTACAGTATTCCGTGCACCCGTTCTTGTAAACGGTATTAATCCTGCAGTTAAGTCATGGAAGAAGCCTATCACTATTGCAAGACACGCATACGGTGACGTTTACAAGGCTTCTGAAATAAGAAACGAGGGTAAGGGTAAGGCAGAGCTTGTGTTTACTGCAGAAGACGGCACAGAAACACGCAAGACAATCTATGATTTTGAGTGTGGCGGTGTTTTACAGGGACAGTATAATAAGGACAGCTCAATTATTTCATTCGCACATTCTTGCTTCCAGTACGCACTTGATACAAAGCAGGATTTGTGGTTTGCTACAAAGGATACTATTTCAAAGCAGTATGACCAGACCTTTAAGCTTATTTTTCAGGATATTTTCGAAAAGGAATATAAAGAAAAGTTTGAAGCACTTGGTATCGAATACTTCTACACACTTATTGACGATGCAGTTGCACGTGTAATAAGAAGTGAGGGAGGATATATCTGGGCTTGTAAAAATTACGACGGTGACGTTATGAGTGATATGGTTTCAACAGCGTTCGGCTCACTTGCTATGATGACAAGCGTGCTTGTAAGTCCTGAAGGAAACTTTGAATACGAAGCTGCTCACGGTACAGTTACACGTCATTATTACCGTTATCTTAAAGGTGAAGAAACATCTACAAACCCTGTTGCAACTATCTTTGCATGGACAGGTGCACTCCGTAAACGCGGTGAACTTGATGGAGAAAACGCTCTTTGCGAATTTGCAGATAAACTTGAAAAAGCTTGTATCGACACAATCGAGGGCGGCACACTTACAAAAGACCTTGCAATGCTTTGGGAAGGTAAAGAACCCACAGTTGTAAATTCAAAGGATTTCATCCTTGCTATTAGAGAAACTTTAGAAAAGGCAATTTAATTGGGATGTTAAAAATGCCCAAGTAAAAATATGTATTTGTGATAGACGATATTTGGATTTTGTTTGGCTGGGGGATGTAAAAAAAGTCCAGACCGCAAAAAGGCAATAATAATACGAAATATAGACAGTTTCTAAATCATAGAATTATCTTATTTTGTTGAAAAATCTCATTTTATTCGATTTTTCTTCGTTTTTGTGCCTTTTTGCTACG
>JAZPYX010000013.1:0-21515 GCA_045544395.1 Clostridia bacterium
TCAAAAATTGCTTGAAAGGGGTGATTAAAACAGATACTCAAACAACGTATTATACGATAAAAAAAGTACAGTATGTGAGAAAGGTGGTGTCAGTATGCTTTTCAATGTTTTAGATGGTATGCACGCTAAAGATAAGATATAGTTGAAGCAACGAATGAGCATAAATACAAAATAATAAATTCTGCCGAAAAGTGGAATTAAGAGAGGAAGCGGATAATCTTGAAAAAAATAGGCACATGGCTTCTTTCTGTGGCTATGACGCTGATAATTTTAGTTGGAATGACGGCTAATGTATCTGCAGCATTCAATGATGTTTATGTAGGTCACTGGGCATATGATGCTATCAGATTTGCTAACCACTCCGGGTTTCTTAACGGATATTCAGATGGTAGTTTTAAGCCTGACAACTCAATCTCAAGGGCAGAAGCTTTGAAAGTGCTGGTTCTCTTTTGCGGAAGAGAGCTTGCAACAGCTGAATCTGAATTTTCTGATGTGAAAGAAACGGATTGGTTTGCTCCTTATGTGGCAGCAGGTAAAGATTTGTTTCCGTCTACAGAACTTGGCTTAACTTTCAGACCTAATGAAAGAATGTCCAGGGGAAATGCTATTTTTGCATTAGTACGCATTCTTAGCTTTACATCTGATGTCAAGTATGTAGATGAAGGTCTTCTGCTTAATTATGCAGATTATGAGGATATTAATCCTGAAATAGCACCATATGTTGCTATTGCTTTACAAACATCGCTTATATCAGGATACAGTGATGGTACTCTCCGCGTAAACGGAGCTCTGACAAGAGCAGAATTTGTGTCAATGCTGTACAGAGCATATAAAATGAGAAGTGCAGCAGACGTAGGGGTTTCGCCGGAGGTTGTTACTCAGGAAACAATAACTCCGCAAGATTCTGCACCTGCTTCTGCAAATCTCCTTACAGGTTCATTTGATAATGAACTGGTATACTGCCTGAATACAGTAAAAAAAGATAAAGGGCAAGATGACCTTTTATATAACCCAGTTCTTTCAAAGATAGCACAAAAGAAAGCGGAGGATATGTATAATAATAATTATTTTTCAACTACTTCGCCTACCTTTGGAACAGTTAGTGATATGTTGAAAGAAGAAAATCTACTTAAACGTGATGAAGTATGCGGTATTAATATTGCAAAAGAATTAGCTTCTCCGCAAGAAGTTGTTGATTCGTGGATGACTTTGGCATGTGACCGTTCAAACATCTTAAAAAGGGCATACAAACAGATTGGTATTGGATATGTCCCCGACGGGAACATTGTTGTAGCGGTATTTTTATCAGATTTATAAAAAGAAAGGAAGATTGGAATGAAAAAAATATTAAGTTTATTAATGACAGCTGCACTGTTGGTTACTATGTCAGTAACTTCATTTGCAGCTCCGTCCTATGGTAGTGAGTGGGATGGATATTATCAGACAGCGCCCACAACCTTTACCGATGTGACATCATCACATTGGGCATACAATTCTATAATGCAGGTTTATCAGAAAAACTGGTTCGGAGGATACCCCGACGGAAGTTTCAGACCTAATGCTTCTATTACAAGAGAAGAGGCTATAAAGGTTTTTGTTATGTTCCTTGGCCTTGATTATCAGAGTGTAGACTTGTCAGATTTAACATACAGCGACGTTAAGGCATCTGACTGGTCTGCACCCTATATAGAAGCAGGTAAAGACCTTTTCCCTGTACATACAACAATTCAGGGAAAAATCCCCTTTAATCCCAAAATGCCTGTAACACGTGAAGATACAATATATGCACTTGTAAAAGCACTTGGTTGTGATGTTGATGTAAAATATCCTGATCAGTCTGTGCTTAATATGTTCTCTGATGCAAACAGTATTTCAGGAAATATCAAAGGCATATTCTCAATTGCTTTGATGCGTGATCATCAGCTTGTGTCAGGTTTCCCGGATGGAACAATCCGTGCACAGGCAGCCCTTACAAGAGCTGAATTTGCAACACTTCTTCTCCGTGGTACAGAACATGGCTTCCATGATAAGTATACAGCAAAGATTCAGAGCGTGGCTGTAACACCTACAACTTCTGTGGAAATGACAGTGGGCGAAACTATTAATCTTTCAGCCAGAGCTACATACACAGATGGAACAAACCAGGCATATAATTCTCTTTCTCCCTATGATGCAAACGGCAATGGTGTTGTTTCATTGAAAAACACAACAATTACGGCACTTAAAGAAGGTACAGCTGTAATCAAGTACAATGATTCATATCTCAAGAACGAAACATTAACAATTGTTGTTAAAAAGCCCACAGATGCTCCTACACTTAAAATCACAGATTATGATGATGTAACAGATGCTGCAACAGCAGTTGTTAAGGGTAATGTTACAGATAAGAACGGCAGCGTTGAACTTACATACAATGGCAGGGATGCTATGGTAGAAAGTAACGGCAGCTTCACTGTAAAAGTTAGCCTTAACGTTGGTACAAATGACATTAAGTTTGTAGCAAAGAATATTTATGGTGTGGAAACAACAAAGTCAATCACTATCATAAGAGAAGCTGCCAAGGAAGAAGAAAAAACTCCTTCAAATAATAACAATGATAATAACGATGATAACAACAAAGGTAACTCTACGTCAACTCCTTCTGTAGATTATGAAGATGAACCTTTGGAATACCTTTCTTTTGACAAGAGCACAGGTACAATTACAGATTGTGGCAAGAGTGCATCTGTACTTGATATTCCCAAAGTATACAATGGTATAAACATTTACCATGTTGGTGACAGTGCATTTGAAGATTGCACTTATCTTGAAGAAATCTATCTTCCTTCTTCAATCAAATCTATAGGCGAATATGCTTTTTCAAACTGTATCAATCTTTATGAGATTGTTATTCCTGCAAATGTAAAAACTGTAGGAGCTTCTGCTTTTGAAAAGTGTAAATCTCTCACAGATGTTATTTTTGAAGGTGAAGTAAAGGTTATTAGTTCAGGTATGTTTGTTAACTGTAGCAGACTTAAGAATGTTAGTCTTCCTGAAACTCTTAAAGTTATCGAAGATAATGCATTTACAAAGTGCACAAGCATTCAGTCAATAGAAATTCCTGAAGGAACAACAACAATTGAAGATTTTGCGTTTGCTGATTGTGGTGCACTTGCAGAAATTATTATTCCTGCATCTGTATCTGACTTCGGTGATGAAGTATTCAAGGGATGTAATTCTCTTAAAGTGTATGCACCCCTCAATTCTGCAGCAATTGACTATGCTGAAGCTAATGGCATTGCATGGGAGATTATTGAAGACTAAAAAGTTTGAGAAAATGGGGGTGTAGAAGCATGCATCCCCATTTTCCGAAAGAGAGGAGTTTTTTAAATGAAAAGAGTACTCACCATTTTAATGAGTATTTTAATGGCTTTTACTTCTGTTTCAGTATTTGCACTGGGCTATGGAGATGAATGGGCAGGTTATCAGAATGCAAATGCATCTAAATACAGTGACGTTTCCGAATCACACTGGGCATATAATGCAATAGAGCAGGCAAGCAGTAAAAATTGGTTTGGCGGTTATCCCGACGGAACATTCAGACCAAACGGAAGTATTACAAGAGAAGAGGCTATAAAGGTTTTTGTTATGTTCCTTGGCCTTGATTATCAGAGTGTAGATTTGTCAGATTTAACATACAGCGACGTTAAGGCATCTGACTGGTCTGCACCCTATATTGAAGCAGGTAAAGACCTTTTCCCTGTACATACAACAATTCAGGGAAAAATCCCCTTTAATCCTAAAATGCCTGTAACACGTGAAGATACAATATATGCACTTGTAAAAGCACTTGGTTGTGATGCTGAGGTAAAATATCCTGATCAGTCTGTGCTTAATATGTTCTCTGATTCAAACAGTATTTCAGGAAATATCAAAGGCATCTTCTCAATTGCTTTGATGCGTGAACATCAGCTTGTGTCAGGTTTCCCGGACGGAACAATCCGTGCACAGGCACCTCTTACAAGAGCAGAATTTGCAACACTTCTTCTTCGTGGATTAGGTCATGGCTTCCATGATAACTACCAGGCACAGATTCAGAGTGTTGAAGTAATGCCTCAGTCACCTATCGAACTCGAAGTAGGTGCAAATGCTACTCTTAGTGCAAGAGCAACCTATTCTGACGGTTCAAACAAGCCTTATAATTCCCTTTCTCCCTATGACGCTGAAAATAACGGTGTAATTGCTCTCAACGGCACAACCATTACAGGTCTTAAGGAAGGAACAACAACTATTAAGTTTAACGATTCATATCTTAAGAACAAGAGTGTTACAGTTGTTGTGAAAAATCCTACAGGAACTCTTAAACTTAAAGTTACAGATTATCCTGAAACTACAGAATTAAATAAAGTTGCTGTATCAGGTATGGTTGAGGACAAAAATCTTGCTACAGTTGACCTTACATGTAACGGCAAGGATATTAAGATTGAAGAAAATGGTAGCTTTACTGTAAACATGTCTCTTAATGTGGGTGCAAATGAGCTTAAGTTTGTAGCTAAAAACCAGTATGGTGAAACTGCGGAAAAGACAATAACTGTTGTACGTACAGACAACCCTGTAATTAAGATTACAAAATACAGAGAAAGAACTACTGAAAAAACAACCCCCGTTTCAGGTGTTGTTGAATATCATGATTTAAGTGCAATTAAAGTTGATTGCAACGGAGAAGGTATTTCTCTCAATTCTGACGGAACATTTACAATAGATGTAAAGCTTCAGATGGGTAAGAATCCTTTCCTGTTCACTGCAACCACAAATAGCGGTAATAAAGCAGAGCAGGCAATCGTAATCCGCAGATATGAGCTTCTTGAGCCCGATCCGGAAACCCCTGTAGAACCCGATCCTATTATTCTTCCTGAAGAGATTGTTTATGAATGGGATTGGATGCAGGTTATTCCCGTAAATACAGAGTATAAGCGCGTTGAAGCTGTGCTGGTTATTGATGACTCAGGTAGCCTTGGCGGAGACTACGGTTACGATTCTTCTACCGGATATTTTAGAGGTGGTCAGGATCCCGAGCACAAGCGTCTTGAAGTTGCAAGAAAATTCATTGAAAATTCAAATGAAAAGTCAAAAATAGGTATTGTAAAATTTGACTACAATTCACAGATACTTACACCAAATCTTGTTGCATGTGACAGTGCCGGAAAAGAAACACTCAAGAATATGCTTCAGATTAACAACGGAACTTTCGATTCTCGCGGTACAACATATATGTACACAGGAATCAACGACGGATTCAATCTTTTTGAATCAAATGATCCCGAGGTTATGAAGGTTATGATCGTATTCAGTGACGGTATGGCTCATGATACACATCTTCATGCACAGACTGTCTTGGATGCAAATGCTAAAGATGTTACCATTTACTCAGTAGGTCTTGGTGCAGGTAATTCAGACTATTTTGATGAATATATGAAGCCTTTGGCAACTAATACAAACGGTGCTTTCTATCTTGCAGAAAACGCAGATAATCTTAAGGATATATTCGAAACAATCACAATAATGATTGATACTGTAACAGATTCAGACGGCGACGAAATAGAAGATTATTATGAAGACACCATTAAATATCAGGATGGTAGCCGTATGGCACTTGATAAAAACAATTCAGACACAGACGGCGACGGTCGCAGCGATGGCGAAGAAATCAGACTTGAAAAAGAATATAATGCAGATATGACTGAAGTAAAAGTTACTGCATATATGTCATCTGATCCGACTAAGACAGACTCAGACGGAGATGGCATTTCTGACAAGGATGATAATTATCCGTTAGACCCTAAAGGCTGATAATTATTGTAAATAATTATTAAAAAAATGGGGGGTGTAAAAAACTCAGTTTTTACACCCCCCTTGCATTGGGGATAGAAAAAATGTGGTTCGAATGGGCAAACGGAACTGCAACTCCCTTCATAAAGGAAGTTCCAATTTACCCGAAGGAGTATAGCCTCTAATAAATAATGAAGTTAACGTTTTATTCGAAAAATTCAGTTTCATTATTGATCTCCTTCTTCCCGAAAAGTCTATGGACTTTTTTTGAATCCCCTACAATGAGGACTATTATGAAAAAAACAGTATTTAATCTTGTGTTACTTATTTGTATGCTGCTTTGCATTCAAGTAAATGCAGAGTCAACTTATTCCGGATATATTATAAAATTAAAGAACGAACCAATAGCATTAATGTGTGCGGTTGATGAACTCTCTCGAATCGGAGAAAAATTGTATTATGCAGACGATATGGAAACTGTTAATAAATTTATTCCATCTGAAAATATCGAAGCAATTTTTCCTGATTATGAATTTCAGTTGTTTGACTTGGATTACCCGTATATAACAAGTGACAGTGATTTTAATTCTCAATGGTATTTAGATAAAATTAATGCTGTGTCAATTAGAGAAAAAGGATTGTCAGGACGTGGTGTGAAAATTGCTGTAATTGATAGCGGAATTAATTCTTCACATCCTGATTTTAACAAAACAAATATTTTGCAAGGATATAACTGCACATTAGGAGCAGAAGATATAAATGATTGCAGTGATAATGTAGGACATGGAACGATGGTTGCAGGCATAATTGCTGCACAAACAGATAACGAACTTGATATTTCGGGGATAGCAGGTAATGCTCAGATTATCCCTATAAAAATAACGGATACAAATTCTCTGAAAATTTCGAGTATAATTTCGGGATTAAAAAAGGCTCTGGAAACTGATTGCGACATAATAAATATGAGCTTCGGAGGTGCAATATCTGATAAAGAAGCTCTGTCGGTTTTAAAAGAATATATAGACCAAGCTGAAGAAAAAGGTATTATTGTAGTTGCGGCAGTAGGGAACAGCGGACATATTGATAATGTGGTGAACTACCCTGCCGGATTTGATAATGTTATCGGAGTTGGTTCTGTTAACGAGGATTTAGAATCATCGTACTTTTCGCAAAAAAATGAAAGTGTATTTATTTCAGCTCCCGGAAATAATATTATATCGTTATCTAAAAATAATTCTACGACAACGGGGATGGGAACCTCTTTATCAGCACCTATAGTTACAGCAACTGTAGCAATTATAAAAGAGGTCATGCCGGAGTGTACACTACAAGAAGTAAAGGAATTACTCAAGAAGACTTCTATAGACAGTGGCACCGAGGGTTATGATGTTAACTATGGGTACGGAATATTAAACGCAGAAAATATTATTTCAGAAATAAGTGATGAAATACCTGATTTTATTATTTCTCAAGGTGTTTTGAATTCTAAAAAAAGAATACATATTCATAATAATTCTTTTGAATGCATAACATCAACGGTATGTTTTTCTTTGTGTGGAGAAAATAATCGTATAAAAGATATAGAGATTATTGAAAATGTTGATTTAATCGATGGCGTAACTAATATTGTAAACGAAAAAACTTATGAGAACTTTTTCTTATGGAATAAAAACTTGCGACCATATACAAAGAAATATTCAATAGAATAATTGTTGAAAACCTTTTGCATATTGATTTGTGCGGTAGAAAGATAGAAGTGTATACCTTACGTCCCTGGATTTAACAGCGATCAGATTGAAAATCTTGCAGATGATAAACTCGAAAAACAAAAAGAAATACTGAAAAGGTTAGAAAAAACTGGTGTAAAATAAGCTTTACACCAGTTTTTCCTTATATTTCATTGCAGTCCTATAACCTTCATCATACATTGCCTGAATAGCTTTATTGCCACGCTCAGTGCGTTTCCATCCGGCTGTACTTACTTCGGGAGCAATGTGGATGATTTTGCCTTCATTTTCAAGTTTAAGTACGTGTGCATGGTTTTCGTTGTATATCCGTGCACGGTTTTTCATTGCCTCGGTAAATTCGGGGTATTTTTTATACATTTTATTGACAATTTTAACTGCGGACTCTTCGTCTTTTACGTAGCTGCGTTCACGGGTTGTGACAACCACAATTTTATCGCACCCGTCTTCGATAGCTTTATCCACGGGGATAGGTACTGTAATGCCACCGTCAAGATAAAGTCCGTCTGCTATTTTCACAGGTTGGAAAAGAAGAGGCAGGGCACAGCTTGCAACTACCGTTTTCCATTCCTTATCGCTTGATTTCACTTCATGATATTCGCATTTTCCGGTTTTTATGTTAGTAAGTGCCGCAAGGGTCGTTACACCGGATTTGTCAAATGAATCATAATCAAACGGAAGATGAATGTTTGGAATCTCGTCGAAAACAAATTTAATATTGTACAAACTGCGATTTTTAAGATTAAGCAGGTGTTTTATTCCCATATAACGCTTATCGGGAAGGTAGTTAAGCCCTATTTCAAGGTTCCTTCCCCGTTGACCTGAAACAAAGGAAACACCGTTTGCTATACCTGCCGAAGTTCCGATAAGGTAGTCGGTTTTAAAGCCCATATCTGAAAGTGCATCAAGCACGCCTACAGTAAAATAAGCACGGCTTGCACCGCCTTCAAGCACTATTCCTGTTTTCATAGTATCGCCTTCTTTCTAAAGCTGAGAAATGTCTTTTTCAATCTGTTTTTTAAGTAAATCTATACTTTCGAATTTTGTTTCTTTTCTGATAAAATCAATAAATTCAACCGTTATTTCTTTTTTGTAAATGTCTTTGGAAAAATTGGGAATATAGGTTTCGCTACGCATTTTTTCACCGCCTACAGTGGGGTTTATCCCAACATTTGTTATGGCGGAATATTTTTTTCCGTCTATATTTACGACAGTTTTATAAACTCCGCAAAGGGGAACAGCACTGTTAGTCCTGAAAAACACATTAGCAGTAGGAAAACCAAGCTTACTTCCAAGGTGCTTTCCTTCGGTAACTGTTCCTGAAAGGGAGAATTTACGACCCAGAAGAATGTTTGCAAGATTGATGTTTCCTTCTTTAAGAAGTGCACGTATATTACTTGACGATACTTTAGTGTTCTGATACGTTATTTCGTCACAGATATTAACCGTGAAATCATATTTTTCACCAAGCTTTTTTAGTATATCTGTGTTTCCGCTTCCGCCTTTTCCAAAATGATAATTGTAGCCGCATACTGCGTGGGATGTTTTAAGCTTATCAACGAGGATATTCTTTACAAACTCTTCAGGGGAAAGGGAAAGCAGTGAAGCGTCTAAATTAAGAAACTGTGTAGAAGCACCAAGCGATTTTATTAAATCAACTTTTTCTTCGTTGCTTGTAAGATAATACACTTTTTCTGAAGAAAGCAGCTCGGCAGGGGATTTATCAAAAGTAAGGGCAACAGGGGAAAGACCATTAACCTCCGCAAAATTAACTGCGGAGGTTATTATTTTCTGATGTGCAATATGCACTCCGTCAAAAAAACCGAGTGCTACTGAGCTACCACTCATTTATAAAACCCCTTTATAAGCTTAAGGCATTCTCTGCCGTCGACCATATCTGCCTGTGAAAGAGCTATAAATATGCCGTTTTCGTCATACACGCGGTAGAAATTACCCTGTTTTTTTCCTTTATAATAAATTGGTACTCCGTTTTTTACACGGTCAGCCTTTTTCTTATCAAGGTGGATTGCTTTGTACTGTGAAAATGCCGTATCAACCGGGATAATAACCTCTTCAGCTCTGCCTTCTTCTGAAAGTTTCAGTAAATCTTCGGGAGTGATAGCGTTTTCAATGGAGTAAATACCCGATGCAGTACGGCAAAGGTCGCTTATACAAGCACCGCATCCAAGCCTGTCGCCAATATCAGACGCAAGGGTGCGGATGTATGTCCCTTTGCTGCAGTGAACATTAATTGTCACATATGGAAGAGAAATATCCACAACATCAATAGAAAATATGGTGACGTTTCTTGCTTCTCTTTCAATATCAATACCTTGCCTTGCAAGATGGTAAAGTCTTTGCCCATTTACCTGAATTGCACTGTACATAGGCGGTATCTGTGATATGTTGCCAACAAAAGATGCGATAACTTCAAAAACTTCATCTTCAGTAACGGAAACGGGATTTTCCTCGATAACTGTTCCTGCCATATCAAGGGTATCTGTTTTTGTACCAAGCAGGATTGTAGCTCTGTACTTCTTATCCTCGGCAGTTAGAAACTCTGCCGCCCTTGTTGCCGTTCCTATCAGAACAGGTAAAACTCCGCTTGCTTCAGGGTCAAGAGTCCCTGTATGACCGACTTTTTTCATATTCATAGCCTTACGGACAGCACCCACGCATTTGTGTGATGAGCCGCCCTTAGGCTTATTTATTATTATAATGCCGCATTTTTCTGTGCTTTGCATAACTTACACCAACTTCAAAAATTCATCAACGAGTGCCTTTTCAGCATCTTCGATGCTTATGCCAGTAAAACGGCAGCCTGCCGCCTTTTTGTGCCCACCACCACCGAAATTACGTGCAATAGGCTCGATATTGTAATCACCCAGAGCACGGAGGCTGACACGAATGTTACCTTTTTCAACCTCTTTTATAAAAGCACTTACTATAACACCGTCAATACTTCTGGGGATTTGAGCCAATGCATCTATGTCACTTGGAAGTGCATTGTACTTTTCAAGTGTTTTACAGCCTATAGATGCAATAGCAATTTTTCCTTCACCGTAAAGACGGATAGAATTAATAGTTTCAGCCTTTAGCTTAAGCTGGGTCAGAGTATTTCTTTCATAAAGCATACTGCAAAGATAAGTTGTGTTTATTCCAACTTCAGTAAGTTCAATAAGAATTTCATAAGTTCTTTTGTTGACAGACGCATACTGAAAAGAACCTGTATCTGAAGAAATTGCACAGTAAATATAGCTTGCAATTTCTTTTGTAAGTTTAACGTCAGTAAATTTTAAAAGCTCAAAAATTAATTCGCCTGTTGCACTGCGTGACGGTTCAGTATAAGAAAGCTTGGAAAATTCTTCTTTTAAGAGGTGGTGGTCGATAGAGACTGTATTTTCAGATTTTGTAAAAAAATCGCCCCATACACCCATACGCTTCGGCTCACTTACATCAACAGAGCAGTGACATTCGTAATCAAGTGTGATATCTTCTGAAAAAGTAATAACATCGGTTTCCATAAAGGAAAGATGATGTGAAAGCTCATTTTCTGTCAAAATATCTGCACGGATATTTTGACTTCTTAAAGCATTCCGCAGTGCAAATGCACTTCCTATACAGTCCCAGTCCGGATTTTCGTGAACGAAAATCGCCACGGATTTACTGTTAAAAAGATGGTCTGCAATTTTTTTAAGCATAGTTATCCCTCAGTTCTCGGTGCTGATGTCATTAAGAAGCTTGTTTATATGAGCACCATATTCAATAGTTGTATCAATTACAAAACTGAATTCAGGTACACATCTAAGCTTTATACGGCTGCCGATTTCGCGTCTTATGAAGCCGGCTGCAGCGGTTAACCCCTTAATTGCATCTTTCTTTTCTTCGTCAGTTCCCATAATGCTTATATATGCCTTTGCATAACGAAGGTCATTTGTAACATCTACATTTACGACACTTGTCATCATAGGAATACGTGGGTCCTTAAGGTCGCGTATAACGCTTGATAATTCTTTTTTTACTTCTTCTGATATTCTGTCAGTTCTTTTAAAAGACATAGTATATACCTTCTTTCAAAAATAAGTAAATGAGATATTTCGCTCATTTACTTATTTTGTGTTGGTTTTGATTGTTTATTATAAATTTCAACCTATTTAAAGAAAACGTGAAATTGTCCTGCCTTTTGCGTTCTGGAAGCTTTTAACATCTCCGATTCGTCAACGCTTTACTTCCTCCATAATGTAGCACTCCACATTATCGCCCTCTTTAATGTCATTGTATCTTACAAAGCCCATACCACATTCGTAACCGCTTGCTACTTCCTTAACGTCGTCCTTGAAACGCTTAAGTGAATCAAGCTCACCTTCGTGGATAACGATACCGTCACGAACAATACGAACACTGCAGTTACGCTGAATTTTACCGTCTGTAACATAGCAACCACCGATTGTACCTACACCGCTAACCTTGAAAGTCTGACGGATTTCAGCGTGACCGATAACTGCTTCACGGAAGGTAGGAGCAAGCATACCCTTCATAGCAGCTTCGATTTCTTCAATAGCATCATAAATAACACGGTACATACGCATATCAACTTTGTTGATTTCAGCTGCATTTCTGCCGCCTACGTCAGGACGTACGTTGAAGCCTACAATAATAGCGTTTGAAGCAGTTGCAAGTGTAACGTCACTTTCAGTAATAGCACCAACTGCACCGTGAATAACCCTTACTCTTACTTCTTCATTTGAAAGCTTTTCAAGGCTCTGCTTAACAGCCTCAACACTACCCTGAACGTCAGCTTTAACGATGATATTAAGGTCTTTTACATCGCCCTGCTGAATCTGACTGAAGAGGTCTTCAAGATTAACCTTCTGTTTTGCCTTGTTAGCTTCGTCTTTAATTTTCTGTTTTCTTATTTCAACAACATGACGGGCAGCTCTTTCATCCTCAACTGCATAGAAAACATCGTTGCCGTCAGGTGTTTCGCTGAGACCGATAATCTCAACAGGTGTAGAGGGAGCAGCTTCTTTAATCTTCTTACCCTTGTCGTCAAGCATCGCTCTTACACGACCAACTGCAGTACCTGCAACGATGATATCACCCTGACGGAGTGTACCGTTCTGTACAAGAACTGTTGCAACAGGACCACGACCTTTATCAAGTTTTGCCTCAATAACAGTACCCTTTGCACGGCGGTTGGGGTTTGCCTTAAGTTCTTTCATTTCTGCTGTGAGAAGTACCATTTCAAGAAGACCGTCAATATTCTGACGCTGTTTTGCACTAACCTCAGCACAGATAACGTCACCGCCCCATTCTTCGGGAACAAGGCCGTGTTCTGTACGCTCCTGCTTAACTCTGTCGGGGTTAGCACCTTCTTTATCAATTTTGTTAATAGCAACGATAATACTTACCTCTGCAGCCTTAGCATGGTTAATAGCCTCTATTGTCTGTGGCATGATACCGTCATCTGCTGCAACAACAAGGATTGCAATATCTGTTACCTGAGCACCGCGGGCACGCATTGCAGTAAACGCTTCGTGACCGGGAGTATCAAGAAATGCAATAGGATTATCATTGATTTTTACCATATAAGCACCGATGTGCTGCGTAATACCGCCTGCCTCGCTTGCAGTAACGTTTGTTGAACGGATTGCATCAAGAAGACTTGTTTTACCGTGGTCAACGTGACCCATAACAACTACAACCGGGGGACGGGGAATAAGATCCTTTTCATCATCGGGAGCATCTGCATCACCAAAGAGTTTGTCTTCTTCGGTAATGATAATTTCCCTTTCAACCTCTGCACCCATATCTTCTGCAATAAGTGCAGCTACATCATATTCAACATCCTGGTTAACAGATGCCATAATACCTAACTGCATAAGGCGTTTAATAATCTCTGTAGCGCCTACCTTCATTTTCTGTGCAAGGTCGCCTACGGTGATTGTATCAGGAATAACAACGTGAAGCTTTTCAACCTTTTCCTTTTTAGGTTTCTGAATAAGCTCTTCAGGTTTAGGCTGATTCTTTTTCTGGGGCTGCTGCTTGTTTTTGCTTTTCTTTATACGTTGTTTGTTTGTTTCCGTATCCTTGATTTCGGGAGCAAGCTCTTCAGCTTTTTCTTTTGCAAGCTGAACATCAAGGTCAACCGCATTTGTTCTTGTATCAACGTAGCGGCGGTTTTTCTGAGGAGTAATTTCCTGAGTGATTTCCTCATCAGTAATTTCGGGAAGAATTTCTTCTTTCTTTTCTTTTTTTGGTTTAGCAGCGGCTTCTTCCTTTGCGATTTTTTCCTGATATGCGGCAATATATTCTTCTATAGTGGAGCCATCATCAAATTTTTGTGTGTAGTACTCCATAACTATGCTCATTTCATCTACATCAAGAGAAGCAGCTGAGCTCTTTGTTATTCCCGCAACCTCGCCAAGCATAGCTGCGATTTCCTTTCCGGGAACATTTATTGCTTTTGCTATTGCACTAATTTTCTGTTTTGCAATCATTTATCAGCACCTCCGTTATTTTTTAATTTCACGATAGCCTCGGCAAAGCCGCGGTCAAGAATTCCTATAACAGGCATATCCTTTTTCCCTGTGGCGTGACTAAGAATTTGTTTGTTGCTGTAATAAATAATAGGTACATCCCACATTGTACATTTACCTTCAATTTTTCGTTTGTTGCTTTGTCCGATGTCTTCTGCCATGACAACAAGCTCACACGTTCCTTCGTCAAGAGCCTTTTCCGTCAGAAATACTCCGGTCGAAACTTTATGGGCACGTACCGCAAGACCCAGCATACCAAGTATTCTATCGTTCATTAAATCAGTTCCTTTTTAATAGTTTCTTTCAATTCTGTGGGGACAGCACCTTTGAAAGCACGCTCGAAAGCTTTTTTAGCTTCAAAGTTTTTGCTGCAGTCACCTTTTTTGCATATATATGCACCACGCCCCGGAAGTTTACCGGATAAGTCAACACTATAGCTTCCATCATATTTAGTTATGCGAAGAAGCTCATCTTTAGACTTCATTTGTCTGCATACAACGCACATTCTTAAACAGGCGGACATTTATATCTCCCTCTTTATCAGTCTACAGCAGTTACGCTCGCATCGCTCTTGATGTCAATTTTCCATCCTGTAAGCCTTGCTGCAAGACGTGCGTTCTGACCTTCTTTACCGATGGCGAGTGAAAGCTGAAATTCAGGCACTGTTACGAGTGCTGATTTATTTTTTTCATCAATTTCTACACTAAGTACCTTTGCAGGGTTAAGTGCTGCACTGATGTATTCTGCGGGATTTTCGCTGTAGTGAATTACATCAATCTTTTCATCGTTAAGCTCTTCAACAATACCTGCAACTCTTGTACCCTTCTGTCCTACACAGGCACCTACCGGATCAACATCGGGATCTTCTGAATATACAGCGAGCTTACTACGGCTGCCGGCTTCTCTTGCAATGCTCTTTATCTGAACTGTGCCGTCAGCAATTTCTGGAACTTCCTGTTCGAAAAGCTTCTTAACAAGTCCGGGATGTGTTCTTGAAACCATCAGATTCACACTCTTGGTAGTTTTTTTTACTTCGAAAACATATACCTTAAGCTTTCTGCCGGGAGTGTAGTCTTCACCGGGAATCTGCTCAGAAGGTGCAAGAAGTGCCTCTGCACTGCCAAGGTCAATCATAATACCTCTGCGATCAAGCTTTTCAACCTTACCGAGCATTACGTCATTTTCCTTGTCGCTGTATTCGTCATACATATTTCCGCGTTCTGCTTCACGAATTTTCTGTACAACCATCTGCTTTGCAGTCTGTGCGGCAATTCTTCCGAATTTTGCAGGGTCTGCTTCAAAATCAACCATATCACCAATCTGGTAACGCTTGTTGATTGCCTGAGCTTCTTCAAGTGATAGCTCAAGTGCAGGGTCCTCAACCTCTTCCACAACTGTTTTTGTGCAGTAAACACGCATATCACCATTTTCACGGTTAACTTCAGCAAAACAGTTGTAATTTGAACCGAAGTTCTTCTTGTAAGCTGTTACAAGTGCAGCTTCAAGTGCCTCAAACATAAGGTCTTTCTTGATTCTCTTTTCCTTTTCGAGAAGGTCAAGTGCCATTATAAGTTCCTTGTTCATTTTTTGTTAAACACTCCTATCAAAAATTGAAGGCAAGCTTTACTGATGCCGCTTTACCTTTTTCAATTATAATTTCTTTATCATTTGCTTCTATGGTTATATCACCGTCTGAATATGCCTTAAGCACACCGCTTATTTCTTTTTTTCCGTCAATGGGCGCAAAAAGCTTGATGTCAATTTCCTGCCCGATTACCTTTTCAAAATGCCAGGGACGAGATAACACTCTGTCAATTCCGGGGGAAGAAACCTCGAAAATATAAGCATCCTTAATGAAGGTAAGGTCGTCAAGCAAAGGACTTATTTCCCTGCTTACATTCTCACAGTCCTCGATTGTTACGCCGCCGTCCTTGTCGATAAAAAGTCTGAGGTAGTATTCACTGCCCTCTTTTTTGTATTCGGTATTGTAGATATACACACCGTGATGCTCACAAACGGGGAGAGCAAGCTTTTCAAGTGCCTCATCAATCTTAGCCAAAAAATCAGCTCCTTAAGAAATATATGAAATACAACTTTTATTAAATAATACGAAAGAGTGAGCCGCAAGCTCACTCTCTACCAAGTGCATTATATCATTAATTATTTACTAATGCAAGTGTTTTTTTCAAAAAAGTTACATTAAATTGTGTAAATCCTTCCTGTACTCTGTAGGAGTGGTAGAATGAAGCTTTCTGAATGCACGGTTAAAACTGCGTATGCTTTCAAATCCGCATACTGCAGATACTTCCGTTATGGGAAGATTGCCGTCCTTTAAATAGTTAAGCGACAGCGACACCCGAAGGGAATTTATATAGTCACGAAAGCTCATACCGATTTTTTCGCTGAAAATGTGGGATATGTAGGATTTGCTTATAAAAAGCTCTTTTGATATGCTTTCAAGAGAAATGTTTTCCTTATAATGATTTTCGCAGTAGTCGAGGATTTTCTGCAGGGTAGAAGTATCAGATTTTTTATCAATCAGTTCCGATTTATCAAGAAGAAGGGAAAATGCCGCAAGTATTGCTCCCCTGCGAAATGCTTTGTAATGGAGATTTTCTGCCGTTGCAGCTCTCTCAAGAAGCTCGCCAACAAAATCGGATGCATCTGTGATATGCGGAGAAGAAAGGGTTTTGTTAAGAAACGCACTGCGGAACTCGGGCAAGTATTCTATAGGGATAATGGAGATAATCACTTTCATATCAGTTAGGTCATAGTAGTAGTGTATCTTCTGGGGGGATACAACAAAAGCATCACCGCTGTTAAGGACATATTCTTTTCCGTCGCAAAATGCCGATGCACTACCTTCAATAATATATATAATTTCAATACTGTCGTGTATGTGTGCCGCTACATCTACAGTATCGTGAATATAGCAATGTAGCTTGCCGTGACGCTTTTTTTCATAAATAAATTGCATAATAATCACCATATGTGCATTTTTTGTCCTGAAAAAACTATTTTATGTCTTGTATTATAGCATAAAATGTCTTAAAATTCAAGTAGGGAGTGTGATAAATATGACTGATAAGGAGACGGTAAAATGACTTTAAGAGAAAAAATATTAAAGACCTTTGTTGTTACTATCCGTGAAATAAGTACCCACGGAGGTATAGAAGAATTTTTCCAAAAATACACCGTAGGCGGTGTTTTCTACGGCGAAGATGATGCCCACACCGACGAAAGCGGCAGATTTATGGGTACACAGTTTGATATTCCTACCCTTAATAAAATTAAGGAAGCTTCCACAAATAAGCTTCTTGTATGTGCTGACTTTGTTACAATGGCAAAGCAGAAATTTTCGGCTCAAGTGCAGACATCTTTGGGCAGTTCAAGAAATCTTCGGGATGCATACGACTACGGAAAGACTATTGGTATGCAGATGAATGATGCAGGAATCGACTGGGCACTTGCACCAAGTATTGATATGTGCTTTGACCCGCAGATGTACCTTATGACAATAGGTAAAGACCCAAAGGTTATTGCGGAAATTTACCGCGAGGTTGTAAGAGGTATTCAGGATCAGGGCGTCTGTGCAACAGTGAAGCATTTCCCCGGACTTGGAACACACCCTGTGAATATGCATATCGCACCGGGACAGAACATCTTTGAATTTGACAAATGGATGGAAACTTACGGATATACATATCAGGAAATGTTTAAGGAAGATGTGCAGAGTGTTATGACAACCCACACAACCCTGCGTTCTTATGATAATGAGGGAGAGGACGGATTCTATCCCATCGCAACATTTTCAAGTAAGCTTACACAGAAGCTTTTAAAAGAAGAACTCGGGTTTAATGGTGCAGTAGTAACAGATGCACTTATAATGGGCGGTAATGGTGTAGGTGATTATGTAGCGGAAACAGTTCAGGCGTTCAAGGCAGGTGCGGACTTACTCCTCTGGCCTCCTGTTGAGGCGGCGGAGGTTATTGAGGAAAAAATCTTAAGCGGTGAAATTCCAATGAGCCGTCTTGAAGATGCGATTTCCCGCATTGAAAGAATGGAAGAGTTCAGAAGAAAAGCTATCGGGAATAATTCTTGCGACAAGCCTGATGCAAACTTCGTTGATGAAACTTTAACGAGAATTGCAAAGAACGGTATGTGCCTTCTTCGTAATAAGATTGGTCTTATTCCTCTTGATACAAAGAAGTATAAATCAGCACTTATTGTCGATATAACAGACGACGATAACTTTTCTGCAAATCTTCTCAAGGAGGAGCTTGAAAGCCGTGGCATAAAGGCAAAGGTTGAAAGAGACCTTATTGACAGAGAGTCTTTTGTGTGCTGGCAGGAAGAAACAAAGGTTTATGCAGAGGGGTATGACCTTGTTATAATAAATCTTAACGCACACTTTGTGGCACAGATGGTGGATTCGCATATGCTTATATGGGCGTCACATCATTTTGAAAAGAAAAACAAGGTTGTTATAAACTACGGTTCACCTTACTTTGCTACGGATTATTATCCCGAAGAACTGACTTACATTGAGGCAAATACTACTCCCACAAAGGAAACGGTTAAAATGATTGTTGACGGACTTCTCGGCGAAACAGAATTTGCAGGAAACAGTGTTATATAAAGGAGAAAGAAAATGTACAGTTTTAATAACGAGAAAAAAGAAATAACAATAAAAAAATATAATATGCCCACCCCTTGGATGAACTACCTTTCAAACGGTACTTTCCATACAATGATGTCGCAGGCAGGTGGCGGTGTGGCTTTCTATAAATCACCCCAGATATGGAGAATCAATCACTACCGTTTCTTCCACATTCCCACAGACAGAAGCGGTTTCTACACATACATAAAGGACGGAGACAGTGTATGGTGTCCTACTTCGGAGCCTATGCGTGACAAGCCTGATTGCTGGACAGCTACTCATGGCATGGGTTACACAAGATTTGAATCAAAGAAAAACGGTCTTGATGCAGTTGCAACTTATTTTGTTGGCCCTTACGAAAACTGCCTTATCTGGAATCTTAAATTAAAATCCGATACCGACAGAAAGATTACCATTTTCCCCTATGTTGAACTCGGTATGATGGAGTTTATGCGAGAGCTTCAGTGGCAGTGCTACAGTAAGCATCAGCTTGAATGTTATAATCTTGACGATGTTTTGGTTTACGAGTACGGCTGTGAGGATCAGCCAAAGCCTGACGAAACCCCTCTTATTTACTTTGCAAGTGATGTTCCTGTTTCTGCATTTGAATGTGACAGAGACGAATTTATAGGCGGTTACCGCAGCGAAGAAAATCCTCAGAGGGTGGAGGCAGGACACCTTACAAACAGTACTATGTGCGGTGGTGACCCATGCTTTGCACTTGAGTTAAATGTGGACCTTAAGGCAGGGGAGGAAAAGACAGTAAACATCTTCCTCGGTGCAGCAATGACAGAGGATGATATTAAGAAGAGCGTAGCTCACTGCAGAGAAGAGAACTTTGTTTCAAAATCTTTCGAGGCACTTGGCGAGCATTGGGAAAATCACTTCAGTCACTTTGTTGCAGATCTTCCCGACAAAGATGCGGAAACTATGATTAATATATGGAATCCCTATCAGGCAGAGCGTAATTTCCAGTTTTCCCGTAATATCAGCTACTATGCAACAGGTACATTCCGTGGTACGGGTGTACGCGATACCGCACAGGATATTCTGTCAATGGTGCCTTTTGATTTAAGAAGAGCAAAGGATAAGCTTAATCTTCTCCTTAATCAGCAGTATAACGACGGTCACACTAACCATTACTGTTTCCCCAACGAAGGGTGGAAACCGCTTAAGAGAATCCACTCCGACAACCACCTTTGGCTTATTATGACGGCTTACCACATCGTTATGGAAGAAGGAAAACTCGATTATCTTGACGAGGTTGTTTCATTCTATGACGGTGGAGAGGCAACTGTGTGGGAGCATCTTAAAAAGTCCATTGACTACACAAGAACACACTGCGGTGAAAACGGATTCCCGCTGATGCTTGCTTCCGACTGGAACGATATGCTTTCAAGAGTTTGCCGTGAAGGTAAGGGTGAAAGCATATGGACTGCAATGCAGTATGGTATGGTGCTTCGCCAGATTGCGGAGCTTGCAGAGCTTAAGGGTGAAAGTAATGAGCATTTTGTAAAGCTTTACAATGAACAGAAAAAATTGATAAACACCGTTGCGTGGGACGGCGAGTGGTTTATAAGATGTATCACTGACGACGGCAGATATATCGGTAGTGACAAGGAAAGTCAGGCAAAGGTTTGGCTTAACAGTCAAAGCTGGGCAGTGCTTTCAGACCTTGGTGACAAGGAGAAGCAGATTAAGGCGATGGATGCCGTTAAAAAGTATCTTAACACCGACATCGGTATTAAGAAAATTCATCCCTCAATGAAGGATTATCCAACAAAGGAGGACCCCCTTACATACGATAAACCCGGCTGCAGTGAAAACGGCTCAATCTTCTGCCACGCAAATACGTGGGCAATTATTGCAGAATGTATGCTTGGAAGAGCTGAAAACGCCTATGAATATTACCATCAGCTTCTTCCAATGATTGCACAGAAAAAGGTGGGAGAGTGGCGTTATAAGGCAGAGCCTTACGTATATTCTTCAAACATCTTTGGACCTGAAAGTGATAAGTTCGGTCTTGCAAATGTAAGCTGGCTTTCAGGAACAGCATCATGGATGTATATTGCGGCAACACAGTATATGCTTGGTATCAAGCCGAAATTTGACGGTCTTGAAATCAGTCCTTGTCTTTCAAAGGAAATGCTTCCCAGCAAGGTTACAAGAATGTTCCGCGGAACAAAGTATGAAATCACAATTACTTCCAATAATAAAATATTTATTCCTCACGAAGATGGAAAAGACATTGTAAAAGTTACTGTATGATAAAGAAATTATTTGAACATAAAGGTGACTAAGATATAAAGGGAGGTGTAAAGAAATTTGGTTTCTTTACACCTCCTGTTTTTTGGGGATAGGAAAAAATGTTTCAGAACGGACAAACTGAGCTGTAAATCCCTGTACACAGGGATTTACAGGTTACCCGAAGGCGTACGATGGTACGTCGAGAGGCGAAGTTTGTTCGTAGCAAAAAGGCACAAAAACGAAGAAAAATCGAATAAAATGAGATTTTTCAACAAAATAAGATAGTTCTATGATTTAGAAACTGTCTATATTTCGTATTATTATTGCCTTTTTGCGGTCTGGACTTTTTTACCGTATAGGAAATTGCGTAAACAGAAAAAACGTGATATAATAGAAAATGATTAAAAAAGGGCATAGAAAAACAGAGGTGTGCAGCCTCAAAAACTATGTAGTTTTAATCAACTCCGCTAACTGAAATGATGGGTTGTTGTTTGCTTGTGGTGAGGGAATTACGAC
>JAZPYX010000014.1:0-16716 GCA_045544395.1 Clostridia bacterium
TGTCTGTATATACATATCACGCTTATCAGGATCCTGCATCTCTATATAGCTTTTTGCAAATTGCTTTGCAGTTGTAGTTTTACCGCACCATTTGGGACCAACAACATGAATTGCACCAAATGCTTCCAGTTTTAATTCAAGTTCATCATCGCAAATTCGTTTAATATATTCGTTCAATTCAATCACCGCCTTTATTATATTATATCACTTTTTTAAAAGAAATCAATATCAGCGAATAAATTTGTGTATTTTTGACGAATAGATTTGCGGTGTTTTGACGAATAGATTTGTGGTATTTTGCCGAAGACTTTTGTGCTCATTCAGCTTTGACATAAAATTTGCATTACCACACTAACTTGTTTTTTATATCAACAAAATTTTTAATACACAAATTTTATTTTCTGTGTATCAAAAGTAAGACTGTAATTTTCAAAAACTACTCGACAAATCATAAAACATCCGCTATAATATACATCATAAAACAAAAACCTCTTAAAAACCTCAGTTTGCTACCTATCATACATTCAACATATGTCGACATCAAGACAGAAGTTTCAACAAAGATTAGAATTCTAAATAGACAAATGCACAGAGATAATAGAAACTAATGCAGCAACTTAATCGGTTGTTATCAATTATAAGAATTTTTGTGATTAAGCCAATAATCATTCCAATTTTCTCTGTTGAACCATCGGTCTTTTTCCCATTCTGTAAGGTCCAAAATGGAATATTTATCAAGGGACATCCAAGGCCAGTCACTTAAATTCTCACTAATACTAAAACTTCTTTGTCCACTTACATAGGTTTTTATTCTGAACAGCGGTCCACCTTCCGGGGACGACTGTCCGAAATGAACTGTAAACGGAACCCCATTGTGTATGATTCCTGTTGTATTTGTCTCTACATCCTGATAAGTATTCCAGTTCACTTCGAGTTTTTTTATAGTGTTCGACGTTTTATATTTGGGAATAACCAAAAACTTATATCCATATTCACCATCAGTATTGCTATAATGCTTTATTTCATTGCGGTTATACTCCGGCATCGTTCCGAAATACTTACTTATATAGTAATTTCTGTTTTGCTGCCAAGTATCATAGGGGCCGTACTCCAAATTGATTACTGCCCAATACTGGTCATCCCTTCTCCATGGAATATTATCCGCATACCCTGTCTGATAATCCCAACCTACAGCTTTCCACTGTGGAGCTTCGCTTTTCAGAACAAGTTGTTTTCTTCCATCTGCGGCATACACGTACATAACAGGTGCACTATACCAACCAACGGCGTGCCATGCATCAAAGTCACTTTTCACAATTATTTCGCTTCTTCCGTCAGGAGCATGCACGTACATAACAGGTGCACTATACCAACCAACAGCGTGCCACGCATCAAAGTCCGTAGTTTTTATTACCTCAACCCTGCCATCAAGTGCATATACATTCATATATTCCTCTGCCTGGACAGATGTAATTGAAGCAAACATAATAACTGCTATTACTATTAAGCTCAAAATCCTTTTCATTTTTATTCACCTTTTTTATTGTTATTTTGGCAACCAATCCGAAACAAGTTTTTCAACTTGATATCACCGTTTCTTTTATATTATATTATTTTTTTTAAAGTCAACATTGACGAATTGATTTGTAGTTAAAACTTATTTGCATTTGCACAATCTTTGAACTGTACGATAAAGTTTTATAAAAAAGCTACTCGACAAACTGCCTAATATCCGCTATAATACACATCTTAAAATAAAAAACTATTTAAAGACCTGAGTTTGCTGCTTATTATGCATTCGGCAGCTGATGACATCAAAACAAATATAGTAACAACACAAAGAAGGTGTAAAAAACGTGTTTTTTTACACCTTCTCTGTTTTTAGGGATAGGAAAAAATGTGGTCTGGACTTTTTTTACATTCCCTTAATTATACCGTTACTTATTTAATGCCTGATGCATTCATATTCTCGACCATATCTGCGAGAACATCAGCATAGTCACTGCCTGCTGTTTCGACTTCAACGTCGCGATACATAGGAACACCTGTTCCTGCAGGGATAAGCTTACCGATAATAACGTTTTCCTTAAGACCAACAAGCGGGTCAACCTTACCCTTAATAGCTGCATCTGTAAGAACACGTGTTGTTTCCTGGAACGATGCTGCTGAAAGGAATGAATCTGTAGCAAGTGCCGCTTTTGTAATACCGAGAAGAAGCTCTTCACCCTGGGGCGGATTCTTACCTTCACGCTTGTACTCTTCAACAAGTTCACTGAACTTGATACGGTCTTCTGTTTCGCCAACAAGATAGTTACTGTCGCCGGGCTCTTCGATTCTTACCTTACGCATCATCTGACGTACGATAACTTCGATATGCTTATCGGCGATATCAACCGCCTGCTGACGGTAAACCTTCTGTACTTCTTTTACAAGGTATTCCTGTACAGCAAGAAGGTTCTTTATGCGGAGAATATCGTGGGGATTGATTGAACCTGTTGTAAGTTCGTCACCTGCTTCAACCTGATCTCCGTCCTGAACTTTAAGAGTTGAACCGTAAGGAATAAGATATGTCTGAGCCATTCCATCGGGAGATGCAATCATAACCTCAGTCTTACTCTTAGCCTTATTAATTGTAACAGTACCTGCAATATCGGATACGATTGCAAGACCCTTGGGTTTTCTCGCTTCGAAAAGCTCTTCGACTCTGGGAAGACCCTGCGTGATATCGTCACCTGCGACACCACCGGTGTGGAACGTTCTCATTGTAAGCTGTGTACCGGGTTCACCGATAGACTGAGCAGCAATGATACCAACTGCTTCACCGATATTTACAAGCTCGCCACGGCTTGCAAGGTTAGCACCATAACAGTGAGCACATACACCAACCTTTGCATGACAGTTAAGCACGCTTCTGATTTTAACCTGCTTGATACCTGCTTTTACAACCCTATCAGCCATTTCCTTATTCATAAGGGTGTTTTCAGGGATAATTACCTCGCCTGTTTCGGGATTAACGATATCGTCGCAGTTAACTCTGCCGATAAGTCTTTCTTCCAATGGCTCGATAACTTCCTTACCCTCTACGATTTCAGAAACATTGATACCCTCGTGAGTCTTACAGTCAACTTCACGGATGATAACATCCTGTGATACGTCAACAAGACGACGTGTAAGGTAACCAGAGTCAGCTGTACGAAGAGCTGTATCAGCAAGACCTTTACGTGCACCGTGAGTAGAAATGAAATATTCAAGAATATTAAGACCTTCACGGAATGATGCACGAATCGGAATTTCCACTGTACGACCCTGTGTGTTAGCCATAAGACCACGCATACCTGCAAGCTGTCTGATCTGATTGATACTACCACGTGCACCTGATGTTGCCATCATATAGATGGGGTTATATTTATCAAGGTTATCCATAAGAGCCTTTGTAATTCTGTCGTTAGCGCCCTGCCAGGTTTCAATAACCTTTCTGTAACGCTCATCGTCAGTGATAAGACCCTTTCTGTAAAGCTTTGTAATCTTTTCTACCTCGTCCTCTGCTTCAGAAAGTCTTTCAGCCTTACTTCCGGGGATTTCCATATCGCTTACGCTGATGGTAATTGCACCACGTGTAGAGAACTTGTAGCCGAGCGCCTTGATTGAGTCGAGAACTTCGGCAGTCTTTGTTGTGCCGTGTACCTTGATACAAGCATCGACAATCTTACCGAGAGCCTTCTTGTCAGCAAGGAATGTGATTTCGGGAAGGAACATATTTTCCTCTGTAGTTCTGTCAACGAAGCCGAGGTCTTGAGGAATAACTTCGTTAAAGATAAGTCTTCCGACTGTAACTTCAACTATCTTACTCTTCATCACGCCGTCAATTTCCTTCTCAATACGAACCTTGACAGGTGCGTGAAGTCCTACATCACCGCAATCGTAAGCCATCATAGCTTCGTTTACGCTTGCAAAGTACTTTCCTTCACCGATTTCACCCTTAAAGCAGCCTACGCCGTCTTCAGCAAACTCGATAAGCTTTTTACCTTCCTGTTCAAGAAGTATATTCTGATTATATACTGAGCCGTAATACTTATAAATCTTACCTACTTCAAGGTCACTGTCACCTGCATCAGTAATTCTTACTTCCTTGGGTTTAACAAGTGTAAGATAATAACTACCAAGAACCATATCCTGTGTGGGAACAGTAACGGGACGACCGTCCTGAGGCTTAAGAAGGTTATTTGCACTAAGCATAAGGAATCTCGCCTCTGCCTGTGCTTCAGGTGAAAGAGGTACGTGAACAGCCATCTGGTCACCGTCGAAGTCAGCGTTGAACGCTGTACATACAAGAGGATGGAGTCTTATTGCTCTACCTTCAACAAGGATAGGCTCGAACGCCTGAATACCAAGTCTGTGAAGGGTTGGTGCACGGTTAAGAAGAACGGGATGCTCTTTAATTACGCTTTCAAGCACGTCCCAAACCTCATTACGTGCACGTTCTACCATTCTCTTCGCACTCTTTATATTATGAGCACTGCCGTTTTCAACAAGTCTCTTCATTACGAAGGGCTTAAAGAGTTCAAGTGCCATTTCCTTAGGAAGACCGCACTGATAAATCTTAAGTGCAGGACCAACTACGATAACTGAACGTCCTGAATAGTCAACACGCTTACCAAGAAGATTCTGACGGAAACGTCCCTGTTTACCCTTAAGCATATCTGAAAGGGACTTAAGGGCACGGTTTCCGGGACCTGTAACAGGTCTGCCGCGTCTGCCGTTGTCGATAAGTGCGTCAACTGCTTCCTGAAGCATTCTCTTCTCATTTCTTACGATAATGTTAGGAGCACCAAGTTCAAGAAGTCTCTTAAGACGATTGTTTCTGTTAATAACTCTTCTGTAAAGATCGTTAAGGTCACTTGTAGCAAATCTTCCACCGTCAAGCTGTACCATAGGACGGATTTCCGGAGGAATTACCGGAACACAGTCAAGAATCATCCATTCAGGACGGTTGTTTGACTTTCTGAAAGATTCCACAACTTCAAGTCTCTTTGCAATCTTAACCTTTTTCTGTCCCTGCGCTGTTTCAAGCTCTTCCTTAAGTTCTTCACTGAGCTTTTCAATATCAATTTCAGCAAGAAGCTCTTTAATAGCTTCGGCACCCATTCCTGCACGGAAGCGGTCGCCGTACTTTTCATAGTAGGAAACATATTCCTTTTCTGTAAGAGCATCTTTCTTATTAAGTTCTGTCTTACCGGGGTCAATTACTATATACTGTGCAAAATACAGAACCTTTTCAAGAATGTGAGGTGATATATCAAGAAGCAGACCCATTCTGCTGGGAATACCCTTGAAATACCAGATATGAGAAACACGAGCTGCAAGCTCGATATGACCCATTCTTTCACGTCTTACCTTTGCCTTTGTTACTTCAACGCCGCATCGGTCACAGACGATACCTTTATATCTTATTCTCTTATACTTTCCGCAGTGACATTCCCAGTCCTTCTGAGGTCCGAAAATCTTTTCGCAGAAAAGACCGTCACGTTCGGGTTTTAAGGTACGGTAATTTATAGTTTCCGGCTTTTTTACCTCACCATAGGACCATTCTCTGATTTTTTCGGGAGATGCCAGGCCAATTTGCATTGCTTCAAATGTATTAAATTCCATAATCTACCCCTCCCTTACTCTGCATTATTCTGATTTTCAATTTCCATGAGTTCTTCGTCTGTAGGTTCAACGTCGAAATCATCGTCATCGAAATCATCCATAATATCACTGTCTTCGTTCTCGTCGTCAAGAACACTTGCTGTTCCTTCAACGATTCCGTAAATCTCATCTTCAGGACTAACTTCGCTGTATCCCGGTGCCATACCATCGTTAACAGTTGTAAGAAGCTCATCTCTGAATTCTTCCATGTTCGGTTCATCATCGTCTTCACTCTTAAGGTCAACAATCGCACCACTTTCGTCAAGAACATTAACGTCAAGTGCAAGTGACTGAAGCTCCTTAATAAGAACCTTAAATGATTCAGGAATACCCGGCGCAGGAACATTCTCACCCTTAACAATTGATTCGTAAGTCTTTACACGGCCTACAATATCGTCTGACTTAACAGTAAGAATTTCCTGAAGCAGATATGCCGCACCGTAAGCTTCAAGTGCCCAAACTTCCATTTCACCGAATCTCTGACCACCGAACTGAGCTTTACCACCCAAAGGCTGCTGAGTTACAAGCGAGTAAGGACCTGTACTTCTTGCGTGAATCTTATCATCAACAAGATGATGAAGCTTAAGGAAGTACATATAACCTACTGTTACAGGATTATCAAAAGGCTGTCCTGTTCTGCCGTCATAAAGAACCGTCTTACCATCACGGCGAAGACCTGCTTCTTCAAGAAGGTTCATAATATCTTTTTCGTTTGCACCGTCAAATACAGGTGTTGCAACCTTAAAGCCAAGAGTTTTTGCAGCCATACCAAGGTGAACTTCAAGTACCTGTCCGATATTCATACGTGAAGGAACGCCCAGGGGATTAAGAACGATATCAAGAGGCGTACCGTCAGGAAGGAAAGGCATATCTTCTGTAGGAAGAACTCTTGAAACAACGCCCTTGTTACCATGACGACCTGCCATCTTATCACCGACAGAAATCTTTCTCTTCTGTGCGATATAACATCTTACAATTTCGTTTACTCCCGGAGGAAGCTCGTCATTGTTTGCTCTTGTAAATACTTTAACATCTACAATTATACCTGCTTCACCGTGAGGAACACGAAGTGATGTATCACGAACCTCACGTGCTTTTTCACCAAAGATTGCACGAAGAAGCCTTTCTTCGGGTGTAAGCTCGGTCTCACCCTTAGGTGTAACCTTACCTACAAGAATATCACCTGAGTGTACTTCTGCACCTACACGAATAATACCTCTTTCATCAAGGTTTTTAAGTGCATCATCACCAACATTGGGGATATCACGTGTAATTTCTTCCGGTCCGAGCTTTGTATCACGAGACTCCGACTCATACTCTTCTATATGAACTGATGTGAATGCATCTTCTCTTACAAGCTTTTCGTTAAGAAGCACAGCATCCTCGTAGTTATAACCTTCCCAAGTCATAAACCCGATAAGAACGTTTCTACCGAGGGCAATTTCACCGTTATCAGTTGAAGGACCGTCAGCAATGATTGTACCCTTCGTAACCTCTTCCCCTTCTTCTACGATGGGACGCTGGTTAATACAGGTACCCTGGTTAGAACGAAGGAACTTAAGAAGGTGATAGTTATGTCTTGCACCATTCTTGTCCTTAATTACGATTTCATCAGCACTTACCTTTTCAATAACACCGTCTTCCTTTGCAAGAACAACAACACCGGAGTCTTTGGCTGCCTTGTACTCCATACCTGTACCGATAATGGGAGACTGAGGTTTAAGAAGCGGAACTGCCTGACGCTGCATGTTAGAACCCATAAGAGCACGGTTAGCGTCATCATTTTCAAGGAAAGGAATCATTGCAGTAGCAACAGATACAACCTGCTTGGGAGATACGTCCATGTAGTCGATATCCTGTGCAGGAACCTCAAGGATTTCTTCTCTAAAGCGAGCTGAAACCTTCTTATCTATAAATCTGCCGTTTTCGTCGATAGGTTCATTAGCCTGTGCAACAACGTACTTATCCTCAACGTCAGCTGTCATATATTCTATTTCATTTGTAACAATACCCTCGCCTTTTATAACCTTACGGTAAGGAGCTTCAATAAATCCGTATTCATTGATACGAGCAAATGTTGAAAGCGAGCTGATAAGACCGATGTTGGGACCTTCAGGTGTTTCGATAGGACACATTCTACCGTAATGTGTATAGTGAACGTCACGAACCTGGAAGCCGGCACGCTCTCTTGAAAGACCGCCGGGACCAAGTGCTGAAAGTCTTCTTTTATGTGTAAGCTCACCAAGGGGGTTTGTCTGATCCATGAACTGTGAAAGCTGTGATGAACCGAAGAATTCCTTGATTGTAGCTACAACGGGACGGATATTTATAAGTGACTGAGGTGTAACAATATCCATTTCCTGAATACTCATTCTTTCACGAACACCGCGTTCCATACGTGAAATACCGATACGGAACTGGTTCTGCAAAAGCTCACCAACACTTCTTAATCTACGATTGCCAAGATGGTCGATGTCATCAACCTGACCAATACCTTCTGCCAGGTTATTACAGTAGTTTATCGAAGCAAGCATATCATCAACAATAATGTGCTTGGGAACAAGCTCATCTACTCTTTCCTGAGCAAGTTTCTTTATGGCATCAATGTCACCGCCTGCTTCCTCAAGAATTTCGTCAAGAATATTCTTGCGAACCTTTTCATGTGTTACATCGTAAAGGTCAATACCTGCGTACTCTTTGGGATCAACCATATTATTTGAGAATACAACAACCTTCTTGCCTTCAACAGAAAGAATAACACGGTTAATACCCTTGCTTTCAATCATTTCAGCCATGGCTGTGTCAATTCTTGTATCAGAAGGTACAATTACTTCACCTGTAGAGGTATCAATAACATCCTCCGCAGTTACCTGTCCTTCAACACGTGCAGCCATAGCAAGCTTCTTATTATATTTATATCTGCCCACTTTAGCGAGGTCATATCTCTTTGCATCAAAGAAGAGTCCGTTAATAAGGGAGCTTGCACTGTCATATGTCGGAGGCTCGCCGGGACGAAGCTTACGATAAATTTCAAAAAGTGCTTCTTCACGGTTTTTGCAGGTATCCTTCTGAAGGGTAGCAATCATTCTGTCATCCTCACCGAAAAGGTTTAAGATTTCAGGCTCTGTCTCAATACCCATAGCTTTAACAAGAACCGTTACAGGAAGCTTACGTGTTCTGTCGATACGAACAGAGAATACGTCGTTGGGATCTGTTTCGTACTCAAGCCATGCACCGCGGTTTGGTATTACTGTAGAATTGATAAGCTTTTTACCAACCTTATCAAACTTCTGCTCGTAATAAATACCGGGAGAACGCACAAGCTGTGTAACAATAACACGTTCTGCACCGTTAATAATGAATGTTCCCTGCTCTGTCATAAGCGGGAAGTCACCCATAAATATCTCCTGCTCTTTAATTTCGCCTGTTTCCTGATTTATAAGGCGAACCTGAACACGGAGAGGTGCTGCATAGTTTGTATCCCTTTCCTTACATTCTTCGATGGAATACTTGGGCTGCTCGTCAATTCTGTAATCGGTAAATTCCAGAATAAGATTTCCTGCGTAATCAGTAATAGGGCTGACATCGCGGAAAGCCTCACGGAGACCTTCTTTAATAAACCACTCGTAAGAGCTTTTTTGCATATCAATGAGGTTTGGCATCTCCAATACTTCATCAATTTTTGCGAAGGTCATTCTTTCATTTTTTCCTAATTTAATAGGTTTCAACAAAATCACCTCTATCAAAATATTTGGACGAACAACTCTTATATATTCTATACTCCTGTGTAGAATGCACTCGGAATACACCGCACTACCGGTGCAGTAACACCACACTCAGATAGTGACATCACGCACGGAATTGTAGAATGCACCCCGTACGCAAAATATCAAGAATTGTTGTTAAAACGCATATTTTACCGCATCTGACCCAATTTATTGGGTAGATGTCTGCATCTTAGTGCAGTATAGTATATTATCATAATTTGCAAAGCTTGTCAACATAAAATAAGCAAAATTTTCCTATATTTAAATATTTTATTTTTTTTGTTTTTTGGGTTGACAAAGAATTTAATGCGAGTATAATTCAAGGTGAAAAGCAGGCTGGCCTGCACTCACGTCGCACTCGTGCTTAGTGCGAACATAAATTCATGCGCATTAAATTTGTGCAACTTTTCATTTCAAAGACGGTGATTTTTATGAGTAAAACTGAAGAAACCTACAAGCGTCAACCCCTTCCCGACTATGAAGAGATATTTGAAAAAATGGCATCTGAGGATGACACTAAAAAAGCTCCCATAAAGGTCATGAAAGAGATTTACAGAGGCAACTGGTTTAAAATCTTTTTCAACACGCTTATTCACATTGCTGACGGATGCGGGGACTGGATTCTTCCGCTTGCGACATCAAACATCATAAATGCAGTTACAGAAAAAAAGCCCGATGCAATGATAGTTATTCTTCTGAACTTTCTTGCAATCGTTCTTTCTGTGGGCATAAATATTCCGCTTCTGCAGCTTTACACCTTACGTACAGGAAAAATGCTCCGCAGTATCGGTGCAGGGCTTCGTAATACCCTTGTTAAAAAGCTTCAGCATCTTTCAATTACATACCATAAGGAAATTGAAAGCGGTCGCCTTCAGGCAAAATTCATCCGTGATATTGAAGCAATTGAATTCTTTAATTCTCATGTCGTAAAAACGATTATCCCTCTGATAATTCATGTTGTAATATATTTTTGTATCGCTCTGTCAAAAAGCGGTATTGTAGCACTTTTCTATCTTGTTGTTATTCCTATTAACGTAACTCTTGTGACGATATTCCGTAAAAAGGTACGCAAAAATTCCAAACGTTTCAGAGAAGAAAACGAAAATGTTTCTGCAAGTGTGACTACAATGATAGAAATGATTCCTGTTACAAAAGCACACGGTCTTGAAAACGAAGAAATTGCAAAGCTTGAGAAAAATATTCAGTCACTTAAAGCTGCAGGTCTTACAGTTGAAAGAACAAACTCGCTTCTTGCATCATTTTTCTATGTAACAGGCGTTGTAATGCGTTCATCGTGTCTCGTATTCACTGCATGGCTTGCACTCAGCGGAAAAATTCATGTAGGCGACATTGTTATGTTCCAGTCTTACTTTGCTTCAATTTCAGGGCAGATTACAACTCTTGTCGGTATTTATCCTGAGCTTGCAAAGGGACTTGAATCTGTACGAAGCGTGTCCGAAGTTATGCTTTCAAACCAGGTTGAGGATAACAAGGGTAAAATTCCGCTTCGTTATGTTCACGGCTCGATTGACTTTGAAAATGTTTACTACCGCTACCCCAACGCGGAGGAAGACACTATCAGAGGTGTATCCCTTTCTGTTAATCCCGGTGACTGCGTGGCTTTTGTCGGGTCTTCCGGTTGCGGAAAATCCACAATGATAAATATGATTATAGGTTTCCTTAAACCTACGGGCGGTGTTTTCAAGCTTGACGGTAAGCCCATAGATGCACTTGACCTTTCTAAATTCAGACAGTTCATTTCGGTTGTTCCGCAAAACACAGTACTTTTCAAAGGTACAATTAAGGAAAACATCCTTTACGGGGTTGACGGCATAAGCGACAAGCGTTTCGAAGAAATCCTCGAATCTGCAAACATAAATGAATTCCTTCCCTCTCTCCCCGATGGTATTAACACTGTTGTCGGTGAACACGGTGATAAGCTTTCCGGTGGACAGAAACAGAGAATTTCTATTGCACGTGCACTCATCCGCGATCCTCAGATACTTATCCTTGACGAAGCGACAAGTGCACTTGATAACGCTTCGGAATTCCACGTACAAAAAGCTATTGACACCCTTATCAAGGGAAGAACTACCTTTATTGTTGCTCACCGTCTTTCAACTATCCGTAATGCAAATAAAATAGTTGTTATGGATAAGGGTAAAATCGTTGAAGTTGGTACATATGACGAACTTGTGGCAAAACAGGGTAAATTCTACGAGCTGAAAAAACTAAGTGAAGTTTCCGCTTCTGAAGACTGATTCATAAGAAGCATCTGTTTAAAACAATAAGCAGGTGCTTCTTTTTGGGTTGACAAATCGCATATAATTGATTAAAATGTATTATGTATTATTATGGAGGTCAGAAATATGGTTGAAAATATAAAACTAACAGTACATAATTTTGCAATATGGCTTGTAGGTCTTGTAGGTCTTGGCGAGGCGTTTGCAAATTACGTATATGTGCTGTTCATTTCAATGCTTCCCATCGTTGAATTAAGAGGTGCTATTCCTGTTGCATTTGCACTGAAGATGCCGCTTATTCCGTCATTTTTGGTATCAGTAATCGGAAATCTTATTCCGGTACCGTTTATACTTCTTCTCATAACACCTGTGTGTAACTGGCTGAAGAAAACACGGCTGTTTGCGTGGTTTCCGCGTTTTCTTGAAAAAAAGGTTAATGAAAAACGTGAGAAGGTCGAAAAGTATGCAAAGTGGGGACTGTTTCTATTTGTTGCCATTCCTCTTCCGGGAACAGGTGCGTGGACAGGTGCCCTTATTGCAAGCTTCCTTGATTTTAAATTTAAAGATGCACTCGTTGCAATCATTGGTGGCGTGCTTGTTGCAGGAATTATTATGAGTTTTGTATCCTACGGATTACTCGGACTTATTTTTTAACAAATGACTTTTACCAGGAGGTTATACAAATGAACGAAAACAAGAAACTTTTTACATCAGAATCCGTAACAGAAGGTCATCCCGACAAAGTATGTGACCGTATTTCTGATGCCGTTCTGGACGAAATACTTGCTCATGACCCTGATGCACGTGTAGCTTGCGAATGCTGCGTGGCAACAGGTATGGTTATGGTATTCGGTGAAATTACAACATCACATATTTACGATATCCGTGAAATTGTTAAGGAGGCTGTACGTGACATCGGTTACACAGATCCCACAATGGGATTTTCTGCTGACGGTATTGCAATCCTTTCCACACTTAACAAGCAGTCAGCAGATATTGCACTGGGTGTTGATAAGTCAAAAGAGGCAAAGGCAGGCGACTCCGACGGTCACGACATTGGTGCCGGGGACCAGGGCATGATGTTTGGTTATGCAACAAACGAAACCGACGAATATCTTCCTGCACCTATTTACTATGCTCAGAAAATGGCTAAAAAACTTACTGAAGTAAGAAAATCAGGTCAGTTCCCTTATCTTCGTCCCGATGGGAAAACACAGGTTACAGTGGAGTATGACGGTGACAAAGTTAAACGAATTGATACAGTAGTTCTTTCAACACAGCATACAGAGGAGGTTTCCCAGGAAACAATCCACAATGATATGATTGAATATGTAATCAAGCCCACTATTGATGCTTCCCTTATAGATGATGATACGATTTTCCACATTAATCCTACAGGAAAATTTGTTATCGGCGGTCCCCATGGTGACAGTGGTCTTACAGGAAGAAAGATTATTGTAGATACCTATGGTGGATATGCTCCTCACGGTGGCGGTGCATTTTCGGGTAAAGACCCGACAAAGGTTGACAGAAGTGCCTGCTATATGGCACGCTATATTGCAAAGAATATTGTTGCTGCAGGTCTTTCCGATAAATGTCAGATACAACTTGCCTATGCAATAGGTGTTGCAAAGCCCGTTTCTGTACGCATAGACACCTTCGGAACAGGAAAGCTGAGTGATGAAAAGCTAAGCGAAATTGTAAACGCAGAGTTTGACCTTCGCCCGTCCGCAATTATCAGTACTCTTGATTTAAGAAGACCTATTTATGCACAAACTGCAGCATATGGTCACTTTGGAAGAAATGAGCTTGACCTTCCCTGGGAAAAGCTTGACAGAGTTCAGACATTAAAAAAATATCTTTGATAAGTACAGGGGCTGCAGCAAAATTATTTTGCTACAGTCCCTATTTACGATAAGAAAAGAGCTGCTTTTCTTATTTACAGAATCGGTGGTAATTACTATGAACACAAACTCTCCAGAAGTCCTTGAAGGAGAAATTTATGAAATTATATATCAGAACGAAGATAACGGATATACAGTCTGCGACATAAATGCCAATAACTCACTTGTAACTGCCTGCGGCCATATGCCGTATATTGCTCCCGGTGAACAGGTACGGCTTTACGGGAAATGGGTTAATCATCCTGATTATGGCGAGCAATTTTCTGCAGACAGTATTGAACGGACACTTCCGAGTGAAGTCAGTTCAATACTTATGTACCTTTCCTCCGGAATTATCAGCGGAGTAAGGGAGTCTACGGCAAAAAAGATTATTGCCGCATTTGGGAGTGATGCCCTGAGTGTTATCGCAAATGAACCCGAGAGACTTGCCCGTATTAAAGGGATTTCCCTTGCTAAGGCAAAGAAAATATCAGAATCCTTTCTTATCCGTCAGGATGCATCACAAACCGTTATATTTTTGCAGGAATACGGTGTAACGGCAAATCTTGCACTGAGAGTGTATAAACGTTTCGGGCAGAAATCGGTAGAATTGATAAAGGAAAATCCCTATATCTTATGCGATAATGTAGAAAGAATAGGTTTCAAAACGGCTGACCGCATTGCGTATAATATGCAGATACCCAAAAATCATCCGGGCAGACTTTCAAGCGGTGTAAAATTTGCACTTACTACAGCTGCATTATCGGGACATACATGCCTTAAGTATGATGACCTTGTAAATATGTGTTCCGGACTTCTTTCCTGCCCTGCGGAAGAAATTCTTCCAGTTATATCCGGTCTGAAAGAAAAGTCCGAGCTTATTTTTCTTGATAACTTTGTATATCTTCCTGTATATTATAATACAGAAATCACATCTGCCGGCAGACTTAACGAGCTTTTATGTACGGCAAAACCGCTGACAAAAAACATTCATCAGGAAATATTCAATTTTTCAAAGCTCAATTCAATTGAGCTTTCACCCCTTCAGGAAGAAGCCGTAAGAAAAGCTAATGATGGCGGTGTCCTTGTTATTACAGGTGGTCCGGGCACAGGTAAAACTACCATTATGAAAATCATTACAGAGATTTTCACCCATAACGAATATAAAATTGCCCTTTGTGCCCCTACAGGGAAAGCCGCAAAAAGACTTAGCGAAGCCTGCGGACTTGAAGCAAAAACATTACACCGTCTTTTGGAAGTTGAAGTAACAGATGCTGAAAACCAGCGTTTTGCAAGGAACGAATATAATCCCATAGATGCAGATATTGTTATTGTTGATGAAGTAAGTATGGTGGATATTCTTCTTTTTGGTGCACTTTTAAAAGCTCTTAAACGAAATACCTGTCTTATTCTTGCAGGTGACAGTGACCAATTACCGTCTGTAGGTGCCGGAAATGTTTTAAGAGACATTCTTGATAGCGGTAAAATTCCTTCTGTGCGACTTAACGAGGTTTTCCGCCAAGCAGGCGAAAGCCGTATTGTAACAAATGCCCATCGCATAAACCAGGGACTTATGCCCCTTGAAAATGATAGTACAACAGACTTTTTCTTTATGCCAAGAACATCAGATACAGCTCTTGAGACTATATGTGAACTATGTAAGGAAAGGCTTCCGAAGGCATACGGTTTTGACCCACTGAATGATATTCAGGTACTGTCCCCCGGACGCAAAGGAACTGTAGGCACTATAAACCTTAACCGGGTTCTTCAACAGCATCTTAATCCTCCGGAAAAAAACAAAAAGGAAAAGAAATTTGGAGAACGCATTTTCAGAATCGGCGACAAAGTAATTCAGACAAGAAACAACTACGATATGCTATGGTCAACTTCCGATGGCGGAAGCGAGGGCTTCGGAATATTTAACGGCGACATCGGAACAATTATTGATATTTCCACAAAAGAAAAATCCATGCGGATACTTTTTGACGAAAATAAGCTTGTGGATTATGACTTTTCAAGCGTTGACGACCTCGACATAGCATATGCTATGACAGTCCATAAAAGTCAGGGCAGCGAGTGGAGTGTTGTTATAATTCCCGTATGTTCATTCCCGCCTATGCTAATGACAAGAAATCTTCTCTACACAGCAGTTACACGGGCAAAAAAACTTGTTATTCTTACAGGTAGCCTGCAAAGCGTTTCACAAATGATACAAAATGACCGCCAGCAGTTACGCTACAGCGGTCTTAAGGAAAGGTTAATCGAAATTGTTAAATAAGATACTTGATTCAATTTTCCCTCCCAAATGTGCATTTTGTGGAGAGATTATAAATCAAAAAATACCGGTGTGCGAAAGCTGCATCAAAAAACTTCCGTTCACAGACGACTACACCTGCAAAATTTGCGGAAGACCGCTAGGTGAATTTTCATATCCTGAATGTGCTGCCTGCAGGCAGGAAAAGCGGCATTTTGTTTATTCCTTTGTTCCGCTTGTTTATGAAGACTTCAGCAAAATGGCTGTTATAAGGCTTAAACATTCAAACCATCCATACTATTCACGTGCTCTTGCATATCTGATTGCGGACAAGATGCTATCGTCCCCTTATTATAAACATTTTGATTTTATTACGTGTATTCCGCAAAACTCCCGTACTCATCATAAGAGGGGCTATAATCAGTCAGAGCTTATCGCAAAAGAACTTGCCAAGCTCCTTAAAGTTCCTTTTATAAAAACTCTGCACCGAAACAACGAAGGTGCCCGTCAGGCAACACTTAACCGGGTTGAAAGAAAAAAGAATGTGCGTAAGTGTTACACCAAGACTGACAAAACATTTAACGGAGAAACAGTTTTGCTTGTAGATGATGTTTACACTACCGGTGAAACTGCCAACTACTGTGCAAAGCTTCTTAAAAGCATGGGTGCAAAAGATGTCTATCTGGCAGTCAGTATGATACGCAGTTATGATTAGCTGAAACATCCTAAAGGAATACGGAAAAAAGGGGATGTAAAAAAAAGTCCAGACCGCAAAAAGGCAATAATAATACGAAATATAGACAGTTTCTAAATCATAGAATTATCTTATTTTGTTGAAAAATCTCATTTTATTCGATTTTTCTTCGTTTTTGTGCCTTTTT
>JAZPYX010000015.1:0-17333 GCA_045544395.1 Clostridia bacterium
AGGCTTTTAACGCAGTAGCAACGAAAAAGAGAAAGTAAAAAACGAGGTTCGGATAACTACTGTCACGCTAACCTGTAAATCCCTGTGTACAGGGATTTACAGCTCAGTTTGTCCGTTCTGAAGCATTTTTTCCTATCCCCAAAAAAATGAAGGTATAAAAAACTCAGTTTTTTATACCTTCATTTTTTTAAATCAGTTGAAAATTAGTTTTAAAGGTGCTATACTTATAATAGGTATATTATGAAAGGAACGAACAGATAATGAAAATACTTATTGTAGATGACGAAAAACTGCTAGTAAAAGGAATAAAATTTAACCTTGAACAGGACGGTTATGAAACTGAAACAGCCTATGACGGAGAAGAGGCTTTAAAGCTTGCCCGTGATAAGAGTATTTCTCTTATTATACTGGACCTTATGATTCCAAAAATTGACGGACTTACGGTGTGTCAGAAAATCAGGGAATTTTCTACTGTACCCATTATCATGCTTACAGCTAAAACGGAGGATATGGATAAAATTCTCGGCCTTGAGTATGGTGCAGACGATTATCTTACAAAACCGTTTAATATTCTTGAACTTAAGGCACGTATAAAGGCAATATTACGCAGAGCTTCAAGTTCAGGTCCTGTAATGGCAAAAAATGCAATAAGTGCAGGCGGAATAGAGCTTGACTATAATTTAAGACGTGTAAAGATTGATAATAAAATAATTGAGCTGACAGCGAAGGAGTTTGACCTTTGCGATTTGTTTGTATCAAATCCCGGAAAAGTTTATTCCAGAGAAAACCTGCTTGATATAGTGTGGGGCTATGATTATCCCGGTGATATCAGAACAGTAGATGTTCATGTCAGACGTCTTAGGGAAAAGATTGAGCCTGATGCAGCTGTTCCTACATATATTCTTACCAAGTGGGGGGTAGGTTACTATTTTAAAGAAAATTAAGGAAAAAACACAAAGCATACGTTGGCGGCTTGTGCTTACATATTTTATAATAATAGTAATGACGCTTGGTTTAATAAGTGTATACATAACAAATGTGATGCAGCAATATACCCTTGAACAGAAAAAGGTTCAGATTCTGACTCAGGCAAATGTTATCGCAGGGTATATTTCACAGTATCAGGACAGAAGCAGTAACAGTATAAATTATTTGTTGGAATCTCAGCATCTGTCAAGTAACAGTCGTGTTCTGATGCTTGATAAAGAAGCAAGGGTTACTTATGATTCAAACAATGGTGCTCTTCAGGGTAAGTATATGCCTACAGCAGCGATTCTTGATGCTATTGACGGTAAAAACAGTGTTGAACGTATGGAAGAAATCAATGACGAGCTTATAGTCAGTGCAGCGGTGCCTATAGTAAAAAATAAGGTTACGACCGGTGTTATTTACTATCAGGAATCGGCAGCAGATTCTGTTGAATTTATGAACAGAATATTTGCTACAATGCTTACACTTATTATCATCGTAAGCTTGCTTATCGGCGTTATAAGCTTTTTTATGGCGGGCTTTATTACTGACCCTATCCGAGACCTTACGGAAAAACTCAGTAAAGCAACAGAAGAAGGAACCGATTTTTATGTTGAAAAAACTACAGGCGGTGAAATAGGAAAGCTTATTGATTCCTTTAACAAAATGACTGAACAGATTAAGGTTCAGGAAGAGAAGAGGCAGGAATTTGTTTCAAATGCATCCCATGAGTTGAAAACTCCGCTTAGCTCAATTAAGCTTATTTCAGATTCGCTTATAAATACTCAGGATGCTCCGCAGGAAATGGTGAATGAATTCCTTGCGGATATGAATGTTCAGGTGGACAGACTTACCAGAATTGTTGACAAGCTTCTTACTCTTACAAGAATGGACAATTCTGCCAGCGTATCAAGAATGGAATTTGCAGTTACAGACCTTACAGAGCTATGCTCGAATATCACAAAGGCACTGCGTCCCCTTGCGGAGCAAAAGCATATTGAGCTTACATATGATTCGGAAGCGACGATTTATTCCAAGGTTGAACGTGACAGAATATGGGAAGCTATTTATAATGTCCTTGACAACAGCATAAAATATACTAAAGAGGAAGGAAAGGTTTGCGTAAGACTTTTTAAAGATGATACCAATGTTATAATAGAAATTTCAGATACTGGAATTGGTATAGCACCTGATGAGAAGTACAAGATTTTTGACAGATTCTACCGTGTTGATAAAGCCCGTGCAAGAGAAACCGGTGGTACAGGGCTAGGTCTTTCAATTGCAATGACAGCAGTTGAGCTTCACGGCGGAAATATTGTTGTTGAAAGTGAAGAAGGCGTAGGCAGCACTTTCCGTATTATCATACCGATTACATTTAAGTAAAGAAAGGGATGTGGTTTATGAAAAAAGCTTTATTGTTTTTAATCACAATATTGATGGTAATGCCTGTTTTTTCAGGATGTAACAAAGAAACAAAGAATGTAAGTGTGTTCTTTAAGTCAGCAGGCTCTAATAGTTTGAGCGAAGAAAAAAGAAATATGGACAGTCCATATAAAAATGCGTCTGATGTTGCAAAGTTTGCAGTAGAAGAACTTATAAAAGGACCGATGAATGAAGCACATGTCGCTGTTATAAGCAAGGATGCACAGCTTCTTAAACTGGAAGTTAAGGATAATGTTGCGACAGTGAATTTGTCAGCGCATTATTCAGAAAAGAAGGGCGTTGATGAAATTCTTTTGCAGCACGCTCTTGTAAAAACGCTTTGTTCTATAGATGGCATCGACAGTATTGTTATACTGGCAGAGGGTAAGCCTATTGTAAACGGTGACGGGAAGGAAATCGGACGTATCGGACTTAAGGATTTTATTGACCCTGCAGATACGCAGATAGATGAAAAAACTACAGTGAAACTTTATTTCCCGAATAGTGGCAATGCTGTACTTGAAAAGGAGTCCAGAAGTGTAGAAATGCAAAAATCGCTTTCTCCCGAAAGAGCCGTGTTGAATGAGCTTATAAGCGGACCTTCCAATAAAGAGTTATCGCCTGCAGTTCCTGCCGGAACAAAACTTTTAGGTGTAGAAACAAAAGATGGAGTGTGCTTTGTTAATTTCTCTACTGAATTTGTGGCAAATGCGGGAAGCGGGTCTATGGAGACCACACTTATACTTTACTCTGTAGTAAATTCTCTTTGTGAGCTTGAAAATGTAGAGAGTGTTCAGATTCTTGTTAACGGAGAAACAGGGGTCGAGTTCGGTAATTTCGTTCTTGATATACCCTATGATGCTAACAGTGCTTACATCAGCGGTAAATAATTTGTAAAGACAGACGAATAATTATGTAACGGGGAAAGGATAAAGTTATGAAAATTTCAGAAGTAAAAGAGATTCTTAATGCAAAAGTTTGCTCAGGAGAAAGCTTCCTCGACAGAGAGGTTAACTCCGCTTTTGGTTGTGACCTTATGAGTGATGTGCTGGCATTTGTGGAAAACCATGCACTGCTCCTTACCGGTCTTGTAAACAGCCAGGTGATAAGAACTGCAGAAATGATGGATATAAAAAACATTGTTTTTGTCAGGGGGAAAATGCCTTCAGAAGAAATGACCGAGCTTGCAAATGAATATTCAATGATTCTTATGTCTACAGAAGATACTCTCTATACTGCAAGCGGAAAACTGTACTCAGCAGGTCTTGTACCAAAGGATGTGTAATTATGGCAAATGAAGTTGTGAAGTTACATTACGATGTCAACGGTGATGATTTTACTGTGGCGGGTGAGGCAAGCGGTAATGTGAAAAAAGTGCTTAAACAGCTTGGCTTTTCACCTGAAATTATACGCAGGGTTGCAGTTGCGATGTATGAATGTGAAATCAATATGGTAATTCATGCTGATGGCGGTGAAATTGATGTTGAAATTTCACCCGATAAAATCCGTATGGTACATTCGGATAGAGGTCCCGGTATATCCAATGTTGAAAAAGCTATGGAAAAGGGATATTCCACTGCAGACGAAAATGCACGTGAGCTTGGATTCGGTGCAGGAATGGGGCTTCCCAACATGGAACGCTATACTGATGAAATGAAGATTACCACAGAAGTAGGAAAGGGCACAGTTGTTGATATGACTGTGTATGTAAAGTGAAGGAGGCGATAAAATGTCCCCCGAAAAAAATAATGATGTAATTTATCACAGTGTATGTCTTGACACAGATTTGTGTAAAGGCTGCACTATGTGTATGAGACATTGCCCTACCCAGGCAATACGCGTTCAGAACGGCAAAGCTAAAATCATAAAGGAAAGATGTATTGACTGCGGTGAATGTGTAAGGCGATGTCCTTATCACGCAAAAAAAGTGCAGAGCGACGCTTTTGATAAGCTTAAAGATTATGAATATAATATTGCACTTGTTCCGCCGGCGTTTTTCGGGCAATTCCCCGAAAGCACAGATGTTGACGTAATATTGACGGCACTCCTTAACATTGGCTTTGATGATGCGTTTGAAGTTGCACGCGGTGCGGAAGTAATTACTCAGAAAACACGGGAATTATTGAATGATAAAGAACGGGAAAGACCGATTATTTCTTCGGCATGTCCTGCAGTGGTAAGACTTATTGCGGTAAGATTTCCCTCACTTGCAGACCACATAATCCCGCTTACTTCGCCAATGGAAGCGGCGGCACAGCTTGCAAGAAAGGAAGCTATGGAGAAGACCGGACTTCCGGATGAAAAAATAGGTACATTTTTCCTTACCCCCTGCACGGCGAAGATTACTGCAACAAAACAACCGCTTGCACTTGGTAAATCTGATGTCAGCGGAGTAATTCCGGTTAAGGACGTATATAAAGAAATTGCCCGTGAAATCAAAAAAGTAAAAGAGCCGAGAATTTTTTCTAAAGCAGGCAGAGACGGAATCAGTTGGGCAAGAAGCGGTGGAGAGGCAAAAGCTCTTGGAATAAAGAATTATATTTCGATTGACGGAATACATAATGTAATAAACATCCTTGAAGCACTTGAGGATGACAAGCTTAAAGATGTTGAGTTTATAGAAGCACTTGCGTGTGTAAGCGGATGTACCGGTGGACCTCTCAATGTAGAAAATGAGTTTATTGCAAATTCAAAAATCAGAAATATAGCCGACACTCTTCCTGAAACTTCGCAAAACGGTGACGGCCTCAGCCTTTTCTGGAAAAGAAAGATTGTGTACAAGCCTATTTCACCTCTTGCTGAGGATATGGGCGAAGCAATGCGGAAAATGAAAATTCTTGAAGAAATTTATGAAAGACTTCCTCAGCTTGACTGTGGCAGCTGCGGAAGCCCAAGCTGTCGTGATTTTGCCGAGGACATTGTACGCGGTAAAGCACAGGAACGAGACTGTATTTTCCGTCTGAGAGAAAAAATAGAATTATTGGCGAAGGAAATTACTGAAATCAGCAAAATGATTAACGAATGAAAGCAGTGATAATATGACAGTAAAAGCAGTTGCAGAAAAACTGAACCTTACTCCCGTATGTGAGGGAGATTGCGAAACTAAGGAAGTAACAGGTTGTCATATAGGTGACCTTCTCAGCCTGGTTATGAGTAAGGCACAGGCAGGTGACGCATGGATAACTATTCAGACTAATGTAAACGTACCTGCAGTAGCAAGCCTTACAGATTCAGCCATGGTAATTCTTGCAGAAGGTGTCCAGCTTGATGATGCAGCGAAAGCACGTTCCAAGCAGCAGGAAATATGTATATATTCCTCTGATAAAAGTGCTTTCGAGCTTGCTTGCCTTATAAAGGATTGCCTATGAGATGTTATTATGATTTTCACATCCATTCCTGTCTGTCCCCTTGTGCAGATATGGATATGACACCTCATAGTATTGCGGGAATGAGTTATATAAACGGACTTAATGCAATAGCAGTAGCAGACCATAACACGGCTCGTAATATTCGTGCTGTTACCAAAGCGTGCGAGGAGTTTGGTATAACGGTAGTTCCTGCAATAGAAGCAGAAAGTGCCGAGAACGTGCATCTTCTGTGCCTTTTTCCAAGTATTGATGCTGCTGAAAGGATGGGGCAGCTTCTTGAGGAAAATCTTCCGCCAATAAAAAATCGTCCCGACATTTTTGGTGAGCAAGTTATTATGAACGAGGTTGACGAAAAAACAGGAGAGATAGAGACGCTTCTCATAAATGCAACAAATCTGGGAATAGAAACAATTAAAAAAGAGGTTGAAGCACTCGGCGGTGTGTGCGTTGCTGCACATATTGACAGGGAAAAGAACGGCATTGTTTCAATACTTGGCTGCGTACCCGATGAGCTTAATTTTTCAACACTTGAAATGTCAGGGAGGACAGACCTTTTAATTGAAGACGACGGATATAAATATATATCAGACAGTGATGCTCATAATCTTATAAGTATTGCGGAAAAAGTTAATTTTTTAGATATTGACAAGGTTTCCGTAGAAGAAATAATAAAAAAACTAAAATAATTTGAAAAAAACCGTAAAAATACACATTTAAGTGTAGACATTGCGGTTTTTTTTTGGTATAATGTTTAAGATGGCTACGATATCGATAATGAAATATCGATATAGAAATTGCTTTTATTAAAATAATTGAAAATACAGGAGGTTCAGGCAATGGCAAATGAAGCAGTTATTCCCTTCAAGGGAACAGTTGAGCAGGAAGCAGAGCTCAAGAGCGTAATTGCTGAGCACAAGGGTCAGGACGGTGCACTTATTCCCGTACTTCACAAAGCACAGGAAATCTACGGCTACCTTCCGATTGAGGTTCAGACTATGATCGCAGACGGTCTTGAGGTTCCGCTGGCAGAGGTTTACGGTGTTGTTACATTCTACACACAGTTTTCACTTAACCCCAAGGGTGAGTATAAAATTGGTGTATGTCTTGGTACAGCATGCTATGTTAAGGGCAGCGGTGACATCCTTGAAAAAATAAAGCAGGATCTCGGAATTGACGTTGACGGATGCACTCCCGACGGCAAGTTCTCGCTTGAGGCTACACGTTGTATAGGTGCATGTGGTCTTGCTCCGGTATTCACAATCAATGATGATGTATACGGACGTATCACAGCGGATGACGTTCCCGGAATTCTTGCAAAGTATAAAGACTGATATGCAGGAAATAAGTCTCAATATTCTTGATATTGCAGAAAATTCTGTCCGGGCGAAAGCAAGCCTTATTGAAGTGACAGTGAAGGAAAATATTGCAGAAGATATCTTGTCCTTTACAATTAAGGACAACGGATGCGGTATGGATGAAGAAATGGTTAAAAGAGTAAGTGACCCTTTTGTTACCACCCGTACTACACGTAAGGTTGGTCTTGGGATTTCACTCCTTAAAGCAGCGGCTCAGCAGACAGGGGGCGATGTCTTCCTTGAAAGCGAGCTTGGTGTGGGTACAACCATCACAGCAACCTTTTCCCACAGCCATATAGACCGTCAGCCACTTGGAGACATATCACAGGTTATGGTGTCACTCATAAGTATGAATCCGGATATTGATTTTATATATACTCATATGTATAACGGAAGCGAGTTTACTCTTGATACGAGGGAGCTTAAAGAAATCCTTGGTGAAGAAGTAAAGCTTAATGAGCCGAGTGTTGCAGTCTGGATAGGTGAGTATATAAACGGAAATTTAACCGAAATTTATGGAGGTGCGAATTAATGAAAAGTATAGCTGAACTTGAAGCTATTAAGAAAAAAGTTCTTGATAATGTAAATCTCAGAAAAGAGAGAGAAGAGGGCGTAAGAGTTGTAATCGGTATGGCTACTTGCGGTATCGCTGCAGGTGCACGCCCCGTTATGACTGCTTTCCTTGAAGAAGCAAGTAAGCGTAACCTTTCAAACGTAGTAATCGAGCAGACAGGTTGTATAGGTATGTGTGCTCTTGAGCCTATCGTTGAAGTTTTTGTTCCCGGACAGGAAAAGGTTACTTATGTTAAAATGACTGCTGAAAAAGTTGCAAAGATTGTGTCTGATCATATTGTTAACGGTGCTCCCGTTATCGAATATACAGTTGGCGCACAGAAGTAAGAGGGGAGAGTAGTGTAATGAATTTATACAGATCACACGTGCTCATCTGCGGCGGTACAGGCTGTACTTCTTCAGGTGGTACAAAGCTTATAGACGAATTCGAGGCACAGCTCAAGGCAAACGGTCTTGAAAACGAAGTTAAAGTTGTAAAGACAGGTTGCTTCGGTCTTTGTGCACTCGGTCCGGTTGTAGTTGTTTACCCCGAGGGTGCTTTCTACAGCCAGGTACAGAAAGAAGACGTAGCTGAAATCGTTACAGAGCATCTTCTTAAAGGTAGAATTGTAAAAAGACTTGTTTACAATGAAACTATCGCAGAAGACGAAACAATCAAATCTCTTAACGAGGTTCCTTTCTACAAGAAGCAGATGCGTATTGCTCTTCGTAACTGTGGTGTTATTAACCCCGAAAACGTTGAAGAATATATCGCATTTGACGGTTACAAGGCACTTGCTACAGTTCTTACAGAAATGCAGCCTGCCGATGTAATTCAGGTAATTAAGGACTCTGGTCTCCGTGGCCGTGGCGGCGGCGGTTTCCCCACAGGTCTCAAGTGGGATTTCGCTTCAAAGAGTGTGAACGAGCAGAAGTATGTTTGCTGTAATGCTGACGAAGGTGACCCGGGTGCATTCATGGACAGAAGTATTCTTGAGGGTGACCCCCACAGTGTGCTTGAGGCTATGGCTATCGCAGGTTATGCAATCGGTGCTAATCAGGGTTACATCTACATCCGTGCAGAGTATCCTATCGCTGTTAAGCGTCTTCAGATTGCTATTGACCAGGCTAAGGAATACGGCCTTCTCGGTGAAAATATTTTTGGTACAGGCTTCAGCTTTGATATCGGTCTCCGTCTTGGTGCAGGTGCATTCGTATGTGGTGAGGAAACAGCTCTTATGACTTCTATTGAAGGTCACAGAGGTGAGCCTCGTCCCCGTCCTCCGTTCCCTGCAGTTAAGGGTCTCTGGGGCAAGCCCACTATCCTTAACAACGTTGAAACATATGCTAACATCCCCGTTATCATAAACAAGGGTGCAGAATGGTTCAATACAATCGGTACTGAAAAGAGTAAGGGTACTAAGGTATTCGCTCTTGGCGGTAAGATTAACAACACAGGTCTTGTTGAAATTCCTATGGGTACAACCCTTCGTGAAATCGTTGAAGAAATCGGTGGAGGTGTACCTAACGGTAAGAAGTTCAAGGCTGCACAGACAGGTGGTCCTTCTGGCGGATGTATTCCCGCTTCGCTTATCGACACACCCATTGACTACGATTCACTTATTTCAATCGGTTCAATGATGGGTTCAGGCGGTCTTATCGTAATGGACGAAGACAACTGTATGGTTGATATTGCTAAATTCTTCCTTGAATTTACAGTTGACGAATCCTGCGGTAAGTGTACTCCCTGCCGTATCGGTACAAGAAGACTTCTTGAAATTCTTGAAAGAATTACAAAGGGTAACGGTACTCTTGAAGACCTCGACAGAATGGAGCTTCTTTGCCACAGCATAAAGAATGCTTCACTTTGCGGTCTTGGTCAGACTGCTCCCAACCCTGTTCTTTCAACACTTCGTTACTTCAGAGATGAGTACATTGCTCACGTTGTTGATAAGAAGTGTCCCGCAGGCGTTTGTAAGGAACTTACAAACTATGAGATTATTCCTGAAAAGTGTAAGGGATGCTCTGCTTGTGCAAGAAAGTGTCCTGTTGGCGCTATTTCAGGCGAAATCAAGAGTCCTTTCACTATTGATAAGACTAAGTGTATCAAGTGCGGTGCATGTGTAGAAACATGTAAATTCGGCGCTATTGTAAAGAGATAAGAAAGGGGCAGAGATAAATGGAAATGGTCAATTTAAAAATTAACGGTCAGGACGTATCTGTTCCTGCCGGTTCAACAGTTCTCGAGGCTGCACGTATTGCAGGTATCGAAATTCCCACCCTTTGCTACCTTAAGGATGTAAGCCAGACAGGTTCCTGCAGAATGTGTCTTGTTGAAATAAAGGGCGGTAGAGCTCTTCAGGCTGCTTGCGTATATCCAGTAGCAGAAGGTATTGAAGTATTTACAAATACTCCCAAGGTAAGAGAAGCAAGAAAGATTACTCTTGAACTCATTCTTTCAAACCACGAAAGAAAGTGTCTTACCTGTGTAAGAAACCGTAACTGTGAACTCCAGACTCTCGCAGATGAGCTTGGTGTTACAGATATCACTTACGACGGAATCAGAAACGAGTATCCTCTTGATACACTTTCTCCCTCTATCGTAAGAGACAATAATAAATGTATCCTTTGCCGCAGATGTGTTAATATGTGTAAGAACATCCAGACAGTTGGCGCAATTGATACAATGGAAAGAGGCTTCAAGACAAAGGTTGCCTGTGCATTTGATAAGTCTCTTGGCGAAGTAAGCTGTGTAAACTGCGGTCAGTGTATTGCAGTATGTCCCGTTGGTGCACTCCGTGAAAAGGATGCTACAGACGATGTATGGGCAGCACTTGCTAATCCCGACCTTCACGTTGTTGTCCAGACTGCTCCTGCAGTAAGAGCGGCTCTCGGTGAAGAATTCGGTATGGAAATGGGTACACCCTGTACAGGTAAGATGGCAGCAGCTCTCAGAAGACTTGGCTTTGACAAGGTCTTCGATACAAACTTTGCTGCTGACCTTACAATTATGGAAGAGGGTACAGAGCTTCTTCACAGAATTCAGAATGGTGGCAAGCTTCCCATGATTACATCTTGCTCACCCGGATGGATTAAGTTCTGTGAACACAACTTCCCCGATATGCTTGATAACCTTTCTTCTTGTAAATCTCCTCACGAGATGTACGGTGCTGTTATTAAGTCATACTATGCTGAAAAGGCAGGTATTGATCCTAAGAATATTTATGTTGTATCTGTTATGCCCTGTACTGCCAAGAAGTACGAGGCTCAGAGAGATGAGCTTAGCGTAAACGGACTTCAGGACGTTGACACAGTTCTTACAACACGTGAGCTTGCTAAGATGATTAAAGAAGCAGGTATCCGCTTCACACAGCTTCCTGATGAAGGATTTGACGATCCCTTCGGTGAAGCAGCTACAGGTGCAGGCGTAATCTTCGGTGCAACAGGCGGTGTTATGGAAGCTGCAATCAGAACAGTTGCAGACCTTCTTGATAACACAAGCCACAGTGAAGTTGAATACGAAGCTGTTCGTGGCCTTGAAGGCATCAAGATTGCTTCAGTCCAGGCAGGCGGAAAGACTATCCGTGCAGCAGTTGCACACGGTCTTGGTAATGCAAGAGAACTTATTAATAAGGTTAAGGCAGGCGAGGTAGAGGTTGACTTTATCGAAATTATGGCTTGCCCCGGCGGTTGTGTAAACGGTGGCGGTCAGCCTATCGTTCCCGCAAAGGTTAGAATGGACTGTGATATCAGAGCAGAGAGAGCTAAGGCTATCTATGCAGAAGATAAGTCACTTCCTCTTCGTAAGAGCCACGACAATCCCTTTATCAAGAAATTGTATGAGGAATATCTTGGCGAGCCTTGCGGACATAAGTCACATGAGCTTTTGCATACACATTATGTAGCAAGAGAAAAACATTAATGGTAATTTGAAAATGGGATATAAAAAAGTCCAGACCGTAAAGAAACGATGATAATACAAAATATAGTTAGTTTGTAAACTATAGAATTATCTTATTTTGCTGAAAAATCTTAGTTTGTCTGTCTGAAACCTTTTTCACATTCCAACGTAGATAGTGGGTGTAAAGAAATTGTATTTCTTTACACCCATTGTGAATTAACGAGGTGTTTGTCTCAATTAAAGAGATTGCTGAAAAGAAACAACAGGACGTTGTGGATGAATTGGTTAAAATAGAAGGAAATAATTGGAGCATTGACAAACATTCTATGGTGGATTATACATATTATAATCAGTACAAAGCAGACAAGGAGAAACCGCTGGTAATTGACTACGAATATAATAATGAGCGCTGCAAGGTACCACAGTTAAACATTGAGCATCCTAATGCGGAAGCTATTAATAATAGAATTCTGGAGGTAAACAAAGACGGTGTAGAAGCAATCTTGGAGGCTGAGAAAAAAGGTTATGATTTAGGGATTCTCAATCTGAGATACCATTATTCTGTGAATGGTGATATTTTGTCGTTATTGTTTATTGAATAAAAATGTTATCTGCTCTGACAAGTGCCGCAAGGCTCAAAGGAAGAAAAACAAGCAGAGATTTGATGATGCTACCCGTGAGGTAGATTATGAGATAACATATCGTAATGAAAATATGTATTGGTACAACAGAATACAAAAGGCGAAGAAAAGAGGCATAAGCGGAAATACTCTTGCTGAACCGCAAGAAGCCTATGACGAATTTAAGCGTGTTGCGAGCATAAAAAAGAAGCAAGTCAAAGAAGGCTTGTTGAGTTTTAGCGATTTTGATATGTGGTATCTCGATATGCGTTGTAAGATTGACGCTCTTATGGAGAAACACGGCTTGGGTAAATACAAGTAATGCTCTGTGGATGCATACACCGTTTACCGACTTCACAAATTACTGCAAGGCTGACCGTCTGCCAACAACATGGCAAACAACCACCCTTTTGTAATTTTGCCGTCTGCGAAAATATGTCGCTCAAAAACGACGAGCAACATATTTTCACACCCGCCCCGTCGGTAAAGGTGTAACACACTACACTTTGCGAGCAAAGAAGTGTGCCAGACTTTCCCTCTGGACTCCCTTAACGCATAGCAAATTTTGTTACCACCGCACAAATTTTACTATGCTCATTCAAGGCTTCCGCCTTGAATATTTATCCTCAAAACCATTTTCGGATAAATTCAAAAAGCAAGCTGCCGTATCGGTAAATGCTCCGATTCGATAGCTTGCTTTTTATGTATGAACAAAACAGGCGGTACAAAAATCATGCCTACGTTTGTGTTCATATTTACAGCCTTATACACAAGGCTGTATTATGGTAAAATAAAGGTGTAAAAATACCTTTATTTTGCGTTGTAACAGACGAAAATAGGCAGGGTAATGAACATATATTACCATCCTCAAAAATGGGCTTCTATTGAGTGACATAAAAATATTATTGGCAAAATGCTGATTTTACAGAAAATCTATTGATAATTTAAGAAAAATGTGGTACTATATTAAAGTCACATAAACTTAATTTAATAGTACGATTGGGATTTTTTGTTGTTTTGCAAGGGATATTTATGCCCTTTTTGCATACTTTAACATTGAATTGGCAAAAATGCAAATTCCATTAGTTAGAGTGTGCAAGAATATATCCCATTCTGATTAAGTTTGTGTGACAACAATCGGGGTTTGCGTTTTTCGGTGTGCAGACAACGATTGTTCTGCACACTTTTTATATATGGAGGAATGTCTATGTTGCTTTGAAATAAAACTTATATTTAGATAAAAATTATATGATTGAAAGGAAGAAAAACAAATGAGGAAATTATTAAGTATTGTGTTGACATTAGTTATGGCTATCTCACTACTACCTATCAGCACAATAATAGCATCGGCTAGTGGCTTTGCAGGAGGCAATGGAACAAAAGATGACCCTTATCAAATTTCTACAGCTGACCAATTAAATGCAATTAGAAATAATTTAGGTGCACATTATATTTTGATTAATAACATTGATTTGGATATTTACACTCTGTGGACACCAATTGGGGATAAAGGCAATCCCTTTTCGGGTTCATTAAATGGAAACCAATATACGATTACTTATAGCAAAAACAGTATAAACAATAAATTTAAAGGGCTATTTGGAAGAGGAAATAATTGCGAATTAATTGACATAATCATAGAAAACGTCGCTATAAATATGGAAAATGATATAGTTGGAGGTTTAATTGGAGAAGTCTCGAATTCAGTTATTAAAGGATGTTCTATCAATGGAATTTTAGAAAACTTGGAATCCTGTGGTTATATTGGTGGATTGATTGGGAAATCATCCGCATGCTCTATTGAAAATTGCAACTCCCAAATGAAAATAATAATTGATTCTGAACAACCGATAACATATCTGAAGGTCGGCGGAATTATCGGTAGCGATTCTGGTTCAGTAGTCAAGAATTGTCGAACAAATTCTACATTTTCAATTAAAGGAATTTGCTCGGCAACTGCAGCAACGCAGAATCATACTAACATAGGTGGAATTATAGGAGGGAGTTCAAGCAAAAAGATAATAAATTGTTGTTCAGAAGGTACCATTACTTCAAGCTTAAATGTTAATAAAGTAAATAGTAATATTTTTATTGGAATTGGAGGCATAACTGGCGGCTCTTCAGGAGAAATTTTAAATTGCAGTTCTAATATGAATATTAATTCCGACATAAAAACTACTTTAGAAACACGTTCAAGAGTATACACAAATAATTATGTTGGGGGTATATCAAAAACTGCAGGTCTAATTAAAAACTGTATATCCTCTGGAAACATTACAGTTGCCATTACGGAAAAGACGGATAGTACAAGTGCGGAATATTGTTATGTAAATGCTCTTGCGGGAGGAATTGTTGCTCATAGCGAAAGCAGTATTGATATTAATAATTGTATATCTGAAGGAGATTTAAAAGTTTCAACATATGGAGTATGCCCGGAATCAAATGCCGGTGGAATAATTGGAATGATTCAAAGTGGTTCAGAATACGATAAATATACAATTAATTCATGTATGTCAAAAGGAAACATTGAAGCTATAACAAACAACAACAAAGGTAACGCAGGGGGAATAGTTGGAAAATGTAAACGCAGAAAATTATATGGTTCAATGGATAGAGGAGAAGGAACTGTAATTGTAGAAGAAAAAAATTATTATATGGATGATAATATAGATGGCATTGCCTTTGGTTATTTTTCCGAGACAAATAACGTGATACTTACCGATGATTCTACGCTAATTACCATGCAGTTGTCTGATGTGGTAACTATAAATGGGGAAAGCTCCGTACAAAACAATAAAGAAACCACATTAAAAGCCACTCGCTATGACGAAAACGGCAACATTGCTCCTGAAGGTGGCATAACGTGGTCTTGCAGTGACGAAAGCGTTGCTCAAATTACTCCTTGGGGTAATAATGTAACAGTAAAAGGCTTAAAAGGTGGTAAAGCAACAATAACCGCAACTCACGCAGAAAGTGGACAAAAAGCTGATTTTGAAATTGAAGTAGTTTCTTATGTTATGACTCTCGCAGGCGGATATACTGTTATGCTTGATGAAGAACTTGAAATCAACTATGCAGTAAAGCAAGGCGAAGAATACGTACATAATGACCTTGATATTAAATGGGAAATAGAATCAAAAGATAGCAACAATGCAGTCAAGATTATCAGCGACAAGGATAACGCACACACAAGAGCATTAACCATAAAAGGTATTAACGAGGGTGAATGTGAGCTTGTTGCAAAGGTTGACGGTGCCGAGCTTGGCAGAACAAAAATTGAAGTTCTTGGAAATCTTGCAGATACCATTGAACAGGAAGTTGTTCTCCGTGCAAAAATCTTGAAAGATAACAGCCAGTATAAGTATTACAAAAACAATTTTACGGATTTGCCGGAAATGTTTACAAAGGATATGAACAAAACTCCTGCGGTTTTATATAACGCAATCAATGATGTATTTAAAGCTCCTACTGACCGCGCAAATTTCTATGAGATTGTTTTGCTTGATATCTTAACTGATGGAGAAAGTACAAAATTACTTGGTGAACTTGGAAACATAGTTGATAACAAGATTGTTCAGCACGCAACAAAGCAAATCGGCAATCTTGATTTTGATACCAATACTTCTTCAGCAGATACAACTGTAAAGAAGATGTTTGACGAGCTGTTAGATGAAGCTGATGATGTCGGAAAAGTAAAAGTCGGTGATGTGCTTGACGGACTTTACACCGGCAAGAAGATGGTTGATACCTATATTGATACGGTTGCATCTACATATTCTCTTGGTCTTGTATCAAACTCACAGATAAAAGTACTTGAAGATATAAAAAATAATACCACCAATTCAAACTTAAAAGAAGCTTGCGGCAATGTATTGGATATGTATTACAAGAGCAGCAAAGACGGCGTATCTTATGCTGCACAGCTTGGTATGGTAGAAAGCGGATACGATGGTCTTGAATTTGCAACAGGACAATTAATTGATACAGTATGTAAATTGAATTGGGTTTCTGCTCTGTATAAAGGTGCGTTTGATGTTGGTACTACTGTAAGCAACCTTGCATACAATGCTGATGACCTTTCGGCTCAGACATTAACATTGGTTGCATATGCAGAAATTGGTGATTGTTTAAAAGAAGCAGTTACAAAAGCAGAAAGCAATTTTAACAGTAAGGAAGATTTGGCATCTGCCTCTAAGTTTATGGCACTTGCCGATACATACAAGGTTTGCTTGTTAAAAGGCTGCGATTCTTCATACAAGCTTGTTGAAACAACAAAAGCAACAGAAAAGACATCAAAAGCATTTGAAACAGCGGTATTTGGGGTATTAGGTCTTACCAAAGATGCAATTACCGGACTTATTGACTTATTTAATGACAGTAAGGATTACGATCATACAATGAAAACAATAACCGATATTAAAAAGAATATCGGATTAGCAGATTTCTACAGCACAGAAGGAACAGACGTTGTTGAATATCTTCGTGAAGTAAAATCAACAACACCGAGTGAGTGGGCAAAATCCGAAATTGAAAAGGCAAAGAAATATGGTTTCTTACCAGATTATATGCAGAATAATTATCAGAACAACATTACAAGAGCTGAGTTCTGTACAATCTTAACTTGGATGATTGAAGAAAAAACAGGCAAAGGTATCGGTCAGTTGATTGAAGAAAAAGGAACTCCTATTAAATCACCGTTTGAAGATACATACTATGAGTATGCAGACTATATGTGCAAGCTCGGTATTGTAAACGGCGTAAGTGCAACAGAGTTCAATCCTCTTGGCGAAATCACGAGAGAACAAGCTGCAACAATGCTTTTGCGTACAGCAGATGTTTTGGGATATGATACATCATACAACACATCCGTTGAATCCGGTGTTTCATCTTGGGCAACCGAAGGTGTTGGCTTCGTTACCGAAAACGGCATTATGAACGGCATTACGGATAATCGCTTTGCTCCAAATGAAACGCTTTCAAGGGCAATGAGCGTGACCGTTCTCTACCGAATGGCAGGTAAGCCGAAAGTTGACTCCCCTCTCCCCTTCACCGACGTTGAAAAGGGGAAATGGTACTCGGACGCCGTAATTTGGGCTTATGAAAACGGCATTACTGAAGGCAAGGATACCTTCACCTTTGCCCCCCA
>JAZPYX010000016.1:0-2412 GCA_045544395.1 Clostridia bacterium
ACGAGCAAAGGTATAGTAATCAACAGCAGGGCAAAGAATCCTACGCTCTGGGCGGCAACGCACGAATTCTGCCACACAATCAAGCAGACGGCAGAAGGCACGTGGGAGAAGTACCAGGAATATGTAGTAAAGCAGATGAAGAAAGACGGAACGTACCGCAAGGTGTACGAGACAAAGGCAAAGGCGTACGGAACGGGAAACGCAGAATACATCAACGAAGAGATTGCAGCGGATTATATTGGAGAGCTGTTCTCTGACGTGGACAAGCTTGCAGACTTCATCCGCGAGAGCAGACGTGATGCTATAACTATCCGTGATATGTGGTACAAGGTGCTTGACAAACTGGGAATGCTTGATGAAAAGAAAAAAGCACAGCTTATGTGGCGTGATGCCTACAGAAAAGCGGTGCTGAATAAAGATGCGGAGAGTAAGGGTACCGAAAAGAAAAGTGCAAGCGGGACGAGAAAAGGAGACAACACATATACAAAAAAAGAATATGAAAGTTACGGATGGGCAAGGGCAAATAATATATTAAACGAAGGGCAGAACGCAGACTATCGTTCTAAATTTGCTATGGCAACAAAAGGTCTTGCTAAGTTTGAAAAAACCAAGGCAGGAGAATTTATTATTCCTGTTAGCGACATATATGATAGCACTTTTGAAGGAATCAACAATGTTTTAGTATTTGCAAGTGGAACAATTGACAATCCAGTAATAACAAGTATAATAGAAATATATGAGTATGATGAAACAAGTCTTGACAGAGTTAGGAGGAATATCTATGAAATGGAACGGAGAGGCATACAGCAAGAAGTTGGAGGAATTATCGGACGATACGATACAGCTTCTGGCGAAATTAAACACTATGAAGAGTATATCAAAAGCAGCGGAGGTAATAATGTCAACAACTTCGGAAATGGAGATAACAAAAAAGCTTCTCGAGATAAAAACGGAGCAGGACCTAGAAAATCAATAAGCGGTACCCGAGCAAGCGAACTCGAAGGAGAAGAGATTCTTCGCGAGGCTCAGAATGACAATCCCTCCGGCTCTTCGAGCCACCTCCCTTTGCACAAGGGAGGCTTTAAGGGGGCGGACATTGAGAAGCTGCAGGAACAGATTGTGGTTAATATGGATGATCACAAAAGAGCGGAAATATTAAGAAAGACCTCGCTTAATGTTTTGGAAGCGAAAACGGATGCTCTAAAACTGACACTTGAAGAAATTAATATATTAGAAAGCAAGTGTAAAAGTAAAGCACAAGTCGTTATGGAAGAACTGTGCGAAAAGTTTGGAGTAATTAAAGAAGGCTATACAAATAACAATATCGAATTGGAATTTAACTATTCGAAGGGCTCGCTTAGGGAAAGTGTACATAAGCAAAACGAGAGAAATCCCGATTTTCAAGATTTTGCAAAAATGCTTACAGTTTTCGATTCGGTTATAGAAAATGCAGTGCCTATTGAAAGCCACACAGATAAATACAAAGGAACAAAAAAAGAAAACCCCAATCTGAAGCAAAGTTATGTGCTTCTTAGCGCATTTAAAAGCGGAGATGATATAGTCCCGGTAGAACTGAATATTCGAGAGTTTAAAAAATCGGTGGGTAGCAGATTGTATATGTCGGTAACTCTAAAAAAAACAAGAGCCGACATCTTGGCGCCATACGATGTAAAAGAACAACGAAATGGCACTCCGTCAACTCTCAATATCAGTATAGCAGAGCTTATAAAAAATGTCAATCCTTCTGATGGAGATTTCTTAAGGTATATTCCTGATGAAATGCTTAATGAGGCGCAAATTGAATCAAAAAATAAAGCTTTGGAGAGAGACAGACTGAAGATTGAGGGTTTAAAAAAATCCGTAAGCGGTACGCGTCCCGGTGTGGTGGAGGAAGGAGATCCTTCGACTACGGACACAATGTCCTCTGCTCAGAATGACAGTGAGCAGAACTTCATAAAGCCCGGTGCAGAGCCGAGGCGTGACGTGAAAGTACCTGAGAGCGTAAAAGAAGGTACAAAGGTACGACGGTTTGCAAGGACGGCTGCAGAAGCGGAAACGCTTACCGATGAAACGGCAGAGGGCGTACTTGAAGATGTGGAAAAGGGCAAGTTTAATTACACGCCAATATCTGACAAGAGTGCAATGAGTAATGCCTACGCTTCACTTGACACAATGGGAATTGAACTCAAGTTACGCACAAAAGAGGTCAGAGGGGGACGGCTCCTGACAGACTTTTTAAGTCTTTTTGTATAAAAAACATCGTTTTTTGTACCCGTATAGGAATTTGCGTAAATGAAAAAAATGTGATATAATAAAAAATGATTAAAAAAGGGCATAGAAAAAAGAGGTGTGCAGCCTCGAAGACTATGTAGTTTTAATCAACTCCGCTAACTGAAAGATTGTGTTGTTGTT
>JAZPYX010000017.1:0-17534 GCA_045544395.1 Clostridia bacterium
TGTACGTTGTTTACTGTACTGTTCTGGCTTGTATTCGCCTAAAGTTAATCTCAAATGAATTTAAATTCTTTGAGCCCTTACGCTATTTAATTTTCAAGGTTCAATGTCGCTCGTTTTTAGCGAGCTTGTTTATTATACATCTCAATTTCCCGTTTGTCAACACCTTTTTTAAACTTTTTTTAATTTTTTTCAAAGTTTTTTAAGGCGTTTCGAAATCGCGACAACATTCGATATATTAGCACATCCTTCCCCCATTGTCAATACCCTTTTTTGAAGTTTTTTTGATTTTTTAAAAAAAATCCCAAGGGGAATGTAAAGAAATTGAATTTCTTTACATTCCCCTTGCATTTGGGATGGGAAAAAATGCTTCAGAACGGACAAACGAAACTTCACACCCGCTTGACCCCCATAAAAAACAAATATCCAAGAGCTGCAAGCAAAATATAATCGTCGCACCCTTCCCATATAAGAACGGCAATAATGCCAATCAGAATATAGTCATCCTTTTCAAGCCCCGACAATATTTTTCCGATACCTCCGGAAGGAAGCACTGGCTTCACATAAGGCACAGCATTGCTTACTTCTGTCTTATTTAAAGGAGGGTTCGAGGAAAAGGCACTCATCTGTGTTACACGCATAAAATTCCTCCCTTAAAAAAGCTTCAGGTCTTTTCCGAGTTTGCCGATTGATGCAAGCTTCAGTATTGTAACTGCACTATCCATATATGGAGCACGTTTCTCGCTTAAGAAAGGTTTCAATGCAAGAAGGAGCCTTGTTCTGTCGTCACTAGGAGCATTTTTAAGAGCGCCCATAATATTTCCCAAACCCGAAAGGTCTGCAGTCTGCGTGGGTGCCGCTTCATTATTACTATTCCCCATGGATGACAGAATCCCCGAAACCTTATTCATTATATCAGGGTCGGCGAGAGCTTTTGAAATTTCCTGTTCAATATCCATAACATCAACCCTTTCCGTTTATTATATCGGAAATCTTTTTTGCAATTTCGGGATTGTTTTTGAGTTCCTTCATTATATTATCTTTATCCTGAGAAGAAAGTGCTCCATCAATGGTGCCCTTTTCCTTTAGTTGAGAGATTATTTCCCTTCCTTTTTCGGTTGCAGCAAATTCTTTCGCCTTATTAACCGCTGCTTCAAGCTGAGATTTATTCATGCCCTTTAAAATGTCTGCAATATTTTTCATGACAACAACTCCTTTAATACAATATATGAAGTATTGACAGAAAGTGTTCTTTGAAGTAAAATACGCTATGAGGTGATTTTTTTGAGAGCAATTGTGGTATCAGACAGTCACACCGACACATCATCCCTTGAAAGAGCAATAGAAAGTCAGGGGAAACTTGATATGATTATACATCTTGGAGATGTAGCACGGGATGTTGACTATATAGAAGCAAATTACCATCCTGTAAAGGTCGTTTCTGTTCTTGGGAATAACGATTTTCTTCGCTATGACGATTTTGAACGCGTGCTTGATTTTGATGGGCACAAAATATTTATTTGCCACGGTCACACACAAAGTGTAAGCCGCGGATATGAAAGGCTGGAATCTACGGCAAGACGCCTTGGATGTGAGGCAGCACTGTTCGGTCATACACATTTGAGTGTACACGAAAGACGTGAAGACGGTTTTTTGCTACTTAATCCAGGAAGTGTTTCAAAACCGAGAGGCTGCAAACCGTCGTTTGCAGTATTGGAAACAGAAAAGGGAAAGTTAAAGTCGGTCATAGTAGACTGGGTGCTTTAGGGGCTTAAAAAGCCTGGTCCGCAAAAAGAGGAAATGATGCAAAATTGCTAAGAACATTTTTCCTTTCCCTCCCTATGAAACATGAAAAGGAGCATATGTATTATGGAAGAAAAAGAAATACTGTACAAAGGTGCGGCAATAGTACAAAAATCGCCAAAGGAAACTATTTTCTCACTGATTGGCATAGGTGCCATGTGGGCCGGAATTGTGATTTTTTCAAATTTTCTGCCTTTTCAGTGGGCATTTTCCCTTGCAGCGATAATTATAAGTGCAATTCTTATAAACAAACTGCTTAACAAAGGCACTTTTACGAAAACGTATGTTTTATACGAAGATAAACTTATTGTAATAACCCGTTACGGACTTATTGAAAAAGAGAGCAGCGTTCACCCCATTTCAACGTCAAAGTTCACTGAAAAGTTTATTATCACGGACGGTGTAAAATACCCTTTTTATCCGGACGAAAATTTAAAAGAAATCCTAAAAACAAAAACCACCTCATAATATATTATGAGGTGATTTTTTATGACGGTTATTTATATTATTCTTGGAATATTATTGACGGTGCTTTTCTTTCTCAACATAAAAAGTGCCGCTGATATCCTTTGCAGAATTATCGGTGGCTTTTGCTTTTTATACATTTATAATATGGTGACAGTACACTTTCTGCCGGAAACAATAGGAATCAACATTATAAGTGCCACCATTTGCGGTCTGCTTGGCCTCCCAGGTTCAATTATGCTTTCTGTTCTTACGTTCCTGCTTTGATGCCTTCACACACTCTCTGACGCGAAAAAAGGTCTCATTCTCTCCTTTTTCCTTAAGCATAATAAGCCAGTTTTCAAGGATTTGCGAAGTTTCCTTTTCAATAGCACGATTTGCTACTCCGCGAAGAAAATATTCATAAGGATGACTATCTGTATATTTTTCTCCCTGATAAATTTTACTTGCAGCAACCCTGTCGCAGAACATTTCCGCAATATAACGCATAGGCATTTTCACAGGCATCATTTTTTTATCCGCAGGACTGTAATCTGTCCAATATTCGAAATGATGTCTGTTTCTTCCTTTGTGATGTATCCATGCACTGCTGTAGCCGCAAAGCATTCTTTCCATTTCGTTGGGGCTACGGTCGCCCTGATAATATTTTGCTCCGGGGATAAATTCTGTAGGAGAATATTTTGACAAATCGTGTCTTAGCCCCTGCCATAAAATCCCCGCCTTCGCCGCGTGACGAATTACCATATGACGATGACGAGTGATCGTCATAAAATGCCCGATAGCACCTTTTATTATATTATTCAAAAAAACACCTTCTTTAGATTATTGTACTATAAATTCACACAAAGTGCAACATAATTTATACCGAAGGTATAACATCAGTTGTGCGTTGGCACATTCATCTGAAAAACGACAGATTTCTTTGTAGAAATCCGTCGTTTTTTGGTATGCCTGATGCGATTCGAACGCACGACCTTCAGAGTCGGAGTCTGACACTCTATCCAGCTGAGCTACAGGCACATATCAGGCTGCAAAATTGCAGCCTTTATACTTATATCATACTTTCCGGCAAAAATCAATACCCTTTATTATGCCGTTACCCAAATGCGTGAATACATGGGAGTGATATTGAAAAGCCAGTTAATATCCTCCGGCCTGAGACGCACGCATCCGTGAGAAATTTTCACTCCCACGCGGCTGTCATAAGGAGTTCCGTCATAACGTATAAGCGTTGAATGAAGTGCATATCCGTTCTTAAACCGCATAATGGGGCCGCAATAGTAGCTGTCATAACACCATCTGTCCTTACGTTCAATCAGCTCGAAGCTACCCTCTATTGTGGGCGTAGACGGTGCACCTATAGCACACGGCATGGATTTAACCCATCTCCATTTCCCTTGTGAGCCTTTGAAAAGACTTACTGTGAAATCCTTTTTTGAAATCCATACAAGATATTCTGTACGGCTTGTTATGCCCTGTTCATTTACATATTTTGCTTTTTCATAAGCTTCACTGTATTTAGATTCACCGACAGCAATTTCACAGGAATATTCGTTGTTTGAAAGAACCTTATAGTCACATTCAAAATACTTTGTTACAACAGAAAGGGGAACATAAGGCAAATCACCGATTTTGAAAACAGGTCGTTTAAGATTTTCGCCCTTTCCTCCCTTAAGAACATATATATCGTCAATGTAAAACTTCATTTCTTTTTTATTGGAATATGTAGAAAGTTTAAATCCCGGCTTTTCATTTGACGGGTTGTATTCAAGATTTATACCCATTTCAGAAAGAAGGTCAACAGTTACATATACATCGTCACTCATAACACAGTGATAGTAATCTGTTTTTTCTTTACCTTCAAATCTGATGGTTGCCTGCTTATACCATACAGGAATAAATTTCATATAAAAAGCCGTCTGGTATAGTTTTTTACCATTAGCATCAAGGTAAGCATATGTTTCCACTTCCTGAACAGAATTCCAATTGTCGCAGTGCACCAGATTTGCACCACCGGAAGCAAGCTGCACACGGAACTTTGTTCCCGCTTTATATTCAGGCACATTAAAGCGAATGTTGAACCATCCTGTACCGCGTTTATAATTATACGTTTGAGTGTTAAGCAATATTCCGTTGATATCGTAAATTTTAAACAGAACATCCCCCTCTACTGCTCCGGGAATATCATCTGCAGTGAAAATAACATCAACAGAACTATGTGTTACATTTTCTGCACTTGCACCAACAGGAATAAGAATTGCCACAATTAACATTGCAATAATTAATACCTTTTTCATATTCATTCTCCTCTTTCATTTTCTCTATATATTAATTATACATTGAGAAAAAACCTAAGTCAACATAAGAAAAAATAAATTCCTGTCGTTTTTGTAAGTTTTTCCTTTTTTTCCTGTATAAAAAGCTATAAACTTTTTTGCACCCAAAATTTGCATTTTGAAAAAAAGTGTGATATAATAATTCTAATTGTTTAATGGAGGTATTTTCTTTATGTCAGAAGAAAACATCATGCTCTCACTGGAGGGTATTACCGAAACACTTGAAAAAAATTATATGCCCTATGCTATGAGCGTAATTATATCCCGTGCAATTCCTGAAATTGACGGTTTTAAGCCATCGCACAGAAAGCTTCTTTATACTATGTACAAAATGGGACTTCTGGGTGGCAACCGCACAAAAAGTGCAAACGTTGTCGGTCAGACAATGAAGCTTAACCCCCACGGTGACGCGGCAATTTACGAAACTATGGTTCGTCTTACTGAAGGTCACATGGCACTTTTGCACCCACTTGTTGATTCAAAGGGTAACTTCGGCAGACAGTACAGCCGTGATATGGCTTATGCGGCTTCAAGATATACGGAAGTAAGACTTCTTCCTATCTGTAACGAAATTTTCGGAGATATTGACAAAAACACCGTTGAGTTTGTGGATAACTACGACGGCACATTGAAAGAACCTTCACTTCTTCCCACAGCATTCCCCAACATCCTTGTAAACCCCAATCAAGGTATTGCTGTTGGTATGGCAAGTAATATTGCAAGCTTTAACCTCCGTGAGATTTGCGAAGCTACCGTTGCTCTGTTAAAAGATAAAAATGCCGACCTTAAGGAGTTTATAAAGGGGCCGGATTTTTCGACAGGTGGTTTCCTTCTCCGCGACGATGAGGCTATGGAGAAAATTTTCACAACAGGAACCGGCAGTGTAAAGGTTCGTGCAAAATACACTTATGACAAGAAGCAGAACGTGATAGAAATTCTTGAAATTCCTTACAGCACCACTGTTGAAGCGATTATAGACAAGCTTGCAGAATTAATCAAAGCAGGTAAACTCCGCGACATTAACGATGTCCGTGACGAAACCGACAAGTCAGGTCTTAAAATCACATTCGAACTAAAACGTGGCGTGGACCCCGACAAACTGATGGCAAGACTTTACAAGCAGACACCCCTTGAGGACAGCTTCAGCTGCAACTTCAACGTACTGATCGACGGCGAGCCTATGGTGCTTGGTGTCCGTGACATTCTTAAAGAATGGATTCGCTTCCGTACAGACTGCGTACGCAGAATGCTTCAGTTTGACATTGATAAAAAGAATGCAAGACTTCATCTTCTGCAGGGTCTTGAAAAGATACTTCTTGATATAGATAAGGCTATTTATATTGTCCGCAACACCCCCGAAGATGCAATGGTTGTCCCCAACCTTATGGAAGGCTTCGGAATTGACAAAATTCAGGCAGAATTCGTTGCGGAAATCAAGCTTCGTAATCTTAATAAGGAATATATTCTTAAAAGAACAAGCGAAATTGAAAAGCTTATAGCTGAGATAGCTGACCTTACAAAAACACTTGAAAGCGATGCACGTGTACGCAAGCTTATTTCAAAACAGCTTACGGAAATTGCAGATAAATACGGTGCCGACCGCAGAACTGTTGTGATTGAAAATGAGGTTGAGGAAGTTCTTCCACAAGAAAGTTATATTGAAGATTACAATGTCCGCGTATTTATGACAAAGGACAATTACTTCAAGAAAATCACTCTTGTTTCACTTCGTGCCGCTGCAGAACACAAGTTCAAAGAGGGCGACAGTATGCTTTGCGAGGCGGAGGCAACTAATAAAATGGATATGCTATTCTTCTCGGATAAGCAGAACGTGTACAAGATGCGTCTTTATGACATTGCCGATACAAAGGCAAGTGCAATGGGTGATTATCTGCCCAATATTCTTGATATGGAGCCTGACGAAAAAATCCTCTACGCAACACCTGCATACGATTACAGCGGATTTATGCTGTTTGCGTTTAAGTCGGGTAAGGTTGCAAAGATTGATATGAAGGGTTACGAAACAAAGACTAACCGTAAGAGGCTTACAAACGCCTACGGCAAAGGTGAAATTGTAGGCATGCTCTATTGCAGGGAAGAATGTCAGGTGGCACTTTTCAGCAATATTGACAAGTGCGTGGTATTTAACACGAAGGTCATTCTTACAAAGACAAGCCGCAGTAGCCAGGGTGTGCAGGTTATGACAATGAGAAGAAAATCACTTCTTTCAAGAATGGAATTTCCTGGGGTTTCACTGAAATCCACACAAGGATATGAGGCAAGAACTATTCCGTCGTCGGGATACTACCTGAAAGACGAAGACAGTTCGACGGTGCAGACAACACTGTTTGATGAATAAAAAGAATGCGGGATGTTAAAAACGCCCAGACCATTCGTTGGCGACTGAGTACATTCATAGTTCTTTTGAATTTTAAAATGTGTTTTTTGGTTGAAATCCGCAAGCAGATTTCTGATTTGATGCCAACGAATTACGAACAAACGTCACCTCTCGCTGTATCCACATACAGCTTCGGGTACCCCCTTCGGGGTGACCTTTGTCCATTCTGAACATTTTTTCCTATCCCTCAAAAACCGTTTTCTTTTAAGGTTACGCATTTTGAATTTTTGCGAGGTTATTTAATGATTTATCTTGATAATTCCGCAACAACCCCTCTTGCAAAAGAGGTTGTTGCTACCGTAACTGAATATATGGCTACATCCTTTGCCAATCCGTCAAGCCGTCACGCTCTCGGTCTTGAAGCTGAAAAGATTGTCATAAAGGCAAGGGGCAGTGTAGCGAAAGCACTGGGCGTTACCCCCGACGAGGTGTATTTCACATCAGGCGGAACGGAAAGCGACAATATCGCAATCCTCGGCAGTGCTAACATAAAAAAGGGTAAAAAGATTATCACAACGGCAGTTGAGCATCCTGCTGTGCTTCGATGTATGGACTACCTTGAAGCACAAGGATTTACAGTGATAAGAATAGCACCGGAAAAGGACGGAAATATCCCCTTTTCCAAAATTGCGGATGAAATTACCCCCGACATCTGTCTTGTAAGCATTATGCACGTGAATAACGAGACGGGGGCAGTAATGCCCGTTGACAAAATAGGTGCATTGTTAAAGAAAATTGCACCGAGGGCACTTTTCCACGTTGATGCGGTGCAGTCCTTCGGGCATATCCCTTTTAAACCCAATCAGTGGAAGATTGACCTTGCCTCTGTAAGCAGTCACAAAATCCACGGACCGAAAGGAATCGGTGCACTGTATATCCGCAAGGGCGTTACGCTTAAGCCTACTGTTTTTGGCGGAGGGCAGGAGAAAAACATCCGCAGCGGAACGGAAAATGTCGGCAGTATTGCAGGATTTGGAAGAGCCTGTGAACTTATTGACTACAAAGACGCAGTCAAAGCATCGGAAATTAAAAATTATCTTCTCAGCAACCTGATGAAGATTGACGGTGCGATATATAACGGCAGAGAGGACGACAGTCCCTTTATACTTAACATATCTTTTGGCGATATACGGTCGGAGGTTATGCTTAACGCCCTTTCAAACGAGGGGATTTACGTTTCAAGCGGCTCTGCCTGTGCATCGGGACATCACGGAAGCCACGTGCTTTCCGCTATGAACGTCCCAAAGCCTGACAGTGCAATCCGCTTCAGTTTGTCAAGGTACAACACTATTGACGAAGCAAAGGAAGTTTGCGAAAAATTAACGGAAATTGCAAAAACACTGAGAGTATAAAATGAGTAGAGCGAGGATTTACCCCTGCCCTACAAATTCGGAAAGGAAAAAAACATGAAAGAAGTCATTCTCGTAAAATACGGCGAAATTATCCTTAAAGGTCTTAACAGAAGCAAGTTTGAGGATATGCTCGTAAGAAACATAAAGAAAGTAATCGGAAAAGAAAATATCCAATCTGTCCGTAAGGCACAGGCAGTTATTTACATTGAACCTGCCCCCTTTGTTGATACCGAAGAAATGATGGAAAAGCTCCGCAAGGTATTCGGCATTGTGTTTATTGCCAAGGCAGGAGTTTTCCCCAAGGATATGGAGGTAATTCTGTCTGACGGTGCAGACTACGTGCAGGATGCACTCTACGGTGCAAAAACATTTAAGGTTGAAGCAAAAAGAAGCGATAAAAAGTTCCCCTTTGACTCACCCTACATCAGCCGTGAAATGGGCGGTGCACTTCTTTCAAGAGTGCACAAAATCAAGGTTGACGTTCTTAATCCCGAGGTTACGGTGCGTGTTGAAATCCGTGAAAATGAAGCTTACGTTTACGCCAACAGTGCACAGTGTGCAGGAAGCGGCGGTATGCCCACAGGCTCAAGCGGCAAGGCTACAATCCTTCTTTCAGGCGGCATCGACAGTCCCGTTGCAGCGTGGATGATTGCAAAGCGTGGCGTTGAGCTTGACGCGGTGCATTTCTTCAGTCCCCCGTACACAAGTGAAAGAGCGAAGGAAAAGGTTATCACCCTTGCAAAGAAAATTGCAGAATATACAGGCAGATTTAATCTTTATATAGTACCCTTTACGGAGCAGCAGCTTGCAATCCGTGACAACTGTCCCGAGGACCATCTCACACTGATTATGCGCAGAATGATGATGATGACGGCAGAAAGAATTGCACTTAAGAATAATTCTCTTGCACTTATCACAGGTGAAAGCCTCGGTCAGGTTGCAAGCCAGACAATTCAGGCGCTTGGCGTTACGAATGAGGTTATGACTACAATTCCCGTATTCCGTCCCCTTATCGGCATGGATAAGAACGAAATCGTGGAAATAGCAAGAAAAATTGATACATTTGAAACATCAATTCTTCCGTATGAGGATTGTTGTACAGTCTTCACTCCCAAACACCCTACAACAAAGCCTACTCTTGAAAAAATTATGGCAAGTCAGAGTAAGATTGATATGGAATATTGGGTAAATAAGGCAGTGGAAGAAACAGATTGGGTATTGATAGAACCCGAAATGTGATAAAAAATTCATAATGCATAATGCAAAATTCATAATGCATAATTATGGTAAATTTTTGCTAAAGCAAAAATCTTTGAATTAAAATCAACCATCACTTCAGTCTTGTTAAAGTAGGGAATGACCTGCGTGTCGTTCCGATTCGTTCGAACATTTTTCCTGTTCCTGAACTACAAAACCCAAATAAAAGGCTTTGCCAAAGCAAAGCCATCCTTAATTTTGCATTATGCATTTTGCATTTTGCATTCTTAAAAAACGGAGTTTTTTATGACTAATTCAGAAATCATCTTAAAATTAATTGAAAAAAATATTACTCTTGCTACGGCGGAAAGCTGTACAGGCGGCTCGCTAGGTAAGATTATTACATCCGTGCCCGGTGCCAGCAGTATTTACGGCTACGGGTTTATTACTTATGCAAACGAGGCGAAGGAAAAGCTTCTCGGTGTTCCCCACGAAGTTCTGGAAACTGTCGGTGCGGTAAGTCCCCAGACGGCTCTTTATATGGCAGAGGGTGCAAGAAAAGTAAGCGGTAGTAATATTTCCGTAAGCGTTACGGGGATTGCAGGTCCCGGGGGCGGTACTCCCGAAAAGCCGGTAGGGCTTGTGTATATTGCCATTGCAGATAAAGACGGCAGTGAGTACCGTAAGCTTAACCTTGACGGAAACCGTGACGAGGTACGGGCGAAAACCTGCAACGAGGTATTTAAGTTAATAAAGGAAAGATTGGGTTTTTAAAAAGCCTTCCCCTAGAGGGGAAGGTGTCGAGTTTACGAGACGGATGAGGTGGAAATAATAACACTTACACAAGCTGCACCTCATCCACCGCAAGCGGTCCCCCTTCCCCTCTAGGGGAAGGCTATAACAACATTTTTCAAAAATTGTATTGACAAACCAAATTTTACCCGCTATAATAAGAACAGATGTTCGCATTATTTAATGTTATTTTCTACCGGAAAGGGGTTATATATATGAATAACGAAAAGAAAGAAGCTCTCGCCCTTGCTATGGCACAAATCGAAAAACAGTTTGGTAAAGGCTCAGTAATGCGTCTTGGCGAGAACAGTCATTATAATGTAGAATCCATTCCCACAGGTGCATTAAGCCTTGATATTGCATTGGGTATCGGTGGCGTTCCCAAGGGCAGAATTATCGAAATATACGGACCTGAATCAAGTGGTAAGACAACTATAGCTCTTCACATTCTTGCAGAGGCTCAGAAATTAGGCGGTGAGGCAGCTTTCATTGATGCGGAACACGCACTTGACCCCACTTATGCAGAGGCACTTGGCGTAGATGTTGATTCACTTGTTGTATCACAGCCTGATACAGGCGAGCAGGCACTTGAAATTACAGAAGCACTTGTAAGAAGTGGTGCCATTGACGTAATCGTAATTGACTCTGTTGCGGCACTTGTTCCCAAGGCGGAAATCGACGGTGAAATGGGCGACAGCCACGTTGGTGTTCAGGCAAGACTTATGTCCCAGGCACTGCGTAAGCTTGCCGGTGTTGTGAATAAGAGTAACACTATCTGTATCTTTATAAATCAGCTTCGTGAAAAAATCGGTGTTATGTACGGTAACCCTGAAACCACTGCCGGTGGTCGTGCCCTTAAGTTCTACGCATCAGTACGTATGGACGTAAGAAGAACGGAAACCCTTAAAAACGGAACTGAATTCATTGGTAACCGTACACGTGTAAAAATTGTTAAGAACAAGGTTGCTCCCCCCTTTAAGGAAGCAGAATTCGATATGATGTACGGCAAAGGTATCTCAAGAGAAAGTAATGTTCTTGACGTTGCGGTAAATCTTGACATCATCAAAAAAGGTGGCAGCTGGTTCAGCTATGGCGAGGACAGGCTTGGCCAGGGCAGAGAAAACGTGAAGCAGTATATGATTGAAAACCCTGACTTTACTAATATGATTGAAAATCAGATCCGCGAAAAACTCGGCATGCCGCTCTTGCCCGAAAAAGCAGAATAATCAGCCTATAAAAAAGAAGCGTGCCGCTTCACCCTTGTCGCGCCCCAACAAAATTCGATTCTGCCAAATGTTGCTCGCGATTAAATTACGCAAATTCCTATACGGTAAAAAAGAAGCGTGCCGCTTCACCCTTGTCGCGTCCCAACAAAATTCAATTTTGTCAAATGTTGCTCGCGATTAAATTACGCAAATTCCTATACGGTAAGAAAGTAAAAGCCGCCTTATACCGGCGGCTTTTCTTTTATGTTTGCAATTATTCAGCAGGGTTAGGAGCTGCTACGGGGCAGATACCTGCACAAGCACCACACTCAACACAAGCGTCAGCGTCGATTTCATACTTGCCGCCTGCTTCCTTGATGCACTCTACGGGACATTCAGCTGCACATGCGCCGCAACCGATGCACTCGTCATTAATTACGTATGCCATTGTATACACCTCTTTTTCGTAGATTATACCTTCATTGTAGCATAAAATTTTTAAATTTCAATAGTTTTTTTAGTATTTATCCCTTTTTTAGCTTGAATATAAAAAAATTTTTATATATAATGATAAATGTCGAAATTTATTTTTGGAGGCGACTAGTTTGAAATTATTCAAAAAAATTCTCAATCACATCTTTATAGACGGGCTCAGCGGCATGGCCCTGGGACTGTTTTCCACTCTTATCGTGGGAACTATTCTTTCACAGCTCAGCTCTGTAGTTCCCGGGGCACTCGGGAATTTCCTGTTTGTTATAGGAAAGGTTGCTTCACTTCTTACCGGTGCAGGCATCGGCTGTGCAGTTTCCTACAAATATAAGTCCTCACCCCTTGTTGTGGTAAGCGGTGCGGTTTGCGGTATGGTTGGTGCTTATGCATCACAAATCCTTGGGGGAAACATTGTAAACGGAAACGCTTTTTCAATTAATGCCCCCGGTGAACCTCTCGGTGCGTTTATTGCAGCTTACGTTGGTACTGTGGTAGGAAATCTTGTAAGCAATAAAACAAAAGTAGATATTATCGTTACACCTGTTGTAACTATTGTTTCAGGCTGTATTGTCGGGCTTCTGATAGGACCGCCCATTTCTTCGTTTATGACGGAGCTTGGCTCGCTTATCGGGTGGGCAACAGACCAGCACCCCTTTGTTATGGGTATTGTTATAAGTGTTCTGATGGGTATGTTTCTTACACTTCCTATCAGCTCTGCGGCAATCGGTGTTGCACTTGGTCTTTCCGGCATTGCTGCAGGTGCGGCAACTGTCGGATGCTGTGCAAATATGATTGGTTTTGCGATTGCAAGCTACCGTGAAAACGGTTTTGGCGGATTTTTAGCACAGGGCGTGGGTACAAGCATGATTCAGATGCCTAATATTGTAAGAAAGCCGCTTATATGGGTTCCCGCAATTCTTACGAGTGCAATTCTCGGTCCCGTATCTACCATGCTTTGCAAAATGACTTGTAACCCCGTTGGTTCAGGTATGGGTACAGCAGGACTTATCGGCCCTATAATGTCGTTTCAGACCATGTGCCAGGATGTGTCCCCTACAGTTGCACTTGTACTTAATTTACTGATGTATTTTATTCTTCCTGCTGCACTTTCATTTACAATTTCAGAATGTATGCGCAAAGGAAAGTTGATTTCCTTTGGAGATATGTCGCTTAGTTCGTTATGAGAATAGGTGATGTAGAGTTAAAAAGCAATGTTTTTCTTGCCCCTATGGCAGGTGTTACTGACCTTGCCTTTCGTATAATCTGCGACCGTTTCGGTGCAGGGCTGTCTTATACAGAAATGGTCAGTGCAAAAGCATTGTCGTTTTCCGATAAAAAAACTGCCGACATTATGTACACAGGGGAAATCCCCTCGGCAGTACAGCTTTTCGGGAAGGAAGCTTCCGTTATGGCAGATGCCGTTGCGGAAGCAGAAAAATACGGACTTTTTACAGATATAAATATGGGGTGTCCTGCACCTAAAATTGCAGGAAACGGGGAAGGCTCTGCACTTATGCGTGACCTTGATAAGGCAGAAAAAATAATTGGTGCAATCTGTGACAGAGCAACAAAACCCGTTACCGTAAAAATGCGTTCAGGCTGGGACGAAGACAGCATTGTTGCACCGGAGCTTGCACGTATTGCTGAAAACTGCGGTGTATCAGCAGTAACCGTTCACGGCAGAACACGGGAAATGTATTACAGTGGCAAAGCCGACAGAAAAATCATCAAAAAAGTGGTAGACAGCGTTTCAATCCCCGTAATTGCTAACGGTGACATTTTTACGGCGGAGGACGCAAAAGCTATGCTCAGCGAAACCGGTGCTGCTGCAGTTATGATCGGAAGAGGCAGTCAGGGTAATCCGTGGATTTTCACCCAGATTAATGAGTTTTTCCTGGAAGGCAGTGTTAAAACAAACCCTTCTCCCCGGGAAAAAATAAAAATCGCTATGGAGCATATTACGCTTTTGTGCGAGCTTAAAGGGGAATACCGCGGAATACGGGAAGCCAGAAAGCACGCATCCTGGTACATAAAGGGACTTAGCGGTGCAGCGGCACTGCGTGGAAAGATAAATACCGCAACATCGTTGGAGGAGATGCAGAGCACTCTTCAAGAATTGTTATAAATGGAAATGTTAAAATCGCCCAGACCATTCGTTGGCGACATCATCTAAAAAAACATAAAATAAGCATAGCTATGTTTTATGGTAGAAATCCACCAAAGCGGATTTCGGATTTTACATTTCGAACTAAAAAAGGAAGGTTTTAATCATGCGTATAGCAGTAAAAGTAGGAACATCAACACTTGCTCACAGCACGGGACATCTTAACATACGCCATGTTGAAAGCCTGTGCAAGGTTTTAAGCGACCTGAAAAATGCAGGCAATGAAATAATCCTTGTAACTTCAGGGGCAATAGGAATGGGCGTAGGTAAGCTCTCTTTAAAGGAACGTCCTCAGGATATGCCCACAAAACAGGCAGCGGCTGCAGTTGGTCAATGTGAACTGATGTATACATACGACAAGCTTTTTTCTGAATACAACCATACAGTAGCACAGCTTCTTATAACTGCCCCCGATATAGAGGACTCCGTAAGAGGTGGAAATTTCAAAAATACGGTATTAAGGCTTCTTGAGCTTGGTGCCCTGCCGATTATAAATGAAAATGATACTGTGGCTACGGAAGAAATTGCCGTAGGTGACAACGATACACTTTCCGCACTTGTAGCAAAGAGCTGTAACGCGGATTTGCTTGTGCTTTTATCCGATATTAACGGACTTTACACGTCTGACCCAAGAACAGACAAAAATGCCCGTCTTATTGACGAAGTAACGGAAATTACCCCCGAAATTATTGCTGTTGCAGGAGGAAAAGGCTCCGACCTTGGTACCGGTGGTATGGCTACAAAAATCCACGCAGCACAAATTTGCCTTGGTGCAGGTATTGATATGATTATAGCAAACGGTGCAGAGCCTGATGTTCTTTATGATATAACAGACGGAAAAAAGGTCGGCACAAAATTCACAGGAAGGAAAAAGTAATATGACCACCCTTGAAATCCTTGAAAATGCAAAAGGGGCAAAGCTTCAGGCAATGCTTCTTGATACGGAAAAGAAAAATGCGGCACTTACTGCTATGGCAGATATGCTTATAGAAAACACGGACGAAATCCTGGAAGCAAATAAAAAGGACGTTGAAAACGCCCGTGGCACTATATCAGATGTCATGATAGACCGTCTTTCCCTTTCCGAAGACAGAATAAAAGCGATGGCTGACGGCATCCGTAAGGTTGCACTTCTTCCGGACCCGGTAGGCAGAATTCTTGATAAAACTATTCGCGCGGACGGACTTCAGATAGAAAAAACAGCTGTTCCTATAGGTGTTACGGCAATTATTTATGAAAGCCGCCCCAATGTTACAAGCGATGCAGCAGCACTTTCCTTAAAAAGCGGTAACGTATGTGTTCTCCGCGGCGGTAAAGAGGCATACTTAAGTGCCTGTGCAATTGTAAAAGCACTACGTCAGGGACTCAGCAAGGCGGGGCTTACAGAAAATCTTGTTAACCTGATTGAAGACACAACTCGTCAGAGTGCATCTGACCTTATGGGTGCAGTAGGGTATGTTGATTTACTTATTCCCCGTGGCGGAAAAGGACTTATAAACGCGTGTCTTCAGAATGCAAAAGTTCCCTGTATACAGACGGGAACGGGCATTTGCCATATTTTCGTTGATGAAAGTGCAAACTTTGATATGGCACTTAAAATAATAAATAATGCAAAAACAAGCAGACCCTCCGTATGTAATGCGTCTGAAAGTCTGATTGTGCATAAAAATATAGCACGGGAATTTCTTCCGCTTGTAAAAAATATTCTTTGCAGCGAAAGAGAAAGAAATGGTCTTATCCCTGTTGAACTTCGTTGCGACGAAGAGTCTTTTGAAATCCTGGGCACAAAAAAAGCCGGGGCAGAGGATTTTGACACAGAATTTCTTGACTACGTCCTTGCTGTCAGCGTAACGGACAGCGTAGAGGGTGCAATAGAGCATATTGCAAAACATTCCACGGGTCACAGCGAATGTATCGTTTCTGAAAACGCAGAAAACATTGCACTTTTTACATCTGCAGTAGACAGTTCGTCTGTTTATGTGAATGCATCCACACGTTTTACTGATGGCGGCGAGTTCGGGCTTGGCTGCGAAATGGGGATTTCCACACAGAAACTCCACGCCAGAGGGCCTATGGGACTTTGTGAATTGACGACTTATAAGTATATAATAAAAGGCAACGGACACGTAAGATGAATGTGGGATGTTAAAATTTAATTCGTAGTGCGAAATGCGAAGTTCGAAGTTAGGGAAGTTTTTGCTAAAGCAAAAATCTTTAATTTTAATTTTCAACAAAAGGTTTTCTCCCGCGAGAAAACCTACCATCAGTTCGAATTTATAAAAGAGGGGACATTCGCGACAAACCGAAGGTTCCGCTTTGCGGTGCGTGTGTCCCCTTACCTTAGAAAGGATTGATTTACAATGAAAATCGGTTTTATCGGATGTGGCAATATGGGCAGTGCCCTTGCTTCTGCCGCTATAAAAGCAGTAGGAAGCAAAGATATTTACGTTTCCGACTTCCTTCCTGAAAAAGCAAAGGAATTCTGCAGTTCTACCGGTGCAAATGCTTCTTCTAACGAAGAAATTGCAAAAGAGTGTGATTATATCTTCCTTGGGGTTAAGCCTCAGGTTATGGACAAAACCATTGATGAAATCAATCATATCTGGAAAAACAGGGTTGATGATTTCACTGTCGTTTCAATGGCTGCAGGACTTTCCATTGATGCCATTGAAAAGATGATTGGTGCAGAGGTCCCCGTTATCCGAATTATGCCTAATACTCCCTGCAAAGTTGGCGAAGGGGTTGTCCTCTACACAACAAATGAAAAAGTAAGTGCACTTAAAGCAGAAGCTTTTGAAAAAATTCTTTCAAAATGCGGAACTGTTGACTGCATTCCTGAAAATCTTATTGACGCGGCAAGTGCAGTATCAGGCTGCGGCCCTGCATTTGTGTATTTATTTATCGAGGCACTCTCTGACGGTGGTGTGTGTTGCGGTCTTCCAAGAGATAAGGCACTTTCATATGCTTCACAAATGGTAAAAGGTGCTGCAGAAATGGTGCTCCGGACAAATATGCATCCCGGAGAACTTAAGGATGCAGTATGTTCACCCGGCGGCACAACTATCGAGGGCGTAAAAGCACTCGAAGACGGTGCTTTCAGAGCCAGTGCCATGGAAGCGGTAATAGCGGCATATGAAAAAACTTTGAAACTTAAGGCTTGATTACAAACAGATGCCATTTTGAACAGTAAAAGCGAGGGATGTAAAAAAAGTCCAGACCGCAAAAAGGCAATAATAATACGAAATATAGACAGTTTCTAAATCATAGAATTATCTTATTTTGTTGAAAAATCTCATTTTATTCGATTTTTCTTCGTTTTTGTGCCTTTTTGCTAGC
>JAZPYX010000018.1:0-14491 GCA_045544395.1 Clostridia bacterium
TCATTTGGACTTTTTGGGAGCCCTACACAACGGGCCCCGTTCAGAGTGGTAGCGTAAGCGTGCTCTGAATGGGAGAGGAGCAACAAAGCGACAACGTCGATATTTGCAAAGCAAATACGACAATAGCGCCCGTTGCGACGAGGAGGTGAAGTTTGTTCGTAGCAAAAGGTTTAAAATAGAAAAATCGAGTGAAATGAGATTTTTCAACACGTTAAGGCGATTTATAATTTACGATTAAACTTCAAAATTATATTTATGTTGCCTTTTGCGGTCTGGACATTTTTAACATTCCGTATTAAAAGGAGTAAGAATATGAAAAGTATAGTACTGGCGGCAGGTTACGCAACAAGACTTTATCCTCTTACGGAGAATTTTCCAAAGCCTCTTTTAGAGGTTGCGGGCAAGAGTATTCTTGACTGGCTTCTTGATGACATTGACACAATTGACGGGATAAATGAGCATATTATTATTTCAAACCATAAGTATATGGAGCATTTTGAAAACTGGAAAAAAACTTGCACTCTTAAAAACCCTGTTACTATTATTGACGACGGCTCTGTTTCAAACGAAACACGTCTCGGTGCGGTAAAGGATATTCAGTTTGCAATTGAAACGCTTAACCTTGACGACGACCTTTTAATCGTTGCAGGGGACAATATGCTTGGATTTTCCCTTAAAAAAATGACAGACCTTTTCTATGAAAAGAATTCTGCCATTGTTATTGCAACCTATGAAGAAGATGTGGATACCCTTAAACGTAGCGGTGTTATGATTCCCGACAGCGAATTCCGTGTAATTGCAATGGAGGAAAAGCCTGAAGACCCCAAATCCAACTGGAGAGTTGGACCTTTCTACATATATAAACGTGATGAGCTTCATCTTGTAAAAGAGGGCATCGAGGCAGGCTGCAAGACTGACGCCCCCGGCGGATTTATCAGCTATCTTTGTCAGAAAACTGATGTGTATGCCCTTAAAAACCCCGGTGAAAGATACGACATCGGTACACTTGAAAGCTACGAAGCAGTGAAGAAAATATTTGATAAAATGCAAAATGCATAATAAAAATTATGGTTGGAATCCGCAAGAAATTTGCGGATTCCTTTGTTTTTTTGGGAAGTGTTTTAATAAAAACATCTCTCCTTCCGTCAAAACTTCGTTTTGCCACCTCCCTCGTCAGAGGGAGGCTATGGTAGCTTTGTTCCTATAAAATAAAAAAGAAGCGTGCCGCTTCACCCACGTCGCGTCCAAACTTAACTTAAAACCCACAAATATTGCTCGCGATAAAAAACGCAATTTCCTATACGATTAAAAAGGCTCCCTCTGACGAGGAAGCTGCAGCGTGTCGATAAACCTATCGACACGCTGGCAGACGAGGAAAAAGAAAGGTAAATTTGTCGAACACGAACTCGTCGGCGTATGTGGATACGGTAGAGGGCGTGTTCGGCGAAAACAAGCAGAAATGGCTACAAACTGCAGTTTGTAGCCATTTCGTTTAAAGATTTCTTTTGTTATATAACACCTCATCCACCGCAAGCGGTCCCCCTTCCCCTCCTAGGGGAAGGCTTTATTTTTATTCTCTGCTTGTGGTTGACCGACTTTTTCGACAGTCTGAGGCTCCCTCTGACGAGGGAGCTGTCAGCCTTGCTGACTGAGGGAGAGATGTTTAACGTAAGAATCAATATATTCACATACTCCCTGAAAATTTCGGTCAATGTCAAGGTTGCATATTCTTATGACAGTTAAATTCATTTCAGACAGTTCTTTTGTTCGAAGATAGTCTTTTTTAATCTGCATAGGGAAATAATGACCGCTACCGTCAAGCTCAATAATAAGCTTTGCCTTTGCACAGTAAAAGTCTGCTATGTAATTTCCAAGTGCTTTTTGACGTTGAAAGCGAACGGGATAGCTACGGAGAAAATCGTACCACAATTTTCTTTCCCACGGTGTCATGTTTTTTCGTAAGTCTTTTGCCAATGGAATATTTGATTTATTGTATGGTATCATTTCTGTTCTCTCCCTCCGTCTTTTGCTACGCAAAACCCACCTCCCTCGTCAGAGGGAGGCTTCTGTTATGCAAAATTTTACCGTCTGAAATTGTATCCAAAATTCTGTCTCTCTTTAGGGAAAGGGTCCCTCTGACGAGGGAGTTGTCAGCCTTGCTGACTGAGGGAGAGAATTATTTACAACCCTAATATTCTTTCCGCGTTTTTATGCTTTATCAGTTCAAGGTCTTCGTCTGAAAGACCTGTGCTTTCGAGGAATTCAAGGGACTGCTTTGGTGTCTGCCACGGTGAGTCAGAGCCGAAAAGGATTTTATCTGTGCCGTGGACAGATGTAATTTCAAGAAATAAATCCTTATCAAGGTATCCGCTTGTCATAGATGTATCCATCATAATGGGGGTTCCTGCAAGGAATTTCTTTACGTCATCCCACATCATAAAACCGCCAAAATGTGCGGCAATAATATTTTCGCCGCCGCATTTATCAACTACTTTGCGAAGCCTTTCGGGGGTGCAGTGCACAGGGGGATGATAACCAAGGTCGGCACCGCTGTGGAAAAGAACGTAAAGATTAAGCTCCTTTGCCTTTTTTACGATGTCCATTATAACAGGCTCATCAACGTAAAAGTCCTGAAATTCAGGATGGAGCTTAATGCCTTTAAATCCTTCCTCGGCAATATAGCAGAGGGTTTCCTCCCAATCCTCCTGCATAGGGTGGAGTGAGCCGAAGGAGATAATACGCTTGTTATCGGTAACCTCTTTAGCAAAATTATTTATGGTACGGTGCTGGGTTAGCGTTGTCGCAATAGGCATAACAATGCTCATATCTACACCGTTTTCGTTCATTGAATTTATAAGTCCTTCCCGTGTGCCGTCGGTATTTGCCGTAAGAACGGCAGAGCCTTGTGTTCTTACAATACCTTCTTCAAGCTTCTGGATAGCTTTTGCGGCAATTTTTGCGGGAAAGAGATGGGTGTGGAAGTCGATGACCACAGAAATCAAATCCTTTCTTTTAAGGAAATGTTAAAAATGCCCAGACTATTCGTTGGCGATAGTGTGAAATTGAAAAGTTTGTTAATTTTTAAAAGATGTTTTTAGGTTGAAATCCGTATAACGGATTTCTAATTTTGATGCCAACGAATTACGAACAAACTTCACCTCGCTGTATCCACATACAGCTTCGGTTCCACCCTTCGGGCTCAGTTTGTCCGTTCTGAACCTTTTTTCCTATTTCCTCCGTGGGAATGTTAAAAAATGCGGAATACGGAATGAGGAGTGAGGAATGAATATCTTTAATTATGATGCCCTTTTTAAATCAGGGGATGCAGAAAATTCTGCATCCCCTTTGGATTTTTATAAATGATAAACTAATTCCGCATTCCGAACTCCGCATTCTGCATTTTGATGTGCTGTTTAAGCACATCAAAGGATGGGAGAAAGTAGTGTAGAATTGACAAACTGAACCGAAGGGTTACCCGAAGGTGTACGATGGTACACCGAGAGGTGAAGTTTGTCGATAGCAAAACGATTAAATCTGAAATCCGTTAACGGATTTCTTCATAAAACAATGAAAGAAACGATGTGAACACTCTTAAAGAGATGAATAATATATTTCTTTCCGTTTTGCGGTCGGTGCTGCTTAATCACATCCGATTAACCGAGCTTTGCGAGGGCTTCAACTACCTTTTCATACATTTCCCTATACTTAACGCCCTTTGCCTTTTCTTCTTCGATAAGCTTTGCAGGAGCTTTCGCAACAAATCCCTCGTTTGAAAGCTTCTTTTCAACTCTGTCGATTTCAGACTGAAGGCGTTCCTTTTCCTTTGTAAGACGTTCTTTTTCCTTTTCAGTATCAATAAGCTCGTCCATAGGCATAAATATCTTTGCACCTTCAACGATAACGCTTACGCTGCCCTCGGGAACATTAGCTTCACTGTCTGTAACAACAACATCTTTTGCACCTGCAAGCTTTTCATAAAAGAGAACACCGCTTTCAAAGAGAGCCTTGTTGTCTGTTACGATAATCATACTTGCTCTTCTTGACGGGGGAACGTTCATTTCTGTTCTTATGTTACGAACACTCTTTATTGCCTCGCAGATAACCTGCATTTTCTTTTCTTCTTCGGGGAAGCTGAGAGTATCTGTGTAAAGAGGCCACTGTGATGTCATAATTGTTTCTTCGTTTGTGGGAAGAGCACAGAAGATTTCTTCAGTAATGAAAGGCATAAAGGGATGCATAAGCTTGAGAATACCTGTAAGCACATAGCAAAGTGTACGCTGTGCGTCAAGCTTGCTTTCCTGATTGTCACCGTAAAGACGAGGCTTTACAAGCTCGATATACCAGTCGCAGAATTCATCCCATACAAAGTCGTAAAGATTGCTGAGTGCAACACCAAGCTCGAAATTATCAAGGTTTTCTGTAACTGATTTAACAACGCTGTTATAGCGGGAAATAATCCACTTATCTTCAATCTGCGGATTTTTGGGAAGAGCAATTTCCTCAACCTCAAGATTCATAAGCACGAATCTTGCCGCGTTCCATATTTTGTTTGCAAAGTTACGGCTTGATTCAACTCTTTCCCAGTAAAAGCGCATATCATTACCGGGTGCATTACCTGTTGTAAGGGTAAAGCGGAGTGCGTCTGCACCGTATTTATCGATAACTTCAAGAGGGTCAATACCGTTACCGAGAGATTTACTCATCTTTCTGCCCTGACTGTCACGCACAATACCGTGAATAAACACGTGACGGAAAGGCGGTTTCTTTGTATGTTCGCAAGCACTGAAAATCATTCTTGCTACCCAGAAGAATATAATGTCGTAGCCTGTAACAAGGGTGCTTGTGGGATAGTAATATTTATATTCGGGAGTTTCTTCAGGCCATCCAAGTGTTGAGAAGGGCCAGAGTGCTGAAGAGAACCATGTATCAAGTACGTCATTTTCCTGACGGACAGGCTTTCCGCACTTGGGACATACTGTAATGTCCTCCTTGCTTACTGTCATTTCACCGCAGTCGTCACAGTAGAACGCAGGAATTCTGTGTCCCCACCATAACTGACGTGAAATACACCAGTCGTGGACGTTTTCCATCCAGTTTGTATATGTCTTTGTGAATCTTTCAGGAACAAATTCCACTTCCTTGTCATAAACAACACGGAGTGCTTCTTTAGCAAGAGGCTCCATCTTAACAAACCACTGGTCACTTGTAAGCGGCTCAACAGTTGTCTTACAACGGTAGCAGGTACCTACGTTATGTGCGTGGTCTTCAATCTTGATAAGAGCACCGCATTCCTCAAGGTCTTTTACAATCTGTTTTCTTGCTTCGTAACGGTCAAGACCTTCGTACTTGCCGCCCTGCTTGTTAATTGTAGCATCGTCATTCATAACTTTGATAATGGGAAGATTGTGACGCTGACCAACCTCAAAGTCATTGGGGTCGTGTGCAGGTGTAATCTTAACTGCACCTGTTCCGAAGTCCTTTTCAACATATTCGTCAGCAACAATCGGAATTTCTCTTCCTACAAGGGGAAGAATACAGGTCTTGCCAACAAGGTCAGTATATCTTTCATCCTCGGGATGAACTGCAATGGCTGTATCGCCAAGAAGTGTTTCGGGTCTTGTTGTTGCGATTTCGATATAACGGTCAGAATCGGTCATCTTATAACGGATATGCCAGAAATGACCGGGTTGTTCTGAATATTCAACCTCTGCATCTGAAAGGGCGGTTGTACAACTGGGACACCAGTTGATGATACGGTTACCTCTGTAAATAAGGTCTTTTTCGTAAAGATTTACAAACACTTCACGAACTGCCTTTGAACAACCTTCATCCATAGTGAAACGCTCTCTGTCCCAATCACAGGAACAGCCAAGCTTTTTCAGCTGATTTATAATGCGGTTACCGAACTGATTTTTCCAGTCCCACACTCTTTCAAGGAACTTTTCTCTGCCCAGGTCGTAACGTGTAAGACCTTCATTAACGCGAAGATTTTCCTCAACCTTAATCTGTGTAGCAATACCTGCGTGGTCTGTTCCGGGTATCCACAGTGCAGAATAACCCTGCATTCTCTTATAACGGATAAGAATATCCTGCAGAGTTTCGTCAAGGGCGTGTCCCATATGAAGCTGACCTGTTACGTTGGGAGGAGGAATTACAATTGTGTAAGGCTCCTTCTTACTGTCAGGCTCAGCGTGGAAATATCCGCCGTCAACCCATTTTTTATACAATTTGTCTTCAATTTCTGAAGGATTGTAAGTTTTTTCAAGATTTTTCATATATACCTATCCTTTCGATAATTATTTTCCGAAAATCATAAGAAGCGTTATGCATACAAGCACTACAATAAATGCAGGTATTTTAATTGCCAACTCAGACACATTGAATTTTTTGCTGAGGTGTGGGGATGAATAATTCACAATTAAAGCAATCAGTGCAATTACAATAAGTATAATGCCCCGGATACTGATATCCATAAAATCACCATCCTATATCAATACTAAAATATCATATCACATAAAGGAAAATATGTCCACAATTTTTTGCTTAAACGGGAATAAAAAAATTTCTTTTGTAAATAATTATCTGTAAAAAGGAGGGCGAATATGAATAAAAGGAAAACCACAGTAATTATTCTGACCTTTTTACTTGTTATGGTGTGTATAAGTGCATCGGCGGTGTCAAAAAACGGCTCCAGAGGCGAAGAAGTGAAAAAAATTCAGACGAAGCTTAAAAACTGGGGATATTATAGCGGAAGTGTTGACGGAATATTCGGCTGGCAAACGGAAAATGCCGTAAAAAGCTTTCAACGGAAAAACGGACTTAAGGCAGACGGTATAGCAGGTACACAAACACTTAATGCTATGGGGATTTCAAGCTCGACAAATTCTTCAGGCACCAATGCAAACGATGCAAATATTGAGCTTCTTGCCCGTGTTATTAACGGAGAAGCACGTGGCGAACCTTACGAAGGTCAGGTTGCCGTGGGTGCAGTAGTGCTTAACAGGGTGGATCATCCGTCATTCCCCAATTCTATTTCGGGTGTGGTGTATCAGAAAGGTGCATTTACCGCTGTTGATGACGGGCAGATAAACGCCCAGATGTATTCAAGCAGCCGCCGTGCTGCACGTGACGCCCTGAACGGCTGGGACCCTACAAACGGAGCTATATATTATTATAATCCGAAAACAGCAACAAATAAGTGGATAAGAACAAGGGAAGTGGTGTGTACCATAGGACGCCACGTATTCTGCAATTAGTGCGGCTTGATAAAAAGCGCAGACCGCCCAAAGCAAATTAGGATTATTATTTTGTATGTGCTAAAACTTAATAAATTTGCTTATTGTGGGACACCGAAAAACGGTGTCCTTTGTTTTAACGCTTTGTGCTATCAACAAACCTCACCTCTCGGCGTACCTTTGTACGCCTTCGGGTTTCCTTCGGTTCGGTTTGTCAATTCTGCATCTTTTTCTCTGCGCCTTCTTTTTTTATAAAAAGCACAGACCGCCCAAAGCAAATTAGGATTATTATTTTGTTTGTACTAAAACTTAATTTATTTGCTTATTGTAGGACACCGAAAAACGGTGTCCTTTGTTTTAACGCTTTGTGCTATCAACAAACCTCACCTCTCGGCGTACCCTCGTACGCCTTCGGGTAACCTTCAAATCCCTTCGTAAAGGGATTTGAAGTTCCGTTTGTCCGTTCTGAAACGTTTTTTCCTATCCCCAATGCAAGGGGGATATAAATAAATCGAATTTCTTTATACCCCCTTTGCTTTATATCGGGTTACAGCGGAATCAGTTTTTTCTTGCAATTTTTTATTATATATGTTAAAATGATTGTGCGACACAATTTTATATTAGCTGCGTTATATACTACAGGTGTGTTTTTTACCTTCAGGTAAAAATGCATGCTCTATTTCACATACTTGTAGTTCGTGGAAAATTGTGTCGCAACAATCGGAGCAGTGCGTTTTTCGTGCGTAGCTTCGGCTACGCACTTTTTCTTTAAGGAAAAAGGGGGGATATAATGAAAAAGATATTCGGAGTTATATTTTTTGCTATAATTGTATTAATATCTTTGTCTGCTTTAGCCGGAAGCGTGCCTGAGGATTTACTGCATTATGACGGTGCACATATCTTTTTTGGTGAGGTGCTCTCTTATTCAGATGGTGGAGATATTTCGGTCTGTCCGGTTAAGAAAATAAAAGGTGAGGTAAAAACCGGAACAAAGCAAATCTACAGCAGGGCAAATGCTGTTGGTGATATTAATATTAAGTGCGGAAATATATACCTTTTTACATATTTTGATGAGAATAACCCTACAGAGATTTTTGAAGTTACAAGCTATGATACAAAGACGTTGAAACTGAAAAATACATCGGGTGATATGTGGAAACGTTTTCAGAAGTATCTTAATGCAGGGGAGTACGAAAAGGCTGAAAAGGAAAGAATTAATAAAATTAATGCGAAACTTACAGAGGTTGGCGACGAGATAACGCTAGCCGATTTAACCGAGACTACAAGCGAGAGGTGTGATAAGGTAGAAATAGGCATATTCGGCAAAGAGGAAATCTATGAAATTGATAAAAAGGAATTTTACAGTCTGGCTGACAGAATAAAGTTGGTTGACGTGGAAAATGTACTTGTATCAGACACTGACGGGATTGTTTTCAGGTGCTATGGTGACGGAGACCCGCACGAAGTAACAATATGGGAAAACTGCACTGTAGAAGGACGCCGCACCTCTATGTACAGTGCACCAACCGGTGATTATGTAATTCGGGCAGAGGATTATGAAAAGCTCACTACACTTCTTCCAAAGGAAGCACAACCGAAAATGCCTCCGCTTAAAAGCCTGTATGCGAATTTTGCATACTGGTTTATATATAATTCCAAAGCAGTGTATGCCGGCGGTGTACTAATTTTGATTATACTTGTCTTCTTGACTGGATTTCTGTTAGGTCGTAGAAGAAAGGAAGCAACAGATAAAAAGAAGGAGGAATAATGCGTATGAAGAAATACAAAAAACAGTTAATCATTATTGGTATAGTGTTAGCTTTGGCGGTTTTTATTGTATATTTGTGGGCATTATTCCAACCGGGATTGTGGTACGGTGATGCCTTTTTGTACCGTCAGAAAGACGGTAGCTTTAAAGGCGATGATATGTACGCGGAATATAAAATGACAGTTAAGTCTGCAGGCTACGGAAAAAATATTGAATTTTCTGTAAATGATAAAGTGAAGAATTATCAGATAAAGTACAATGGCGTTGATTTACATGAAGATGTGGAAGTTATAGAAGGCGGAAGCATTATATTCAGAGGAAAAGCTTTTCCTGCAGGAGACGGGTGGATTTTGCTTGATAATGAGCATGGGCCATCAGAAAAAATTGTAGTTCATACAAGAAATGATGTTCCCACGGAAGAAGAGTTATTTCCGGGATGTGCAAAATTATATAATTGGGCAGTATCGGACAAGACGGATACACGTGGTAAGCCTTATATGCTTTTTCTGATGATTGTTTTAGGTGTAATTTTATTCCTTGATATAAAATTTCCGAATTTATTCTGGATTCTTGAGCACAGGCTCCATGTGGACGGTGGAGAACCTAGTGACTGGTATTTATTCGGTCAGAAAATTGGTCGTGTTGTAACGGCAATATTGATATTAGTTTGTATGGTAATGACATTTACCAACTGAGAAAGGAGTGTTTTATGAATTACCTTCCTGAAGCGAAAAATGACAGTATATTTGCCTTCGTCGGAGATAAAGATGTGATTATATTAATAGTATTCGGAACTATATTTACCGCTCTTACCGTGTTTATTATTTTGAGGGCATTGAAAAAGAGAAAGGATGGGAAAAAATGAAAAAACTATTATCAGTGATTTTATCAATGACAATGTTGCTTTCAATGGTTGTAATGGTATCTGCAGAAAAAACCGAATATTCGGACAGTAAGTATAGCGTTTATCTTGACGGGGCGTATATTGATGTGAAAAACATTACTGTTAACGAGGTGGAGTATCTTCCCATTAAGGAACTTTGTTATGTGTTAGGATATGACATTGAAGAGATATCCGAAAATACTTATGAAATAACGGAAGGGAAAGAGTGCAAAAACTCAAAGGGAACTGTAGGCCGTGTTGAGTTTACAGTCGGAAAGGATTTTTATACTTCCTATTCAAAAAACAGTAATTATAAAAATACGACAAAGATGTTTCCCACGGAACCTATGACGATAAAAATCGGTGATGAAATATATATTACATCGTACTATTTTGGCAGAATGCTTGAAATAAAGACAAGGTTTACAACGGATATGAAAATAGCTCTCATTACTGTAAATAATCAGGTTGAGCAGGCAGAAAATGCACCGGAATACCTTGGAAATATCTTTGTAAAAAATTTTGATGGAGTATTAAGAATTGAACTTGACGGTAATGAAATGACATTTACGGACAAGCCGTTTATTGACAAAGACGGAAGAACACAAATCCCCGTAAGGGAGTTTTGTGAAAAGCTTGGATGCAATGTCAGTTGGCTTCAAGATGTGCGAAAGGTCAACGTTTCTACCGTAACAGAGGATGAAAGTAAAATTAACGGTGGTGCAGGCGGAGACAATCTGAGCTTTACTATTGGAAAAAGGCAGTATACAATTAACGGCACTTATTATGATATGGACACAGAAGCACGAATTGTAGAAGACAGAACCTATGTGCCGCTAAGATATCTGGCAGAAGCTCTGAACTACTATGTGGGATACAATCCTGCAAGTGGGACAGTCATTGATATGGGTTACGGATATTCTGCCCTTAATTCCTACTTAGGATTAAAGAAAGAAATTGTATTTGATGAAATGGGTATTGACGAAAGCTATTCGCTGAAAACGGGGGATGAAGCTTTACCTATACTTCAGCATCAGGAAGGCTCGATGTATATAGTAAAGAATGGGTACAAGAAAGGTCATGTAGTTCTTGAATTTTATAATGATGTGCTTTGTGCATTTTGGTATGTGTTTAAAACAGAGGGTGAAGCCTTTGACGAATCCCTCCTTATATATGATTATCTTGTTAAACTTCACGGGACTGAAGCAACCTATCCCGGCACAGAAAAAACGATTGCAAAAATCACTCCGGATGAAAGCAGGATTAATGAAGATGTCTGCCACTATTATGACGAATGGCATATTAATGCATCAGATGACCTTGTAGAAGCATTGCTTGGAGATTCAGACAACGCACTGATGAAAATGCTGAAAATGGATATTAATCCTCAGATTTCAACGGTACGCGTTATCCTTTCCAGAGATGTGAATTACCATAACAGGAGTGTTCTGAAAATAATGGATAAAGACAATAACTATATAATTACTGACGGAGATGTTTTGTCCTGTGAGGTGAAGTGGATGCCCCGGCCTGAAGACGGACCAAGTGCAGGAATTGTTACAGCTGTGGCACTGGAACTGAAAATTACTGAAAAGGCCAGAAAAGATTTTAAAGAAGCAACAAAAAGAATTTCAGAATATCCCTATGGAGAGAACTATGTGAAAGTTTTTGTTGACGGTGTAGAAATTTCGAAACCGACCGTTTCGGCAGAAATAGATTCAGACGAAATTTTGATTACTAGTCAAAACTGGCATTCGGATTTCGAAACCTATAAAGAATATGCCGAAAAAATAAATGAAGCAATAAAATAAGGAATACATAAAAATGGGGATGTGAAAAAAAGTCCAGACCGCAAAAAGGCGATAAAAATACGAATTTTGGGTAGTGGTTTACTTCCAAAACAAGTCAATTTTGTTGAAAAATCTCATTTTATTCGATTTTTCTTCGCTTTTGAGCCTTTTTGCTACGAACAAACGTCACCTCTCGACGTACCCTCGTACGCCTTCGGGTAACCTGCAAATCCCTTCATGAAGGGATTTGCAGTTCCGTTTGTCCGTTCTGAAGCATTTTTTCCTATCCCCAATGAAAGAGGGTGTAAAGAAATTCAATTTCTTTACACCCCCAAAATAGAGAAAAGGAGCAACATTATGAAAAAAATTTTATTTGGTCTGATTTTTATCACTGTTATGTTTTCAGCGGTATTCTCCGTATGTGCCGAGGAATCGGTTACACTTCCGGCGTTTGATGTGACCTTTGGCGAAGAAGTGGTTGACAGCAGCTACAGGCAGTTTCCTCTTATTGTTTATAAGGACATAACATATGTTCCTATGACATATTTTGATTGCCGTTACCTGGGTCTTAAAACTGACTGGAATGGTGAAACAAGAACTCTTTCAATAGAACAGACTCCCATAAATTGCGCATACCGTGATTATAAATGGGAGTGGAAAAACAGTAAAAATAATAAAGCATCAGTATGTGATTTTAATATTATAGTAAACGGTAAAACAATAGATAATTCCAAGGAGGAATATCCTCTCCTTACATTCCGTGATGTTACATATTTTCCCCTTACGTGGAGATTTGCAGTGGATGAATTCGGATGGGAATACAGCTTTGATTCAAAAACAGGATTTGTAATCAAGGCAAAGAATTACCGCACTGAAAATATAGAGCTTCCCGGTATAACAGGAAGCGTCGCAACTGACGGAGAATACTATTATTACAGCGGTGAAAAGGACGGCAAAAAGGTTGTGTACCGTGCTTTGGCTGCGGATACAAGTAATCCCGAAGTGATTTACGAATTGCCGGATACGAATTTGACAAGCGGTGCAGCGTTTGGTAATTCCTGCGGAGACATTTATTTTTCATACACTGCCGGCACTGTTCCCACTACAAGCACAAGCCGCTTTTTCAAAATAGAAAAAGACGGTTCTGTAACGGAAAGAATTCCTGATGACGGTTACGGCTATGGAATGCATGGCTATTATGAAATGCGGGTTGCATCAGAAGGAATACAGTTTAAGGGAGTTCAGATTGGTGCCGACCTTGCAACTGAGATTTCCTACGAAAAAGAAGGAAAGGTTTATGAGATGGAACCTCTTCCCGGTTGGATTCGTATAGGAGAAAGGCGAAACGGTATTTTGATTTCGTTGGTTAAGCCAAGCAGTGTTAAGATATTCGATAATAAAATTTATTACACCGCAATGGATTATGGAACAAAGGAAGACAGTGCCCTTTACGTTATAGATACAGAAACAGGAGAACACAAGAAAATCATTGACGGTGTGTGCGGATTTGATGTGTGTCAAAAACCCACCGGTGACTATAAAGGAGCTGTAATCATCTACGATAATAATGGTACAGTAATGTTGTATGACGAAACAACAGGAGAAAGGCGTGCACTTGAAGAAAAAGGCGATGAAGAACTTTACCTTGTAGCTGCAGTAGGCGGTTACCATACCTATGCTGTTATGAAAAACAAATCAGGAAACAGAACTGTAGTGAAAAACTTGTGGGCAGACAAAACAATGCCCCAGGAGCATACAGTAGTGTTTGAAACAAAAACAGGAACTTTCGTTTCAAAAATTGATAATCTTATCTGCGTAAGAACTTCAGGGGAATCCCCTGATGACGAAGTAAGATTTTTCATTGCAGGAAATGACGGAGAGCACGAGTACGCAACCTTTTCATCATCAGATGTAGTAAGCAGTCTGTTTGTATATGATAACACTGTACTTTATAAAATTGGAAAAGATCAGGTAGCAAAAATTGAATTAAGATAAAAATTGAGCAAAAAGGGGACTGTCCCCTTTTTGCTCAATTTTTATGTGGATATGTTTGGCGGCATATTACAGAAATGTGCAATTAAAAAGGTGCACCAAAGAATGATGCACCGAAAAACGCACACCCCTGATTAGTTGCTACGCGAATCAATACCACATTACGAGAATGCAAAAAAGAGCATGCGTTTTTACCAAAAATAAAAACACATTCCCGTAAACAAGTATATTCAATTCACGTAGCACCACAAGTATAGCATACGCGTTAAAAATTGTCAATGTAAAAAATTAGTGCAATTAAAAAGGTGCACCAAAGAATGATGCACCGAAAAACGCATACCCCTGTTTGTTGCGACACAAAACTTCACATCGATATTACAGCATGCGAAAAAGAGTATGCATTTTTACCAAAGGGTAAAGAAATACACGCTATAAATATCGATTATATTCAGTTTTGCGTCGCAGTATGAGTATAGCATACTCACTAAAATTTGTCAATGTGAAAAAATGAGCGTTATTCTGTACTATGTACAGAGTGATATTTTTGATGAATCAAAAGTGTTATTAAAACTTACAGTTTTAGTGGTATTTTATTCGCCCACAAACTGCCGAAGGCAATATAACTTGCGGAGCAAATATAACTACATAGTAATACCACTCGAATTTATGCGAATAAAACCGTGGATGTAAAAAAAGTCCAGACCGCAAAAAGGCAATAATAATACGAAATATAGACAGTTTCTAAATCATAGAATTATCTTATTTTGTTGAAAAATCTCATTTTATTCGATTTTTCTTCGTTTTTGTGCCTTTTTGCTACGAA
>JAZPYX010000019.1:0-10734 GCA_045544395.1 Clostridia bacterium
CACAGAATTTTTTACAAACTATTTTTTGTTGATACAAGGCAAAAACGCAACCAATACTGACGTATTGGTAAGGCTTTTAACGCAGTAGCAACGAAAAAGAGAAAGTAAAAAACGAGGTTCGGATAACTACTGTCACGCTAAGGGGATTATATCAAAAATGAATTTCTTTACACCCTCTTGCATTGGGGATAGGAAAAATGCGGTCTGAACTTTTTATCAAGCCGTGTATATCAGCCAATCTTAGGAAGACTAGCCGCTGCCACAGACTGTCCTACTCTTCTTGCTTTTTCATCGGGGATGTGAAGCTGTACTTTCTTTGCAAGCTCAGGAAATTCTGCATTAATTACTTCGTTTGCCTTATCAAGAAGTATGCTGCCTCCCTTACCGCTTGTAACACGTCCCATGATAAGAACATGCTTAATGTCGTAGAACATTGAGTAGTAAGCAATTGTGTAACCAAAGTATGTGCCGATTGTTTCGTAAATATCTGCTGCACGGGGGTCGTCTGCTTCCATAAGTCCTTGTACAACCTTTAATTTTTCTGCAGGAGAAAGGCTTTCCTCAAGCTCGATACCTGCTGCAGGAGCAAGTTTGATTACTGCATCCTGAGAGAAATACTTAACACCGCAACCATAGTCGCCTGACCATTCGTCAACCATAGCGTCCTTATTAAAGTCAACGGGAACGAACGCAAGCTCGTTAAGCCATCCTGTGATGTTACCGTCTTTGTCAACGTAGCCTGCAGCTTCGCTTGTACCCATAGCAACACCCATTACGTTGTTGTCTTCAAGGCTCATAGCACCTGCAAGTGCAGTTACGTCACCATCGTTTGCAACTTCAACAGGAACATCGCCTATTTCCTTTGCAACGTCAAGGTACATTGTCTTAACGTGCTTTTCGAAATCTTCGTCAGATACCTTAAGAAAAAGTGAAGCAACCATAATTTTATTATCAATATATACGCCTGCTGAAGATACACCGATAGCGTCAACTCTGGGCATATGTGATGCAGCAGTCTTCATAGCACTGAGAATACCCTCGTAGTGGTACATGGGATCGCTTTCAAGCTTGGGGAACCATACAACTTCCTCTGAATAAACTGTTTCACCGTCAACAACTGCAGAAACCTTTCTGTCACTTCCGCCTGCGTCAAAGCCGATACGGCAACCGTCAAGGTGTCTGCCAACGGGAGAAGATGTGTCGTTTTCCTTGGGAGCGTCTGCAATGTTTTCAACATAGATAACCTCAAAAGGAGCTTCGTAAACTCTTGCCATAAAGTTAAAGTCAAACTCTCTTGCACCGCCTACGGAATAATCAGCCGCAATGCGGTCATAAACGTATTTTGAACCTGCGATGTAAACCTTGTAACCGCCCTTTGCCCAAAGAAGAGTCTTTATAATTCTTTCAGCAATAGCGTAGTTTTCTTCGTCGTGACCTTCCTTGTAGATATCCATATCGTAAACTGCGGTAAGTCCGTTGTTACGCTCCACACAGATGCGAAGAGGCTGTGAGTCAGCCTTTGCAACTGCTGCCTTATAATCGTTAATAACCTTTGCCATTGGCATAAATCCGGGTTCGAGTTTTGCTGTAATCATTTTAATTCTCCTATCTTTGATTTTATCTTACTTCTCCGCCAAGAATTACTTTCTCAACATTAAATTTTTCATCAACTATAATAATATCTGCACGTTTACCTACTTCGAGTGAGCCGATTTCCTTGTCCTCACCAAGTGCTTTTGCAACGTTAAGCGATGCAGCTTTTACAGCCTCATAAAGCTCAAGGTCGCTGTTTTCGTAAAGGTTACGCACTGCGGCATTTAATTCAAGCACACTGCCTGCGATTGTACCGTCATCCATCAGGCACTTGATACCTTCCTTATGTACGGGCTGACCACCGAGAGTATAATCACCGTCTTCCATACCGCCAGCTCTTATGCAGTCGGTGATAAGGCAGAGCTTGTCACCCTTTGCCTTGGCAACCATATTGAAAAGTCCCTTGTTGACGTGGAATGTATCCGCGATAAGCTCTGTGCTTACACGGCTGTCAGAAAGTGCTGCACCGGAAACACCGGGACTTCTGTGGGAAAGTGCCGTCATAGCGTTAAAAAGATGTGTTGTGTGTCTTACACCTGCATCAATACCTGCCACCGCTTCTTCATAAGATGCATCTGTATGCCCCATTGAAACAAGGACGTCAGTGTTTCTAGTCACCTTTTCTATACATTCAATCGCACCCTCAACCTCTGGTGCAACTGTGAAAAGCTTTACAATGTCAGAATTTGCTATAATAAAATCAGCATCGGGACGGAGAATATGCTCCTCTGCCTGTGCACCCTTTTTCTTGGAATTGATAAAAGGGCCTTCGCTATTTACACCAAGAATTCTCGCACCGTAATATTTGCCACTGTTTTTAACCTTGCGAACCGTGTCAAAAGCAGTTTCAATTTCTTTTTTTGAAACAGTCATTGTTGTCGGACACCAGGCAGTAACACCGTTTTTGATGATGCCTGCCGCCATTTTACGGATACCCTCTTCATCACCGTCTGACGCATCTGCGCCAAGATAGCCGTGAATGTGCATATCAATAAGTCCGGGTGAAACATACTTTCCATCTGCATCTATCACTTCATAAGAAGCAGTGTCAAGACCTGCCTGATCGACGATTTCTTTAATTTCGCTGTCAAATAAAATTACCTTGTTTTCAAGAACACCGTCAGGCATAATAAGTTTGCCGTTAATAATACATTTCATATAAAAAACTCCTTTCGGAAAAATTCTCCTTATATAATGTTAACACAAATTTACATTAAATGCAACTGATTTTAACAGGAAAATATACCAAAAGTTCAAGACTTATTGCTGTTTTTTCGCTTTTTGCCTTATGCGACCTGGGCTGCTTATCTCGCCTTCAAGGGGGCACAGAGAAAAAAATGCAGAATTAACAAACCGAACCGAAGGGCACCCGAAGGCGTACAAAGGTACGTCGAGAGGTGAGGTTTGTTGATAGCGCAAAGCCTGAAAAAAGGACTCCGCCAAAAGCGGAGTCCTACATACTTTTACAAACTTGATATATGCACAAATTAAATTTGTTTTCTTTTTTACTTTGCGCGGTCTGCACTTTTTATCAAGCCACGCTGTTTAGGGATAGGAAAAAATGTTCAGAACGGACAAACAGAGCTGTGGCTTGCCACAGGTCACCCGAAGCTGTATGTGGATACTGCGAGGGCTCGGTTTGTTCGTAACAAAAGGCATAAAAAACAAAGAGAAACCGTATGAAAATACGGTTTCTCTACATCAAGTAAAATATTTATGCTTTTAAAACTCGCTAAAACAATATCTTTTTGCCTTTTGTGTTCTGGGCGTTTTTAACATCCCGTGTCGTTATTTAATCGTTGTTATATCATACGGCGTACTCTGATAAACAAAGTAATTCAGCCAGTTCGAATAAATCAGATTTGCGTGTGCACGCCACGTCACAACAGGCTCTTTCTCCGGATTATCATCGGGGAAATAATTCTCCGGAACTTTCGGGTTAAGACCTGCATTTACATCACGGATATACTCTTTTTTCAGTGTGTCACGGTCATATTCCGAATGGCCTGTAATAAATATCTGCTTACCCTTTGCAGTTGCGGCGGCATAAAGACCTGCTTTGTCACTTACGGAAAGAATTTTAATTTCCTTGTGCTTTTTCACGTCTTCAATTCTTACCGTTGTATTACGTGAGTGGGGCACCATAAATTCTTCGTCAAATCCACGCATAAGCATAGGATTTTTATATACAACTCTGTGCTTATATACACCGGAAAGCTTTTCGGGAAGCTGGTACTTCTGTATTCCGAAATGGTAATAAAGTGCAGCCTGTGCACCCCAACAGATGTGGAAGGTTGAATGTACGTTTGTCTTTGTCCATTCCATAACGGTGCAAAGCTCTTCCCAGTAGTCAACCTCTTCAAATTCCATTTTTTCAACAGGTGCACCTGTGATTACAAAACCATCAAACTTTTGGTCTTTTATGTCGTCAAAAGTTTTATAGAATGAGAGCATATGCTCTTCCGACACGTTTTTTGACTTGTGTGAACTCATCTGAATAAGCTCCACCTCAACCTGAAGGGGAGTGTTACCCAGAAGCCTTGCAAGCTGTGTCTCTGTTTCTATTTTTGTAGGCATAAGGTTAAGGATGCCGATTCTGAGCGGACGTATGTCCTGCTTTGCAGCACGTTTTTCGTCCATTACGAAAATATTTTCATCCTTAAGGATTTTTGTAGCCGGTAATTTCACAGGGATTTTAATAGGCATTTACATCGCCTCCTTATACATAGGGGATTGTTAAGGGGATGCCCCTTAACATAAAATTCGTTAAAATCGGGGGCGTGTACCTCGATTTTAACATCCTGAACGAGATAGGAAAAATTGTTCAGAACACACAAATGGAGCCGAAGGGAACTCGAAGGTGTATGTGGATACACCGAGAGGTGACATTTGTGCGTAGCAAAGGACATAAATTCCGAAATTCGCTTTGCGAATTTCTTCAACAGACAAGAAAAGAAACTTTGTTCTACTCGTTATTGAACTTGAAACCCAAACTTATTTCGTCCTTTGCGATCTGGACGATTTTAACATCTCGAACTTATATTGTTTCAAGGGCTTGTGCAATATCCGCAATAATGTCCTCTTTCGCCTCAAGTCCACAGGAGAAGCGGATAAGGTCGGGTGCAACACCTGCAGCCATAAGCTCTTCATCGTTCATCTGACGGTGAGTTGCGTTTGCAGGGTGCAGACAACAGGTTTTGGAGTCTGCAACGTGTGTTTCAATAGATGCAAGACGAAGATTTTTCATAAACTTTTCAGCAGCCGTTCTTCCGCCCTTTACACCAAAGGAGAGAACACCGCAGGAGCCATGGGGAAGATACTTCTTACCAAGCTCATAATATTTATCATCGGGGAGTCCACAGTAACGAACCCACGCAATTTTTTCGTGGTTTTTCACATATTCTGCAACTGCCTGTGCATTTTCGCAGTGACGCTGCATACGAAGTTCAAGACTTTCAAGACCGAGGTTTACATAATATGCGTGCTGAGGTGCCTGAATTGAGCCAAAATCACGCATAAGCTGTGCAGTTGCCTTTGTAATAAACGCACCTTCTAAACCAAATCTTTCCGTATATGTTACACCGTGATAGCTGTCGTCGGGAGTGCAAAGTCCGGGGAATTTGTCGGGGTATTTTGTCCAGTCAAACTTACCTGAATCAACAATACAACCACCCACACTGCTTGCGTGACCGTCCATATACTTTGTTGTGGAGTGAGTTACAATGTCAGCACCCCACTCAATGGGACGGCAGTTTACGGGAGTTGCAAAGGTGTTATCCACAATCAGCGGAACACCATGCTTGTGTGCTGCATTTGCAAATCTTTCAATATCAAATACGTCAAGGGCAGGATTTGCAATAGTTTCACCGAAAACCGCCTTTGTGTTGGGACGGAAAGCCGCCTCAAGCTCTTCGTCGGTGCAGTCGGGTTTTACAAAAGTAAACTCAATCCCCATTCTCTTCATTGTAACGGCAAAAAGGTTATATGTTCCACCGTAAATTGCAGAGGATGAAATAACGTGGTCACCGCAGGATGCGATATTGAAAACGCTGTAGAAAGAAGCTGCCTGACCGCTTGATGTAAGCATTGCCGCACTACCGCCCTCGAGGTTAGCTATACGTGCCGCAACGAAGTCGTTTGTGGGATTCTGAAGACGGGTATAGAAATATCCCTCTGCCTCAAGGTCAAAAAGCTTACCCATATCCTCACTTGTATCATATTTAAAAGTTGTGCTCTGGTAAATAGGTATCTGACGCGGCTCACCATTTCCGGGAGTATAGCCTGCGTGCAGACATCTTGTTCCGATTTTTAAATCTTTCATAAAAATTACCTCTTTTTTGAAAATATTAATGTAAGTATAACATTTTAGTATGGCGTTTGTCAATCAAATGTACCTATTTTGTTGACATTCGGGGCAACTTATGATAGCTTTTAAGAAAAGGAGTTGATATTTTATGACTATCAAAGAAATCTCAGATATTATTGATGACAGAAAGGAGGAGCTTTATGGACTTTTAAGCGACCTCATTAAAATAAATTCCGAAAACTTCGGTTCTTACGGAAATGAAGCGGAATGTGCAGAATACATAAAGAAACTTTGCGAGGATATGGGACTTGAGACAGAGCTTTATTCCCCTCTTGTAATAGAAAACTTTGAAAATCATCCCGACTACTTCCCCGGAAGAAATCTTGAAAACCGTCCCAACGTGACTGCGCGCTGGAAAGGCGAAACAGACGAGGACTACCTGATGCTTATGGCTCATTCCGACACTGTAAGAATAGGTGATCCCGCCAACTGGACCGCCAATCCCCTTGGCGGTGAAATCAAGGACGGCAAAATCTGGGGCAGAGGCTCAACAGACGACAAATACGGTATTGCAACGGCATTGTTTGTTATAAAAGTGCTTAAGGAAAACGGCATCGTGCCGAAGAAAAATATTCTTATGTCGGCATACAGCGACGAGGAATACGGCGGAAGTCACGGTGCACTTGCAACGGCTCTGCACTACCCCACACAGCGAGTTGTAAATATGGACTGCAAGGATTTTGAAATTTGGCAGTGCGCTTCGGGCGGTGGCGAAGTAAAATATAAATTCCACACAGAAAAGCCCGTTGATACAGCTTACCTTGCCGGCAGAGGCATCGCAGTTGTTATGGACGTTCTTGAAAAATTTGCGAAAAACCGCAGGGAAGAGCTTGATGCTAACCGTTTTTACAAGGGAACAATTATCCCCGAAACATCTTTCCGCTATATGGGTATAAAGGCAGGGGACGCAGGTGCGGACCTGGGCAGAGGCGAGGCATACTTTGTATTCTATACAGACAAGACAAAGGAAGAAATATGGGAGGAATTCCACGCACTTGAAAAGGAAATCGCGGAAAAGCTTCTTCCGTTTGGAATCATCGGCGACGGCTTTGTTCCTGAAACGAGATTTTTCCATTATACTCATATTGAGGCGGACGACAGTTCAATCGTCGATATGCAGAAAGTTGCTCTCGAAGCAACAGGCCGGAAGCTTTCATCTTGTGCATCATGCCTTTCTGACCTTTCTGTTATTCAGAAGTATGGTGCACCGTCAGCATTTGGATTCGGTGTAGGCAGGAGCTTCCGTGAATATGGTGGAAGCCATCAGCCGGACGAATATATGCCTTGTGACAGACTGCTTGAATATGCTAAAATTATGGCTGCGTATGTACTTAACACAGTATGCTAACAGAAAAAAGGGGGATGTAAAAAAAAGTCCAGATCGCAAAAAGGCAATAATAATACGAAATATAGACAGTTTCTAAATCATAGAATTATCTTATTTTGTTGAAAAATCTCATTTTATTCGATTTTTCTTCGTTTTTGTGCCTTTTTGCTAGCAAAACTTCGCCTCTCGACGTACCATCGTACGCCTTCGTGTAACCTGTAAATCCCTGTGTACAGGGATTTACAGCTCAGTTTGTCCGTTCTGAAGCATTTTTTCCTATCCCCAAAAAATAGGAGGTGTAAAGAAATAGAATTCTTTACACCTCCTATTTTATACCAGAGATGTTGATTCGTCAACAAGTCTGAAATGTTTTATTCTGCTTTTTCAAAGTCTTGTCGGATAGACTGGAATTCTCCTCCGTCTTTCCCGTCCATTATCATATATTCATTATTTTTTCCGAAAGATTTCTGTACCATAATGGGAATATCAAGGCTGTTACAAATAAGCTTTGCCGCCTGTCCGCGTGTCAGAGGCTTATCTGTTATCATCGGCACCGAATTTGTCACACCCATTTGCGATGCCTGCATTATATACCCAACGGGATAAGGTGCATTTCTTTCAGCAACTTCTTTATAACCTAAAAGACATACTATCATTTTCAAAAATTCCTGTGCGGTAATTTTTTCATCAGGACTGAAGGTAGTTTCACTTGTTCCATCTACTATTCCGAATTTTTCAGCAAGGTCTACCTCCTTACATGCCCAATGCCCGACCATGTCTGAAAATCTGTACAGGGCTGCCACTTCTGACGAATTAAATCTATACAGTCTGACAAGCAACACTGTCGCTTCAGCACGGGTTAACTCGTCCTGAAGACGCATATTTCCATCAGGGTCACCAAGCATAATTCCGTAATTTTTTAATTCTTGTGCATTACTCTCCTCTGTTACGGCACTGTCATTCGCATATACACTTAATGACAGCATCATTACCGCACATAAAACAATTGATAAAATTCTTTTCATAATCAAACATCCTTTCTTAAATGATTGTTACATATTGTAACATTATTATTGTAACAAATTGTTACAATAAAGTCAAGAGGTGATTTAAATGAAAGGTTTAAAAAACATTCGCAAAGAACATAACCTTAACCAGCTTAAAGTAGCTATGGATTTAAATATTTCAAGGGAGGCACTGTCACATTATGAAAACGGCAAACGCGAACCCAGCCTCGATATGCTACGAAGACTGTCTGAATATTTTAATGTATCAATAGATTTTCTAATCAATGGAAAAGAATTTGAAAAAAAATAATCAAAGAAACGTTGTAACAAATTTCAATAAAAGAAACTTATTAACTTGCCTCGCCCTTTGCGGTCTGGAAGCTTTTAACATCCCCGGGAAATAGGAAAAAATGTTCAGAACGGGCAAACGGAAGTCCGCAGGACATCCCGAAGCTGTATGTGATACAGCGAGAGGTGACGTTTGTTCGTAGCAAAGGGCATAATTTCCGAAATTCGCAAAGCGAATTTCTACAACAGACAATCAAAGAAACGTTGTAACAAATTTCAATAAAAGAAACTTATTAACTTGCCTCGCCCTTTGCGGTCTGGGCATTTTTAACATTTCCCGTCAGTCTAATGTTCCGCCGGCTGCTAATATAAGATACTCCTCCGGTGTAAGATCCTTTGCAAACTTATCCCCTGCAATTACATCGGGGTGTATACACTGCCCTGCCCTTTCAAGATAGAAAAGCTCAACAAGCTTATTAAAATATCCAAGCACCTTGTCATTACGTGTGAAATTATTTCTGTAAAGCTCCCCGTCAATCACTGCGCGAAGGTAGATAAGCTGCCACTTTTTACTGTTCTGCACTTCTTCTGAAAGTGTATTGTGCACCTCGACGATAGCCTTTTCAATTTCGGGCATTTTTTCAGGAATACCCACTACATCATATTCCTCAGGCACATAGCTCGGCTTTCTCAGAGGATAGTAATGTCCCCTTTCAAAGCTGCGGTAGAAGGTGTCCTCCATATCCATAACTGCCTTGTGTGCTTTCTCAAGATTTTCGCCATCTAAACCAAACTCATACGCAAGATACTCTTTTACAGTGTCGCTTGCATTCTTATTTTCACGGTAGAAACGGAGCATTATAACCTTGTTAATATCCTCAAAAAAGCCTTCTGAGTAAGGAAGACCACCCTCAAGCTTGTCACCGTCTCGGTCCCAGAGAATCTGTAAAAGCTTGGGAATGGGGTTACCGCCGTAACCGCCCCAGGGAAGGGTTCCGCACATACTGATTTCAGGAAATCCGATAAGGGGCAGGGGCATACCCTCACGGAAAGGATATTCCTGATACTGGGGTTCTGAATTTATGTATACACATTCCTGTAAAACGGGATCTTCTTCTATGGCTTTCTTCAGCATTTCGTACTCTGTCTCTGTTCCTGTGAACGTGCCGAACTGCCAGGTTGAAAGCATAATCTTTGTATTCGGAAGATATTCTTTTACAACAGGAATCATTGCCTTACAGCACTTAACATAGCCGTTACCGCCCCAGGGAGCACATTTGCTGCAGGTGCAACCGCCCTGGTCGTAAGGTCCTATGCTTAAATAATCAGGTTCAACATCCTTGAATTCCTCAAGAAAAACCCTTCTGTTTTCAATGATTTTTGCCATACCCTCGTCAGAGCTTGGGCAAAGCTCAATATGATAATGAGCATTAAGATTGTAAATATATCCGTCATGACCGCTTGTCCAGTCTGCACGAAGATGCTCGGGACTGTTGTTTATAAACGCACCGTTAGAAAGTGTAACAAGCATTGTTTTAATACCTATTGACTTACAGTATCTGAGAATACTTTTAACTCTGTCGATGTTTGCTCTGCCGTCCTCGATATCATCGTGTTCGCAGATGCTGAACCACATCTCAACAAGATTCATACCCCAAAGGGCAAGGTCTGCCATATAGTCATAAATTTCTTCAAGGGGTGCTTCAAGGTAATAGTTATTATTGTGAGAAGCAAGATAAATTCCGCAAGCCTCTTTATGTGAATGAAATTCCATATTTTCCATTTCGGGATTTCTTAAAAGTCTGCCGCAAAGCTCCAGTATTGAATGATGACTTCCGCCTGTAACGGTGCCGTTTTCATACTTTCCGTTGTATTCGCCGAGAGATTTATCAAGAATAAGGGTTAAGTCAATTTCCCCTTTAGCTCTCTTTTCAACAATCCTTGCAATATTTGAAAGAACTTTGTCATTTTCGTTATATTTAATCATACGTATCACGCTCCTTGTTTTGATTTTAACCTATTTCACGCTGCAATTCAAGACCAATATTTTGACAAAAGACCACTTTCTTGCCTTTTTAACAAAAATTTACCCTTTTTTCTGCAGGCCCCCAAAACAGGAAATTTTGGTCGCCAAAAATTTTAAAAATTCTTCT
>JAZPYX010000020.1:0-54397 GCA_045544395.1 Clostridia bacterium
CATAGGTGATGGAGCATTTAAGCGGTGCAGTTATCTGGAAAATGTATACTTTACCGGCACAAAAGCACAGTGGGATGCTATAGAAATCGGTGAAGATAACGAAGACCTTCTTAATGCTGCAATTCACTATGAATGGTCTGACGTGACAAAAGACTACGTTGACGCAGAGTTCAAAAAGGCTATAGATTATACCGATGAACAAATTGCGGAAATTAGACCTGAAGTATTTGAAGCCGATGTGGATTATGTTGATAACTTTGTTATAGCAGATAATGAAATAAGAAGCTTCGTAATGCCTATTAGTAGTATTGTTGTAGTAGGAAATACTGAATTAAAAGTAGGCTTCACCTCTGTACTTATCTTCTCAACGCCTTCAGAGATTCCTACAGATTACTCAACATTCCCTGAAATGATTATCTTCAAGGGTGATAGCGTAGAAGATGAAAACTTTGTTCCTGAAGCAAATATGAGATACACGATTGTATTTGATTATGACGGAGTTAATGTAATCGGTTATGTAAGTGGGGTGGCAATATGAAGTATTACAGATACATAAGCGAAACACAGATTGAAGAGTACACAAAGAAGTATGTAATTGTGGACGGTAAGCAGATTTCTCATCCGTCAGCGGAAACACTTCTCAAGGCAGGTATAAAGCCGTTGGTGGTTGAGGATATGCCTGAACTTACAGATATGCAGTATGCAGAGCCATACTATGTTGACGGAGATACCGAGATAACACAGAAGTGGAATGTGCTTGATATGCCCGAAGAGGTGATTGACGATGAAACTACAGATGCTTAAGAGGGCGCTGATTGCTTATGTAAGTAATTCGGTTAAGGCAATATGGTCTGCGGTGGCGCATCCTTTGACGATTGTAGGAAGCAAAAACTGCAATGTTAAAGATTACAAAATATACGGAAGTGGTGATGGTATAGGTGAAGCGGATGACAACGGAAATTATATTATCCCTATTGAGGTAAGAGGTAAGAATTACTTTGACCTTGATAAAGTACCGTTCAATACAAGCACTACACAGCCATATAACAATGGAATTAAAGCTACGAAAACAGAAGCAACCAACAGAGGTGTCAAGATACCGATTGATTTGCCCGTGGGAAAAACAATATATCTGACCCTTGATGTTGTTGATTCTGAAATTGCAGGAACCGCAAAAAGAGTGACGTTAGGTTTTTATAACAACAAAAATAGCGAAATAAAGTTTCAGAACATAACTTCTACCATTGCACACAAAACGTATTCATTTACATTAGGCGAAGAAGTCAGCTATATTCAATTTTACTTTCTGTATAATACAGAAAGTAACAATGTGGGTGACTATGTAACGATGGACAACATTATGTTCAGGACAGAGGGCGATGATGTGTGGGAACCGTATGTGGAGCCTGTGACGGTGGAGGTTATAAGTCCCGTTCCGTTAGATGAAGGTTCGTACATTCAGAAGAGCGTTGACGGACTGCCGAGTTTGCCACAGTTTAAAGGAACAACAACGTATGAGGTTATGACAGATGTGCTGCCTGGCGGTATGGAGGTACAGTATTATGGGTAAGCGAGACAAGCAGACGTGTCCTGTATGCGGCAGGAAAAAGCTTACAGTAAGAGTGAAAAAGGTGCTTGGAATAACCGTAAGGTTTTACATACGGTGCAATTATTGCTGCCACAATGCTTTCGGGACAACAGAGCGAAGTGCATACAAAAGCTTCTGGAAAGACGCAGTGAATGAAGAAGAATTAAAAGTAGATTCGCTATATGTATAAAAAGATTGCCACCACTGGTAGAAAATACAGCTTGCGAGGCAAGGGAAGTCGATGGAAAGGTTATATCCTACAGGATAAGACCTGCTGAAGGATTCAAGCTTCACGAAATAACACTTGATGAAAGAGTTATTGATGAAGAAACCGGAAACGAGACGGGAGAAATAAAAAAAGGCTTTACAAAGTCATATATAACTGCAGGAGTAGGTTATGATTTTAAGATAAATGAAAGAGAGATTTATGCAATAGAAAGTTGAAAATTAAGGAAAGTTTTTACACCGCAAAAACTCACAATAATTTTTAATTTTCAATTACGAAAGGTAGTGAATTATGTGAATGGAATAAATATAAAAAATACAATTCTGGCAGTGTTTGCCGGACTTGGAAGTGTGCTTACCGGCTGGCTCGGCGGATGGGACGTTTTTATGAAGGCACTTGTTATGTTTATGGTTATGGATTATATTACAGGAATAGCCGTGGCGTTTTTGTTTAATAATTCAGGAAAAACCAAAAACGGTGGATTATCAAGCGTAGAGTGCTATAAAGGCATAGTGAAAAAAATGTGTATCCTGGCACTTGTAGGTGTCAGCGTGGCAGTGGATAATTTAAGCGGGACAGATTTTGTGCGAAGTGCTACCGTGTTTTTCTTTTTGGGAAACGAAGGGTTAAGTATTATTGAGAATATTGGTCTTATGGGTATTGAATATCCGCATTTTATAAAAAAAGCTCTTGAAATTCTTAAAGAACAGGGAGATAAAAAGGATGAAAATGTGTTATGAGTGCATTTAAAAGTTTCAATAAGGACAATTTCGAAGACTATATAAAAAAGCTTTCGGTAAAAAGAAAGATAAAACGAATACAGTTACATCATACATATTCGCCGTCATATATACATTTTAATGGAAAAAACCATGAAAGTTTGCAAAAAAGCATGAAAAACTATCATACAAACACAAATGGATGGAGCGATATTGCGCAGCATTTTACCATTTTTCCTGATGGCATCATTATGACGGGAAGAAGTATGGACACTAATCCTGCAGGAATTTACGGAGCAAATGCGTATGCCGTTTGCATCGAGTGTGTGGGTAATTTTGATATAGGCGGAGATGTTATGAATACGGCACAAAAAGATGCTATCGTTGCAGTTGTCAGACTGCTTCTTGATAGATTTAAGCTTAATGCAGAAGACGGTGTCACATATCATGCGTGGTGGGGCGGTAAAGGAAATCCTATAGGTGATTACATAAAAGGGAAAAGTATAAAAACCTGCCCCGGGACAGCATTTTTTGGTGGGAACACATATTCTGCTTTCAAAGAAAACCTTCTTCCACTTATTAAAAACTACAAAATTACAAAACCTTTAGGTGAAGTAATAAGCATTAATGACATTGTTTGGGAGTTAAGTAATGCGAAAATTGTAACAGATGCCCCCCTTTGGATGAAAAAATGTGAAGAGGACGTAAATGTGTACTGGCTCTGCAGAAAAATGGCGAACAGGATACGGGGAATTATATAAAAGAAGCGTGCCGCTTCACCCATATCGCGTTCGGACTTAACTTAAAACATGGCAAATCTTTCTCGCGACAAAGAAATATAAATGTCTACACAGTAAAAGAAGCGTGCCACTTCACCCATATCGAGTTCGGACTTAACTTAAAACATGGCAAACCTTACTCGCGACAAAAAAGTACAGGAAGCAGTATGTGCTTCCTGTACTTTTTTCAAACAAAACAAGGGCATACACTTAAGTGCATCCCCTGATTTTTACGCAATCAATATAATACGCTTATTAGAGTGCTGCAACAGCCTTAGCAAGCTGGCTCTTCTTACGGCTTACTGTATTCTTATGGTATACACCCTTAGCAGCAGCCTGGTCAAGCTTCTTAACACAAAGCGCAAAAAGATCCTGAGCAGAAGCCTTGTTTCCTTCGCTTACTGCAGCTTCAAACTTCTTAAGCTCTGTTTTGATAGCAGATTTAACCATACGGTTTTCAAGAGTCTTCTTTTCGATAACAAGAACTCTTTTCTTAGCTGATTTAATGTTAGGCATTGTAATTTCACCTCCATCGCATTATGAAACAAAATGCATTATAGCACAGTTATTTTCAAAATGCAAGTTTTTTTTAATAAAATAATAATTTTTTTCTTTATTTTTCAAAAAGTTCCAGTTGATACTTTTCTTTAAAACCGTCAGTTGTAATAATATCTCCGTTTTCAGTAATGAGAAGGGCATCCGTATCCGGGAAATTATTGCAAATCCTGATTCCGTCTTCACCAAGAACATATATTGCCGTGCTCAGAGCATCTGCTTGCATAGAAGAAGGAGAAATAACTGTCACAGACGCAAGTGCGGAGTCAGCACAGTTTCCTGTACGGGGGTCTATAATATGATGATAACGAACTCCTTCGTGTTCAAAGTATCGCTGATAAGCACCGCTTGTAACCGCACTTTTATCTTTTAAAGTGATTTTTGCATAAAGAGCTTCGGGATTAAAAGGGTCGCGTATGCCTACAGTATATTCGCCTATCAGACAAACATTACCGCCAAGGTCGATAATAGCATTTTTTACACCTTCGTCCCTAAAATGAGTTGTAATAAGGTCAGCAGCATACCCTTTTGCAACTGCCCCCAAATCTATAGCAGCATCTTTGATGTCCAGAGGGTTAGTTGAAATTTTTTTATAATCAACACGGGATAGATGTTTTTTGATTTCTTCTTCTTTGGGCGGAATAGTCCGTTCCTTCACATTCCACAAATCAGAAAGTGGTGCTATAGTGATGTCAAAAGCACCGTCAGTTAGAGATGAAACATATAATGAAAAATCAATTACATTCTTTAAATCAGAGGAAAGAGAAGATAGCTTTTTATTGTTTAAAAGCCACAATTCACTTCCTTCTTTTGTGCGACTGAAAATGTTTTCAAGGTCAGAACATAGTCTGAAGGCATCCTCTGACTTTTTTATGTCTTTCTTATCAGTTGATATGCTGATAACTGTATCAAAATGAAATGATTGCTTTGTGACGGAGGAAGTGCCACTACATCCGCAAAAAGAAATAATCAGAAGAATAGTTAAAATTATAGCAGTAATCTTTTTCAATATGTTTCTCCTTTAATACAGAAAATTGTATATTTTTTTGTATTTTTTAATTTTTTTAATATGTCTGTGAGTCTCACCGTAAGGAACGACTGTAAGGGTTTTACCGTCAGTTGAATATTTCCCTGATGCCAGCCATTTGTCTACAGTGACAAAACCGGCGTTATACGCAGCTATTGCATTTTCTGCGTTTGAATTGTATTTATTAAGTAAAAATGAAAAATACCATACACCTGCACATATGTTATGTTCAGCATTAAATATATCTGCATCAGATGGGAGGGGTGAATGTTTTTTGCAAAATTCGAAAGTGTCATCAGTAAGCTGCATAAGCCCTTTGGCAGATGCATCAGATGATGCTGTTTCACAAAAATTGCTTTCTGCTTTAATAAGTGCAAGAATTAGCGACTCGTCTACATTGTAAAGTGAACAGTATTTACTGACAATGTCGTAATACTTAACAGGAAATAATCTGTAAACGGAATGTAGCCCTGTTAAAGTAATGATGGAGAGTATCAAAAGTGTAAGTAATATTTTAAGAAGGAGATTTGCGGATTTATTCATTAATGTAAACCTCAATTTCAGGATAGCTTGTTTGGGTTAAATTTCTTGTTTTCTTTCAGTAATAAATTTATTAAACAAAGAAGTAATCGTGTTTTCGAGTGAAGATAAACTACCGCTGTTATCTATAAAAATAGCTTCTTTAGTAAAATCTTTCTGAGCTTTTATTCTAAGAAGTGCACTTTCCCGGTCTATTCCGTCACGCTTTGTTATCCTGTTAAGACGTGTGGCTTCATCAGCCGTAACAACTATTGTATATTTGCATTTCTTATACAATCCGCTTGCCTCAAGCTCTGAACCATCGATTATACATATTTCTTTTCCTGACTGTTCACACATCTTTAATGCTTCGTCCGAAACAGCTTTGTGCATTATCCGATTAAGAATTAAAAGCTTTTCACTGTCTGAAAAAACAATGCTTCCGAGCTTTTTTCGGTTGACCGTTCCGTCTGAATTGAAAATAATATCGGAAAATTCATTCCTGAGATTTTCTTTTACATTGCTATTCTCAATAATTCTATGAGCGATTTCATCACAATCGGCAACAAAAGCCCCTAGTTTTTTGAAAATTGTGGCAGCGGTAGATTTACCACTGCCGGTTTTTCCTGTAAGACCTATAAGCATATTTATATCCTCATTACTACGTGTATGAATTATTTTGTTTCATACCAGCTTTTTCCTGTTTTTACATCTGCTTTAAGAGGAACAGAAAGTGTAACGGCATTTTCCATTTCCTCTTTCAATATATCGGCAACTTCTGAAGCTTTATCTTCAGGAACTTCGCAGATAAGCTCATCGTGAATCTGAAGAATGAGAGTTGCTTCGGGGCACTTTTCTCTAAGTGCATTGTAGGTTTTTACCATTGCTATTTTTATTATATCTGCAGCAGTTCCCTGAATGGGGGTGTTCATAGCTGCCCTTTCACCAAATGAGCGAAGATTGAAGTTTGTTGAAGCAAGCTCCGGAATATGTCTGCGACGGTTAAACAGTGTTGTTACATACATATTTTTCTTTGCGTCTTCAATAGTTTCTTCCATATATTCTTTTACACCGCTGTAATGTGAAAAATAGCTTTCAATATACTCTTTTGCTTCTTTTCGTGTGATTTTAAGTTCACTGGCAAGAGAAAACTCGCTTTGCCCGTATATTATTCCGAAGTTAACCGTTTTTGCCTGAGAACGCATTGACTCGGTAACGAGGAAAGGCGGTACATTAAATACTTGTGATGCAGTGATTGTATGAATGTCCTCGTCGTTCACAAATGCTTGCTGCATAACTTCATCACCTGAAATATGTGCAAGAACTCGAAGCTCAATCTGTGAGTAGTCTGCACCTACAAGCAGATAACCGTCTTTTGCTACAAACATTTTACGGATTTCTCTGCCAATTTCACTGCGGACAGGGATATTCTGAAGATTAGGCTCTGCCGAGCTGATACGACCGGTTTGTGTGACGGTCTGTTTCAGTGTGGAATGTATGCGGCTTTCCGAATCTAAAAGCGGTAAAAATGCATCGGCGTAGGTGGATTTCAGCTTTGCCAGATGACGGTATTCAATTATACTGTCAATTATTTCGTGCTTGCCGCGAAGCTTTTCAAGGACAGAAGAATCGGTGGAGTATCCTGTTTTTGTCTTTTTAACTACAGGAAGCCCCATGTCTTCAAAAAGTAACTTTCCAAGCTGTTTGGTGGAATTAATGTTTATTTTTTCTCCTGCCATAAAGTATATGGCTTCTTCAAGTGCACATATTCTTTCACCAAGCATTTTTCCAAAAGAACTGAGCTCTTCACGGTCAATTTTAAAACCGGAACATTCCATATCGTAAAGAACGTTTTCCAGAGGAAGCTCTATGTCAAAAAGAAGAGCTTTTTGTGAGTTTTCTTCAATAGAAGCAATCTGCTTTTTTACAAGGTCAGGAAAATTAACAACAGAAGGTGCAAGGGAGTAATGTGTAAAAATATCCTGAAGACTGTAGTCGCTTCTTGTGGGGTCTATAATGTATGCTGCAATTTCACTGTCATAAAAATCACCGGCAATATTTATTCCAATGGAAGAAAGATAGTGCCTTGATTTCTTGTATTCGTGGGTGAATTTCTTTATTTTGCTGTTTTCCAAAATAGATTTAACATCTTCAGCATCAGAAAAATAGGGGGTGGAATTAAAAAGAAATTCTACGCGGTCATCCTTTATAATAAAGTAGAACTCGTCAAGAGCTTCGCATTTTTGTAAAATGGAAGCGTCTGCAGAAATCGCCTCAGGAACAGGAATTTCGCAAGTTTCTTCTATAGAGAGACGCTGCATAATCTTTTTCAGTTCCAGTTCTTCAAGTTTTTTTGAAAGTGCGGGGACATCGGGGCTGGTGTAAAGAGCCTCTTCAAAATTGAAGTCCATAGGGACATTACGGTCGATTTTGCAAAGCTTATGACACATATATGCATCATCGCGTCCGGCAACAAGCTTTTCCCGTGCACTTTTTTTAATAAGCTCATTTTCAATGTCGGCATATAAATTATCAAGAGAGTGAAAGGCTCTCATAAGTTCAAAAGCAGTTTTTTCCCCAATGCCTTTAACCCCCGGTATATTATCGGAAGAATCACCCATAAGGGCTTTGACACTTATAAATTCTTCAGGTGTTACACCGTATTTTTCAAATACACCGTTTTTGTCAAGAGCCTCTGTGATAGTTTGTCCCATGCGTGTGGTAGTCAGAAGAACACATGTGTTTTCGCTTGCAAGCTGCAGGTCGTCTTTATCGCCGGTGACGATATTACACATAATTCCTTTTTCATCACAAATACGGCTTACTGTACCGATGATATCGTCTGCTTCATACCCTTCAAGCGAAAGCTGAAGTATATTCATTGCAGACAAAACTTCCTTTAAATGAGGAAGCTGTGCGGCAAGGTCATCCGGCATACCTTTTCGTTGAGCCTTGTAAGCTTCATACATCTTATGACGGAATGTAGGGGCCTTAAGGTCAAATGCTACACAAAGATATTCAGGATTGTATTCGTCGATATATTTGAGCATTATATTCATAAAGCCGTATATAGCATTTGTAGGAATCCCGTCTTTTGTGGAAAGAGGTCGGACACCGTAATATGCACGGTTGATTATACTGTTACCGTCTATAATAATTAGATTTTTCACACGCAACAAATCCTTTCTTTTATATTATTATACTCTGTTTGCTTGAAAAATCAAGAAAAAACCGCTGCTAAAGCAGCATATTGAAAAAATATTTAAAGAAAATGCAAAAAAATAAAAAAAATGCTTGCAATTTCTTTTTGTTTCTGTTAAAATATCCAGTGCATGTAGAAAAACGAGTTGTGAATGTTATTCCTAAGGAGGGAAATAGATATGGCTAAATGTGATGTATGTGGTAAGGGTGTTACTTTCGGTATTAAGGTAAGTCACTCTCACAGAAGATCAAATCGTGCTTGGAAGCCCAATGTAAAGACTGTAAAGGCTATTGTTAACGGAAGCCCCAAGACAATCCACGTTTGCTCACGTTGCTTGAGAAGCGGAAAAGTTGTAAGAGCTATCTGATTTTCGGGAATGTCGGAACAAACATTGGCAGTACGCTTATGCGGACTGCCTTTTTGAATTTCCGGAAATGTTGTCGGGTTAAATATTCTGTAAAAAACATTTATAAAAAACTTGACAAAATCAAAGTTAAAGTGTATAATAACTAGGCATTTTAATGAAATGCTACCCTTGCTCCGCATATGGGCGGGGCCAGAGACCAGAAGGAGGTGTAGAAAATGGCTGAAATTATCAACAAGTATGAAACCATTTTTGTTCTTGACGCTGCACTTGAGGAGGAGACAATAAACTCTCTCTCAGAAAAGTTCCAGAAGCTTATTGCTGACAACGGTACTGTAGAAAGCGTTGACGTATGGGGAAAGAGAAAGCTTGCTTACCCTATCGACTTCAAGACAGAAGGTTACTATGTTCTTGTGAACTTCGCGTCAAATCCTGAGTTCCCCAAGGAACTTGAAAGAATTTACGGAATCACAGATGGCGTTATGCGTTTCATCACAGTACGCAAAGAAGCGTAACAGGAGGTCTTTAAATGCTTAATAAAGTTATTTTGATGGGTAGATTTACCCGTGACCCCGAGCTTCGCAGTACGCCCCAGGGAATAAGCACTTGTGCTTTTTCTATTGCAGTTGACCGTAACTTTGTTCGTCAGGGTGAGGAGCGTAAGGCAGATTTTATAAACTGCGTTGCGTGGAGACAGACTGCGGAGTTTATCTCAAAGTATTTCAGAAAGGGAAGTATGATTGCTCTTGAGGGCAGCTTACAGTCCCGTTCATGGGATGATGCAGACGGTAAAAAGCGTTATGCAACTGAAGTTATTGTAAGTCAGGTGTATTTTGCAGAAAGCAAGCGTGATTCTCAGTCAGAGCCTGTTGAAAGCAATTCTTACGCTTCAAATGATTTTGGTTCGCTTCCGGACCCTATTTCTCCCATGGGAACAGATGATGATTTACCATTCTAATATAAGGAGGTTTTAGCCATGATGGAAAAGGAAAAGACCGAAAGACCTTTCAGAGCTAGAAAAGCTAAGAAAAAAGTTTGTCAGTTCTGTGTTGATAAGGTTGTGGATATCGATTATAAAGACGTAGCAAAGCTCCGTCGTTATGTTTCAGAACGTGCAAAAATTCTTCCCAGAAGAATTACAGGTACATGTGCAAAGCACCAGCGTCAGCTTACAAGTGCTATTAAGCGTGCTCGTATGATTGCACTTCTTCCTTTCTCAGCAGAATAAAAACAATCCCCTTTGGAATATATTTTTCCAAAGGGGTGTTTTTGAATGAATAAATATTTGAATATTGTATTTCTGACAGTAGCTTTTATAGCTACTGGACTTTATGTGGAAAGTACCGGTAAAGATTATTATAACATAGTCAGGAATATGGGGTATGATGATGTGAGTAATATTCCTTTGGAAGTGGTAGAATTCATAATTCCGGAGGTTTTTAATGATGTATACGAAAGGTATAATGCTCTTCAGAAAGAAGCAGGTTATGACCTTAGTTTTTACAAGGGAAAAAAGTGTATGCGCTATACTTACTTTATACCTTCAGTTAATGCCAGAGCTAATATTATAGTTTATAATGGTAAGATAATCGGTGGAGATATTTCAGGAATAACCATTGACGGAGTAATGATTCCTCTTAAAAGGAGTGACACATATGCGACTTGATAAGTATATAGCTGACGGAGCAGCATTGACAAGAAATGAGGCAAGAAAAGTTATTAAAGCAGGACTTGTAAGTGTTGAAGAAATTATTGTAAAAGATATTTCGTTTCATGTCAGTGAGGACTCAGACGTGAAACTCGGAGAAGAAAGGATAATTTATAAAAAATTCATATATATAATGCTTAATAAACCGCAGGGTTATGTGAGTGCAACGGAAGACAGGAAACAGCCTACAGTACTGGATTTGCTGGATCCGTCATACGTCAGATACAAGCTTTTTCCTGCAGGTCGGCTGGATGTTGACACTGAAGGCTTTTTGCTTTTGACAAATGACGGCGACCTTGCCCATAATCTGCTTTCCCCGAATAAAAATGTAGGAAAAACTTATTTTGTCAGATTGGAAAGGGATATATCCGATAAAGAAATCAATCTTCTTGAAAACGGTATTGACATAGGTGAATGTATTACAAAACCAGCCAAAGTAAAAAGAATATCGTCAAATGAAATTGAGCTTACAATCACGGAAGGAAAATTTCACCAGATTAAAAGAATGGTGCATGCAACAGACAATTGTGTTGTATATCTCAAAAGATTGTCTTACGGTAATTTATACCTTGATGAAAAGTTAAAAAAAGGAAGTTACAGGCATCTTACAGATGATGAAGTGTCAAACTTATACAATGTTTACAAAAGAAAATAATTAAATTTGTGTAATAAGTGTATTTGCAAAAGAGAAATGTTGTGCTAGAATATATCTAGTTTAATAGAGATGTATCTGTCGAGATATGTCATAAACATTTAGGAGGTCATTATAATGGCAAGTTTGGAATTAAAAAATATCTATAAAAGATATTCAGGTGGCGTAACAGCAGTTTCTGATTTCTCACTCAGCATAGCTGATAAGGAATTCGTTATTCTTGTTGGTCCTTCAGGTTGCGGTAAATCTACTACTCTCAGAATGATCGCAGGTCTTGAAGAAATCAGTGAAGGTGAGCTTTACATAGGCGATGCTCTTGTAAACGATGTGGCACCTAAGGATAGAGATATTGCGATGGTTTTCCAGAACTACGCTCTTTATCCTCATATGACTGTATTTGAAAATATGGCATTCGGTCTTAAACTCAGAAAGACTCCTAAGGATGAAATCAAGAGAAGAGTTCAGGAAGCTGCTCGTATTCTTGATATTGAACATCTCCTTGAAAGAAAGCCTAAGGCTCTTTCAGGTGGTCAGCGTCAGAGAGTTGCTCTTGGTCGTGCTATCGTTCGTGAACCTAAGGTATTCCTTATGGACGAACCGCTTTCAAACCTTGATGCTAAGCTTCGTGTTCAGATGAGAACAGAAATTTCAAAGCTTCATCAGAGACTTCAGACAACATTCATCTACGTTACTCATGACCAGACAGAAGCTCTTACAATGGGTACAAGAATCGTTGTTATGAAGGATGGTATCATCCAGCAGGTTGACTCACCTCAGGCTCTTTACAATAATCCTGTTAACGTATTCGTTGCAGGCTTCATCGGTTCTCCTCAGATGAACTTCTGTGATGCTGTAATCGCTTCTGAGGGTGGCGACACATTCGTTAAGTTTGGTTCACATTCAATTAAGCTCAGTGCTGACAAGGCTGCAAAGGTTGCAGATTATGTTGGTAAGGAAGTTACTATGGGTATCCGTCCTGAGGATATGTATGACGATCAGGATTCTGTTGCAAAGTTTGCTGAAGCTAAGTGTAGTGCAGACGTTGATGTTACAGAACTTATGGGTGCTGAAACATATCTTTATCTTGTAATTGACGGTATTAACTTCATTGCAAGAGTTAAGCCCGATAGCACAGCACAGAGAGGTCAGAAGATTGATATCGCGCTTGATCCTTCTAAGATTCATATCTTTGATAAGGAAACAGAAAAAGTTATCACAAACTAATAGTTTTAAGGTTTATGAAAGCCACTTCTTCGGAAGTGGCTTTTGTGTTTATTAAAATAAATAAAAAATCAGAATAAAGGGCTTAAATCCTTGATTTTTATATGATTTTATGTTATTATAAAGGATGGTATATTGAATTCAGTGCACATTCATAGATTAAAGATGTCTGGAATGGAAAAACAAGCACTTCAATAAAGTATTTGTTGAATGAAAGAAGATGTATATATGGCAATTACATATGAAAGAAAAAAACAAAGGCAAAATAATATTTTACATACTGTTATTACTTCAATTTTAATATGTATGGTATTTTTTGCTATGGTTGCATCTTTTTATCGTCAGGCAGAGAATACTGCTTATGAAATGCTTCATATCCAGACGAAACAGATAAAGGATGACCTGACTTTGCAACTGAAATCAGACCGGGAAAATCTTATTACTATGGCAAATTTCGCGTCAAAGCTCTATTCCGACGGTGAAAGCTATGATATTATGTTTTCGTCATTTAAACCAATTGGTTTGATTTCAAATATTGGCATATTAAACCGGGATAATACTTTTGTTACGAAAGTCGGTTCTATTGATTTGAACGGAAAAATTTCTTTTAAGGACGAGGCTGCTCGTGGGGAATACATAAGCGGCAGGGTTCCTGACCTTACAAGAGACGGGGAAGAGATTATAAGAAGTGCAGTTCCGATTAAGGTGGATGATGAAATAGTCGGGATACTGTATGGTGTAATACATCTTGATGTTATAGGCGATAAGTATATAAAAATGGCAAAAGAGCTTGATGCACAGCTTTTTGTTTATGATAAAGCAACCGGCAAGTTTGTTATAGATACGATTAATAAAAATCCCGGGGAACTATCGAATTTAAAAAACAGAGAATATAATGAAGGATATTCTTATGAAGATTTAGTTAATAATGATAAGGGATATTCTTCGTTTAAGTCAATTTTTACGGGGGAGGATTTGTACGTTCATTACTCTACCATTGAAGACTTTGATTGGGGAATAATGCTTGCACGTTATGAAACTCAGGTATTCGCAGAAACACATAAAATTTCCAGGAATTTAGTACTTGTTTTTTCTATAATTATCTTAATTATAGTAATTTACCTGGAGTTGATTTTAAAAAGTGAGAAAACAAGGGCGAAACTTAATTCTGAATCTTCTGCTATAAGAAAGCTCCTTTTGGAAATTAATCAACAGCAGGAAGTTGTGAATTCCGCACTTAAAAGAATAAAAGAGTTTTCCGGTTCGCGTTCTGCATTTTTCACAGATACTGACGGAGAAGATTTTTTCTATATAAAACCATCCTTGCAAGAAAAACTTTTATTAGGTGATGACAGGAAATATTTTCAGGGAGAAATTTTCCGCTATGCGGCAAAAATAAACACTGATAAGCTTGCCATTGGATTTATGCAAATTATCCCTAATACACATCTTTTAAAAACTAACCCTGAACTATATCACTTTTTATTAAAACACGACATAAAAGATGTTTCCTTTGCTATTATTTCAGATAAGAACAATCACGTCAGCATTCTGGGAACAATTAATCCGAAGAAGAGTTCTGTTATACGTAAGCTTATCGAAGATACTGCTGTTTGCTTCTCGATTGCAATATATAACAAAAAGCATCTTAATAAAACGGAGCTTGCAGCAACTACAGATGCTCTTACCGGAGTTTCAAACCGTGTTGCATATAAAAAGGATATTCTGGCGCTTGATGAAGAAAAACCGGAAGATTTCTCTTGTATATATATTGATGTAAACGAACTTCATGCCAGAAACAACAAATACGGACATGCCGCAGGGGATGCGATGCTTATATACATTGCCAATTCCTTGAAAGAGGTGTTTTTCGGACACAAGATTTACCGTATGGGCGGTGATGAATTTTTAGTGTTTGCGGAAAAAACCTCTCAGGAAAAAATAAAGAATGATATAGAAACTTTTGTTGAACACTTAATTCCAAAGGACTACCATGTTGCTATAGGTATGGCTTACTGCAAACAGAATATGAACTGTGAAGAAATGGTTCGCGAAGCTGAAGTCAGGATGTATGAGGCAAAGGGCAGGTATTATCAGAATAAGGAAGAAAGCTGTATATCTGAAGATACTGACAAGAATTTTGTTCAGGCAAAAACAGGAATAGAGGAGATAGATACATTAATATCTGTTTTGAAAGAGCATTATAATGGTATATACAGAGTATCGCTTGAAAATGATAATGCACATAGAATTCTGATGCCATCCTACCTTGGATACAATGAATATGAGGAAAGCTTTTCTAAGCTTTTGTCAAAATATATTAACGAGCTTGTACACCCGGATTTCCGCAGGGCGGTTATAAACTTTTTGAATTATGATGCATTGAAAAGTCAGTTAGCGAAAGGAAAAACTCCGTCAATTACATATAAAAAATCAAATGGTGAAACTGTTGTACTGACTATATACAGCATGGATAATAACAAGAATGGTGAAGGAAAAAAAGAGACGCTATGGGTATTTGCAAGGGAGTAGAAACTGCCCAAAGTTCAATGTTTGAAGCAAGTATAGGTTATTGTAACGGAGGTGTAAGAGATGCTGCAGATAATTAAGTTTGGTCTTGTAGGTGTTATTGCTGCACTTATAGATGTAGGTGTTCTTGTCTTATTAAAAGAACTATTCTACATAGATGTTATGACATCTTCGGCGATATCTTTTTGTGTTTCAGTTATAGTAAACTATCTTTTAAGTATGTCATTTGTTTTCAAAAGCAAAAATCAAGGGAAGATTAAGGAATTTATTATATTTGTCGTTCTCAGTGTTGGAGGTTTGTGCTTAAATCAGCTGATTTTATGGATTGGTGTTAAGTTTACTTCTGTATATTATCTGGCAGTGAAATTTTTTGCTATGATAATTGTGCCGGTATATAATTTTACTACAAGAAAAATATTTCTGGAAAAAAGAGTGAAAAGCTATGAATAGCGTTTTTAAAAAGGATCTATACAGATACTATGGAGAAGAGGGAGAACCACTTTTGAAAAAGCTTTTTCGGCCCCTTGAAATAAAATATATATCTGTATTCAGAAAAGCTAATATGTGTAAATTTTTACCGTTGAAAATTTTTTATATGCTCAAGCTTATGCGTTTGTCGTATAGAACGCACATTCAGATTCCTGCCAGGACCAACATAGGTGAAGGTCTGTATATCGGGCATCTCGGACGCGTAATCATTCATCCTGATGCAAGGCTTGGTAAAAACATAAATATAGGCACAGGAGTTACTATAGGGATGGAAAACCGTGGGGAAAGAAAAGGGGCACCGGTAATTTCTGATAATTGCTGGATTGGAACAAATGCAGTTATAGTAGGAAATGTCAAAATTGGAAGTGACGTACTGATTGCTCCGCTTTCCTATGTTAATTTTGATGTTCCTGATCATAGTGTTGTTATAGGAAACCCCGGAAGAATAGTCCCTAAGGAAAATGCAACTTCGGCTTATATTTGTAACTGCGTTTAGTATAATAGTTATGTTACCAGAGGAACGAGGGGTGAAGAATTGGCAAGTAAAGATACCAGAATAAAACACAATCTGATATCATCACTTGTGTATCAGGTAGTTCTTATATCAATAAGTTTTCTTTTGCCGCGATTGTATCTTGAAAATTTCGGCTCAGAAGTCAATGGCGTTCTTTCAACTATAAAGCAGATTTTTGAATATATGTGTCTTCTGGAGGCGGGGGTCGGACTTGCCACTACACAGGCACTCTATAAAAGAATCGGTGAAAAGGATTATGACAGTTCAAGCAGAGTTCTTGCGGCAACAAACATTTATTATATCAAAACAGGAATAATATACGCCGCTATAGTTTTTATCATTGCCGTAGTGTATGCTTTTGTTATACCCACATCGATAGACAGTACGGTTTTGTTTTTCATAGTAATATTAAATGCACTTCCTTCACTTTTCAGATATTTTGTACAGGCAAAATACAGAATTCTTATGGAGGTTGACGGAAGAAAGTATGTAATAAATAATTCTGAAACTGTAGTTCAGCTTGCTTCAAATGTGGGAAAAATGCTGGTACTGATTTTAACAGACAGTCTTATTCTCATTCAGGTTGTTTATTGCATTATTGCTCTTTTTCAGCTTGCATATCTGTATTTCTATGCGAAAAAGAGATATAAATGGCTTGATTTGAAGGTAAAACCTAATTTTGAAGCTATATCGCAAAAAAACTCAGTGCTGGTGCATCAGCTTTCAGGTATGGTATTTAACAGTACTGATGTAATACTTATTTCTGTTCTTTGTGATTTTAAGGCGGGAAGTATTTATACTATATACAACATATTCTTTTATCAGGTACAGAATTTCATAACAAATCTGGTTTCATCTTTTACATTTGCATTAGGGCAGATGTTTCATACTGACAGAGAAAAATTTGAGAAGATGTTTAATGTGTATGAAACCTTCTACATAATGGTAACTTTCATCATTTATACTCTTATGGCGGTGTTTTTGTTGCCGTTGATACAGATATATACATCAGGAATAAACGATGCCAGTTATACTAATGTGTTTCTCGTATTACTTTTTGTCATCATGAATTTACTTGCCAATGGCAAGATGCCTGCAAACGGGATTATTGAATATGCAGGTGCGTTTGAAAAAACCCGTTTCCATGCAATATGGGAAATGGTTATAAATATTTCCGTTTCTGTTATTGCTATTATATGTATTGGAATATGCGGTGCAATCATCGGAACAATTGCAGCACTTTTTTATCGCAGCATAGTAACTATTTATTATTCAAACAAGAAAATTCTTAACAGAAGTCAGATGTGCACATATAAAACTCTCATAACTAACGGTGCAGTTTTTTCCATAGTTATGGCGATATTTTTTGTTGATACATTCAGCAATGTTTCATTTTTGAGGCTACTGTTAAATGGAATTATTCATTCAATATGGATTGTGGGATTGTACGTGATTTTTAATTTCATATTTAATAAAGCCGCATTTAAAACTATTTTTGAATTATTCAGGGGGAAGAAAAAGCAATGAGTATTCCAAAAGTGATTCATTACTGTTGGTTCGGGAAAGGGAAAATGCCTCCCCTGGCAGAAAAATGTATAAAAAGCTGGAAAAAATACTGTCCTCAGTATAAAATAGTTTGTCACAATGAGGATAACTTTGATATAACAGAAAACAGATATGCAAATGAAGCGTATAACGCAGGCAAATGGGCTTTTGTCAGTGACTATGTAAGGCTTAAAGTGTTGTATGACGAAGGCGGAATTTATCTTGATACAGATGTTGAACTTATAAAGCCTATTGATGAATTGATTGAAGAAACAGGGTATATGGGCTTTGATGATAACGGCATTATTTCGACAGGTCTTGGGTTTGCCTGCGAAAAAGGAAATGAATTGGTAGGTAAATTACTTCAAGATTATGATGATATACCTTTTGTTCTGCCTGACGGAAGCTTCGATATGACACCATGTCCCGACAGAAACACAAGAAAAATGGAAAGCCTAGGTTTTGATATTGGTAAAAAAAATCAGATTTTTATGGGTATACGGATGTTGCCTGAGGATTATCTGTGCCCTATGAAATACTATTCAGGGAAAAAAATAATAACAGAAAATACTTATTCTATACATCATTTTTGTGCATCGTGGACATCAAAAACTGCAAAACGTACACTGTTTGTGAAACGGATTGTAGGTGTGAAGTTATACGATAAACTCTATGGAAAATTTTTGCATAAGCTTAAGTGGTTGGAGTGGTAGTTTTGCCTGAAAAATTCTTGAAAAAGCTTAATACGCATATTTTACCACAATGGAAGACCTGCTTTTTTTCAGCACTTCTTGTGGGATTGCTTGCACATTTATATAAAATAACAAACTGGCTTCCAAATTGGGATTCACTTGTATTCAGATATGATTCTCAAAATATGGTTATGCTTGGAAGATGGTTTTTGCCGGTTGTCTGCTCGTTAAGCTCATTTTATGACCTCCCGTTTTTAAACGGTATTATGGCAATTATTTTTCACGGACTCGGTGCAGTGTGCATTTGCAAGATGATGGGTGTAAAAAGAAGAATTACAGCATTCATGATAGGTGCTGTGATAGTTTCCTTTCCTACAGTTACTTCCGTTATGATGTATAACTATGTAGCAGATGGTTACAGTATTGCGTTTTTTCTTTCAACTCTGGCGGCACTGTATATGACAAAGGAAAAACCGAATTTCATTATTGCAGCAATGCTTATTGCTTTGTCAGCAGGGATATATCAGGCGTATATAACTGTTACAATAATGCTTGTTTTACTTAAACTGATAGATGAAGTTATTTATAAGAATGCTGTTTTCCCGGATGTGCTCAGGAAAGCTGTATATATGCTTTTAGCAGGTGCTCTGGGAGTAGCAGTGTACGGTTTGGTGCTTAAAATAATTCTCAGTATGCTTTCCGTAGAATTACTTAATTACCAGGGAATCAGTGAAACGGCGTCATTATCAGGTATTGATATTCCGGGTTCTCTTTATGTTGTCAAGGAAACCTTTAAAAAATGTTTTTTTGATTTATCAGGCGGAGTTAATACATACGTTATACTGAATAGCTTTGTTTCAGCTTTTACTTTTGTGCATTACATTAAGCATGCAGTAGAAAGTAAGCTTTATAAGAGTGCTATAAATATATTGACTATAATTGTTTTATGTGTGTTGCTTGTAATTGGTGCAGGGGCACTTGCTTTTGTAAATGCCGGAATTGACTATCATGGGATTATGCTTATGGGATACTCGGTATTTTATATGTTTTTTCTTTTGCTTTACGAAAGAGGGGCAGAAAAAAATGCGAAGCTCACAGCAGTCAAATGTTGGGTTGTCTTTGTTGGTGCCGTAATGGTAATACTGAATCAGGTCGTTATAGCTAATGTGAGTTATCACAAAGCACAGATTGCATATGAAAAATCATATGGTGTTCTGATGCGTATAGCAGATCGCATAGATGAAACTCCGGGAAGCGGGAAATGTGATAAAATTCTTGTAGTGGGTGCACTTAATAACAGTGAAGCGTACAGTGCTTACATTAATCCGGAAATTACCGGAATAACAGATGGATATATAATTCGTGCAGACGATGAAACAGTAGGGCAGAGTGTTCTTACCAGTAGTCTTAATGACTACTGCGGAAAAAATTATAAGTTTGTAAGCGGTAAAGAAAAACAGAAAATCATTCAGCGTGATGATGTGAAAGATATGGATGTATGGCCGCAGGAAGGCTGCATTAGAATTATAGACGATATAATTGTTATTAAGCTTGGTGCTTGAAGGTGAAAGGTAAATGATATATTTTTGTGCTGATGACTACGGATTGTGCGAGAATGCATCAATGCACATACAGAAGTGTATAGACAAAGGTGCTATTAATAAAGTCAGTGTTTTTCCTAATTTTGATAAAGTTGATTTGCAAAAAATTTCAAATGGAAGAAATATCAGATTATCGTTACATTTAAATCTTGTCGAAGGTAAGTGTATGGCTAAGCAAGAACAGATACCTTTGCTTGCAGACAAAGATGGCAGTTTGAAGCATACCTTTGCAGGGCTTTTCAAATCAGGTTTGTTTAATGGGAAAAATTTTGAACAAGAGGTTTATCGGGAAATTAAGGCACAGGTATTATTCTGGAAAAGTATTTTGCCGCCTGATATACCGTTTTGTATTGACAGCCATCAGCATACGCATATGATTCCGGCTGTCTTCAGGGCACTGATTAAGGTTCTGAAGGATGAGAATATAAAGCCTGAATATATGAGAATACCAGTTGAACCGATAATGCCGTATATAAAAACGCCTTCGCTTTATTTCACCTATAGCATAGTAAATATAATTAAGCAGTGGTTGCTTAACTTTTTGTGGCAGATTAATAAAAAGGAAATGGAGGGATTTAACATCCCGACGGCCTATTTTGCAGGAATACTTTTTTCAGGGAAAATGGACGAAAAAAGGGTAAGAAAAATTCTGCCTGAGTATAAAAAGCTGGCGAAAAAAAATAAAAGAGATATAGAAGTATTATTTCATCCCGGGTATTTAGAAAAAAGTGAACCTGAATTTAAAAACAGGAATATAGTTTTTGAAAAATTTTATTTATCAGAAGACAGAAAAACGGAATTTGATTCTGTAATAAATATACTGGAAAGAAGTGTAAAGTAATGCCTTATATTGATCAGGACAAGGTAGATGCAAAAACAAGAGAAAAACTGGAAGCGATTATCGAAAAATCATATGGCTCTTATTGGAAAAAGAAAAGACTGTTTGACATATTTTTTGCTACGCTGATTTTGTTGTTTTTTCTTCCGCTTATGATTATAATTGCAATTGTCATCGTAATTGACGATCCGAGTGCAAGTCCTTTCTACAAGCAAATAAGAGTAGGTCGCCATGGAAAAGAATTTTATATGTATAAATTCAGAACTATGCGTGCGAATGCTGATAAGATGATTGATGAGCTTGCAAAGCAGAATGAAATGGACGGTCCCGTATTTAAAATGAAAGAAGACCCACGTATAACAAGAGTGGGTAAATACTTAAGAAAGCTTTCTCTTGATGAACTGATGCAGTTCTTTAATGTGTTTAAAGGGGATATGACATTAGTTGGTCCCAGACCGCCGCTTCCCAGAGAAGTGCAGTATTATACAGATTACCAGCGACTCAGGCTTCATGTTACACCGGGAATTACCTGCACATGGCAGATTTCTAAAAACAGAAATGACATTCCCTTTGAACAGTGGGTTGAAATGGATATAGAGTACATACAGACAAGAACATATCTTAATGACTTGAAAATTATGCTTAAAACACCCATAGTTATGCTTACAGCTACGGGAAGATAACTGAAATTTGGAGTGAAAAAAATGAAAGTTGCTATGATAGGACACAAGGTTGTGCCTTCAAGACGTGGCGGAATAGAAAATGTTCTTACAACACTGTGCCCGATGTTATGTGAAATGGGACTTGATGTTACCTGCTACAACCGTTCATCGGACAAGGTTGAAAATGAATATGTGGGAACAGTTCACAACAAAATGTATAAAGGCGTAAAAATAAAAAATGCATGGACACTTAACGTTCGCGGTTTTGCTGCAATGATAGCATCATTTACTGCAGCAATAGCAGCATCGTTTTGTGATTACGATGTTATTCATTTTCACGCAGAGGGTCCGTGTGCAGCACTTTGGATTCCCAAACTTTTCGGCAAGAAGTGTGTTGCTACAGTTCACGGACTTGACTGGCAAAGAGAAAAATGGGGAAAGGGATTTGCGTCGAAATATATTAAATTCGGGGAAAAGGTTCTGGCAAAATACGCAGACGAAGTAATTGTGCTAAGTCAGGCTGCCTATGATTATTTTAAAGAAACATATAACCGTGAAACCACTATTATTCATAATGGTATAAGCCGTCCTGAGAGGAAAGATGCCCATATTATTACAGAAAAGTATGGACTTGAAAAGGATGGATATATATCTGTTGTTTCGAGGCTGACTGCTGAAAAGGGTATTCATTATCTTATTGATGCGTATAAAAAAATTGAAACCGACAAAAAGCTTGTTATTGCAGGCGACACCAGTGATACTGACGATTATGTAAGTATGCTGAAGGAAAAAGCGGCAGGAAATTCCAATATCATATTTACAGGGTTTGTATCCGGTGATACTTTAAATGAAATATATTCAAACGCATATATTAACGTGTTGCCATCTGACCTCGAAGGGATGTCACTGTGCCTTTTAGAATCTCTTGCTTATAAAAATGCACTTCTTTGTTCGGACATTCCCGAAAATACTTCAGTTGCAGAGGATAAGGCGATTTACTTTAAAAAAGGTAATGTAGAAGATTTGGCTGATAAACTCAGATTATTGTGCAACGAAAGTGAAATTGTGGAAAAGCTTCGTGACGGTGTGGATGAATTTATTTTAAACAAATATAGCTGGCAGGATGTTGCAAAGGCAACTTATGCGCTTTATCAAAAATAAAAGTAAAGGTTTGTTTGATATGGATAATGTAAATAACATTAAGGAAACAGAAAAATATCAGAAAAAAATAAAAGAGCTTTTTAAGGAACTGTCAGCAGATGAGCTTTATGATATGTGGGCAGATACTTTTGAAATTGAAATTGCAGATAAAAAGCAAGTCGTAATTACGTATAATGGCGACGAAGATATAAAAAAGTTTAAAAAAGAATGTGCAGAAACGCTTATATCGTGCATCGATTCAGTGATGGGCGTTGGAAAGAAAGTTAAAATATCAAAAACAAGCAGTTATGATTCACTCAGCCCAAAAACGAAAAAGAATATTAAAGCTTTTAAATTCTTTGTTATAGGTATGATTTTTGTTTGCATTGCAACAGCTGTAATTGTTGTTATGTGTAATTATATCGGTAACAGAAACTTCAGAGAAACTTTTTACAGCACAAGCAGTATAAAAGTTGATAGCCCTATCCGTGTTATTCAGTTGTCGGATTTACATACTTCATCTTACGGTAAGAATAACAAAAAGCTTTTTGAACGTATCAGAGCATTAGAACCGGATATTATAATCTGTACCGGAGATATGGTCGACTCCGCCAAAGAAGATGTTGACTATGCAGTATCTTTAGCAAAAGAACTGTCAGAAATTGCTCCTTCTTATTATGTATACGGAAATAACGAAGTTGAAAGCATCTATGATTTTAAGCTTAATGAAAAAGAGCTTGATGAAAAATTCGGATTTACTAAAGAAAACCGTGACGAAACGGCACTTCTTGAAGTTGAAGATTCGTTTGAAGAAAAGCTTGAAAATGCCGGAATTAAGGTTCTTAAAAACGAAAAAGACACAATACAGGTAAAAACTATGAAAGTCGATGTATATGGGGTTTTAAACTCGAACCCATCTTCTTTCTGGTCATATTCAGAAAAGGCTTTCCTGGGATATATCAACGAAAATACCGATAATTTTAAAATTACTGCAGTTCACGAGCCGTTTGTTTTTGAAGAATTCACGCCTGATTTCTGGGGTGATTTAATGCTTTGCGGACATACTCATGGAGGCGTTATGCGAATTCCTGTGCTTGGGCCTTTATTTACCCGTGAAGGTGGACTGTTTCCCGAACGGGGCGGAGATTTTGTTTATGGAAGATATGATGCTCAGGGTAACCCTTTAATTGTAAGCTCCGGTCTTGAAAATACTGATATTTTCCGCATAAACAATCAACCTGAACTGGTTATCATTGATGTTAATAAATTTTAAATTTAAGGGGGTGACGGTCAATGATTACTGATATACTGCAAAAATTAGTCCTATTAATTTTTGGCGTACTGTTTTTAGTGTCGGCAGTAATAATATTACTTCGTTTTAAAAATGTAAATCGCACAGAGCGTATAAATATTTTAAAAACAGCAGAATTTTTTAATGCATGGATAATACTTGTGTGCTTTATTACAACGATGATATATGGTGTTTTTAACCATTTTGAACTTAAAAAGTCTGTGCATGCAATTGTTTCGCTTAATTACTCTGAAGCTTCTGCGGCACTAAATTCCAATGGCACCAGGTACAATATGGCAGAAATTATAAGCGATGAAGTTGTAGAAAGAGCCATAAAAAAAGGTGCTCTTGAAGATGTTACCGTAAAACAGCTTAAAAACTGTCTTGTGGTTTACCCTTGTGTACAAGGTGGTGTCGGTGATGAGACACAGTATCATATTTCTACAGAGTTTGCAGTAGAGTATCACGCATCAAAAGACACGGCACACCTTGATTCTGAAAATGTGATTAAGCTTATAACCTCGGCTTATAAGGAATATTACATAGAAAAATACACCGATAATTTCAGCCTGGACCCTGAGAAACCCGATTTTTCCAAAATGGAATATATGGACATAGTGTCCTATTTTGACAAGGAAACACAGGCGGTTCTTAACTATTTATACGGTATGGCGGAAAAAAATCCCAGCTTTGTTACTGAAAACGGAAGTACCTTTAATGCTATTGCAGGAAAGGTACATCAATTCCTGGAAACACAGATAAATCAGAATTTAAAATCCCTTATCATTCAGAACGGAATTGCAAAAGATGGTAATGAGTATATTAAGCGACTCTCATATCACAATAAAAACGTTGATTTTGACCGTCAGAAAAATAGTGTGTCATATGACCTTTGTAATCAGGCAATTGCTATGTACAGTGAGGAAATGACACGTGTAGTTCTTGTTCCTACCTGGGACAAGGATGGAAAATACTATATGGGCAGAACGAAGGTTGGTATCGACGAACTGTCAGTTAAGGCTACAACTTTCAGTGATTATGTGGCGTCTAACGAAAAGGAAATAATGGATAACACGCTGCTTATAGATAAAATAGAATTAAACAACCGGCAGAATGAGCTTTATATAACTGCAGATTCTCTTGTAGAGTCGATTTATACGAGTATAAAAGGATTTGAGAAAGAGGCAATTACTGCAGGCAGAGAGTATTCACGCCATAAAATGAATCAGTGTATAGCAGTAAGCATTTACGGAATTTCGCTTATGAGTGAAATTAAGACACTTGTAATGTTTGCCGCGTTTGTGTATGTAACACTCATACTGTACTGTATGTCAAAGAAATTTCCTAAAAAGGCGTAGCCTGCAAAAAGTACACTATGCGAAATTCCGATAATTATCCAGGAGGATTGCAATGAAAAATTTTCAGATTTTACGATATTTAAAGAAGCTTTTACCACTCATTGTTGCTTTTTGCCTTTTGGCAACTTGTGCTGTTTATTTTAAGCTTTCAAGGTCTAATACATATATAGCATCGGAAGTTATTCACTATAATGATGAACAGGCAGAAAAAGGTCTTGCACCAACCGGGGACAAACTGGATGTAAATGAAATTAAGTCCTCTGCAGTTATGTCGAAGGTTGTCGATAAAATGGGACTTACAGGTATTTATTCTGTAGATAGCCTTATATCAAGAATTGACATAACACCTATCGAAGATATGGACAAGGTTATGCAGAAAGATGCGAAGCTTGAAGAAGGCGAAGAATATATATATGAGCCAAGCACATTTATTGTTTCTTTTGCAGCAACAAGCGGAGAGGGTGCTGATTTTGCAAGAACGGTACTGGATGAAATACTGGATGTTTATTTTGAACAGTTCAGTCAGAAGTACGTAAACGTGGCTCCGGCAAATAATACAATTGAAAATCTTAATAAAAATGATTACGATTACATTGAAATGATGGAATTGATAGATACCAGTATCGAAAATACACTTACTACCTTGTATCAGAGAATTGAGCAGAATAATTATTACAGAGCCACAGAGTCGGGGGTGTCTTTTGCAGAGCTTGCAGATGATTTTAACTATTTAAGACAAAGTACTGTTTCGTCTCTTTTCTCTAAAATTTACGAGTATCAGATTACAAAAAATAAGCCTGTGCTTATTTCAGACTATACAACAAGAATAGATAATAACAATATTTCAAATGAAAAAGATAAAAGTGTTATTGAAGACATTGTTACTGTAATAGATGCCTATGTTACAAAAATGAGGGATTCCGGAAACACCAACATTACTCACGAATACATTCTTGATAATCTTCATGAGAAAGACCTTCAGGAAAATGTAGGAGATCAGACTGTAACGTATGATGAATTAATTTACGGATGGAGAGACCATAGCGAAAGTAAAGAACACGCAATCATTGATTCTGCGTATTGTACTTATGTTCTTGATACATTTGCTTCCTGTACGGGAAAATGCGGCGGTGCGTGTCAGTTTTCTGATTTGACCTGTACAGAGCTTAGCAATGCAGAATATGCTGCGATAAAAGAAGAAGTTGAAAAAGAAATAGATATTCTTCTTGAAAAGCTTAATTCTCTTTATAATACCACAACAAAAACTAATGATGAATACAATAAATATCTTGGAGCAAGTTATATATCAGTCTTGTCATCAGCATCTGTAAGAGAAAGCGTCAACGTAATTCTTTATACTGCAATTGCATTCTTCTTCCTTATGATTCTTTGTTGCGGAGGTGCAATCGTTTTAGGAAGAACAGGCGATATCGTAAATTATATTTTCTATACAGACCATCTTACTGAATTTAATAACAGAGCATATCTTGATAAATTCCTGAAGTCAAAGGATAAAAAGCTTCTTGATGATGGTGTAGTATACTGTATGGTTGATATATCAAATCTTGTGCAGATAAATACCGAGTATTCAAGAGATGCAGGAGACGCAATAATCAAGCTGTTTACAAGCTACATAAAGGAAACTTTTGGTAAATCCAAGACTGAGTATATTTATAACGGCAATGGCAGCTTTGTTATGCTTACAGAGGATTCGGATTATATCACCATTGAAGATATGATGAGAATTTTCAGACTCAGACTTGATGAAAGAGAAGAGTACAGAAATATTGTGATTGAGTATAAAATAGGTATTGCTGAAACATTCAAAGAAAATAAAACAGCAAGAAAACTGTTTTCGGAAGCAATTGAAAACAAAAAGAGCTATACTTCAGATTTAAAAGATAAAAGTTCTTTGTAAAAAAGGAAGGAGGGCAGCGGTGTGGAAAATAAAATCCTTGAAAAAGTAAAAGTGTTTTATTTTATGCTTGTAGCTGTAATGATGTATTATTTCCTTAACGAATACATTGATGTAGGGCTGCACGTTACATACCGCCACACCTTCGCCCTGGTTCTTTTTGCAAGTGCAACTCTTCTGTTTTTATATAAGCCTGACATCATAAGGGGTTTTACTGCTTTTAAAGATGCATGCATTTATAGTACCCCACTCCTGGTCACAACAGTAATTTCACTGTTTATATGGTTCGTGGGGACAGCGGATGTTGACGTTATTTCAAGAGGTCTTTCAAGCTCCTTTATATATGCTAATATGCTTTCTTTTGCTTTAGGTGCCGGTGCACTTCTTTATATATTTGGTGAAAAAGGTATATGGTATAATCTTGTGGCTATTTTAATCGCAAACATTCTGATGATAGTTACAATCATCGCTCAAAATGGAATTGCAGCTTTCTTTTCAGAATTTATAACTCTTGTAACTACATTTGCCGGTGTAACGGGTGATATTATCGTTCAGGCGGAAATACACGAGCTTGCGTTTTGCCTTGGTGCATACCTTATTTATATGTTATATAAGCCCAAAAAGGATATAGTATATTTTATACTTCTTTTCTTAAGCCTTTTCTGCTTTTTAGCTGCATTTAAACGAATTGCGATTATTGCTATTATAATAGCACTTATGTTTGGTTATCTTTTGAAATTCATATCAAGATACAGCAAAAAAACTGCAAGCAGCCTTGTTACGGTATTTACACTTGTTGTGATATTTTTGCTTGTTACCTACATTGCACTTATAAAAATGGACGCCTTTGAGCTTCTTGAAAAAGCAGGAATAAACACAAGCGGACGTGTGGAAATTTATAATGCGGTAGATAAATTTTATGAATTCAATCCCGGATTTTTAGGAAATGGAATCGGCTTTTTGACATATCAGCTGAATACATTTATGAAAGTGGGTGTTGCATCTGTTCATAACGATTTTTTGCAGCACTTTATTGATTTAGGATTCTGGGGCTATATCATATGGCTTGTTTCAATGACTTTAGTCAGAATATGGTACTTTGGAAGACGCGGTAATGTGGATAACGGTATAATTGCATTTATACTTACCCTTTATCTGATAATTGTATCAACTACGGACAACACTATGAATTATCCTTTGCTTACAGGTGTTCTTGCAATGCTGATGATGGGAAACGGATATAACGAAAGTGTGCAACTGACAGGAAAAAATTGTTTGGTAATAAAGAGGACAGTGATTCATTGTTATGAAAATTCTGATGGTAAATAAGTTCCTTTACCCTCGCGGCGGAAGCGAAAGTTATATGCTTTATCTTGCAGAGCGTCTAAGAAAGATGGGCCATGAAATTCAGTTTTTCGGTATGTATGACAAAAATAATACTGTAGGAAATTCAAAGGGATTGTATACACAAAATATGGACTTCCACTCAAAAGGAATTTCAAGGTTTCTGTATCCTCTTAAGATAGTTTATTCATTCGAAGCAAAAAAGAAAATAATGCAGGTAATAGATGATTTTAAGCCGGATATAGTTCATATGAATAATATAAATTTTCAGCTTACTCCGTCTATAATTTACGGAATTAAGAAAAAAGGAATTCCTCTTGTTCAGACTGTACACGATTATCAGATGATTTGTCCGAACCATCTTTTGTATAATTTTGATAAAAACACTCCTTGCGAAAAATGTGTTAAAGGCTCATATTATAACTGCATTAAAAACAGGTGTATTCATTCATCAAAAATAAAAAGTATTATAGGTGCTATAGAGGCAAGGCTCTATTCTGCTTTGAAAACCTATAAAAAAGTTGATTTGTTTGTTTGCCCGAGTAATTTTCTTGAAAACAAACTTTTATCGGCAAAGGAATATTATAAGGGAAAAACAATAACAATACATAATTTTATTGACAAGGAAAAGTTCGTAAATACCGAGCGCAAAACAGAAAACTACATCGTGTTTGTGGGAAGGCTTTCGAAAGAAAAGGGAATCAGCAACATAGCAGAAACGGCAAAACTCCTTCCTGAATATACTTTTGTGATAGCAGGAAGCGGCCCTGATGAAGATTTATTGAAGGATATTCCTAATATAAAGCTTGCAGGATTCCTTACAGGGGACAAGCTTACAGAACTTATGGGAAATGCAAAGCTTCTCTTGCTGCCTTCAGTATGCTATGAAAACTGTCCGCTTTCAATTCTTGAAGCACACGCTATGGGAGTTCCGGTAGTTACTATGAATAGTGGTGGGATGGCAGAACTTGTAAAAGACGGTGTTACGGGGACTCTTGTGAACGACCCTACACCTGAAGGAATTTCAAGTAAGTTGAAAGAAACTATTGAAAACGAAGACTACTATAATACTGTTAGCGAGAATTGCAGAAACGAAAAAGATAATATCTTAAGTGTAGAAAGCTACGCTGATATATTAATCAAAGAATACGAGAAACTGGTTTGAGGTGAAAAAGGTGTCACAACCGAAAGTGAGCATTATTGTTCCCGTGTATAATGTCGAGAAATATCTTGAAAGATGTGTAAATTCTTTAAAAAATCAGACTCTTGCTGATATAGAGATAATACTTGTAGATGATTCGTCAACTGATTCGTCCCTTGAAATATGCAATAAAATGGCGACAGATGATTCACGTATAAAGGTACTTCATAAAGTGAATGAGGGTGCAGGCAAGGCACGTAATGAAGCATTGAAGGTTGCGACGGGCGAATATATCGGCTTTGTTGACTCAGACGACTTTGTAGAAAAAGAGATGTTTGAAGTGCTTTATAAAAAAGCACAAAAATACAGTTCAGACCTTGTTATGTCAGGTGTTTTGTTTGTAGACGGTAATATGTTCAGTGAAAAGGGAGAGTGTATACGAAAAACGTATTTTGATAAAGATACCCACTTTGAAACTGAGGAAAGCTTAAAAAAGCTTAGAATGGGAATTGTAGGTGCTACGCCTGATGACTGTGATGACAGTAAATACGGTATGAGTATTTGGAAAAACCTTTTCAGAAAGGAAATAATAACTGAAAAAAATATTACTTTTCAATCCGAAAGGGAAATGCTATCGGAAGATGCACTTTTTATGATAGATTACATAAGCTGTATAAAAAAAGCAACAGGTATTAATGAAGCATTTTATAATTACTGCAGAAATGAGGACTCTATTTCAAAGTCATATAAAAAAGACAGATTTGAAAAAAGCCTTGTTTTTGTCAACGAAGTTGAAAAAAGATTTCAAAAAGATATAAAACCGCAGGAATATCGGGTTTATATAGACAGATTCTGGCAGGCAATGTGCAGGGTATTGTGTTCTCAGGAGATAATGTATGCGCGTGATAACAATATTAAATACAAAGACCTCAGAAAACGGCTGAAGGCAATATGTACCCATAGCCTGACATTGCAGGCACTGAAGTCGTATCCGATAGGGAAGCTTTCTCTTAAACAAAGAGTGTTTGCCTATGGAATGAAGTACAAACAGTATTTTATGCTGAAACTACTCGTAGGATTAAGAAGCAAATAGGTGAAAGATATGTTTTTTTCTGTAATAGTACCTGTGTACAGGGTTGAAAAATATTTGCCGGACTGCATAGAAAGTGTTTTAAATCAGACATTCTCTGATTTTGAGCTTATTCTGGTAGATGACGGTTCACCGGATAAATGTCCTGAAATTTGTGACAGCTACAAGGACAGGGACGACCGAATAAAAGTAATCCATAAAACAAACGGCGGACTTGCAAGTGCAAGAAGGGCAGGAATAAAAGAAGCTTCGGGCGACTATGTATTTAACCTTGATTCAGACGACCTTATTGAAAAAGATACTTTAGAGTGTGCTTATAATATAGCAAAAGATACAGGCTGTGAAATAGTATCTTTTTCATATCGCTGGGTTAAAAACATGGCTACGGTCAGCATCACAAATGACGGGCTTGATGAAGGCCTTTATAATAAAGAGGCTATTGTAAAATACATTTATCCCAGACTTTTAATGGACAAGGATATGAATCATATTTCATATTATCTGTCAGGAAAAGCAGTGAAAAGAGAATTTCTTACACCTATTCAGATGAGTGTAAGTGAAAAAATTTCATTGGGCGAGGATTTGTGCTGCACTGTGCCTTGTTATCTTAAGGCAAACAGTGTGTATATAAGCAAGAAAGAAGCATATTTATATAATGTACGCGAAGATTCTTTATCGAAAGAATTTAATGTGAAACAAATTAATCTTATAGAAGATGTAATAAACGAAATAAGAAAGAACGATACAGAAGAAGTAGCAGATTTTGAAAGTCAGCTTTGCCGCTATTCTTGCTTTATGTGTTTTACAATACTGGCAGCGGCAGCGGAAGGCAGCTATTTTAAAAGCATAAAAGGAATTAAGGAAAGCATCCGAACTACACTACACGATGAAAAAATTCAGTGTGCCGAGTTTGAAAACATATCCTTAAAAAGTCGGATATCCATTTTCCTTATGAAAAAGAAATGTTACGGTATAGCATTTTGTTTCCTTAATTTTTGCAAAGTGATAAAATCTGTATTAAAGAAAGGGTGAATGACTTATGAAACCTGATATATCTGTGATTATGAGTGTATATAACGGTGAAACATATCTGAAAGAGGCAATAGAAAGTGTCATAAATCAGACCTTTAGAAATTGGGAGCTTATTATCATAAATGACTGTTCAACCGATTCTACAAGCGAAATTCTTGCGGAATTCTCCCTTAAGGATGAAAGAATAAAAGTACACACAAATGAGGTCAATTTAAAGCTTCCCACTTCACTTAACAAAGCAATTTCACTTTCTTCGGGTAAGTACATAGCAAGAATGGATGCAGACGACATATGTCTTCCTGACAGATTTGAAAAGCAATTTAAATTTATGGAAGAAAACCGGGACGTGTCACTGTCTTCCTGCAGGTTTATGACAGTGAAAAATGGCATATATATGTCAGGCGGTGCCGGAGGCAGATGTGATTCTAAGGCTCTGAAGGCAATGCTTCTTGTGACAAATCCGATACTTCATCCCGGTGTTATCGCTAAAGCGGAGGTTATGAAAAAGTTTAATTACGACACTTCACTGACCTGTACTGAAGACCTTGAACTGTGGACAAGAATGGCAACGGAAAATCAGAAAATTGAAATTCTTCCGGAATGTCTTTTGATATACAGACTTCACGATAAGCAAATTACAAGCACAACACTTGAAAGACAGCATACGGAGGTGCTTGGAATACAGCAAAAGTACTATGGAGCTGTACTTCAGAAAATGGATGAACAGATGCAGAAATTTTATATCAGCGGTGTTTATTTTAAAGAAAATGCCGATACGGATAAATTTCTTGAATACGCAAAGTGGCTGAGACGCGTAGGTTCAGAAAACTTCAGCAGAAATACCATAAACTATGCACTTTTGGAAATATTGGCAGAATATAAAAGATGCGGTGTATCAAAAGCAGATATTCTTAAAGTTATGCTTACTTTTAATCCTTTCTATTTGGTGAAAGAAATTTTAAGAAGAAAGAATACTGCAAAAAGAGATATTGAAAAATGTATGAAAGTTACTTCAGATTTAGGACTTAAACAGACATCAGGAACAAAAGAGTTTCCTATCTTTGAAAAATAAAGGGCAGGAGTTACAGAATGAAATTTTTTGAATACCCTTATGTAATTATAACTATTCTTGCAATATTTTTTGTTGTAATGGGACTTATTGGTCTGTACTTTACAATAAAATCTGTAAAGACCGCAAAAGAAACCGCGGAAAAAAGCTTTTGTGGAATAAGCAAAATAGAAAACGATTTTGAAAAGGCTGGTGCCGAGCGAAAAAACCGCACAATTGTGTATGTTTCAATAGTACTTGACGGAATGAAAAGGTTGCATCCGGAATCGAAAGCTGTCAGATTGTATGAGCAAATTAAAAAAATATTACTGAGTAAATTTTGTATTGGCACGGATGGGGAAATTTCGCTTTATGGGAAGGAAAACTTTGTCGTATTAAATAGTTTGGATGCAGACAAAGTCGAGGAAACTATCAAAAATTGTTCTGATATGATAAATGAGGTTTTATTAAAGCATAGCGTAGTCAATATAGTTCGTATGAATTTTGGTTACCATTGTACAAGTTCAACTGATGTTTCTTTTAAAACTGCACTGGGAAGGGCGAAGCAGGCTTGCAGTATAGCAGAAGACAGAGAGATTTTGCAGTGCAGGTGGGACAGCTCCAACGGTAAAGAATTTGAAAGAAAAATCAAAATTGAAAATAACATAGAGAATGAAATTGAAAACAACAGATTTTTTCTGGAATACCAACCTATTCTGGATGCAAAAACAAATAAGATTATAGGTGCCGAGGTTTTGTCAAGGCTTAACTCGCCTACGGAGGGAGTTTTAACGCCCTGCTTTTTCCTTTCAGCGGTGAATAACGTCGGATTAAACGAAAAATTTGACTACTATATATTTGAAAAAAACTGCAAATGGATTTCAAGTGATAAAGAAAACCGTGTTAAGTATGTTTACACAATCAACTTTTCACGTAACACGCTTTGCAGTCCTGATATGGCAGACAATGTAATAAACATCGTGGAAAAATACGGTATTGATTATTCCTGCGTTGCAGTTGAAATTCTTGAAGACAAAAGTCTGAGTAACAGTGAAAAAGATGTAATGGTTAATAATCTGAGCCGTCTTAAAGAAAAAGGTGTTTTGATTCTTCTGGACGATTTCGGAAAGGGATATACCGGCTTTAGCGATTTGGCACAATTCGATATAAGTATTGTGAAAATTGATAAATCAATTTCTCAGAATGTAACGAATCAGACGGGCTTTTTAATCCTTAAGAATATTATCAGAACAGCTCACGATTTAGGTTTTAAAACCCTATGCGAAGGAATAGAGACAGAAGAGCACAAAAAATTAGTAGTAGAAGCAGGTTGTGATATACTCCAGGGATACTATTTTTACCGTCCTATGCCTGTTACAAAGTTAGAAACATTATTAAAAGCAGTAAGGTGATTTTATGTTGTCCGTAATTCTTCCTGCATATAACGAAGAAAAGTGTATAAAGCGTGTATATGAAAAAATACACGGGATTCTTGAAAAAAATAATATTGAGTGTGAGTTTATTTTTGTGGATGATGGTTCTCATGATAAAACTTATGAAATGATAACAGAGCTTTCCAGAGAGAAAGATAATGTAACGGGATTGAGCTTCTCAAGAAATTTTGGTAAAGAATCGGCTATATCCGCAGGTCTTAGTGCCGTCAGCGGTGACTGTGCAGTCGTTATTGACTGTGACCTTCAGCACCCTCCCGAAAAGATAGTTGAAATGTATCGATTATGGGAAAAAGGGTACGAAATAGTTGAGGGAATGAAAAAAGAGCGCGGTCAGGAAAAGAAAATGCATAGTATTGGTGCGAAAGTTTTCTATTCTGTTATCAGCCGTATGGCGGGATTTGATATGGCGAATTCGTCCGATTTTAAACTTCTTGACAGAAAAGTTGTTGATGTCCTGAATAAAATGCCGGAAAGGGGATTTTTCAGAGCAATATCCTATTGGGTAGGATATAAAAAAACAACAGTTGAGTATGATGTTATGGAACGTGTCGACGGTGAATCAAAATGGTCTACACGGGGACTTGTAAGGTATGCAATTTCAAATATTTCATCATATTCTACAGCTCCAATGCAAATTGTAACAGCTTTGGGTGTTGTAATGCTTGTAATATCAGTTATATTCGGAGTTTGGGCACTGATTGATAAAATAATCGGCAGAGCACTTGAAGGTATGACAACGGTAATAATTATAACTATCTTCATAGGTAGTATAATTATGATAAGCCTTGGAATCATAGGCTATTACATTGCGCGTATTTACGAAGAAATTAAAGGCAGACCCAAATACATAATCACTTCCAGCGTGAAAAGCGATAGCATTTAAAATATATTATATAAGGAGGGGTACAGAAAATGGAGAAACCAATAATGATTATATTTATAATCGCATTTTTTGTGCAGTCTTATCTTGTCTTAAGGTTATTTTCCCGTATCAAAAGAATGGAAAAAAGAAATGCTCAAATCAATGAGACAGAAATGAAAAAAGTTAACAAGGATATTCCGGACGAAGAAAAGAAAGCTACGGAAAGCATCATGGCAGGCATCGAAAATAATGAGTTTAAGATGTATATTCAGTTTGTTGTTGACAACAAAACAAAAAAGATTGTTTCCGGTGAAGCTCTTTCAAGATGGGATAATCCGCAAAAGGGCATCGTAGGCCCCGGTAACTACATCGGGCATATGGAAGCAACAGGTATTATCAGTAAGCACGATTTTTATATGTTTGAACTTGCCTGCAGTCAGCTTGAAAAATGGCAGGATACGGAGTATAAAGATATTTCAATTTCCTGTAATTTTACAAGAATAACTCTTTCTGAAGAAGATTGTATTGAAAAGCTTAAAACTATTATGGAGGCCTATAATTTTGACAGATCGAAGCTGGCAATTGAAATAACGGAAGATGCGATTGAAAAGGACAGAGAAACCGCAAAAAAGAATGTCAGACTTTGTAAGGAGCTTGGATTCAAAATTTACCTTGATGATTTGGGTAGCGGTTATACATCACTTTCCAACCTTTGTGATTATCCGATAGATGTTGTAAAGCTTGACCGTGACATTTTGCTAAAGGCTGATACTAAACGCGGTAAGGATTTGTTTTCGGGTATCATTGCACTTGCTCATAACCTTGATATGTCTGTAATATGTGAAGGTGTAGAAACAGAAGAACAGAATACTCTTGTAGCACAATCAAAATGTGACTATATTCAGGGGTGGTATTATACAAAGGCTCTTCCTCTGGAAGAATGTGAAGCATTTGTAGAAATGCACACTTTAAAATTTATGTAGCATCTTATAAAAAGAGGTGGCTTTTTATCTTTTTTTGTCGAATAAAATAAAATATATTGCATTTTTCCTCCCTGAATGTTATAATAAGGGTGCCAAACAAAATTCTATAAGATTATAGATAAAACATACAATTTTTACCCCTCGTGGTAAAAATATGTAGGTTCTCATTCATGTATCGTTTTATCGGTAATCTTGAATTTTGTTTGGCGACAGTGAGCCTATGTGTTTTTCGTGCGTCGGCTCCGGCTGGCGCATTTTTTAATTGTTCACAAGGCTCTGTATATTATTGTAGGGGGCTTGGAAATGGATAATAAAATAACAAGAGTAGGTATTAAAAGGCAGGTAGACAAACTTGGAAGAATTGTTATACCAAAAGAGTATAGAGAATTTTACCACCTTAATTGCCACGACGAAGTTTTTATTGTAGATACAAAAGACGGACTGTTAATAACCAATCATAATTACAAAGTAATAAAGGTAAATGACAAAAAATCAGCACGGTGATGTGCTGATTTTTTTGTATTAAATCAAAAAATATGGAAAGAATACTCAATAAGGTCATTTGAGGGAGGCTGTTTAATGAATTCAAATGAAGTTATTTTAAAAATGGAAAATATACAAAAAAGCTTTTCCGGTGTTAAAGCTCTTAAATCGGGCGGACTTGAACTCAGACGTGGAGAAGTTCATGCACTGATGGGTGAAAACGGTGCAGGAAAGTCAACGCTTATGAAGGTGCTTTGCGGTATACACAAGCCTGACGGTGGGAAAATCACTTATTTTGGAAAAGAGGTACAGTTTCAGGGGATATCGGAATCAAAGAAAGCCGGTATAAATATCATACATCAGGAACTGAATATGATGAATCATCTTACAGTCGCTCAGAATATCTACATAGGCAGGGAGCCTAAGCGTGGAATTATGATTGACGACAGAAAAATGGTAGAAGATGCAGAAAAGCTTTTTCAGCGAATAGGCGTGAAAATTAACCCTTCTGCAATTTTAGGTACGCTTACGGTAGGAAAGCAGCAAATGGTAGAAATTGCAAAAGCTGTTTCAGACGAATGTCGTATGCTTATTCTTGACGAGCCGACGGCTGCACTTACGCAGCCTGAAGTTGAAGAACTTTTTAAAATAATGCAGGACTTAAGAAAAAAGGGAATAGGTATGATATATATTTCCCACAGAATGGACGAAATAAACCGTATTTCCGACCGTGTTACTGTTATGCGTGACGGAGAATATATAGGGACAGTAGATACAAAGGACACTACTAAAGACGAAATAGTAAAAATGATGGTAGGAAGAGCTATTTTCAGCGAGAAAAAAGAAAAAAGCAGTGTTCCTTCGAATGCTCCTGTAGTTCTGGAGGTTAAAAACCTGAACAGGGGCAGCGAAGTGAAAGATGTCAGCTTCAAGCTTCATAAGGGTGAAATTCTTGGATTTGCAGGTCTTATGGGTGCAGGGAGGACCGAGGTTGTAAGAACAATTTACGGTGCCGACAGAAAGGACTTCGGGGAAATATATCTTAACGGGAAACGTGCGTATATACGAACGCCGGAGGATGCAGTTAAATACGGAATATGTTATCTTTCGGAAGACAGAAAACACTATGGACTTTTGCTTGATAAATCTGTTGCGGAAAACTCCGTTCTTGCATCTCTTGAAAATTATGTTACAGGTGGCTGGATAGATGATGGTAAAATAGGAAGCGACAGTGAAAAAATGGTGCAGACACTTCGTACAAAAACTCCCTCTGTAAAGCAGCTGCTTAAAAACCTTTCGGGTGGAAATCAACAGAAAGTTATCATCGCAAGATGGCTTCTTAAAAATTCAGATATATTCATCTTTGATGAACCTACACGTGGCATTGACGTTGGAGCAAAGAGTGAAATTTATGACCTTATGGAAAGCCTTGTAAAGGAAGGCAAGTCTATAATTATGATTTCCTCGGAGCTTGCAGAAGTGCAAAGGCTAAGTGACAGGGTAATAGTAATGTGTGAAGGTAGAATTACTGCAGAGCTTGATATAAAAGATGCAAGCCAGGAAGAAATTATGAAATATGCGACACTCAGAAGGGAGAACGGCTGACATGAAAAATATGCTTCGTGAAAGAAAGCTGAGCCAGAATATCATTATTGTATTTGCCCTTGCGGCATTGGTTGCAATATTTACGGCACTTAACCCGAATTTTATTGACCGCTACAATATAGTAAGTATGGCACAGTCACTTGCACCCTATGCCATAATGGGACTTGGCGTGACGTTTGTAATTGCTACAGGCGGCATTGACCTTTCGATTGGTACGGTGTGCATTGCAGCGGCTTCTGTAGCCGGAAAACTGTATATGATGGGACTTCCCTTGTGGATGACAATACCTGTAATGATTCTGATAGGACTTCTTTTTGGATTTATAAACGGATTTCTGATTGCGAAGATGAAGCTTCCTGCTTTTATTGCAACTCTTGGTACAATGATGTTTTCAAGAGGTCTGAGTGCACTTTTGGTATCTGTCCCCAATGTGTTTTTTCCGAGCGGAACGTGGTATAACTCGCTTTATTCAAACTGGAACGGATTTCCTACCGGACTTGTATGGGTGGCAATCTTTACCCTTGTGTGTATGTATCTGATGTACAAAAATACTGTAGGCAGATATATTCTATCTATCGGAAGTAACGAGGAAGCAACGAGGCTTTCCGGTATTAATACAGACAAATACAAGCTTATTGCATATGTGATAAGCGGGCTTGCAGCCGGTGTTGCGGCGATTTTCTGGTCGTCATCCTTTGCCACAGTTGCAACAGCAACAGGTAATGGAATGGAGCTTGATGCTATTGCAGGTGTTTATATAGGCGGAACAAGTGCCGCAGGTGGTACAGCGTCTGTTACAGGCTCTGTAATCGGAGCAATTCTCCTGGTAGTAATCAGAAGCGGTCTTAATTTTGTATTGGCAAAATTCAACCTGAATCTTAATTCAACGTATGTAACTTATGTTCTTACGGGTATAATAGTTGTTGTAGCCGTTCTTATGGATGTGCTTAAAACAAAACGCAATAGCAGAAAATAATAATTTGGAGATGGTAAGTATGAAAAAAAGATTGTTGAAAATTTTAACTGTCGCATTTGCGGTAATTCTTTGTGTGACAATGACAGCAGGGTGTGGGGAAGACAACAGTGAACAAAATCAGAACGGTGACACTCCGCAAACAGATGTCAAAGGCAAAACTATTGCAGTAGTTGCAAAGGGTGAATCCCATGCATTCTGGCAATCTGTTAAAAGCGGAGCAGAGGATGCTGCAAAAAAGTATGGTTACAGTGTAACTTTCCGCGGTCCGGCATCGGAAAGTGCAAAAGATATCCCTTCACAGCAGGAAATGGTGCAGACGGCACTTTCAAATAATGTTTCGGCAATGGTCGTTGCAACTATCGGTGAGGGATTTACAAGTTATCTTACACAGGCATATGACAGAAAGATTCCCGTAGTACAGTTCGACAGCGGTATCTGGGAAAATGACCTTAAGGCACTTGAATCACAGAATAAAAACCCTATACGTTCTTCTGTTGCCACAAGTAACTCTATGGCAGCGGCACTTGCAGCAGAGCACTTTTTTAAAGCTATCAAAGATGATATAAAAAATTCCTCAGAAAATTATGTGGTTGGCGTAATTCAGCATGACGAAACACAGACCGGTATTGACCGTGCAGGAGGATTTACAGACAAGTTCAAGGAGCTTGCAGAAAATGACCCTGATACAAAAGGAAAGGTCAAAATTGAAAAAGAAGTAAAGCCGGGAGATGCAGATAATGCATATAAAACTGCTCTTGAGGCGCTCAGCGAAAAGGGTGCATCAGCAGTTTTTATGTCAAATGAAGGTGTTGTAAAGCAGGTATATGATGCTATTGCGGCTGCAGGAACAAAGTACGATAAAATAAAATTCTGTGGATTTGATGCCGGAAGTAAGCAGATTGAGTGGATGAAAAAAAACTCAGGCCCAAAGCTTGTGGGTGCCGTTGCACAGGATTCCTATCAGATAGGATATAAGGCTGTGGAACAGGCAATTCTTGCACTGGAAGGTAAGAGCGTGGATGAGGAAGTTGCCATTGCAGGTGCATGGTGGGATAAAGATAATGTTGACAAGATGATTGAAGATAATCTTGTATACGAGGGCTGATAAAAAGGATGTAAAAAAGTCCAGACCGCATTTTTTCCTATCCCCAATATTGATATGCACCCCAAAAGTTAGACACTTTTGGGGTGCATATCAATATTGGGGGTAGGGGGTGTTGAAGTGTGATGTTAGTCACGCTTTTTTATTAATACCATATTAAAAATTTCGGGTTTGTTTTTACTACATCATATTAACAGCTTTTTCAAGAGCATCAACTATCTGTGTTGCGTAGTCCGGCATAATTATTTCTGTTTCGTCGCCTTCAAGAAGCTTGACAAGCTCTTCAAGCTGAAGAGAAAGAAGACTGGAACTTCCTGAGTCAACTTCTATCTGAACAAAGTCCTCTTTGTTTTCACTTATCCACAACTGTTCACCGTTACGAACCTGAGCTATGCCGTCTGTGAAATAGAAATTTGTTTCGTAAAGACCTTTAATGTGCGTGCCGCAATATGTAAATGCACCGCTTACACCGCCTGAAAACTTAACAAGAAGCTGTACGCTTGCTGCAACATCGTGGTCTGTCATAAAATTGTTGCCAAGTGCATAAATATCTTCAATTTCAAGGTCTGTTGTGTACATCACCTTGTCAAGAGTATGCGCACCGAAATTTGTTATTATGCCGCCTCCTGACTGCTTTTTGTCAAGAAACCATGCGGGACGGTTAATAAAATAATCTGAATTTCTTGTTTCGGTTATAGAGCAAAGCTTACCGAATCTTCCTTCTTTTATCATATCCCGCAAAATTCTGTAGCAGGAATAGTACTTCTGAACATGACCAACTGTCAGAAATGCACCGCTTTTATTGGCAGCAGCTATCATTTCTTCGCACTCTTCTCTGGTATTAGCCATAGGCTTTTCAACAAGTACATTTATTCCCTTTTCAAGAAAATGTATTGCCACGTCCTTGTGAAGAAAGTGGGGAAGATTAAGGATTACAGCATCCATTACTTCCTTTTCTGCCATTTCTTTATAATCTGCATATATATGTGCATTTGTATCTTCGGCTACCATTTTTGCGTTTTCTTCATTAATATCGCAAACAGCAGTAAGAATACATTTTTCATTAGCCATAATGGCTCTTTTATGGGATTTTCCGATTGAACCGGCTCCAACAATACCAATCTTAAACATAACAATACGTCCTTTCTTATGACAATGATTCAAAGATTGCATCGATGCTTTTTGTTAATGCAAGACATGTCATCTGACTGTCAGCTTTTACAATACAGTTTCTGTCATCATATTCATAGTAAGTAAAAGCTTTTGTCGTTTTATCGTTAAAGGTAAATGTGATTTTACATTTTTCCTTTCCGGAAGGTTCTTCATTTAAAAAGTCGCTTGCAGTAATACCGATAATATTAGTAAATACAGGGGTGAAATTATCCTTCACCTTTATTTTCCCGTCAATCGTATATTCAAAATTGTCTTCAGATTTTTCAGTAATTGTTAAGGTGTGCTTTTCTTCCTTATTTTCAACAGTAATTTCAGAAATAGTGCCAATGTTGAATATATGGATGAATCGGTCTACATATTCTTTCGGATTAACACTCTTGATTTTTTCGTAGAAAGAACACCTTGCGGTATATACTACAGGTTCATTTTCCTGCATTACGTAAATTGCACCGTTATCTGCGTAACTTCCCATCTTTATAGTTGTGTTGTTGGTTGCATCCTTAACAGTGAGAATGTATGGCTTATCAAGACCATATACAGAAAGGTCTGAAGGATTCTCTTCTACAATGCTTTCTGCTGTAACCGAAGAAAGTTCCTTAAAGAAAGCATCGAGACTGTCAAGATTCGCTTTGACGCTTTCGTAAGGATATGTTATAAGATACGATACAGGCTGGTACTCATTTGTGGCAACAAAATCCTCGTCATATTCTACCTGAAGAACCTTTTCACCATTTTTGTGAACCTCAAACGATGAAACAGTTGTGTTATCAATTTGCCACGTGGCGAGGCTTCTGTATTCGTCAGGCGACTGTAAAAGCGTTTCAGCAGTGTAAGACGCTATAGTATAAACCACATCGGAATCAGCAAGCTTTACGTAAAATTCTCCGTTGAAATTTGCGGAGTTACCAATTATGAGAGTTTTTTCTTCACCGCTTTTTAATGAAACTTTTACGTACTGTTCTTCCTTGTCAAGTCCGTAAGATGAAATATCACCTTTTTTACCAAGATTTTTTGTAGCTGCTATACTTGTTGCGTTGAATATAGCAGAAGTCAGTGAAGCCTTATCTGTTATATTACTGCTGTAGCCTTCTATACGGGGCGTTTCTTCATTATACACTGTGTAGGAAATACCGTTGTTCATAAATTCTACTGATGCTACATTTTCCGGTTCCTCGTCTATAATGTATTCTACATCGTATGCTGTGTCCTGCTTTGATTCATTTTCTTTGTTTTTGTCAGGGTCCCACTTTACGGCTACAAAATACAGTCCCACTATTATCGAAAGAACAACAACTACGGCAATAAGCATTTTTATATTGCGTTTCAATTATACCAATCCCTTACTTAAATCTTCTCTTAAGCCACATAAACAGTCCTGCAAGAATTATAACTGCCGGAAGCACGTACTGAAGAACTATCATACTTACAGTTACCTGCTGCGGAGTCATGGTCATTGTTTCAGGACTTACTTTTTTTGCTCTGATATCACTGGAAACTTTTATACCACTCATATAATTAAGACTGTTAAGAATAAAGTCCCCGTTAAGATAAGCACCCTCATTAATCATCTGCTGGTGTTCTGCACAAAGTGTTGAACCCATTATCATAACTGCAGAATACTTATCACCGGATTTTTCTGATATCGCTGCAAGGCAGAGAGGTCCGTCAATATCGCCTTTTTCTTTTTCGCTGTTTGTTGACTCAAGATTTGTTTTTCCGTACGCTTTTTCACTTGTCATAAGAAGCTCAGACGGTACTGCGGAGTTAACACTTTTCATTGTAGTTATACTCATTGCATAGGGCATAGCCATGATTGCATCGCTATCGGCAATTTTCTCTGTAATTCCGTGCTGGTTTAATTTTGCAGCAGGAATAGCCATTCCTGAATCAAATGCAATAGCACTTTTCGGGTCTGTTTCTATAACGAAGTCATAGTTAAGCTTGAGCCCCCATTCAGCCATGTATGCATCAAGCTTCTCCATCTTGTTCATTCCGGGATGTGCTGTGAGAATAAATCTGCCACCGTTATCAAGGAACTTATCAAGTGACTCACATTCTTCCTTTGTGAAATCTGTCTGGGGAGCCACACAGATTACAATGTTGGCATCTTCCGGAATTCCTTCGCGGCTTATGCTTAAATCTGCAACTGTATGTCCTTCGCCTTTAACAAGTGTTTTGAGGTTTCCCACTACATATTCGTCATGTCCGGTTGTGAAGTAAATTTTTGCACCGGTAGCAAGTCCCGTTACATTCATTATAGCGTTTGTAACCTTTTTTTCCATATCAATCTTCACACTGTTATCAAATGAGCTTTGTGTGTAAAGCTGGTCAAAGCTTACAACCTCGTAGTCTTCGCCACATTCGATAATTACCGAGCCGATTCCTGCAGGAGTATCGCTGTTTGAAAATCTGCTCATAAATGTGGGGTCTTTGTAGGGGTCTATATACTCTACAGAAAAATGCTTGCTGAGTGCCTTGTATTTTTCAAGGTATTCCTTTATATAGTCAATATATTCCCCTTCGGTTTCTTCAGGAATAATTGCGTAGGCACTTATATCTGCGTCAAGTGATTTCATAACATCCTTTGTCTGACCGGAAAACTCATACACTTTGTCTTTTGTAAGGTCAATTTTCAAAGGAAGCTTTTGTGTAACAATACCCACAACTGCATTAAATATGATTACGCAGGCGAGAACAACTGCAGTAATTATAATTGATGTCACGCCCATTTTAAGTTTAATATTTTTCATTGTTCTCCACCTCCTTAACTATATCTTCTCTTGTCAATAACCCGTACTGTCAGGAAAAGAAATACGAATATAAAACTGAGATAATAAATCACGCTTTGTATGTTGAGAATACCATTCTGGAATTCATTGTAACGTGAAAACAAGGAAAACCAGTTCAGGATTTTTTTAATAATAACAGAATTAACACTTGATTCAAACCATGAAATAAAGTATATCATAAGAAGGCTTGCAAAAGTGAATACACCTGCTATAACCTGGCTTTCTGTCAGTGATGAAATAAAAAGTCCGACAGCAATAAATGCACCCCACAAAAGTATAAAACCTATGTAAGAACCGATTATTTCACTAAGAACGGGTTCACCGAACATAAACATTATCAGAGGATATGCCAAAGATACTATCAGTGTAACTCCAAACACGCTCATCGCTGCAAGATACTTTCCAAGTACAATTTCTGTTACACTTACAGGGGAGGAAAGAAGAAGCTGATCAGTTCTTTTATTCTTTTCTTCTGATATAAGGCGCATTGTAAGAAGTGCGACCAAAAACAGATAAATTATATTAATGTTTGAAAATACAAGGCCTATATCTGCTTGTTGATACATAAGTACGCCGCTTGAGAAAAACATTGAAGCGAGAAATGTAAAAACACCTACAAATATGTATCCTATAGGAGACATAAAGTAGCCTTTGAACTCTTTTTTCAGTATTGCCAGCATTATTATTCCTCCTCTTCCGTTTCTGAAACGTCTTCTTTGACGTCTTCTTCAATTTTTTCAGTAACAACATCATTTGTCAGTCTGATAAACATTTCTTCAAGTGTAAGGGATGCGTTTCTGAATTCGCCTATCGCAAGTCCTTCTTTTGCAAGCAGGTTTGTAAGAGTAAGCCTGATGTCAGTGTCGGGAAGCTGTTTTACGATAAATTCACCGTATCCTTTTCCAAGGTTTACTACTTCTACACTTTCTATTCCTTCAGCCGATTCAAGCGTGTTTTGAGAAGCCTGTGCATTGCCAAGCACTGTAAGTCTGTACTTGTCTTTTCCGCCTGTTATCTCTGTCAATCCTTCAATGGTGTTTTGTGCAACGATGCTGCCGTGAGATATGATAGTTACACTGTCACACACTGCCTCAACCTCTTGCAGAATGTGGGTGCTGAGAATAACAGTCCTCTTTTGTCCAAGCTCCTTTATAACGTTACGAATTTCAATAATCTGTTTGGGGTCAAGACCTACAGTAGGCTCATCAAGTATAAGGACTTCCGGATCACCGATAAGTGCCTGTGCAAGACCTACACGCTGCTTGTAACCCTTTGACAGATTGCGTATCATTCTGTTTTTCATATCCGCAATTTTCACAAGCTCCATAATTTCTTCAATATGCTTTTTCTTATCAAGCTTAACCTTTTTAAGCTCATACACAAAATTAAGATATTCGATAACAGTCATATCAAAGTAAAGGGGAGGCTGCTCAGGTAAATAGCCTATTTTCCTTTTTACTATTTCAGGGTTTTCAAGCACGTCACAACCGCAAACCTTGGCACTGCCGCTGTTGGCACTGATGCATCCGCAGATGATATTCATGGTTGTGCTTTTTCCGGCACCGTTAGGTCCCAGGAATCCCATGATTTCACCTTTTTTTACGCTGAAAGAAATATCCTTTAAAGCTTTGTTTTTTCCATAAAGCTTTACAAGGTTTTTTATCTCTACAGCATTAATAGAATCAGACATTTTTTTCATTCCTTCCGTTTTTATATGTGTACATTATACAACACTTTATCAACCAATAGGTTAATAAAGTGTAAATTTTAAAACATACCAATTATAATTTACACCAAATCCCTGCTTTAGTCAAGAAATGCAGTACGATTTTTTTGCGTTTCCTGAAAAAAATTGTTGACAAGCAACAGGTTTCGTATTATAATAAGCGAGTAGTCAAAACGGCCCCATAGTCTAGCGGCCTAGGACGTCGCCCTCTCACGGCGAAGACCGGGGTTCGATTCCCCGTGGGGTCACCAAAAATCGACATTCTTCGACAGAGGAATGTCGATTTTACTTATTACCTATTCACTATTCACTATTCCCTGAAAAGACTTGCCGATTTTTGGAAAGTAATAAGTAATAGTGAAAAGGGAAAAAGTTCCTTTTGAAAAGGAGAAAATTTATGGACAGTCCGTTGCTTGTAAAATCAAAACAATTTGCATTAGATATAATTAAAGTTTGTAATAAAGTAAAAAGTGAAAAAAGAGAAAGCGTGCTCACAAATCAACTTATCCGTAGTGGCACAAGCATCAGGGCGAATATAAGAGAAGCATTTTATGGACACGGAAAGAACGATTTTATTGCTAAACTTCAAATAGCATTAAAAGAATGTTCTGAAAGTGAATACTGGATTGAACTTCTTATAGAAAGTGGATATTATGACGATAACACAATTTTGTGGAATTGTGTTGAACTGAAGAAAATTCTTATTTCATCAATAAACACAGCAAAGAAAAATCAAAAATAAAATATCTCTATGGTTCGTCTTAAAAATCGACATTCTTCGACAGAGGAATGTCGATTTTACTTATTACCTATTCACTATTCCCTAAAAAGACTTGTCGATTTTTGGAAAGTAATAAGTAATAGTGAAAAGGGAAGAAGTGAGGTTGCTTTGCTTTCGCAAAGCTTATTTTTTTGTCCGAAATACTTGACAAGTTTCGAAGATGTAGTTTTGCTATGTAAAACGTTGAATTATGTATGGAAATATGATAATTCAAGTTTCATAATTTACAAAAAAGACACAAACTCATACAATTATTACTTGAAATTTGAAGAAAAAAGTGGTAAACTATTCTTTAATATGAAATAAGGACTTGATTTAATGGATAAAATCAAAAGTATTCCAAACTTCATAACGGCATTGCGTATTGTTGGGACAGTATGCCTGTTTTTTATTGAACCCTTTACGTTAACTTTTTTTATAGTTTATACTCTTGCAGGGATTACAGACGTGCTTGACGGGCTTGTTGCAAGGCTTACAAAAAGTTCGACTGAATTCGGGGCAAAGCTTGACAGTGCATCTGATTTGATTTTTTATGCTGTAATGGTTTTAAAAATTTTTCCGATGCTTCTTAAAAAGGTTCCGGGAATTTTATGGGTTGTAGTTGGTGTGATAGTTGCGATAAGATTGGCTTCATATGTAACGGCCGTTATTAAATATCGTTGCTTTGCATCGCTTCATACTTATCTTAATAAACTAACAGGATTTGCAGTTTTTTGTACACCGTACTTTTATCTTACTCCCTATATGACGGTATTTTGCATAGTACTGTGTGTGATAGCTTTTATTTCTTCTGTTGAAGAGCTTTGTGCTCATATTACAAGAGAAACGTATCGTTCAAATCTTAAGACTGTGTTTGAAAAACAGTAAAAATGTAAAAAGAAGATAACAGGGATTACAAACTACTGTTTAGCTATTAACTTATCTATCGTCATTAAAACGCTCTGCTATGAAAACGCCTTGTAGCAGGGCATTTTTTATCTGTAAATATTGGAATTTGTCTCTTGATTTTCCTCGGTAACACAAGTATAATTATACTTAGGAAGGGATGTGCTTTTTATGAAAAAAATCAAAGCAATAAAAAACGCTCAGATTGTTACCGAACGTGGTATTATTTGGGGCGGAGTGATTATTGTTGAAAATGGTAAAATTAAAGAATTTGGCAGTTGTCGCGATATCGAAATCCCCAACGGTGCCGACGTTATAGATGCAAACGGTGCATATGTAGGTCCCGGCTTTGTGGATATTCACGTTCATGCGGGTGGTGGCTATTCTACATATGAAAATCCCGTTGAAGCGGCAAATTTCTTTCTTAGCCACGGTGAAACTACAATTTTTGCAACACCGGGATATAGCGAAAACACAAAAGAACTTGTTGAAGCGATGCACTCGGTTAGAGAAGGAATGAAAAAAACTAAGGTTATAAAGGGCATCTACTGTGAAGGACCTTATATGAACCCTGACTACGGTGCAAATGCCTTTAATAATCCCTGGCGTCACGGGGTCCACGAAGAAGATTATAAACAGTTTGTAGATGCTGCAGGTGATGCGGTAAAAGTATGGGCAATAGCTCCCGAACTTCCCAATCTGATGCCATTTCTTGAATATGCAAGAAAGGTTAACCCCGATGTTATTTTTGCTCTCGGCCATACTGAGGCAACACCGGCTGAAATAAGGGCACTGGGTGCAAATTACGTGCCTGCAATTATGACTCACTGTATGAATGCAACAGGCAGAAAACCAAGGTACGGTGGTACTCGCGACTTCGGTCCTGATGAATATTGCTTTAAGGAGCCCGATATGTATGCAGAAATGATAAGCGACTCCTGCGGAATACACGTTCATCCCGAAATGCAGCAGCTTCTTATACATACAAAAGGAATAGATAAAGTTATTCTTATTACTGACAGCACAGTGCACGATGATCCCACACCACCTGAATTTGCACACGTTACAGACCTTAACTTTGACTCTCAGGGTGGTATTTCAGGCAGTAAAATGACAATGGACCTTGCCTGCAAAAATATTATGAAAAGTACCAACTGCGGTATTGCACAGGCATTTCTGATGGCATCTACCAATCCCGCAAAGGCTATCAAAATGTATGACAAAATCGGATCGATAGATGTTGGGAAGAACGCTGACCTCATATTTGTAGACGACAAGTTCAATATCAAAAAGGTAATACTGGAGGGTGAAATCGTATGCTGAAAGTGGTAAAAAACGCCCAGGTGGTTACTGAACGGGGGATTATCTGGGACGGTGTAATTATAATCGAAAACAGAAAAATCAAAGATTTCGGGGAAGAAAAAGATGTGAAAATTCCCGAAAATGCAGAAATTATTGATGCAAATGGTGCTTATGTAGGTCCCGGATTTGTGGACATACACGTTCACGGTGGTGACGGGAAATCAACTTGTTTTCAACCGGTGGAAGCTGCGGAGCATTTCCTTAAAAGGGGTACAACATCCCTTCTTGGAACACCCGACTACCATATGAATACGGAAAAGCTTGTTGAAGCAATCAAAAGCATCCGTGAGGGAATGAAAAAATCCCGTGTTATCAAGGGCATCTATATGGAAGGACCTTACACTAATCCGAATTTCGGTTCTCATTCGGCTACAAATCCGTGGCACGGCGGAGTAGAGGAAAAGGATTATAAAGTGTTCGTTGATGAGGCGGGCAAGGATGTCCGTGTGTGGACAATTGACCCCGAACGCCCCGACATTAAGCCGTTTCTTGAATATGCAAGAAAGATTAACCCCGATGTAAGAATTGCAGTTGGACATACCCAGGCGTGGCCGATGCATATAAGAAAACTTGGCGCGCGTCTTAAACCCACAATTCTGACACACGCTATGGATGCAACTCCGCAGAAAGAGGTTTATTCCTCGGGTGTCCGTAATTACGGTGTTGATGAATATTGCTTCAAAACACCCGATATGTATGCGGAATTAATCAGTGATTCCTGCGGAATTCACGTTCATCCCGAGATGCAGCAGCTTCTTATTCATACAAAGGGAATAGAAAAGGTTGTTCTTGTTACAGACAGCACAATACATAACAATATTCCTCCGGAACATCTCAGTCACGTTACAGACCTTAACTTTGACCCGCAAGGCGGAATTGCAGGCAGTAAAATGACTATGGATCAGGCGTGCAGGAATATTATGCAAAGTACAAACTGCGGTATTGCACAGGCGTTTCTGATGGCATCCACCAACCCTGCAAGGGCGATTGGTATGGATGACGAAATTGGTTCAATTGATTTTGATAAAAATGCAGACCTTGTGTTTATTGACGATAGATTTAACGTGCAGAAGGTAATGCTTGAAGGCGAAATAGTGGTAGAAAAAGGAGAATTGGTATGAGTAATTTCAAAGTAGGTTATGCAGAAGTAAATATTAACCCACCCCTTGGTGCAGGCGTATCAGGATACTATATTCCAAGATTCGGCAAAGGCTTTCTTGATGATTTAATGAGCGAGGTTATGATTCTTTCCTGTAATGACAAGAATATTGCACTTATCAGCGTTGACACCTGCGGAGTTGATAAATGCATTGTTGAAAAAGTTAAAGTGGGAATAACGGAAAAAACAGGTATTCCCGGGGAAAATATTTTTCTTGCGGCAACACATACACATACAGGTGCACTTCTTGTTCCTACAAGTGCATTTGATGCTGATGAGGAAGTTATCGCAAAATATGCAGAATTCGTAATTAACAGGATTGTTGACGGTGCAGTAATGGCTGTTAATGACCTTAAGGATGCAAAAATGGGCTTTATTACAGGCTACGCTCCCGAAAGAGTGGCTTACATACGTCGTTATAAGATGAAAGACGGCACAACAATGACATGCCCTCCCGTAGGTGATCCTAATATTGACCACCCCATTGGTGAACTAGACCAGAGAGTGCATATTCTTCGATTTGACCGTGAGGGTGGGGAGAGTATTGTTCTTGTTAACTACGGACTTCACGCAGATACGATTAACGGTGAATTGTTCTCTGCAGACTGGCCCGGTTGGATGCGTAGAACTGTTGAAATTGCACTTGACGGTACAAAATGTATGTTCTATGCAGGTGCACAGGGTGACGTTGGAAGTACCCACGTGTTCCCGGAAGGCGGCGATATGAACGATACCGAAATCAGTTTTGATAACGAAATGAAAAGCCCCGGTATGGCTCGCTTTGTAGGCCGTGCTCTTGCAGGTACAGTACTTCAGGTGTATGATAAAGTTGAATATATCGACGTTAATGATATTGATATCGTTGAAAAAATTGTTCCTATTCCTGCAAATGTTCCGCCCAAGGAAGCACTTCCCTTGGCGCACAAGTATAAAGAGCTTCACGATGCAGGCAGGGATGACGAAATTCCCTATACTGCAATGGAGCTTACAACCGTTGTTGCAGAGGCACTTCGTATGTGCAATATGGAAAACGGCCCCGAAAACTTTATGCTTAACCTTACAGGACTTAAAATCGGTGATGTGGTAATGCTGGGTATCCCCGGTGAACCCTTCACAGAGATAGGCGTTAAGATAAAAGAGGCAGAGGGATGGAGGATGATAATGCCATGTGCTCTTACAAATGGCAATATGGGGTATTTCCCAGTGCAATCAGCATTTGATGAGGGAGGCTACGAAGCACGTACTTCGCCCTTTAAAGCAGGTGTTGCTGAAAGAATAGTAGAAGGCGCAAAAGAACTTCTTGAAGAAATGAGAAAGTAATAAACATTAAAATGGTATATTTTGGGAATTTTTCAAAATATACCATTTTGCTGTTCTTAAAAAGGATATGGAATTAGTGTAAAGTAAAAAGACTTTAAAAGCGGTTAAAAAATACATTATTTTCCTTTTTCAGCCTCGGGATTTTGGACAAAAATGTAGAAAAACGCCTATATAAAGCTAAAAGTTAAAAAAGTGTTAAAAAATGGTTTCAAATACAGTTTGAAATTACCTGCTGTAAAGGTGTGAAACTTTCGGAAATTTTCGGGAAAAATAACAATTTTTTTAATGAGTTTTTGTGTAAAAAAACACGCAAAAAATTTGTAATAATACTTGCAAAAATAAATATCCCGTGCTATAATGAAAACGAAAATGAGTAGAACTCTGCCCTCTTACAGAAAATTGACATCTATGATGGCGGACAGTATACGTTTTGAAGAGAGGTGAAATGAAAATGAAAAAAGTTTGGCAAATTATTTCAGTTGTGCTTGTTATCGCACTTGCACTCAGTATGACTGCATTTGCACAAAATGGCATAAGTATCAGCGGATACCCTTCTACACAAACAGCTGAAGGGGTAAAAATTGAGTCCTCGGTTGAAGATGGTATGGTGTTTGTTGGTGCAGAAAAAGTTGATTCTAGCAATGATGACGCTGATGCTAAAAAGGAAAGTGATGCAGTGTATGCTTTTTCTACTGCTAGTGGCACAGTTGGTGAACTGGTAGATATCAACATTTATTTTAAGACTGGTGTACCGGCTAGCGTTGCTGCGATTGGTCCTATTAAGTATGATAATAAGTTGCTTGAATTTGTAGACTTTAGTTATGACTCATCGGTACTTCCGATTATCAACGAACAACTTTCAGGTTTTGACGTGGAGAAAATGGCTTTAGTTACTCTTTTTAATTCAGATGATACTTATGACATATGTCTCGGCACACTTCAGTTCAAAATAATTGGTAAGCCTGATGCACAAGAAATCGTATTTGATGAAGCGAGAGAAACAGAACTCAATGCTCGTAAAGAAGATGTAATAGCCTTAAAAATTAATGCTGGTACAGCTTATGCCTTTGGAAAGACAGAAGCGATTGATCCAGATAATTCAAAAGTTGTTCCTTATTTAAAAAATGACAGAACTCTTGTACCTCTTCGTTTCGTAAGTGAAACTCTCGGTGCAGAAGTTAAGTGGGAAGCAGGCTGGAATTACTGCTATGTAGTAAAAGGTGATAAGGAAATCAAAATCACATTTAATTCAGCAGATATCGAAGTAAACGGTAAGGTCGTTACTTATGATGCTCCCGTTGAAGTTGTTCAGGACAGAACAATGGTTCCCATCAGATTTATCTCTGAAGAACTCGGTTACGATGTTAAGTGGAATCAGGCAAATCAGCTTGTTATAATCACCCCTGCAGATAATCCATGGGTTGAAGACAGACAGGTTGAAAAAGATGTTCTTGAAGGTGTTCTTGTTACTTTCCTTTTTAACGGAATATTCTGATAGTTAAGTAAAGGAAGCCTTCTCCTCGAGGAGAAGGTGCCTCGGAAAGAGGCGGATGAGGTGGCGTTATCAAATGCACCTCACCACCGCTTACAGCGGAGCCTCCCCTCAAGGGGAAGCCGAGATGTGAACGTAAAACGAAATGCTTCCTATTATATATAGTGGAGTAGGACGCAGCAAAGAGGGCGTGTCCGGAATAATGAAGAATTTAATTTAATTAAATAAATTTTAAACAAAAAAGGAGATGGCAAAACATGAAAAAATTATTTTCATCAATCATCATGGTTATGATGATCGCACTTGCTTTCACACTGATAGCAAGCGCAGCAGAGAATTACACACCTGACGCAGACGGTTTGTACAACATCGAATATGCAGTAACTGCAGAAGATGGTACACAGTTTGGTATGGTTGTAATCGAAGCAACAGGCGATGAAGCTTTCGTACTTGACGAAGCTACAATTCGCTACATTGATCAGGTAGGTGCAGAGGATAACGCAATCGCGTTTGATGCATTTGCTCCTATGGATCTTAAGAACGAAGGTACATACAAGGTATACATCGGTGGCGGAGACCTTGACGAAGCTACATTCATCGGTACTCTTGGTGAAGCTGCAGCAGCTCCCGAAGTTACATCTGTAACTCTTGCTCCTACAACAGCTACAATTAAGGTTGGCGAAACTGTTACTCTTACAGCAACAGTTAACGATGGTCTCACACCTGCTCTTACATGGGAATCTGATAAGGAAGATATTGCTACAGTAGCAGATGGTGTTGTTACAGCTAAGGCAGTTGGTACAGCTACAATCACAGTAACAGCAGCTGAAGGCGTTACAGCTACAGCTACAATCACAGTTGAAGCAGCAGAAGTTGAAGCAGTTCTTGGCGATGTTGACGGGGATGGTACAAAGAATGCTAACGACGCAGTTCGTTTGCTTAGACATATCTCACTTCCTGCTCTTTATCCTGTGAACTATACAGGTAGCAAGGACTTTAATAAAGATAGCACAGTAAGTTCAGCTGATGCTGTTTATCTGCTCAGACATATCTCACTTCCTGCTCTTTATCCTATTTCTTGGTAATTGCTTTTTAGGTATTGACAGATTAAAGAGAGGAGAATTTGAATGAAACGTTTTATGTCAATATTGTTAACATTGGCAATATGCTTGTTGTCAATGATGCCTACATACGTTGTAGGTGCAGCTGGAACAGGAGCAACATATACTTTCACAGAAGTAAGTGGTGCACCTGGAGAAAATGTAGAAGTAAAACTTAACTTCAAGTCAACAGTAGCAGCAGGACTTGTAGCAGTAGGCCCTGTTACATTTGATAGCGATGTTCTTGAACTGGTAGGATTCGAATACGATTCATCAGTAACATCACTTATCAACACAGGACTTTCAGGTTTTGATGCAACAACAAATGCACTTGTAACATTGTTTAATGCAGACAA
>JAZPYX010000021.1:0-7411 GCA_045544395.1 Clostridia bacterium
CAGTTAGCATATCCGTCTTTGGCAGGTTTTTGACAAGCCCACTCTTTTGCAAGTTCCAAAGTTTCTGTGCAATAGAATCCCAAGCCATAGTCATTATTTTCTTTGCCTAATCCGAATACAGGCTTTTCAATTATTTCCGGAGAGCCATGCCATATTATTTTTTTCATTCCATCACTCCTAACTTTACATTTAACATTATATCACCAAAGTGATAGTTTGTCAATGGTATATGGATATTCGATGATTATTTTTAGAAAAATCTTTGATACCGCAAAATACACCACTTTTATTCCCATTTTATCGGCACTTGAGGGCAACTCGACACCAAATCAGCACCATACCCCCTGAAACAGCACCACTCCCGAACGGCACTGCCGGTCGGGGTTTAATCGCATTGGTGGCGGAGTCCGACACCAATGCCTTTTCCTGCTTCATTTTATTCCGTTGTATTTTCCGCCATTTCGTGCTACTATTTTGGGCAGTGGTTTTTGATTGCTGTTCCTGTCCAATATCTCAAATCGATTTTAAGGTGCAGTAAGTGCTTGAAAACCCTTTGTGTCAGCAGATAACTTCTTTGGGCGGTGTAACTACCTTACCCTGAATAGTTTTATGCTCAAAACCATTGGAAAACCCTTTATCATAACGCTATAATCGATTTTAAGGTCTTAACTCGTCCGAACACTGCGTGATTTTTGAGGCTAACTTTCTTGGGTAGGGTAAATACCTTACCGCAGATTTTGTTCCTCAAAACCCATCGGAAACAGCGTGTCCTTTTGCTCAAATAAAAAAACTCTTATCTTTGGTTACTGCATAACAAATTTTAATATAGGGTGATGCAGGAAGGTATTCGTTAAGGTTATTGGAATATAAAAATAATTGATTTGCATTTCTCATTGAGAGGAGCCAATCAATTAAAATGAAAATTCTTAATTCTTTTTGCTTATATTATTTATATCCAATAACTTTTATGTATTATTATCTAAGTATTATTTGCAGTCCATCCTGATACCACCTCAGTCAAATTTGAGCCACCATATATTTAGTCTGTTCCGTAAATCTTTTCTGTGAACTGATAGAGATTTGATGTTGCAGAGCCATTAGCCTTTTTGCGATTTATCTTTTTAAGATATCCCTTTTTTGCAAGTGACGGTATTGCTCTTTTAACTGTGCTTAGACCAATGTCTGTATCTGCGGCTATCGTGTTAAGAGATGGGTAACAAACATCTTGGTTCCCGGCTCTCATAAGCAGATAACACAGTATGCGAAATTCTGCTTTAGAGATATTTTTATCTGTGATAAGTTTGTTTAGTATGTTCGTAAAATTATCTTTTAATTTTGGCATGATAATTCCTCCTGTTTTTTTAATTAAAAAAGCCGCATCATTTCGATACGACTGATTTGGTTTAATTTTAATTCTATTTCATTTTCAATTTCATTCTACCAATTCCATAGAATGAAATTTGCATAAAAAATTAGAGATTTTTAAGACTCCTATCATCCTGAAACCCCTGATTTTATGCGGTATTTGATTTTTCACCGAGTGGGTGGGACCATCAGGTCCATGTGAGAGCAATTTCATGCAGGTTCAAGTCCTGTTACCTGCACCAAAATCGACAAGATTTGACAGAGTCTTGTCGATTTTACCTTTTACCTATTCACTCTTCACTGTTCCCTAAAATCAAACTTGTCGATTTGAAGTAATAGGTAATATGTAATAGTGAAGAAGTGAGGTACAAAATCACTTTGCGATTTTGTTTTAGATTATTTATTTTGATTTTGTTTTTTGGGCTGGCTGAAAAGCCTTGGTCCACCGAAAGGCGAGGAATTTCCTCACCACTTTTTATTTTATAGAGAATAATTGCTTATGTTGACCGTCTGAACCCCGTAATTTTACAGCATTTGTGAGTAAATCCTATAAGAACACTCGCACCATTTTGAGTGTTCGTAACGTATGTTACGGACACTCTTTATATTTTTGACACGTTATGAACACTCGCACCAAATAAGACGATGTACCGCAAATACGTCTTGCGGAGTGAGGACTTATTTCATTTTCGCAGAAAGCTTGCTTGATATTTCACTTATGGACAAAAAAATTATATGTTACAAGAATTTCGAAAAGTTGATGTGTTGTAGCTGAATCAAAATCACGAAATTTATCAGTCAGGTTTTCTTTTATTTCGTAAGCTGTACTGCCATTCAGTTTTCCGGTTATCTGAATAAAAGTTGACAAATTATCAGTATAAATAAAAATCCAAAATTATATATCGAGAATTTTCCGATGTAGTTTAAAGATTTGTTTGGATTATGTCTGACATATTCGCGGAATGTAATAAGACTTGCCAGTGATGCAATAAGTGTTCCGACACCGCCAATATTTACGCCAATAAGAAGGTCGGGGTAATTATCGGTAAACTGTGAAAGTAATATTGCAGAGGGTACGTTACTTATGAGCTGGCACGACAACACGCTGAAAAGCAATGTACTCTTATTAAGAAAATAAGAAAATATTTTTTGTACGATTTCAATTTTTGACATATTACCTGCAAAGATAAAAAAGAAAACAAATGTTAAAAGCAATGGGTAGTCAACCATTTTGAGTGCTTTCCTGTCCATAATAAGAAGCACGGGAATAATTACAAAAAGTCCTGAGATGTAGGGAATTGTACGAAAAACAATGGCAATAGAATATGCAAAAAGCATAAGATACACGATGGTCTTTGGTTTATTGCCTTTTAGGTTTTCATTAGTGATTTTCAGTGGGTCATTTTCGACAAACATACAACACGCTGTAATGACTGTAACGGAGATTATAAATGGAAGAAGCATTATTTTTACAAATTCAAGTGTAGGAATGTTAAATTTTGTATAAAGAAACAGGTTCTGCGGGTTGCCGAAAGGTGTAAGCATTCCGCCAAGATTTGCAGCGATGTTTTGCATAATAAAAGTGAAACTCATATAGTTTCCCTTATCCGTTGAAGACAAAACATAATAACCGAGAGGGAGGAATGTCAGAAGAGCCATATCGTTTGCAATAAACATTGATCCGATAAATGTTATGTATACAAGTGCAACAATTGCTCCGCGTGTTGTTTTAAAGGTTTTTACTATTTTCTGAGCCAGTATGTAGAAAAAATTAACATTTTTCAGTGCACATACTACGGACAGTACGCAAAAAAGACATACAAGCGTTTTGAAATCGAAATAATTAATATATTCTTTTGTAGGCGGTATAATAAGCGAAGTAATAGCGGCAGCAATAAATGCAACCAGAAGTACAACGTTTTTTTTGCAGAAATCTAATGCTTTGTTCAATTTTGGTTTCTCCTTTGTATATAACTACTGTAATCATAACATTACAAAAAAGCACTGTCAAATAAAAAAAATTCAATGATGTGAAAAAAAAGTATTGAATAATCTTAAAAAAAATGTTATCATATATTGTCGGTAGCAAATCTATTAGGATGGAAGGGATTACAATGGCAAATAAAGAGAGAAGAGTTGGTACAGTATCAAGAGGTATTCGTTGTCCTATAATCCGTGAAGGAGACAATCTTTCTGAGATTGTTGCAACAAGCGTAATTGAAGCGGCAGAGTGCGAAGGTTTTGAACTTCGTGACAGAGATGTTATTTCTGTTACTGAATCAATCGTTGCCCGTTCACAGGGAAACTATGCTTCAGTTGATAACATTGCGGAGGATGTAAAGGCAAAGCTTGGTGACGGAACAATCGGTGTTATTTTCCCGATTTTATCTCGTAACCGTTTTGCTATTTGTTTAAGAGGAATTGCTAAAGCAGCTAAGAAAATTGTTCTTATGCTCAGCTATCCTTCAGATGAAGTTGGTAATGAGCTTATAAGCATTGATAAGATTGATGAAGCTGGTGTTAATCCTTATTCAGATGTTCTTTCGCTTGAGAAATACCGTGAGCTTTTTGGTGAAAACAAGCATGAATTTACAGGTGTAGATTATGTGAAATATTACGGGGATCTTATCCGTGAATGTGGTGCAGATGTTGAGATTGTTTTCGCAAATCAGGCAAAGACAATTCTTGACTACACAGATACAATTCTCAACTGTGACATCCATACACGTGCAAGAACAAAAAGAATTCTTAAAAATGCTGGTGCAAAGGTTGTTTGTGGTCTTGATGATATTATGACTTCTTCCATAAACGGTAGCGGTTACAATGAAAGATACGGCCTTTTAGGTTCAAATAAGTCAACAGAGGAAACTATTAAGCTTTTCCCGAAAGAGTGTAAATCACTTGTACTTGACATTCAGAAAAGAATACTTGATGCTACAGGAAAGCATGTTGAGGTTATGGTTTATGGAGATGGTGCGTTCAAAGATCCTCAGGGTAAAATCTGGGAGCTTGCTGACCCTGTAGTTTCACCTGCTTTTACAGACGGACTTATAGGTACACCTAATGAACTTAAGCTTAAATATCTTGCAGATAATGATTATAGGGATCTTTCCGGCGAGGCTCTTAAGGAAGCTATTTCGAAAAGTATTAAAGAAAAAGAAGAAAATCTTGTGGGAAATATGGCTTCCCAGGGGACAACACCACGCCAACTTACAGATTTAATCGGTTCACTTTGTGACCTTACAAGCGGTTCGGGTGACAAAGGTACTCCTGTGGTGCTTGTTCAGGGTTATTTCGATAATTACACTAACTAAATCAGAATATATTATGAGAAAGGAACTTGTTATAACAAGTTCCTTTTTTTGTGCAGTTTTGCTGAAAAAATTTTTAATTTTATGCAAAAAAGTAAAATTTTTGACTGAATGTAAAAAATTTAACCTTTAAATATATTAGAATTGTGTGTTAAAATCATAATGTAAAATAAAGGAGGAGTATACACATGTTGAAAAAAAATCAGAATTCAGTGCCTTTGACGCGCAGAAAACTGACCAAAGGTATATTGCGTGAGAACGGTGCTCTTTTGCTTTTAGCACTTCCGGCACTTATATACTTTATAATCTGGCATTATATACCTATGTTTGGACTTATAATTGCGTTTAAGGACTATACTTATGATGCTGGTATTTTAGGTAGTGAATGGGTCGGCTTTGACAATTTCAAATTCTTTTTCATGTCTCAGGATGCATGGAGAATTACGCGTAACACGGTAGGCTATGGTGCAGTATTTATCGTGCTTAATGCTATTACGTCAGCCGGGGCAGCTCTTTTGCTTAACGAAGTTAAAAGCCGTACTGCAATAAAGACATATCAGACAATAATGATTTTACCTAACTTCCTTTCATGGGTTATTGTTGGCTTTATAACTTACATTCTTCTTAACCCCAGTATTGGCGTTCTTAACCGCTTCCTTGATGTTGTGGGGATAGGCGGAAAGGACTGGTATTCTCATCCGAAATACTGGCCGGTGATACTGACGATAGCTCATGTATGGAAAGGTATTGGTATGAGTATGATTATGTATTATGCAGCGCTCATGGGTGTCAATTCAGAACTTTATGAAGCGGCTGAAATTGACGGTGCAAATGCACTTCAGCGTTGCTGGTACATATCAATTCCGGAGCTTGTTCCGCTTATGACAATGCTTTCAATTCTTGCGGTAGGTAATATCTTCCGTGGTGACTTCGGTCTTTTCTATCAGATACCCAGAGACGTTGGTGCACTTTATCCGACAACCGACGTTATAGACACATATGTATACAGAGGTCTCCGTACAGGTGATATCGGTATTACATCTGCGGTAGGCTTTTTCCAGTCATTTGTCGGAGTAATACTTGTAACAGTTACCAATGCCATTGTCAAAAAGATTGAGCCTGACAATGCAATGTTCTAAGAAAGGAGAATAGATTATGCGTAGAAACAAATTTACTTTTTCAAATGCACTAATACATCTGTTTTTTATTCTGATGTGTGCGAGCTTTATTTTTCCGATGATATATGTAATATCTATTTCTCTTTCGGAGGAACAGTCGCTGACACAGTACGGATACAGACTTTTCCCGAAGGTGTTATCGACGCTAGCATATCAGCATATATTTGAAAATCCGACACAGCTTATCAATTCATACAAAACAACAATTATTTTTTCGGTAGCAGGAAGCTTTGCCAGCCTTTTTGTAATGGCGCTTGTAGCATATTCGCTTTCAAGGCAAAACTTTTTGCTTCGCCAGCCGATAACTTTTTTTATATTCTTTACAATGCTTTTTGGCGGTGGAACAATACCTACATATATTCTCAACACACAGTACCTTCATCTCGGAAACACTATTTGGATATACATACTTCCGGGACTGGCGAGTGCGTGGTACATTATAATAATGAGGACATTCTTCAGTCAGCTGCCGCAGTCTCTTGTTGAATCGGCAAAGATAGACGGTGCGAGTGAACTGAGAATTTTCTTCCAGATAGTACTTCCGCTTTCGAAGCCTGTGCTTGCAACAGTTCTTCTTATGACACTACTGGGTAAGTGGAATGACTGGTACACATCGCTTCTTTATATAAGAGATACAGAACTTTACTCGCTTCAGTATATGCTTCAGAAAATACTTCGCGAGGCAGAGTTTGTAAAGAGTATGTCAGAGAGCGGTATGGCACTGAATGTAGATATTTCAGCATCAGTACCTACAGAGCCTGTAAGATTTGCAATGGTTATTCTTGCGGCAGGCCCGATGCTTGTAATATTCCCATTCTTCCAGAAATACTTTACAAGAGGTCTTACCGTAGGTGCAGTAAAAGGATAATAATTAAAGAAGAAAATAAAAAATCAGAAAGGAAGAGAAAAATGAAAGGAACTTTCACAAAAAAGCTTGGACGCACAGTGGCACTTGTGATTGCACTTTGCATGGTGCTCATGGCATTTGCAGGATGTGGCAAAAAGGAAAAGACATTTGAGGCTTCAACAGATGAAGTAACACTTAAATGGGTAATGGGCGGTATAGGAAAGCTTCCCGATTCAGATGCGGTATGGGCAGAGTTTAATAAGGAACTTCAGAAGCTGCTTCCCAACACAACAGTAGAGTTTGAGGTTATTCCGTATTCTGAATTTGCAGAAAAATGGAATCTTATGGCAGCATCACGCGAGCAGGTAGATATCGTATGGGCTGGATATATGCTTGACCTTAAGGAAGAAGTAAGAAAAGGTTCATTTATGCAGCTTGATGACCTTATGGAGTTTGCACCTGATGTAAAAGCAGAAATCCCTGAAGCAGTAATAAATCTTGACAGAATAGACGGAAAGCTTTATGCAATTCCCTGTTATCAGATGATGACAAACCTTCCTTATGGAGCGAAGGTACAGGCAGAACAAGCAGAAAAGTACGGACTTGATGCAGAAGCAATCACAGCAGCATTTAAGGATAAGGAGCCTATAACAAAGGAAGATTTCAAGGTGTTTGAAGACTATCTTGAAAAGCTTAAAGAAAACGGCGAG
>JAZPYX010000022.1:0-18535 GCA_045544395.1 Clostridia bacterium
GGTCCTTTTGTCGCACAAAAGGACAATAAGAATCCCCTCAAAGAATGAGGGGGGAGGGGGTGTTGAAGTGTGATGTTAGTCACACTTTTTTATTGTAGTTATATTAAAATTATTTAAAAATGTCCCATTTTGGGGACTGTCCCCAAAATGAGAAATTTTGCGGGGGAATTCACAAAGTGCCAGTAACTTGTGAAGAAATTATCTTTTTTTGTCGAATAAAATAAAAAATATTGCATTTCACCTCATTGAATGATATAATGAAGATGCCAAACATATCAGAATATCGAGTTTATTACGAACGTGTGTTATTTCGTTATGTGAAATAACACATAGGTTCATTCTTTATGCGTTCGTAGTAAACGATTAAGATATGTTTGGCGACATTAGAGCCTATGTGTTTTTCGTGCGTCGGCTCCGGTCGGCGCATTTTTTAATTTATGCACTAAGCTCTACTAATTATAAAAGGGGGCTTGGGAAAATGAATAATGAAATAACAAGAGTAGGCATAAAACGGCAGGTAGATAAGCTTGGAAGAATTGTTATTCCAAAAGAGTACAGGGAGTTCTACCACCTTGACCACAATGATGAAGTTTTTATCATAGATACTAAGGATGGATTATTAATAACTAATCACAAATATAAGGTTATAGAAATAGAAAACTCAGCACAGTAAATTGGTGCTGAGTTTTTTTCAAATTGTGTGTTTTGGGGATAGTGCCCTTTTTGCTCAAATTATAAAAAATTCGACTAGTCCTTAATTTTTGACAAATACTCCCTCACGGTAAGACCTGTTTCTCTTTTAAATGCTGCAGAAAAGTACGCCTGACTTGCAAATCCTAACTGTTGCGAAATTTCGTATGCACTTACTTTATTTTTTAAAAGTATTATTGACTGTGTGATTTTAAGCTGCACAAAGTATTTATGAACACTTGCATTTGCAAACTGATAAAATAGCTTTTTCAAGTATGTTTCGCTTATGCAGCAGTGCTTTGCAATATCTGCTATAGTAACTTTATCTGCAATATGTTCTGTCATATAGGTAACGGCTTTCTTATATATTCCGGCGAGGAAAGAGTCTGATTCTTCAACAACATTTTTTGTGTTGTATAAATCGAGAAACAGCTCTTCAAAATAGTTTGTGACAGTTGCCATATCGGTAGTGCTTTTACTGAATGCAAGTAGGGGCTTTATAAAATAGTAGTTTACATATTCCGCTTTCTGGCGTGTAATTTCTTCTTCAGTAAAGGTCACATTGCGAACTGCCTCTATGGAAAAATCAATTATTTTTTCCATGATTTTTCTTTGCTTTGAGTTTAATTTATAAACTGCATCCCGGGCAAAATCATCGGGGCATTTTTCAAAAGAGAACGAGAAGAAGAAGTTTTCTGCATTTTTTCCATCCTCTACATAATGCTGATGAAATTCCATAGGCTTGTAGAAAATCAAATCGCCCTTTTCTATATTGTAGACTTTTCCGTCAACGCAGTTGCAGAGGTTTCCGTCACGGACGTAGGTACATTCCCAGAAATCGTGTGACTCACCGCCAAAACGTGCACCTGATTTGGAGGATGAACCGAACATTGTATAGAATTTACTTATTTTGATTGGGTTTGACACAACAAACGGTTTTATATCATAATCCAGCATAACTAACCTCCTAAAAACCTGAAAACGTAAAATAAACGTCAGAAAACGTATTGAATTACGTTTTCTGTGTGCTACAATTATAATACATAAACTAAATAATGTAAAGAAAAATTTGAATATAGCAAAAACTGCATCAGAAACAGTCATGTGCAAAAATACTCCCACACGCGCAAATTTATTCTTTGTTGAGGGCTAACCCGAATAAGGTAAAGGTGCCTCTTTCAGTCACAGCACTTGAATGGAATCAATCACAGGGGTTGTAAAAAAGTTAAAAACGTGATATAATATTAGCCGGAATAATTAAAATTGATTGTTCCGGCTAATAAACTTTGGAGGAATATAAATGAGATTAGCTTTTTTTGATACAAAACCCTATGACAGGGAATCATTTGATAAAATTTCCGGAAATTACGGAGTAGAGATTAAATACTTTGAAACAAAGCTTACTCTGGACACGGCAGAGCTTGCAAAAGGATTTGATGCAGTATGTGTATTTGTCAACGATACTGTTGGTAAGGATGTGATTGACAGACTGTGTGAATTCGGAGTAAAAGTAGTCGCACTCCGTTGTGCAGGCTTTAACAACGTAGATATGAAATATGCGTTCGGTAAAATTCACGTGTTAAGGGTGCCTGCATATTCACCTTATGCCGTTGCGGAGCACGCAATAGCACTGCTTCTTACATCTATTCGCCGTATTCATAAAGCATATATCCGCACACGTGACTTTAATTTCAGCCTTAATAATCTGACGGGGTTTGACCTTTACGGAAAAACCGTAGGTGTAGTCGGTACCGGTAAGATAGGGCGGTGCTTTATTAATATTTGTAAAGGCTTCGGGATGAAAGTTCTTGCCTTTGACAAATTCCCTGCAGAGGACCTTAAAGAGTCCGGTGTAAAATACGTTTCAATGGACGAAATGTTTCGTGAAAGCGACGTTATTTCCCTTCATTGCCCGCTGACAGAGGAAACCTATCACGTTATTGACGAAGATGCCATTGAAAAATGTAAAAAGGGCGTTGTTCTTATAAATACCTCCCGTGGTGCACTTGTGGATGCACAGGCACTTTTAGAGGGGATAAAATCCCGTAAGGTGGGTGCGGCTTGCCTTGATGTGTACGAGGAAGAGTCGGAGCTTTTCTTTGAGGATTTTTCAGGGCATATTCTTGAGGACGATATCCTCGCACGACTTATTTCAATGCCAAACGTTATAGTAACATCGCATCAGGCGTTTCTGACTGCGGAGGCACTTGGAAATATTGCTGAAACTACTCTTGAAAATCTGAAAAGTTTTGCGGAAAACGGTCAATGCCCTAACGAGCTTTGCTATAAAGGCGGCAGTGCAAGAGACTGTAAAGACGGAAAATGTTTTTAAGATTAGGAGGAATCTGTGAAAGCAGATTCCTTTTTCTTTGTGAAAGCCTGTTAAATCAGTTGACAACAACGGCAAAAAAAGGTATAATGTAAATTTGTAAAGGAGTGTTTACAAATGGAAAAATTAGGACTTAATGAAATACGCGAAAGATACCTTAAATTTTTTGAAAGTAAAGGACATTTAAGACTTCCGTCATTCCCCCTTGTTCCCCAGAATGACAACAGTCTTCTTCTTATAAATGCAGGTATGGCACCCCTTAAGCCGTACTTCACAGGAAAGGAAATCCCCCCAAGAACACGTGTTACAACCTGTCAGAAGTGTATCAGAACACCTGACATTGAACGTGTTGGTATTACTGCACGTCACGGTACGTTCTTTGAAATGCTTGGTAACTTCTCATTCGGTGACTACTTCAAGCACGAGGCTACTGCCTGGGCATGGGAATTCGTAACAAAAGAGCTTGGTCTTCCCGAAGACAGAGTATATGTCACTGTATATGAGGATGACGATGAAGCTATCGATATCTGGACTAAGGAAGTTGGTGTTGACCCCAGCCATATTTCAAGAATGGGTAAGGAGGACAACTTCTGGGAAATCGGTCTTGGTCCCTGCGGCCCCTGTAGTGAGCTTTACTTCGACCGTGGCGAAAAGTATGGTTGCGGAAGTCCCGACTGTAAGGTAGGCTGTGAGTGTGACAGATTCGTTGAATTCTGGAACCTTGTATTCACACAGTTTGACAAGGATGAGGATGGAAACTACAACCGTCTTGCAAAGCCCAACATTGATACAGGTATGGGACTTGAAAGAATGGCTGTAATTATGCAGGATGTAAACAACCTTTTCGAGGTTGACACTATCCGCAACATTATGCTTGAAATCAGCAAGGTTGCAAAGGTTAACTACGGGGAAAGTGAAAAGACAGACATTTCTCTGCGTGTTATCACTGACCACATCAGAAGCACAACATTTATGACCTGTGACGGCGTGTCTCCTTCAAACGAGGGAAGAGGTTACGTTCTCCGCAGACTTCTCCGTCGTGCGGCACGTCACGGCAGACTTCTTGGTATCAAGGGAACATTCCTTTCAGATATCGTTGACACAGTTGTAAGGGAGTCAAAGGGTGCATATCCTCAGCTTGAAGAAAAGCAGGATTTCATCAAGAGAGTTATTAAGCGTGAGGAAGACAGCTTCGCACAGACTATTGACCGTGGTCTTTCAATCCTTGAAGAAAAGATTGCTGACCTTGAAAAAGGCGGCGGCAAGGTTCTTTCAGGTGACGATGCATTCGTTCTTAATGATACTTACGGTTTCCCCATTGACCTTACAGAAGAAATTTTGCAGGAAAAAGGTCTCCAGGTTGACAGAGAGGGCTTTAACAATCTCCTTCTTGAGCAGAAAAAGCGTTCAAGAGAGGGCAGAAAAGTTGGCGATGAAGCCGCTTGGAGTGAAGATATTTACCAGACTCTGGGAAAAGATATTACAACCGAATTTATTGGTTATGACAATACAGAATGTGATGCCACTGTTACAGTTATCGTTAAAGACGGTGAAGTTGCAGAAGCACTTGCAGACGGTGAAGATGGCGTAATCATCCTTGACAAGACCGTTATCTACGGTGAAAGTGGTGGTCAGATGGGTGACCACGGTGAAATCACAGGCGAAGGCTTCAAGGCTGTTGTTACAGATGCGAAGAAGCTTGGCGACGGTAAAATTCTTCACCACGTAACAGTTACAGAAGGTACTGTAGAAAAGGGTGACAGTGTTAAGGTTACTTACGATATTGTTAAGAGAATGGCTACTGCACGTAATCACTCTGCTACACATCTTCTTCAGAAAGCACTCCGTGAAGTTCTCGGAAGTCATATTGAGCAGGCAGGTAGCTTCGTTGATGAAAACAGACTCCGTTTCGACTTCAGCCATTTTGAAGCAGTTACAAAGGCTGAACTTCAGGAAGTTGAAAACAAGGTTAATGCCGCAATTCTTGCAGCTTATCCCATTGATATAAAGAATATGTCTATTGACGAGGCAAAGGCAACAGGTGCAATGGCACTCTTCGGTGAAAAGTACGGTGATACTGTTCGTGTCGTAAATATGGGCGGCTATTCAATCGAGCTTTGCGGTGGTTGCCACCTTACAAATACTGCACAGGCAGGTCTTTGCAAGATTCTTTCAGAAAGCGGTGTTGCAGCAGGCGTAAGACGTATCGAGGCGGTAACAGGTGAGGGCGTTCTCCGTTATATTGAAGAAAAGAACAACATCATTGCAAATGCGGCTGTTGCTCTTAAATCTACAGAAACAGAGCTTGTACACAGAGCAGAAGCAGTTGTAGCAGAAAATAAGGAGCTTTCAAGAAAGCTTGAGGCAGTTTCAGCACAGATTGCAAATGCAAAGGCTAACGATGCTCTTTCAAATATCAAAAAGATTGGTGATATAAGCCTTCTTGCAGTTCAGCTTGACGGTATGTCAGTTGACGACCTTCGTAAGATGGGCGACAGCGTTAAGGAAAAGACGCCTATGTCAGTTTGCGTATTCGCATCAAATAATGACGGCAAAATTTCATTTGTTGCAATGGCAAGTCAGGATGCTGTAAAGGCTGGCGTACACTGCGGTAAGATTATTAAGGAAATCACTGCTATCGCAGGCGGCAGCGGTGGCGGTAAGCCTGACAGTGCACAGGGCGGCGGTAAAGATGCTGACAAGATTTCAGAAGCACTTAATAAGGTTGAAAGCCTACTGTAAAAAGGAGTGTAATTATGGATTGTTTATTTTGTAAAATAGCGAAGGGCGAAATCCCTTCTTCAAAGGTATATGAGGATGACAAGGTTTACGCATTCCGCGATATTGAGCCTCAGGCACCTGTACACGTGCTTATAATTCCCAAAGAACATATCGCATCTGCAAATGAGCTTAACGAAGAAAATAGTAGCATCGTTGCACATATCTTTGCAGTTGCGGCAAAGATTGCTGCAGCGGAAGGTGTGGCAGATGGCGGTTACCGTATAGTAAACAACTGCGGTGAAGATGGCGGTCAGACAGTGAAGCATCTTCATTTCCACCTTCTCGGAGGAAGAAGCCTTCAGTGGCCACCAGGCTAAGCAAACTTCGTTTGCAATGAAATATTTTGCTTCGCAAAATGTGAAATTCGTCTGCGACGAGTGAAATTCACCCTGAGGGTGAGTGAAATTTGCCTAAGGCAAGTTGTCTATAAGATTGTTGCAGTGAATTTCACTGCAACAATGTTTTTGTAAGGATGGAGAAAAATAGTGCAGAGCGAACAAACTGAGCCACGGCTTGCCGTGGGTTACCCGAAGCTGTATGTGATACAGCGAGAGGCGAAGTTTGGTTGGAGTTTATTGGCATAATAAAAAAAGGAATCCGTATTTTTCGGATTCCAACCGATGCACCAGGCTTTTAGAAAAAATTTGATTTTTGTACATATTAAGTAAAGCCAATAAACGGTCTGTGCATTTTGCTACATCCTGGTATTTACATCAAAAGAAAGAAGCTCTGTTATGAGAAAAATTATTGATTTCCATGCACATATATTTAATCCCAAAATTGCACATCTTGCTATTGCAAACCTTGAACAGCATTATGGTATGCCCTGGCAGTGCAAGGGTACATTTACAGATATGAAAGAGGAAATGGAGAAGTCCGGCTTTTACAGAGCAGTGATTTTTTCCACGCCTACAAAGCCTACGCAGGTTGAAATCAACAACAATTTCCTCTTTGATTTGAGAGATGACAGATTTATTGTCTTTGGTTCGGTGCATCCGGATTATGAAAATGTAAAATATGAAATTCAGAGAGTAAAAAATCACGGACTCCGCGGATTTAAATTTCACCCTGATTTTCAAGGCTTTAATATCGATGACGACAAGGCACTTTTCATGTATGAAGAAATAGGAAGTGACTACCCAATCGTGCTTCACGTTGGTGATGAAAATCTTAAATTTTCTTCGCCCGAGCGTCTTTCAAGAGTTCTCGAAAAATTTCCCGAGCATAAGTTTGTGGCGGCACATATGGGCGGTTACAGTGTGTGGGATACGGAAGCAAAGTTCCTTGTAGGAAAAAATGTGTGGTTTGACACATCAAGCACCATGTGGAGAGTTAAACCCTCTAAAATGGTGAAAATGATTCGTGAACATGGAGCAGACAAAGTTCTTTTCGGTACAGATTATCCTGCAGTATCCCTTAAAGAAGAAGCGGAAAGAATAGAAAAACTCCGCCTTACTAAAAAAGAAAAGGAAGCAATTTTCTGGGAAAACGCAGAGAATTTGCTTGGACCTGAATTATGATGAGTAATATAGAAAAAGTTTTAGCGGAAAAAGGCGTGTGTGTTACAACTACAAAGGGTGACAGTATGAATCCTATGCTTGTTGAAGGCAGGGACAAGGTTGTTATTGTTACACCAAAGTTTCCGCTAAAAAAATATGATGTTCCCGTTTATCGCAAAATGGGACATTATACAATGCACCGCATTGTAAAGGTTACGAAAAACGGATATATTATCTGCGGTGATAATCGTGGAGCTCTTGAAAAAAATGTAAAGGAATCCGATATAATTGGTGTTCTTAACGGGTTTTATCAGGGACACCGTTTCATAAGCTGCAACGATAAAGAATTTTTAAAGTACGGAAAAAAAGCCGTACTTGGTCTGCCGCTTCGTATTTTAAAGAATTTTATTAAGCGTGCCACAAGAAAATTGAAAAGAATGGTATCAAAATAAAATTTTGCGAACATACTAATTTCGGGTGATTGATATGAGACCGATTAAAGAAAAATTCGGCACGGACTATGCTGAAGATGTCTTGAATAAAATCGATTCAGTTGCATCGGCAACAGAATGTACGGGGCTTATGTACCGTCCACCGGAAACTGAGGAAGAAGCGGAAAGCTATACCGACATTTACGTTGTACCGAAAGCAGAAAACTTCAAAGAGAAAGAATTGAGATGAAAAAACACCTCTTGGAATAATTTCAAGAGGTGTTTTTTTATCTTAATAATATGAATAATAAAAGGGACTGTAGTGCCATTCTGTAAGGTCTATATGGTTGGAGCCTTCTATGCAAAAACTATCCACAGAAGAAAGTCTGAAATAAGTGCCTTCGCTTCCGGTATGAGAGGACTTTATTAAATTATTTGCCCACATGCAACTAGGATTAGCATTCATTGTGAAAGGTGTACCGTTTGCTATATAATTCCTTATTCCGACTTCAACTAAAGAGCCTTCAAGGCTTAATGTTCTACGGCTGAGTGTGATTGTTTCTTTGTATCTTGGAATAACCAAAAAAATTTCACCCCCGTAAAATTCATAATGTTTAATATTTTTACGGTCTTTTTCGGGCATTTCTATAAAGTATTTATCTATGTAGTAATTTCTGTTTTGGTGCCAATCGCTGTACGGTCCACAGTTAAGGTTAATTACAGCCCAATACTGGTAGTCGCTGGTCCATGGAATATTATCAGCATAGCCTGTCTGATAATCCCAACCTACGGCTTTCCATGCAGGAGCATCGCTTTCAAGAACAAGCTGTTTTCTGCCATCGGGAGCATATACGTACATAACGGGTGCACTGTACCAACCGTTTGCATGGTAATAGTCAAAATCAGATTTGTTAATCAGTTTTGTCTGGTTATAGGGACTGTATACATACATCTTGGGGGCATCATACCAACCAACCTGACTCCATGTATAGTAATTGCTTTTCAAAATAAGCTCACATCTTCCGTCAAGTGCATATACATACATCACAGGTGCACTGTACCAACCAACAGCGTGCCAGGCGTCAAAGTCTGCTGTTTTTATAACCTCAACTCTGCCTTCTGGGGCGTACACATTCATATACTCGTTTGCCTGTGCAGCAGGGAGCATAGAAAGCATTATAACGCATATTATAAGAAAACAAAAAGTTTTTTTCATCATTAACACTCCCAAGGTTTTTTGTTATGTATGACTTAATAAACAAGTCCTATAGACCATCCATCCAGAGCACCTTCGCCACAGCGAAATGCATATCCGGTTGTTTTGTTTACAGATATACCAATTACAATGTCGCATACGTAAAGTGCAATCAAATATGCTGAATCTGAATAGTCTTCCAACTCGGGAATTTGGTTTTCGTAATTAGAAACACCACCGTACCATTGGTTCATATATGAAGCTAAACCATCTTCACCGTATACTACATTTTTATCAACGTAGCTTTTTGCAATTTCTTTTGCTTTTTCAAGTGTGATATTTGTTCCGTAGGGAGAATACTGAATTTCGCTCAAAGGTCTGTAAACCTTCGGATTATAATATATTGCCGGGTCCGTATTTACATAATTGCCTACGTTGTTAGTCAATACACTGATTGTATTTCCGTTGGGAAGCGTAAGCGGAACATACGCATCCCAACCGACATTATTCCAGTTTTTAAAATCTTCTTTAGCGATAACTGTGCTTTTATTTCCGGCGTAGACGGTCATTACAGGCTTACTGTACCAACCTACTTTATGCCACGCATCAAAATCACTTTCTAAAATTAAATTGGTCCTGCCGTCAAGAGCATATACATACATAACAGGTGCACTGTACCAGCCAACTGCATGCCATGCGTAGAAATCTGCTGTTTTTATAACCTCAACTCTGCCGTCTGGGGCGTACACATTCATATACTCGCTTGCCTGTGCAGCAGGAAGCATAGCAACCATCATAACAATCACGATAAGTAAACTAAAGATTTTTTTCATTGTTAAACACTCCTGTTTGTTTTTATTAAATATATTCTATCACAGAAATAATGAAATTTCAATGCGATGAATATAAAAATAATATGGCTTTACAATTTCTGAAACTTATTTTTTGCGGATACATCTGATTGCATCGTATTTTTCATCGTAGAAGTATATTGTTCCATCATTGCTGGCGGCGGATTTTTCGATTTTAATATTGCTTAAAGTAATTATCTTTCTGTCAATATTGTCGATGTCATTAAATGAAAATGCCAGTTCGCTGTCACCATTCAGATTTACCGTGTAAACTTCATTTGAGTTGATATAATACACATATTTATTATTTGCACAGACAAGACTTCCGGAAGCGACAATATAGTAATCAATTTCCTCCCATTTTCCGGTTCGTATGTCATAACAGTAGAAGTCGTTATATCCAGAAAAACACAACGTATCTTCTAATATAAAGACAATACAAGAAACAGAACTTGCACCAACTGTGTCATAACCGATAACTAAGCGTTTATCAATAAACAGATTGTTGTTGGTATCAAAGGTAATTGCAAGAGGAGGAGTAGCTCTGTAGTAGTCCCCACTCAAATCTATATAAGGTAGTTTTCTATCAACACAATCTTTAGTGATATTATAAAGGTAATAATCATTATAACCTTGAACAACAAGCGCATAAATACAAGTATCATTCTGATTAAAGCCAATGCCGTAGACTGCGGTGGACAGCTTTGCCTGTTGTTCTTTGGTTAACTCTCCTGTACCAAGATATTCCATATCACCAAAAGAGAATAAGAGCGATGATTCCTTAGTAGCTTCGTCAAATTCGTAAAGAATATATTCATAGTCATCACTGTTGTATTCTTTCGTCCAATATGCAAAGCCATTATTTGTAGACACCATTTGCTGGAGGTTTCCTATATCTTCAATCAAAGTATCCATTTCATAAGTATACTCTGGCTCAGGTTCTTTTACTTTAACGGTAACAGTTTTTGAATGTTCTTTGTAATTGTCCTGTATTGTAAAAATAAGTTTATAAGTACCTGTGTCGTGTGCATCTACTTCGTATTTACATATGGTATTATTACCTTTTACAGAAACATCGGGAGAAGTGCTTGACAGTATTTTTGTATCACCGCTCACTTTCGGAACGTATTCACCTTCTGAGTTCGCTTTAACAGAAACCGTTATTACTGCATTTTCATCGCTTTCTAAGGTGAGATTCTTTGATGTTGACATTGTAATCTCAAGTGGGTCCGGATATGCTACTGTTATACTTACTACTGCTACGTGTTTTTCAAAATCGTCTTCTATTTCAAAACGTAGTGAATATACACCGGAACTTATGTCTGTAGTTTTGTATTTACAAACAGTCTTTTTCCCTTTTGCGGATACAGATGGGGAAACAGATGTCAGTATTTCGGTGTCACCGCTTATATCAGGAACGTACTCTCCGTTTTCGCTTGATGTTACGGTAACGGTAAATTCAGTTGTTTTGCCATATTCAAGATAAATGTCTGAGTTACTTGCCTTCATTGTAAGCGTAAGAGGAACTTCAATTTCTTCTTTTTCAAGAACAGGTGCTTCTTCCTCAAAAACTTTGTTGTCATTGCCATACTGATAAGCTCTCCATAAAAGTGCTGAAGCCTGAGCTCGGGTTATGGTATCCTGACCACGGAAAGTGTTATCCTCAAACCCTGAAATAAGTCCTTTTTCAATTGCTACAGAAACGTATTTGCGTGCTCCTTCACTGATAGACTGCCAGTCTGTGAACATGGTCTTAAGGACTGATTCGTCATAGATGGTGGTGTCATAGCCTTTTAGTTTTACGAGAGCTACAGCGATGTCTTCTCTGAGGGCATTGGAATCAGGCATATAAAACTTCTGCCCGTTTGACACATATCCGCTGAGATAGTACTTTCCTGTTTCTACATAGGGGGCAAACCAGTCATCGGTATCAACGTCAGAATATGAAGCAGAGCTTACAGTTGAAACCGTCAATCCGGAAGCAAGACACATTATCTTTGCAAATTCAGCGCGTGTAACAGGATTCTCAGGATAAAAAGCTCCGTCAGGATAACCTTTAAGTATACCTCTTGAACTCATTTCATTGATATAAGAAAATGCCCAATGTGTTTCTTTTACATCATCAAATTTCTGCAGATAAGATGTAGAAGACATACCTGTGTTTTCTTCTCCGTAAGAAGGAAGTGCCGCCGAAACGGAAATTTGAAATCCCATTATCAATATAAGAGCAGTACTTATAATAATTGATGCTGACTTTTTCTTCATTTTACATATCTCCTTTTAAATTTATTGGCGAAATGATTTTATTTGCCTAATAAAAATATACTTTATAAAAAAAATAATTGATATGCTTACTGCATACCAATTAAAAAAGATTCTACTATAGAATATAAAAAGTATCCGAATAACATAAATGTTACATTTATAGGGTTATATAAAAGTCCTTCAGTGAAACTTTCAAGAACAGCTGCGGATATGAAGAGTCCGAACAGATACCAAATGATTGAAAGAAAGATTGTTTTAGAAATTTTGTTTTTTACGGGGAATTTGATACGGTCTGTGAAACCAAAAAAATTTGTAATCAGTGCAAAAAACACAAAGTTGTAGGCTATGATAATCGAAAATATTATATAAAACATTATGATATCGCTTATATTTTCACGGGGACCTTCTTCATAGGCAAGAGCAAAGTAACCAACGAAGAATACTACATAGCAAAATACGGCAAGTATCATTTTATAGATGTTTCTTGTGCGAAACCCTGGAATAATATTAAGCAGTTTATATGATGTAAACCGTTCTTTTAATATATCGTGGCGAAGAAGGCTTATATTTTTGTAACGGTTTTTGCTGTCAATTTCGGTGCACTTTTTTATTATTTTTCCGAACTGGCCGTCAGCCATTCTTTCAGCAGGAAACTTGCCTGTAATCATATAGTTATAAATAACACCTATTGCATATATGTCTGAGCGTTCATCTGTCTGAGTGAATCCGTATTGCTCGGGTGCCGCATAGCCTGCCGTTCCAAGAAGAGAAGTATCAGCACTTTTATTATACACAACTTTTCTTGAAATGTCAAAATCAATTAACTTTAAAACTCCGTCAGGCATAATAATGATGTTTTCGGGTTTTATGTCACGGTGCACAATTCTGAAACTATGCAGTACTTCAACCGCATTAAGAAGCTGTAATATGTAATTTTTAGCTTTATCGGGAGCTAGAGGTTTTTGTTTAATAACATTGCTGAGATTTTCTCCTTCTATATGCTCCATTACGTAAAAATCATCACAGACTTCTGCAATTACAGGAAAATTTTCATGGGGATTACAAGAAATGTATTCCAGAAAATCTCGTATAGAAGGATTGTACTTACGTTTTACAAAAGTTCGAATCATAACAAAACACCTGTTGAAAGAAATTAAAATTAGTATTATAATAAAGAATAACAAAGGACAAGGAGAATGTCAATATGAAAAAAACCGATGAACTCTTGAAAATTCTTAACGACAGCCATGATATAGACGGCGTGCTTCAGGACCACGAAGAAGAATTTATTCAGATGAGTGTTTCGGAGTATCTTACCGCATTAATAGAACAGAAAAATCTTGTTAAAAGCGAAATTATAAGGCGTTCCGGAATAGACCGAGTTTACGGATATCAGATATTAAGCGGAACACGTACTCCATCGAGAGATAAGCTGATACAGCTCGCATTCGGAATGCAGTTGGGCTTCAGAGAAACGCAAAGGCTTCTGGCCTATAATGGATTTGCGCAGTTATACGCTAAAAACAGGCGAGACAGCATAATAATTTTTGCAATTAAAGAAAAAAAGTCTGTAATAGAGCTTAATCTTCTTTTAGATAAAAATAAAGAAAAAGTTTTTGATTAAAAATGCATATAATTTGCAAGGTGTAAAGTTGAATTTGCATCTTGCTTTTTTTTTACAGTTGTGTTATAATCTAATATAGATAGGTATGTAGAGGTGAAAATGATGAAAAGTTTACAAAGAATACTCATGGCAATTCTTATTGTGGCAATGATGGCTCCCTTTACAGCAGTTGCGGAGGAAGTGTCCTACAGCGATGCTGCGAAACTCCTCACTTGTGAGATTATCTCTGATGAGGTGAATTTTGCAATTACAAAGGACATTGACCTTGCCGCAGTAGCAGAAAAAATCGGTGTACCGGTTACGTGGAAAAGCTCCAATTCATCTGTGATTACAGATGACGGTGTAATTACACGTGACAATTACCGCAACGGTACTGCAACCCTTACTGCAACAGTCGGTACAGGGGAAGGTGCGGTTACAAAGACATTTGACTTTACCGTACTTGCAGACGCTATCCATACATATTATGCGGATACATTCTATTATCCCGGATATGAGGGTAAGCTTATCACAGATGCCACAAGTGCGTGGGAATTTACAAGAAAAACCACGCTTGACGGTGACGGTATGATTACCAAAATTATGAAGGACGACACTGAAGAAGTAAATTACTATACAAGAGGTGGAAGAACCGGCTATACAGAGGCGGTTCATTACACAAAGATGCCTTTCAATGAAAAGCACCTCGGTCAGCTTACCTGGGAAGCAGATATAATGTTTGACAATGAAGAAGGAACACATCAGCTCTATTTCATAGAATTTTATGGTAAGTATCAGGTTGGTCAGTTTGTAGATACTTCGCAGATTGTGGATTTGCGTATTGATTTTGGTGCTGACGGAAAAATATATCCTTATACAAGATATATGAATGGAACAACAAGCAAACATAATCAGGTTTCCGGCACATATACTACGGCTATAAAGGAAGAAATCTGGGCAAGAATCAGAATTGACATTGATACAGATACTCAGACTTATGATATTTATATTGACGATGAGCCTTTTATTATGGACACACCGTTCTTTGAAAGAGACCAGACAAACCTGAAAAGGGACGAATTTATTGGTGCAACTTATATGCAGTACGGTCCCTTCAGAACATATACAAGCGGTAACGCAATATGCTTTGACAACATGTCTTTCAGAGATAACAACCGCCATTATGACGAAAATGCCGATGAGTATGAATTAGCGGATATGATAGACTTTTCGCTTCTTACAGACGAAAATGCAGAAAGTGTAACAGATACACTTGACCTTTCGCTTGGCACACTTCAAAGCTATATTAATTCGAAGGATATTACTGTTACATGGGAAAGCAGTGATGATAGTGCACTCACTATTTCAGGAAGCACTGCAACTCCCAATCGCGGGAAATTGCCTAAGGATGTAGTACTTACTGCAAATATTAATCAGACAGGAAAGAACTACACTGTTAAAAAGGTGTTTGATGTAACAGTTATGCCATCTGATGACTATATTAAGGTTTACAATGTGTACAGAAATCTTACAGAGGAAACCTTTACAACAGAGCCTGCAGACAGCATTTCAAAAGACCTTGACTTTTCAGATTCGCATATAAGTAAATATGCAGACCTTGACGGTGTCAGTGTTGAATTTACTTCAAGTAATGAAGATGTTATCTCTTCAACAGGTGCTGTGACAAGGGGTGAGGGTGAAAAAACTTGTGAAATTACGGTTACAGTAACGGATGATGCTTCCGGCGTTTCAATGATGAGAGCATTTAACTACACCGTTCTTGACAAGAGTAGGTATGTATATTCATCAACAAACTTTGCTTATCCCGACCAGGTTGGAGCAGACGTTCCGAATGTTTCAGGATGGACTTTACATGATGAACCATTCAAATCATCTATTGAAACAGATGGAGAAAATTACATTCTGAAGTCTGTACGTGGTGATGTAGCCAGCACAGGAGCAAATCATAATACTCTTATATTCCCCCGCGCAAGGGGTAATGTTTCCATAAAAATGGACGTTAAGTTTGAGCACTATAAAGATCTTGCTAAGTATCAGTTCTTTATTTACGGTCAGTATATGAAAGGAGCCACTCCGACAACTATGACGTGTGGTGAGGTTGCTTTCGAATACGATCTGTCAAGAGGTCTTATCCGATATAAGAACGGCACATCTATAGTTACAGAAAATGTGTACACACTTCCTAAAATAGGCGAGTGGATGGAGCTTGAATTCAGAATGGATGTTCTTACCCAGACTTATGATGTCTACATAAACGGTGAGAAGTATAATGCACATTCAATACCGTTCTATTATGCCAACAGTACAAAAGCAGGGGAAGAAGAAATGAACACCTGCGTCGGCATAACAGGTATTTACTACAGTACATTCCGTACAAGCAAAAACAGTGCCATTTATACAGATAATGTTGTTGCGACAGGTGAAAGATATCTTCAGTCAAACTGTGAGATATATGAAAACGGTGAAAAACTCAGAGAACTTAAGTTTGTAAACGGTTTTGAAGAATGTAAATACGACTTAGTGACAAAAATAGTAAACGATACTGATGCAGAGAAGAATTTTGACCTGTACGTTGCAATTTACGATAACGGAAAACTTGTTTCAGCCAGAAAAAAGGCCGGTATTTCCATAGAAAATGGTGCTTTTGCAACAGAAACCTTTGAGGATATTGTTATTCCTAAGGACCTTGAAAAGGTTGAAATAAAGGTGTTCAAGATTGACAAAAATCTTGCTCCCGTAGAGGTTAATGCCTACATTCCTTCAAATATTCTCACAGATTACGAAGCTGAGGACTATTACTTTGAGGATACAGGAAGGACAATGACATATATTGACCTTCACGGCAGTATTGCATATAAGCCCTACTTTAATGCACAGTGCTGGTCAGCAGACAGCAGAAAGCTCTACTTCCAGGGTAAGGATTATTCTATATATGAATACAGCACAGTAGACGATACCATCCGCTTTATTGCAGAGGGTAAAGGTTATTACGCCATAGTAACAACCCCTCAGAATAAGCTTATTTATTCAAGCAAGAATGGCAGAATCATAGAAATGGATTGCGAAACTTACGAAAGAAGAATTGCAGGCGAGCTTCCCGAAGGTCAGACAAGCGGAGGAAGTCAGCTTACAGTTTCAAACGATGGTAAGTATCTCAGTGTAATCTGGACAGATACCATGGGTGGTATGGAAAACGATGATACACTTAAAAACAGACGTTTCCCTGTACTTGATATGGAAACAGGTGTATGGAATACCGATAACTACTTCGGTTTTGAAGATGCACCGCCCTACAACACAGGTATGAACCCGGCTTATCCAAATCTTATCCTCTTTAACCACTGTGCGGTAGAAGGTGATACACTTGACCGTAACTGGGTAATCGATACAAACACGGGTATTGCTACAAACAGATTTAAGCAGAAGAATTATACTTCAACTCTTACAGGTGAGGTTATCTCTCACGAAACATGGAGTTATGACGGTGAGCTTCTTTACATCGACAAGGCAACAGGCAGTAAAATTGCAATGGGCGGTGTAATGAGCTTTGACAAGGACGGTAACAACCGTCGTCATATTAATGACGATTACAGTTACCTGCACCTTGGTGTAAACCCCGTTAACCCCAGATTTATTGTAAGTGATACAGGCTATGGCTCTTTCAAAACCTCTGACATTGTAGTTGTTGACTGCCACAGCGGTAAGTCATACAAGCTTGCAACAACAAATCAGACAGGTGACGACAGTGTTGCACATTCACATCCTGCATTCACTCCTGACGGACAAAAGGTTTACTTCGGTGTTTACAACGGTGACTACACATCAGCAGGTATCGGTGTTATTGATGTATCTGACATTGTAAATCAGCCTGACTATATGGAAATTGTTGAGCTTTCAGACACCTGTAACGCAGAAAGCTATCAGGGAATGAATCACGAAATCAAGCTTACTGAAAAAGACGGTAAGGCAGGCTACAACATAGTAAACGGTAACTTTATGCGTGTAAACTATAAGGGTGCAGAGCAGTCAAATGTAAAGGCAGATATTGAAATTACCTACTTTGCAGACGGCGGTCAGGGCGAGCTTGGCTACTTTGTATGGGTAGAAGACCCCGAAACCCACAACTCACTTGATGAGTATAAATATACCTTTGACAAGCTTAATACAGGCAAGTGGGAAACAATTACAGTCTCATTCGACGATATTAACCTTGAAAATATGGGACATATGGGCAGTGACTTCTATCTTAAGGGCATAGACAGCGACCTTGCTATAAGGAGCGTCAAAGTAACACAAAAGTAAACGGGATGTTAAAAACGCACAGAACACAAAGGGCAAAAATGAAAATGCTTTAAATGGTGCAAAAAGCATAAATATTTCGTTTAATGTAGAGAAACCGTATTTTCATACGGTTTCTCTTTGCGTTTTAAGCCCTTTGTTACGAACAAACTTCGCCTCTCGCTGTATACACATACAGCATCGGGTTACCCTCGCATGGCTCGGCTCAGTTTGTTCATTCTGAACGCTTTTTCCTATCCCTTATAAACGGGATGTTAAAAACGTCCAGAACACAAAATTAAATTCGAAATGCAAAATGCGAAGTTCGAAATGAATGAAGGAGGTGTAAAAAAACTCGTTTTTTTACACCTCCTGTTTTTTGGGGATAGGAAAAAATGCTTCAGAACGGACAAAAAGTCGGAGGCCAAGCGGGCTTAGGAAGACAAACCAAATGATCAACTCCTTGGCTCACAGAACGACATGGCTACGATCCGACTTAATGCGAAGTTCGAAATGAATGAAGGAGGTGTAAAAAAACTCGTTTTTTTACACCTCCTGTTTTTTGGGGATAGGAAAAAATGCTTCAGAACGG
>JAZPYX010000023.1:0-18952 GCA_045544395.1 Clostridia bacterium
GTCTATAGGGATGTTTCATAAATTCTGAAAAATTATTTCGTTAAAAAAAGCACTTGCAAAATGTGCTTTTTTTATTTGCGGGGATGGGGTTAAGCCACACGACCTCCGCCTTATCACTTCGTGCCGTTTGCGGTGCCCGAAGACTCAATGCTTCCGCATTTCGCTTTTCGACCGCTGCACAACTCTGCACCCTCGCTGTATCATCCGCAGGATGCGCTCGGGTTCGGTGCCCAACGAGCCACGCTCGTCGGTCTCATACCCTTGAAAGCGAAGGGGTTTAAATCAGTGCACAAAAGAAAAATCCCCCAACGCTAATGCGTTAAGGGATTTTTTTGGTTGCGGGGATGGGATTTGAACCACATGACCTCCGGGTTATCACTTCGTGCCGTTTGCGGTGCCCGAAGGCTCAATGCTTCCGCATTTCGCTTTTCGACCGCTGCACAACTCTGCACCCTCGCTGTATCATCCGCAGGATGCGCTCGGGTTCGATTCCCAACGAGCCATGCTCGTCGGTCTCATACCCTTGAAAGTGAAGGGGTTTAAATCAGCGCACAAAAGAAAAATCCCCCAACGCTAATGCGTCAAGGGATTTTTTTGGTTGCGGGGATGGGATTTGAACCACATGACCTCCGGGTTATGAGGTATCGAAAGCAGTTATACTGCAATTTTATTGTGAATTTTTAGTGGTTTTTTATGCTATTATATTTCCTTATTTTCTATTATGTATAATTGTTTATTTAAAGCTGGTTTTATATTTGTGGTCAAAAATGTGGTCAGTCTTCAAACACCTATAGTACAGTTTATATTGACAAATAGTATAATGATATGCTATACTGTCTGTACACTGAATACAGATAAGGAGTTTTAAAATGAAAAACAAACAGAAAAAGAGATTTTATCAAAAGTGGTGGTTTTGGGTACTTGTTGTATTTGCTTTGATAGGTGGCTGTTCTAATTCAGACAATGAGGTCGCACAGAATGTTGTAGAAAAAGGACAAGAGGTAACTAATGTTCAACCTAAAGAAAGTGAAACAACCAAAGAGACCGAAGAACCAGAGCCAGTTCCTCAAGAAGAGCTTTATATTATAGGCTCTAACCAAGAAACTGTACGAGGTATTTTTAAAGATTATAAAGAAAAATCTTCTCTTATGGGAGATAATGCAATAGATTTTGACAGTAAGGATTTACTTGTTACTGTATTTTTTAAAGGTGATAAAGCAGATGGGGTTATATTCTTATCAAACAACCTTGACGATATGAATACAACTACAGGCGAAGGCTCTTATGTAAGCCAGCATTATGACGAGCTTTTAAAAATGGCAACAAACGATGATACTATTAAAATTGAAACTGATTTAACCAAATTTAATTCACAGGGAAACAAAAAAGCCGTTGCAGAATTATACATAGGAAATACACCCTATAATGATGAAAAATCCTCCGCTCCCTCTTCTTCTATAGAACCTAAACAGGAGACAAATACCAAAGCAGAAAATAAAGAAGAAGACGAATTCTCATACTGTTTAGAAAGCGGAATTAGGGTTGGTGTCAAAATATATCTTAAACCACGCAACGATACCTATGTAGGTACAATATCAGCGTTTAGTGATGATATGTATGACGAAAGAGGTAAAAAGGCAAAAGGAGTATATTTAAGCAACGGTGTAAAAGATGGCTGGTATAAACGCAGTGATATCAAAAAATGCTATGTGCGTAAAGATGACCCTAACCTTCCAAGTGATAGATTGGTATATTAAATTTATTGATATGAAAGCATACCTTGGTAATTGCCTTGGTATGCTTTCCTTTACCTGCTACATTCCTAAAATTTTAATTCCTGTACAAGAGTCATCAGACTAAAAATAATTCCAAATGCAAAATAGTTGGTAGAAGTGGTACGTTTTACGGTGCGGAAAAATGCAATTTTTCAAAATTTGTACTTATAGCTTATAAAAGAGGTACAGAATGAAAATATAAAAAAGCTCCTTGTTTACTCCTAAAATTTATCCTTATACATATGATGTCTGACGGGGAGAAACCATCAAACTAACATAGTTTAAGTGTGGGTTGATAGTAACACATTCTAAGACTACTAAAATATAGCATTGACTATACTATACATATATTAAAAAACAACTCCAAATAGTATAAACTATATACACAAGGAGTTGTTTTTATGAATTCTAAAAAACCAAGTCGTGGAAATCAAAGCTCTATAGATTTTGTTCGTATGGGTGCTATCATTAAGCAAGCAAGAAAAAACGCTGGTATTACACAGGAGCAACTTTCTGAGATTATAGATGTTACTCCCGCTTTTGTCGGTCACATAGAACGTGGAGAGCGTTCAGTGTCTTTAAAAACACTTTTTGCTATTGCCGAAAAGTTAGACATTAGCTTTGACTATCTCCTGTCTCAAAATGTGATTTTAGATACAACACAGTTAAACGTAAAATCCTTTGAGCAGTTAATCAAGGATAAATCTCCTGACACACAGAAAGCTGTTTTAGATATTGTACGTACTGCTTTAAAGTATATGGAGTAATTTATATATCAGAAATGATAGTTTTAAATTCACCAAATGAAAGGTTGCCTTTTAAGGCTTCCTTTTTCGTTTTAGAGGACTTCTTTACCCAAGTGTCAAATTGCTCTTGAGTAATGAGTCCTTTTCTCTTTCTTGCATAAAATCTTTTGTAGACTTTCTCGTATTCATTGTATACAGGATTGTTTTTTACTTTGTCTTTAAAACTTTTTACCGCACCGACCTTTTGGCAGACCTTTTCTCCATTTACCTCTCTTTCGCAGTATTTCATATCGTATTTACCTTTAATAATAAAATACTTTCCGCAGTTTTCACAAATCCATACAGAAATATCATTTTGTATCATTTTCATAAATTCAATGTATAAGAGGGAAGATATATCAGAAGCTATAAAAACCTCGTGCATTGCATTGTTATATATTCTAAACATAAGCTCCGCTCTACCGTGAAGAGCTGTACCATATTCGCTTAGACGTTGAATAGAGGGGGTGTTTAAATCATCTTTCATAAGACATTTTTCCATAGCATCTTTGTAGCTTTTTTGGAGTGCTACTAAATCAAATACCTCAAGAATTTTATCATATCTATTGTTATTTATAGACGGATAATCTAATATTTCTAAGTATTTATGGTCTATTTTCAGCAATGCCTTGTATATCGCATAAACCGTATATTTTTGTTCTAAAGATGACTCATCAGAAATACCAAGCTCTTCGTATGATAAACCTCTATATCCTCTTTTTAATTCCCTTGGAGTTATTTTGGTAAACTCTGTCATTGTGTCCGTATCGTTGCTGTTTATTACTTCCAGTACTTTTTGCCTTGCTATTTCATATTCAGTTAAATCAAGCTCTAAAAAGTCAATAAATAATTGCCCTAAGGAATAGTTCCTTCCTAAACAATTAACTTCTTTCCCCGAAAAAGAAATTGTAAATTTATCAGACATAATAACACCTCAAAAATATAAAATCTATAATTTGTAATTATATTATATATTATACTTGACATTTGTCAACAGTTTTGTTATAATAAATCTATAATATAAATATTTATATTAAATTATAGAAATTAAGGAGGTGCTACTATTATGAAGGTGCAAAAGAAAATTACTTCTTTTGACTGTCTCCCAGTTATTATGACAGTTGATGATGTTAAAAATGTGCTGAGAGTTTCAAAACCAAATGCATATAAAATAATGGCATCAGATACATTCCCCAAGCTTGCAGTTGGGAAACGGGTTTTAGTTCAAAAAGAAGCATTTTTAAATTGGCTTAACAATCCGCTATTTTAAAGATTGAAAAGCAAAACTTTTGTAGCAGTAATAGTAGCATTTATCGTAGCAAATATTGTAGAAATAAAAGGGGCATTATTATGGCAAAAAAACGGGCAAATGGAGAAGGAACTATTAGACAACGAAAAGACGGAAGATGGGAAGGTCTTTATACAGTTAATTACAAGCGTAAAAGCGTATACGGAAAAACTCAAACCGAAGTCAGAAAAAAGCTCAATGAGGTACTAAATGACATTAACAATGGTATGTATATCGAAAATACCAATATTACTTTAGGTGCTTGGCTTGATGAGTGGTTAGAGGTATACGCAAAGCCATCTGTAAAACTTTCTACATACGGAAGCTATGAGGGGTATATAAGAAACCATATAAAGCCAGAAATAGGCAAGGTTAAACTTTCCGCACTCAGAGCTGATATTCTCCAGAAATTCATCAATCAAAAGCTAAAGAACGGCAGATGTGATAAGGTCAAAGATGTTAATACAAATAAGCTTGTTATTAAAAAGGGCGGTCTTTCAGAAAAGACGATAAAGAATATGTATAATATGATACACTCTGCATTAAAACAAGCGTATAAAAACGGTCTTGTTAATCAGAATGTAAGCGAGCTTATCACTCTGCCAAAGCAAAAGAGAAATGAAATGCGTGTATTGTCATTAGACGAGCAGAAAGCACTGCAATCAGCCGTAGAAGACGAAAGACTCGGTATAGGTATTATTTTAAGTCTTTTTACTGGTATTCGATTAGGAGAGCTTTTAGGGTTGAAATTTGATGATATAGATTTTGAAAACAAAACCATCACTATACGCAGAACCTTAAACCGCTTAAAGGTCTATGATAACTCAGAGAAAAAGACTGATATAGTAATTGGCGAACCTAAGACAAATAAAGCTAAAAGAATAATACCTTTACAAGAGTTTCTTGTACCGCTTCTTAAAGCTCACAGAACAAGAGTGTTGACAGAACAAATCAAGATTGCCAATCTGTATAAAAATGACAGCTTTGTTATGTGTAATGAGTTTGGAAAACATTTAGAACCAACTACATACCAAAATTTCTTTAAAAATATGTTAAAGAAAGCTGGTATACAAGATACTAATTTCCACACTCTTCGTCATACATTCGCTACACGAGCTTTAGAAAGTGGATTTGATGTGAAAGTATTGGCTGATATTTTAGGACACGCAGATGCAAGCACAACGCTAAATAAGTATGCTCACGCTTTGCCCGACCATAAGAAAACATCAATGGAAAAATTAAGTTTTTTATATGAAAGGCAGTGTATAAATTGTTTGTAGTAAAATTAGATAAAAGAGAAAGTTATACTATTATTGATAACACTGTATTAAGAGATAAAACTATATCTTTGAAAGCAAAAGGACTTCTCTGTTTTGTGTTGAGTTTATCTCCTACTTGGAATTTTTCAAGAGAAGGTTTAATCGCTTGTTGCAAAGAAGGAAGAGATGCGGTGGATAATGCAATGAACGAACTTGAAGAAAAAGGATATTTGAAAAGAGATAGTTCCAAAAAACACGGCAAATATAATACGGTTTACAAATTTTATGAAATCCCTTTTGAAAAATATTTCGCCATTTCAGAAAAACGGAAACGGAAAATCCGAAGAAGAAAACCCGCTACGGAGAAACTCACACAAATAAATACTAATAAAATAAATACTGAGAGTAATAAAACAAATTATAGAGTCGACAGAGAAATTTTAGACGACATCAAAACTAAAATTAACTATAATATTCTTGTAGGAAAACACGAAGAATACGATGTTAATAAAATAGTTATGATTATTGCCAGCGTCATCACGTCAGACGAAGAAGACGAAAGCATCAAGAGCCTTTTTAAGAGTTTAACTTCATATCAGATTGAGTATGTCTTAAAAAAAGCTAAATCTAATTCTGGAAAAATAAAGAATTATGATGCGTGGTTAAAAAAGGTTATCTGTAATATACCGCCCAAAATGCAATATCAAATTAGAGAGTCAGATTTTACAAATCACGTTGAGTCAGAAGATGGTTGGTAATGTTGATTTGTGTATATGCAAAAAGAACCGCTCCATTACGGAGCGGTATTTTCATCATTAAAAGCAATAAAACCTTCATCATTCATGTTTAGCGGGATTGTCTCAAAACCTACAAAATCATCAGCTTCTTTTAGTCTGAGATTTTTAATACTACCATCTTCTAAAAAAACTTGTTTATTTACTCGCAATACATTCTTTGTGGTCTCAGTTAATTTTAAGTATTCATAAATGTTGTCGTCTTCATTTTCTGTGCTTTTTTCGTAACCTATTTTTTCTAAAATCTCATCTAAAGATTCCTTGTTGTATACAAAAACTCTTGCTTTTTTCAATCCTATGTAGAGAAAAATTTTATGAGGAACAAATTTTTGTCCGTATAGAGTACCGTCAATTTTATCAGCGAGTTCTTTATTGCTTATATCAATTTCTGCAAGGGTATGTTTAAGCTCGTTAGATATTTCCTTCAAATCATAATATGTAGTTTGCTCTGTAACGGTAGAGCGTTCTTGAAGCAAACGCTGAAATAAGCCAGCAAATTGCTCTTTTAAATAAGTAGTAATATCACTTGAAGACTCAAATGGAATCATTGCATTGTTAATTCGAAGACTTCTAATTTCCTCTATAAATTTATGAATGTTTATATTGTCAACAGCCACATATTTTATGTCAGCTTTTTCTTTATTTGCCATATAGAGTTGGTTCTCATTTAAAACAGACTTTTCCACAAAAATGAAAACCTGTTTATTGTTCCTTATCGCAGTTTTAATTTCTTTCATTGAAATAGAATAATCCTCTTCGTTAGAAGAAGAACCATATTTATTACCAATAATGCCTAATAAAATATCACATCTTGACACTTCGTCATAGCAACTATCTTCTAATGTTCTGTCTGCCGAATAAGGGATATTTCCTCTGTCATTCATAATAGTATCATATCCCAATCCTTTTATAAAGTTTTCTAAGTCAAATCTTACATGCTTTAAATCATAAAATGTTGAACTAATGAAAATTCTTGGTTTTGCCATGTTTTTTCACTCCATTGTGGTCAAATTTGTGGTCAAAAGACCATTTTATCTTAATAGTAAATATAAGTATAAATCCCATAACCATAATGGCTATGGGATTTGTTGTGGTTGCGGGGATGGGATTTGAACCACATGACCTCCGGGTTATGAGCCCGACGAGCTACCAAACTGCTCTACCCCGCGATATTAAGTTCCTTAACAGAACGTAATTTATTATAGCACAGAAAAAAGAGTTTGTAAAGTCTTTTTTTAAAAAAATAATAAAAAAATTTTCGACATAAAAGTAAAAAATAATTACCAAAGAAAATCGGCATTATTTGACTAAATTTATTGCTTTTGCCCTTGACGAAGTTTGGTAAAATTGCTATAATGTATTATGTATGAACAAAGCTTTTTGTTACTGACGGAAGCGGAATTAACCGCATGGAAGCAGAAAGCACTTTTGCCGACCGTCTGGGCACACTGTTCCAAGAAGGGGGCAGGTGTGCCTTTTTTGATTTACATTTAGAGAGGATTGGTTTTTAAATGAAAAAAATTGGTATTATTATGGGCTCTGACAGTGACCTTCCTGTTGTTGAAAAGGCCATTGATATGTTAAAAGAATTTGGTGTTCCTTACGAGGTGCACGTATATTCTGCACACAGAACCCCTGTAGAGGCAGCAGAATTTTCAAAAAATGCACGTGCTAACGGTTTTGGTGCTATTATTGCTGCAGCGGGTATGGCGGCACATCTTGCAGGTGCTATAGCTGCAAATACAACTCTTCCGGTTATCGGCATTCCCGTAAAATCAACTACTCTTGACGGCATAGATGCACTTTTATCAACTGTTCAGATGCCAACAGGTATTCCTGTAGCTACAGTTGCAATTAACGGTGCAGCTAATGCCGCTTTAATTTGTATACAGATTCTTGCAGTTGAGGATGCATGTCTTGCAAAGAAGCTTGACGATAAGAGAGCAATGGATGCGAAGAAAGTTCTTGAAAAGAATAAAGCAGTAGAGGAAAAGTTTAATATATAAAGGAGTAGACTAATGGGCGGATTTTTTGGTGCAGCAAGCAGACATGAGGTGCTTTCTGATGTGTTTTTTGGTACAGACTACCATTCACATCTTGGTATAAAGCGTGGCGGTCTTGCAGTATATGATAAAGAAACAGGTCTTCAAAGACAAATTAAAAATGTTGAAAATTCACCTTTTCGTACGAAGTTTGATCACGTGTTTGAAGAAATGAAGGGAACTTCGGCAATTGGCTGTATCAGCGATACAGATCCACAACCTCTTCTTATACGTTCCAGACTTGGCGTGTATGCAATTTGTATAGTTGGTGTCGTAAATAACGCTGAAAAGCTCATCGATGAATGTCTTAAAGATAACATCTGCTACTTTGACGCTATGACAGGCGGTAAGGTTAATTCGACAGAGCTTATGGCGGCTCTTATCAATCAGAAAGAAACCTTTGTAGAAGGAATAAAATATGCACAGAGTGTTATTGAGGGCTCTGCATCAATTCTTATACTGAAAAATGATGGCTCAATTATTGCTGCACGTGACAGACTTGGAAGAACGCCTATCCACATCGGAAAGAATGAGGACGGGTACTGTGCTTCGTTTGAGTCATTTGCTTGTCAGAAAGTAGGGTATGAGCTTGAGCGAGAGCTTGGTCCCGGTGAAATTGTAGAATTTAATGCTGAAGGTATCAAACAGCTTGCAGAACCCGGTAAAGAGATGAAAATGTGTGCATTCCTCTGGACATATTACGGATACCCCAATTCAATTTATGAGGGTGTGAATGTTGAAGTGATGCGTAACCGTAACGGCCGCATCCTTGCTCAATATGACAAGGAGAATAACACTGTTGGCGAGCTTGATTATGTAAGCGGTGTGCCGGATTCTGGAACACCTCATGCGATAGGCTATGCAAATGAAAGCGGTGTGCCTTTTGGACGTCCTTTCATTAAATATACTCCCACTTGGGCGAGAAGCTTTACTCCTCCCAATCAGTCAGAGAGAGCAAGGGTCGCTAAAATGAAGCAGCTTCCTATACATGACTTGATTATGGATAAAAAACTCTTGTTCGTAGACGATTCAATCGTGCGGGGAACACAGCTTAAGGAAACAGTAGATTTTCTTTATAATAACGGTGCAAAGGAAGTTCATATGAGAAGTGCCTGCCCGCCGATTATGTACGGATGTAAATATCTAAACTTCTCAAGATCAACAAGTGATATGGATTTAATTGCAAGGCGTGTGATTGTTGAGCTTGAAGGGGAAGAAGGCTTTAAGTATATTGATGAATATGCTGACGCTTCTACAGAGCGCGGTAAGTCTCTCCGTAAAACTATAGCAGAAAAATTCAAATTTGATTCACTTGAGTTTCAGTCTCTTGAGGGTGCAATCAAGGCTATCGGTATTGACCCGTGTAAGCTTTGCACATATTGCTGGAACGGAAAAGGTTAATAATTAACTTGTTGAAAGGAAGGAAATAAATATGAATTCAAAATCACAGTCAGAAAGCTACGCAGCAGCAGGTGTTGACATTACAGCAGGCTACCGTGCGGTAGAGCTTATGAAAAAACATATAGCAAGAACAGTTATCAGCGATAAAAGTGAGGAAATCGGCGGTTTCGGCGGACTTTTCGAGCTTGATATGACAGGCATCACACGTCCCGTACTTGTAAGCGGAACAGACGGTGTTGGTACAAAACTTAAATTAGCATTTATTCTTGACAAACACGATACGGTTGGTATCGACTGCGTTGCAATGTGTGTTAATGATATTATTTGCTGTGGTGCAAAACCGCATCTTTTCCTTGACTACATAGCTTGCGGAAAGAACTATCCTGAAAAAATTGCCCAGATTGTTTCAGGTATTGCAGAGGGTTGTGTTCAGGCAGGATGTGAGCTTGTCGGTGGTGAAACTGCGGAAATGCCCGGTTTTTACAGTGTTGATGAATATGACCTTGCAGGCTTCTCTGTAGGTGTTGTTGATAAGTCAAAGGTTCTTGACAATTCAAAGGTTACAGAGGGGGATGTTATAATTGCACTTCCTTCAAGCGGTGTTCATTCAAACGGCTTCTCTCTTGTAAGAAAAGTATTTGATGTTGAAAATAAGGATATCACAACTCCTGTTGAGGCACTTGGCGGGAAGAGCATTGGCGAAACACTCCTTACACCTACAAAGATTTATGTTAAGCCTATGCTTGCTCTCTTTGATGAGGTAACCGTTAAGGCAGTAAGCCATATCACAGGCGGTGGCTTCTACGAAAATATTCCGAGAAGTCTTCCTAAGGGTTACGGTGCAAAAATCAAGAAAAGTTCTATTCGTATTCTTCCCATATTTGACCTTCTTCAGAAGGAAGGCAACATTTCAGAACGTGATATGTTCAATACATATAATATGGGCGTTGGTATGAGTGTTGTTGTTTCAAAGGATGAAGCAGATAAGGCTCTTAAGATTCTTAAAGATAATGGTGAAGATGCGTATATCATCGGTGAAATCGTGAAAAGCGATGAAAGCGTGACAATATGCTGACAAAAATAGGTGTACTTGTGTCAGGCGGCGGAACAAATCTGCAGGCACTTATTGATGCGCAGAAAAACGGAATTATAACAGATGGTGAAATTTCGCTTGTTATTTCAAATAATCCCGGTGCATATGCCCTCGAAAGAGCGGCAAATGCGAGTATTAAAACTGCTGTTGTAAACAAAAAAGAATGTGCAAGTCAGGATGAGTTTGAAGAAAAGCTTATTTCAACTCTTGAAGAAAACGGTATTGAGCTTATAATTCTTGCAGGCTTTATGTGTATTTTAAGTGAGAATTTTACAAAGAGATATCCTGAAAGAATTATAAATGTGCATCCTTCACTTATTCCGTCATTCTGCGGAAAAGGATTTTACGGACTTCATGTTCACGAGGCGGCACTTTCTTACGGGGTTAAGGTAACAGGTGCGACAGTGCATTTTGTGAACGAAATTCCGGACGGCGGAAGAATTATTCTTCAGAAAGCAGTGGATATACTTCCCGGTGATACTCCTGAGACTTTGCAGAAGAGAGTTATGGAAAATGCTGAATGGATTATTCTTCCCGAGGCAACGCAGCTTGTAAGCAAAGAAATAAGCCGAAACAAGCAACACTAAATACGATTTTCAAACACATATTTCCGCCTCTGCTGTGTTAAAATACTCGCAAATATAACAAATATTTGCTCCGTTTTTGCCGTGCAGAGACAAAAATCTGTTGTTTGAGAATTCTTCGACCTTGAATTGCCAATATTTTGTGCGTTTAAGGAAAGATAAAATGTTGACATTGAAAACTATACAAATGAGCTGAATCATATCAAAATATTGCCATTCAAGGCGTATAGAGCATTGATTGTTTCGGCTTGGAAAGGAAAATAAAAATGAACGTATACGAAACAAAAACAATGGGCGAGAGAATTAATGGTAATTCTTATGTAGGTCGCGGTATCGTAGTTGGTAAGACTCAGGACGGTAAAAAAGCGGCAACTGCATATTTTATAATGGGCAGAAGTGAAAATTCACGTAACAGAATTTTTGAAGAAACAGAAGACGGTATTATTATCTATCCTTTCGACGAAAGTAAGGTAGAGGACCCATCTCTCATCATCTATTCTCCCATCAGAAAGATTGATAACAAGCTTATCGTTACAAATGGCGACCAGACAGATACAATCTATAATTTCATAAAGCAGGGCAAGACTTTTGCTACTGCACTTACTACAAGAGGGTTTGAGCCTGATGCACCCAACTTCACACCAAGAATAAGTGCAATGCTTACTTTTGACAACAATGACTTTACATACGAAATGAATATTCTTAAGAGTGCAGATAGCGAGGGCAGTGCCTGTGCAAGATACAACTTCAGCTATCCTACACTTAACGGTATTGGTCATTTCATCCATACTTATGTATGTGACGGAAATCCCATTCCCACATTTATGGGCGAGCCTGAAAGGGTTTCAATCCCCAACGACATAGATGAATTCTTAAACGACATCTGGACAAACCTTGATGACAATAACAAGATTTCAATTTACGTAAGATATATTGACCTTGTAACAGGCGAGTGTGAGAACCGCCTTATTAACAAAAATAAGTAAGAAAGGATAATCACAAATGAAAGAGTTTGAATTAAAATACGGCTGTAACCCCAATCAGAAGCCTTCAAAAATTTATATGCACGATGGAAGTGAGCTTCCTATTGAAATCCTTAACGGAAGACCCGGCTACATCAATTTCCTTGACGCGTTTAATAGCTGGCAGCTTGTTAAGGAGCTTAAAGAAGCACTTGGTATGTGTGCGGCAACATCATTCAAGCACGTTAGTCCCACATCTGCAGCAGTTGGCGTTAAAATGAGTGAGGAGCTTAAGAGGGCTTGCTTTGTAGACGATGTAGAAGGTCTTGACGAGTCACCCCTTGCAACTGCTTATGCGAGGGCAAGAGGTACTGACCGTATGAGCTCTTTCGGTGACTGGATTGCACTTTCTGATAAGTGCGACGTTACCTGTGCAAAGCTTATCGCACGTGAAGTATCTGATGGTGTTATCGCACCCGATTACGATCCCGAAGCACTTGAAATTCTTAAAGCAAAGAAAAAGGGTGCATATAATATAGTAAAGATTGCCCCCGATTTCGTTCCTGCACCTGTTGAATGTAAGCAGGTTTACGGTATTACATTTGAACAGGGAAGAAATAATTTCGAAATTAACCGTGCACTTCTTGAGGACATTGTTACAAATAACAAGGAAATGCCCGAGGATGCAAAGCGTGACCTTATAATCGCACTTATCACACTTAAATATACACAGTCAAACTCTGTTTGCTTTGCAAAGGACGGACAGGCTATCGGTGTAGGTGCAGGACAGCAGTCAAGAATTCACTGTACACGTCTTGCGGGTAATAAGGCTGACCTCTGGCATCTTCGTCAGAGTGAGAGAGTTCTTAATCTGCCTTTCAAAGCAGAAGTAAGGAGACCTGACCGTGACAACGCTATTGACGTATACCTTTCAGAGGATTATGAGGATGTTATCGGTGACGGCAACTGGGAAGCTCTCTTTACTGAAAAGCCTCAGCCCTTCACAAGAAAAGAGCAGAGAGAGTATCTTTCAACTCTCAGCGGTGTAGCACTTGGTTCAGACGCATTCTTCCCGTTTGGTGACAATATTGAACGTGCTCATAAGAGTGGTGTAACATATATTGCACAGCCCGGCGGTTCAATCCGTGACGACAACGTAATTGATACCTGTAATAAATACAATATGGTTATGGCTATGACCAAAATGAGATTGTTCCATCACTAATAGAGAGGATTGTTTGATATAATGAAAGTTATGGTAGTAGGCGGCGGTGGCCGTGAGCATGCTATTATTAAGAAATTAAAAGAAAATAAAAATGTGACAGAGCTTTTTGCACTTCCCGGTAACGGTGGTATTGCTGCAGATGCAACCTGTGTTAATATCGGTGCAAAGGATATTGATAAAATTACTGAGTTTGCAGTGGAAAACAATATTGATTTCGCAGTTGTTGCACCTGATGATCCGTTGGTGCTTGGTGCAGTTGATGCCCTTAATGCTAAAGGAATCAAGACTTTTGGACCTAATAAAGCAGCGGCTATTATTGAAGGAAGTAAGGTTTTCTCAAAGAATCTTATGAAAAAGTACAACATTCCCACTGCACAGTATGAAGTATTTACAGATATGGATGCAGCACTTAAATATCTTGAAACTGCACCCATCCCCACAGTTGTAAAGGCTGACGGTCTTGCACTTGGTAAGGGCGTTATCATAGCTATGACTCGTGAGGAAGCAGTGGATGCTGTAAAGAGTATGATGGAAGACAAAATCTTCGGCGAAAGCGGAAGCAGCGTAGTAATTGAAGAATTCCTCACAGGTCCCGAGGTTTCTGTTCTTGCATTCACAGACGGTGAAACACTTATTCCTATGGTTTCTTCAATGGACCATAAGAGAGCACTTGACAATGACGAAGGTCTTAACACAGGCGGTATGGGAACAATTGCTCCCAATCCCTACTATACAGACGATATTGCAAAGGTTTGTATGGACACAATATTTATGCCTACAGTTGACGCTATGAATAAAGAGGGAAGAAGCTTTTCCGGATGCCTTTATTTCGGACTTATGCTTACACCTAACGGTCCCAAGGTTATTGAGTATAACTGCCGTTTTGGTGACCCTGAAACACAGGTTGTCCTTCCGCTTCTTGAAACTGACCTTCTTGACATTATGCTTCATATTGCGGATAAGGACCTTAAGAATGCCGATGTAAGATTTTCAAAGGGCAGTGCCTGCTGTGTTGTTATGGCTTCGAAAGGCTATCCGCAGAAGTACGAAACAGGCTTTGAAATCACAATGCCTGAGAATAAGAATATCTATGTTGCAGGTGCAAAGCTTGACGGTAATAAGCTTCTTACAGGCGGCGGCAGAGTTTTAGGTGTAACAGAAACTGCTCCAACACTTAAGGAGGCTATTGATAAAGCTTACGAAACGGTTAAGAGTGTAAGCTTTGACAATGCATATTACAGAAGTGACATCGGACAGAGAGCACTTAAAGCGTAAGGAGGAGAAAAAATGGTTTTCAGAGTATATGTAGAAAAGAAAGAGGGTCTTGCTCACGAGGCAACCGCCCTTAAAAACGATATAACAGAACTTCTTGGAATAAAGGGAATTAACGAAATCCGTCTCTTTAACCGTTACGACGTTGAAAATCTTTCAAAGGAGCTTTTCGATAGCTCTCTTAAGACGGTATTTTCAGAGCCTCAGACGGATAATATTACATTTGACGAGCCTCAGGGCGACAATGTATTTGCGGTAGAATTTCTTCCCGGTCAGTTTGATGCCAGAGCTGCTTCTGCAGCTGAGTGTATTCAGATTATTTCAAAGGGAGAAAGACCTGATGTACGTACTGCAAAGGTGTACGTTATAAACGGAAATATTGCGGGCAGCGACCTTCAGGCTATAAAGAAATACGTAATTAACCCTGTTGAGGCAAGAGAAGCAGAGCTTAAGCTTCCCGAAACACTCAAAACAGAGTACGACATTCCTACAGAGGTTGAGGTTCTTGACGGTTTCTGTGCACTTTCAAAGGAAGAACTTCAAAAATTCATTGATGACAGAGGACTTGCAATGGATATAGACGATATCCTTTTCTGTCAGGAATATTTCTTGAGCGAAAAGCGTGAGCCTACTGTTACTGAAATCAAAATGATTGACACTTACTGGTCAGACCACTGCCGTCACACAACATTCCTTACAACTATTGACAGTGTTAAGTTTGAGGATGATGTACTGCAGAAAACTTATGACGAGTATATTAACGACCGTAAGGAACTGGGCAGAACAAAGCCTATTAACCTTATGGATATTGCAACTCTTGCAACAAAGTGTCTTAAAAAGGCAGGAAAGCTTCAGAAGCTTGACGAATCAGAAGAAATCAATGCTTGTACAGTAAAAATTGACGTTGAAAAGGACGGCAAAACAGAAAAATGGCTTCTCCTTTTCAAAAATGAAACACATAACCATCCCACAGAAATTGAGCCTTTCGGTGGTGCGGCTACCTGTATCGGTGGTGCTATCCGTGACCCCCTCTCAGGCAGAAGCTATGTTTATGCAGCTATGCGTGTAACAGGTGCGGCTGATCCTCTTGTACCCGTATCAGAAACAATGCAGGGTAAGCTTCCTCAGAGAAAAATTGTTACAACTGCAGCTAACGGCTACAGCTCATACGGTAACCAGATTGGTCTTGCAACAGGTCAGGTTGATGAAATCTATCATCCCGGTTACGTTGCAAAACGTATGGAAATCGGTGCAGTTATTGCAGCTGCTCCCGAAGAAAATGTAAGACGTGAACGTCCCGAGGATGGTGACATCGTTATCCTTCTCGGCGGCAGAACAGGCCGTGACGGTTGCGGCGGTGCAACAGGTTCTTCAAAGTCACACAATCTTTCATCTCTTGAAAGCTGTGGTGCCGAAGTACAGAAGGGTAATGCTCCCGAGGAAAGAAAGCTTCAGCGTCTTTTCAGAAACAAAGAAGTTTCACGCCTTATCAAACGTTGTAACGACTTTGGTGCAGGCGGTGTATCTGTTGCAATAGGTGAGCTTGCAGACGGTCTTGAAATCAATCTTAACGCAGTTCCCAAAAAGTATGAAGGTCTTGACGGAACAGAGCTTGCAATCAGCGAATCACAGGAAAGAATGGCTGTTGTTGTAGAAGCAAAGGATGCAGAAAAGTTCTGTGAACTTGCAAAGAAGGAAAACCTTGAAGCAACAATCGTTGCTACCGTTAAAGCACATCCGTATCTTGTTATGAACTGGAACGGAAAGAATATTGTAAATATTTCACGTGAGTTCCTTAACTCAAACGGTGCTGAAAAGCATATTAACATTGCCCCCGCAAAGGCAGAATGTTATAAAAAGGAAGTTAAAGGCGGATTTAAAGAAAACTACAAAGCACTTGCCGGTGACCTTAACGTATGTTCAAAGCGTGGACTTTCCGAAAGATTTGACTCTACAATCGGTGCAGGTAGTGTACTTATGCCCTTTGGCGGTAAATTCCAGAGAACTCCCGTTCAGGCAATGGTAAATAAAATTTCAATGCCTGATACAAATTCAGAAACCTGCAGTATTATGTCATGGGGTTATAATCCCTTTATAACAGAGAAGAGTCCCTATCACGGTGCGTATCTTGCAGTTGTTGAATCTGTATGTAAGCTTATTGCACACGGCGGCTCATTCAATGAAGTATACCTTACATTCCAGGAATATTTCGAAAAGCCCAAGGCTGACCCTGCACGTTGGGGTAAACCTATGGCGGCACTTCTCGGTGCTTATAAAGCACAGAAGGATTTTGAAATCGCATCAATCGGCGGTAAGGACTCTATGAGCGGCAGCTTCGAAAATATTGATGTTCCGCCTACACTTGTTTCCTTTGCTGTAACTACAGACGATGTAAAAAACATAATTTCTCCCGAATTTAAAGCGGCAGGCAGAAATGTATATATTATTAAGCCTGAATATGATGAAAACCACCTTCCCGTGGCAGAATCACTTAAGAAAATTTTCGACCGTGTAAGCACACTTGTTCGTGAAGGTAAGGTTGTAAGTGCATATACACCCACATACGGCGGTATTGCAGAAGCAATCCTTAAAATGGCTATGGGTAACGGTATCGGCTTCAGCTTTGCAGACGGATTTACAACTGAAGAAATCTTTGGTTATTCTTATGGTGCATTCATTCTTGAAGCAACAGAAGAAATCGCGGATATGACAGTTCTCGGTAAGACAACTGATAATGATGAAATCGCACTTGGCAGTGAAGTGCTTTCGCTTACAGAGCTTTGCGACATTTACGAAAACAAGCTTGAATCTGTTTACCACTGTAACATTAAGACTCCCGAAAAGGTAGCTCCCACATTCAGCTACAGCGGTGCAAAGGCTACAGTATCTTCACTCAAGATTGCTTCTCCAAAGGTGCTTATTCCCGTGTTCCCAGGTACAAACTGCGAATACGACAGTGCAAAGGCATTTGAAAGTGCCGGTGCAAAGGCTGAAATCTTCGTTCTTAATAACCTTACAGCTGCAAATGTGGCAGAGTCTGTAAGTGAATTTGCAAAGAAAGTTAACGAATCACAGATGGTATTCATTCCCGGTGGTTTCTCCGGTGGGGACGAGCCTGACGGAAGCGGTAAGCTTATTACAGCTTTCTTCAGAAATAAGGAAATCAGCGAAGCAGTTATGAACCTCCTCCGTAATCGCGACGGTCTTATGGCAGGTATCTGTAACGGCTTCCAGGCACTTATTAAACTTGGTCTTGTTCCTTACGGTGAAATTCGTGAAGCTGATGAAAATAGTCCTACACTTACATTCAATACAATCTCACGCCATCAGTCAAAGATTGTAAATACAAGAATAGCATCAAATAAGTCACCTTGGCTTATGGAAACAAATGTAGGTGACATTTACTCAGTTCCGATTTCACACGGTGAAGGAAGATTCCTTGCTGACGAAGCACTTATTAAGGAACTTGCTGCAAACGGTCAGGTAATTACACAGTACGTTGACCTTGCCGGTAATCCCACATATGATATTCAGTATAACCCCAACGGGTCAATCTGTGCAGTTGAAGGTATATGCTCACCTGACGGACGTGTTCTTGGTAAGATGGGTCACTCTGAGCGTGTAGGTAAAAACCTTTACAAGAACGTTGAGGGTAATTACGATATGGGTATGTTCAAATCTGCAGTTAAGTATTTTGGGTAAAATATATGAGAAAGGTAACTTTTTCATGGAGGTGCTACTATGGACAACATCAGGGAAAAAGTCAGTGAACAAAACAAAACCAGGAAAAGTAAACTTATAATTGGGTTGGCAGCACTTGTCATTCTTGTAATATGCGCTTTTCTGGTTGAACAAAATATTAATATTCGTTTAACTGATATGGTTGTAAAAAAGAGCAGTATTTCCGAAGAAAAAGCACAGTTTATACCTCTGCGTCAACTTGATACAAACATTATAGCAGTCAAGCTTTCAGACGGAAGCTACAGGCTTGCTTTTGATGATTGTACAGGGTGTTATTCTCAGTTTGGAAAACATGGTAAATTCAAAAATAAAGAAGATAACACAGGGCTTATCTGTAAAAACTGCAAAAGTGAGCTTTCATATGAAGATATGGGTTTTTTGACTGAAGAAAGTATGCCATACCCGATATATGAAACTGAAATAGAAACGGATGAAGAAAGATTTATACTCAGTGTGGAATATCTCAGTAAGCATAAAGCAATATTTTCTGAATTAAGGAAAGGAAAAGCTATAAATCCTTACAGTGAAAACCCAAATTAAAAATTCCAGTGGCTCTTTGTCAATAGTTGGGGTAAATAAAATGGAATTGCGGGGATGTAAAAAAAGTCCAGACCGCAAAAAGGCAATAATAATACGAAATATAGACAGTTTCTAAATCATAGAATTATCTTATTTTGTTGAAAAATCTCATTTTATTCGATTTTTCTTCGTTTTTGTGCCTTTTTGCTACG
>JAZPYX010000024.1:0-11949 GCA_045544395.1 Clostridia bacterium
TTTGAACTTGAAACGGATAAAATTTTGTGCAGTTTTTGATGCAGAGGACGCAGGCAGGCTGACGCCTTTCAAGTCCGATAAGTTAAAAAATGCCTAAATTTCACCGTTTCAAGCAGGTTCGAATTACTACTGCTCGGCTAACACAAACTAGTTAAGAATGTAAGTTTCGCAAATAGATTGCATTTCAGGCAAATTTTCAAGATTTACCTGATCGCCGTCAAGGTCTTCTGTCTTCTTCCACACAAAAAGCTTAATCATCTGATTTTCGGCATCCGTGACATCAAGAGAAAGTGTACCGACATCCTTTCTCCATGCAAAGGCATAAAGATAATGTCTGTCTTCTGTGCCTTTTATTGCCTCTATATCAGTAAGCTTCCAACCGCTTCCCTGCTTTGTATATACTGCAGCATACACATCAAGAGTTCTGCCGATACCATTGTTTATAAGAGAAGCATTTACATTTACTTTCCCTTTTGCATCGGCAAGCTTGTCAATTTCCTTACCGTCAGCGTTTGTAAATGTAACATCAAACTTATAGTCTTTAAGTTCGTAAACTTTGACATCGTCAAAGTCCATATAACCCTCTGTAGCTACAGTTTCATCATTACCTGTTGATCGCCATGCAAATGACAGTTTATAAAGCGAATCGGGATTAAACAAATCAGACATTGAGTCTTTGTTTGTATAGGTTGTATCTGCGTGAATTCCGTTAAGGTAGTGACGGATTTCTGTTTTTGTTTCACCGGGAATGATAACCATTCTGTAGTCGGTCCATTCACCCAATGCCACCTTTTCGCTAACCTTATAACCGGGCATATAATATACACTGAGGTCTGTATGAATATAGAAAGGTGTATTGATGTTCTGACTAAGTTCTGCAGCAGTAGGCAGATACGGAGCATTTATCATAAGTAGGCTTCTGTAATCAGTATTCTGCTGTCTGATTTTTGCTTCTACAACAATGCCTTTTTTTTCATCATTCCACGGAATGTTTATAATTCCGTCTTTTGTTGCTACCTGCGGAACGCCCTGTGTATTTGCAAGCTTTGTAATTCTTGCAAACTTGTTTCCGTCCTCTTCCATAACCTTCACAGATGAAACCCCTGCTCTGTCAATCCAGTTTGCTGCATCTGAATTTATGTCAGCATTTTCAAAAGTATCCTCAAAACTGAGTGCTGCAGGAAGATAATCGGAATAATCTTCAGGATATCCTATATATACATCATCAATATCCATATATGCACCGGCATTTGCATAGTAAATCTGTGTTGAAAGGTTATTGATAACATCAACTGATGCAAAACCTGTCTTTTCCATCTTTGCACCGTTGAATACAACGTAACCGTCTGTTTCGTTACCTACAGTATATTTAACAGTAGATGTTCTTGGGTCAACCAGTGCATAAATGTCATACCATACATCTTTACTGAACGATATGTTGCTGCAAGCAGATGGCCATGTATTTGAAGTATAATAATAAAGATTTGTTTTTCCGTCTACCGTTCTTATTGTGAATGGCTGGTAATCATTACCTAAAAGCTCTGTAGTTGATGAAGCACCACCGGGAACGCCTGCTCTTGTGATAAACTGAATCTTTGAACTTGAATCAGTAGCAAGTCTTGTCTTATATTTAATAAGCACCGATTTATCAGTAAGAGGCATTGAAACAACATTATCTTTAGTTATAACTGACGGAAGTGCCGATGACCAGCGCTGTGCTGTAGCTTCAAGACGAAGGTACTTGTTACCGTTTTCTTCCTTAACTGTTGCCAGAGTATCTGCGCTTGGCAACGAAACTGACCAGTTATCGGGACTTTCATCAGTTTCTGTTTCAAAGTTATCGTAAAAGTTCTTTGCATAAGAAAGATAATCCACAGAAACATCATCAATATCCGTATAGTTTCCGGGGCTTACCTGATCCATAAGAAGTGTTACGCTGTTAACAGCATCAAGTGTTGAAAGCGTAGAACCTGCGATGTTAACACTGAATCTTGCATAGCCTTCCGTTTTATTACCTACGACATAATAAGCCTTCGATTTCTTGAAGTCAATCATTGATGTTACATCATACCATGTGTTGTCTGAAAGCTTATATGTGCTGGCAGATACAGCGTTATCTGTTGTAGTGGGAAAACAGAAAATATCTTTTGTTTCTCCATAGTCACGTGTTGCAAATAAAAGATTTGTATTAGACACGGGAACGTCATATGTAGAGAGCTTTATATTTTGTTGAGTAGATGCACTGATGACCGATGAACGAATCTTCATTTTTACAACTACAGTTCCGCCATCCGTGTAAAGATTTACTTTGCCCGGCTTTGTAACAGCACCTGGCACTTCTTCCCCTTTAGCCCAGTTTGCTGTAGGAGTAACCCGCAAAAACTTATTTCCGTTATCTTCTTCAATTGTCATAACACCCGTTGATGATTCTTTGAAAAGCTGCCAGTTATCAGGAACATTGTCTGTTTCTGTCTGGAAGTCATCATAAAATACGGTATTCGTATATTCTGAAGGAGTAGAGTCGGAATATGTACCCATCTGTGCTACAGGGATGTTTTTAAATTCAGGCAGAGCTGCATATACGGGTGAACCTGAGGGCACATTGTAATTCTCTTCAAATTCAACACTTTCCGCTTCATAATCAGCACTGAACTCACCTCTCTGAACTGTAACTTCATGGATAAGCTTTTCTCCGCTGCCGACAAGAATGTTATTTCCGGCACTGCAGTTATTGGGATAAGTTGCATCTCCCTCTACATCAAGAATTGTGTAGAGATTCGGATATGTCTTTTTCCACAAATTATTCTGCCACGGAACGCTGTCAAGAGTTTTCATCAGATTAACGGGGTTGACTGCTATCGGGTCAGGAGGAATAATAGCATCAAATCTGTATCCTTTTTCCTGATTTACAATTAAATTGTTTTCAAAAACAATATCTCTTCCGCCATTTGAGAAATATGCGTAGCCGTCACAGTTTTCGAAAAGGTTTCCAACTACAGACTGTTCAGAAAGTCTGTCATCATTATAAACAATGAAAAGACCAATTTCAGCGTCTGAATCAGACTTTATATCATGGAAATAATTGTAGTGGATTTTCGTTCCGCGCTGCACCCAGCTTCGTCCTGAATAAACCGCACCCATATCGTCCGCTTGTTTACACACATTATAGATTTCATTGTATGAAATACTGTGATTGTTACCGGCATACTGTACTGCACAGTGTTCAGCATCAGAAATTTCATTATGTTCTATATAGTTTCCTACACCGTCAAGCTGTACTGCCGGACGATAGGTTTTGTTAATTCTTGAAAAACGTGTGATTTCATTATTTATTACCTTGCTGCTACCACAGGTAAGTGTAGGAATGTCACCGCTTCTCATATATACGCCGCCGTTTACGTCATGAAGATAGCTGTCAATAACACGACAGTTTCTTGTTGCGCTTCTCATAACAACAGCATAGTCTGCAGTATATTCAATTTCGCAGTCACGGATTTCAATATTTTTACCGGAATCAATGACAACCGCGCTTGAACGCATTGCGGTCATTTCAATTCCTTCAAAAGTTATATTCTCTGCATCTTTTATATGAATCAGGTCATTTTCCAGTATAGAAAGCTTAATATCTGCACCGGAAAGCTCATTCTTTGGATAAAGATACAAAAGTCCGTTTTCTCTGTCAAGATAATATTCCCCGGGAATATCAATCTCTTCAATAAGATTCATTACATATATTCGCTGACCTTCCAATACGCCATACCAGCTTGGTTCTGAGGAATAAATTCTTCCGTTTTCTACTTTTTCAATGGGTACAGTGTAATCTGCCCAGTCGTAATAGAAATAGCCGTACATAAGAGCAGTTCTTGCAGGAACATTTGTCCATTTAAGGTACCGTTCGTCATCGAAGGATATCTCAAATGTATCCTTTGGGTCACGGTCTTCTTCCGGAACATATCTGTCATCGCCTTCTCTGTCAGGCTCCCAGTTTCTGGGGATTGCTCCAACATCAAAAACTTCCTTTATTTTCATAAAGCCTTCGTTTGGGTAACGGGCAAGTGTCTGCACCTGTCCGTCTACAAAAAGCTCAGGAGATGCTGCATCAGGAGCCGTTAACCAACTTGCTGAATAGCTGTATGCACCTGGCCAGTAAGGCTCGCCAAAATCTGTATAACCCATTTTCTTAAGGTCTGCTACCATAAGCTTCCCACGGGCAGTAGTATCTATAATTCTGTTGAGCACTGATGTATCTGTTACCTTTTCAAAAGCACTTCCCGGTATGTTTGCACCACCTACAAGTGTTACCTTTTCTCCCGGGTACGCCTTATAAACAACAGGAGTGCCTTTTTTTCCTGAATCTCTCGAATCAAGTTCTAAACTTTCCGTCTGCTGATAATCTCCACCTAGGAGATATACTATAAATCCGCCCTTTGGATTTACGTCGTTCTCTTTAAGACTTCTGATTTTATCACGGGCAGCTTTGAGAGAACCGAGTGGAGCATCTATTGTTCCGGATGCGGAGTCCTTCCCCGCAACTGAAACATAAATCTCATACACATCACTTTCCGCGGCCGTTACAGCAGAAGGTAATACAGACAATATCATACATAGGCAGACGAAGCTTACTAAAAATTTTTTCATAATGCTTCCTCCAAACATTATTTTGTTTTCTTCCACTCTTCAATCTGGCGTTTTACTTCTTCAACAATTTTTTCACTGCCGGCTTTTCTAAGCTTAGCATCACGCTCTGCTATAAGGTCTTTCCAGTTATCGTTTGTTCCTAAAAGAACATATTCGTATTCCTTCATAATTGAAGAATACTGTGCAAGTTCAAGCTTAATCGGAGCTGTGTCAAGTGTAAATCCGATAAGGGGTGAAGGTGTTGCATTTACGTTAACATCATTTTTAATGTAATCGTTCCAGCCTTCTGTATCAAACTGTGTTTCATAACCGTTGAAAATATTACCGATTGCCCAGTTGTTAAATCCGTAGGGATCGTCAGAGCTTACACCGGGTGCTGATGAGCCGAGCCAGTTAATAATATTTTCTTTTTCTGTTTTTTCATAGTGTTTACCTTCGATACCGAATGTAAGAAGGTTGTAAAGTTCTTTACCTTTAGCTGTATTCATAAGTTCAAGAAGCTTCATACTACGTTCAGGATTTTGTGTTGTTCTTGCGATACCCGTTTTAGACGAGGGTCTCATAAACGGGATATAAGTAAGCTGATGTGTGGGGATAGAAAGAATATCAAATCCGTAAGTTTTTGATGATCTTTCAGAGTCCCCTTCAAATACAGAATGTGACCAGAGAACATATCCGTCTTCTTTATATTCATCAGCCTTATGATCCTGTACAGAAAGAATATCCTTACGAATATATCCTTTTCTGAACCATTCGTTCGTTACAGCAAAATAATCTGCATTTTCCGGAAAATCAGTAAGTCTGTCATAAACCTTAAGTTCAGGGTCACGTACATCTATACAAGCACTTCCTGCAACTACTTCCATCCAGGGTCCTCTTCCAATACATCCGAGAATATAATCAAGGAAGCTTTTTGCAACGCCCTTCTGAAGCTTTCCTTCTTCTTTAAGCTTTGCAAGATAGTCGTCAAACACCTTGTAATCTTCTCTTGTAGGAGCTGTATCCTTATCAAAATTCCTGGTTACTGCTTCGATGTCAAGATACTCTTCCGCAAGTGCTCTCTGTGTCTTTGTTCCGTAAGGAAGGCTTGTCTGTATCTGATAATTAGGAATTGAATAAAGCTTTCCGTTTACTCTGCCAAGGTCAATAAGATACTCGGGGAGTTCTGCTGTAAGATCAGGAACAAGCGGCAGATACTCATCCATCTCAAGAAGTGAACCCTTGCTAGCTTCTTCATAAAGGTCAAGCATCCAGCCAACCCACAAAAGGTCAACTTCTTCCTGTGCCGCTGCCATCAGTCTCCACTTTTCAGCAAAGTCTGCATAAGGGATAACCTCAAAATCAACGGTTGTGTTGGGAAGGTATTTCTGAAGGGTTTTGTTATACTCCGCCCATACCATTTCTGCATCCTTAGGCTGTCCGTTACCGCCAAGGAGCCATTTAAGCGTTACCTGTTCTCCGTTGTCGGATACAGTTTTTTTCTTCGTGCATCCTGTTGCAAATGCAACAACCAAAAGCACCATTACAAGCATTACTGCAAGTACACGTTTTTTCATAAATATAACCTCCTGAAAAATATATTTTCTAAATTAATTTAAATCTTATTAACCCTTTACCGCACCGACAGTAAGACCGCGCGTGAAGTATTTCTGGAAAAAGGGGAAAATCACAAGCATAGGTCCTGCCGCAACAATAACCATCGCAAATCGTGCCGGCTCTTCAGGAACATCTGTCTGAAGAACTATGTTTCCTGATGCACCGTTTTGAGAAACCTCCTTCATAAACTGAACCTCTCTGAGTATTTTCTGCAGCATATACTGCAGAGTGTACAGTTCATTATCGCGAACATATATAAGAGTTGTATACCAGTCGTTCCATTTTCCAAGCATCGTCATAAGTGATATAGTTGCTATTACAGGCTTTGACAGAGGAAGAATAATGCTTGTAAAAATTCTTGCATCGCTGGCTCCGTCCAGCCTTGCTGATTCAACCAGAGATACAGGAAGTTGCTGGAAAAATGTGCGGATAATTATTATATGATACGCACTCGCCAATGACGGCAGAATATATACCCATATGTTGTTACCAAGTCCCAGATACTGTGTTGTAAGTATGTAATGAGGAATCAGACCACCACTGAAAAGCATCGTAAAGAAAATCATATACATAATAGGTTTTCTGTAACGAAACGATGTTTGCGAAAGCGGAAATGCTACCATCGACATAATTGTAACACTCAAAAGAGTACCTACTATTGAAGTAAAAATCGTAACCCTGTAAGAAGCAATAAGCTGAGACGGATTTTTAAAAACGAATTCATATGCTTCCAGAGAAAATTCCGGAGGAATAAGCTTATATCCGAACAAATCGATGGCATCCTGTGATGTAAAAGAAACAGATATTACATAAAGCATAGGAACGACGAATGTGAGACTGAGCAATATAAAAAACACATGTATCAGCCAGTTAAATCTTGTATTATATTTCATCTTACATCCACCCCCTTAAAACATTGCCTGATCCGGATCTATTTTCTTAACAATTGCATTTGTAAGAAGAACCATACACGTTCCTACAACAGACTGGAAAAGACCAACTGCTGCGGTAATGCCTATATCCCCGGTCCTGAGTCCGCGGTACAAATATGTATCTATTACGTCAGTAGTGGGATAAAGTGCACCGACATCACGTGAAAGCTGATAGAAAAGTCCCATATCACCTCTCATAATGTTACCTACTGCAAGTATAGACATAATAATTATAACGGGGCTCAACGAAGGAATCGAAATATAGCGGCACTGTTGCCAACGGCTGGCACCGTCAATTGTTGCAGCTTCGTAAAGAGAAGAGTCAACACCAAGCAGCGTTGCATAATAAATAATACTTTGCATTCCTACGCCCTTCCAGGTGTTTGCCACAGTCAAAATGAATGGCCAGTATTTCGGGTCGGAATACCAGTCAACACCATCCTTACCAAAAAAAGCAAGAATCTGATTAAACGTGCCAAGTGCAGGATTAAGAAGTATGTAAGAAATATACCCTACCACAACCCATGAAAGGAAATTCGGGAACAGCATAACAGTCTGATATGTTTTTATTGCACTGCGACTTTTTATTTCATTCATCAAAAGTGCAACTGCAGATGCACATACAGCATTCATAACAATGAATGTTGCACCATAACAGACGGTATTTCGTGTAATTCTTAAAGCGTCCTGAGACATAAAGAAAAACTTGAAATTATCAAATCCAATCCATCTGCTTCCCAGAATTCCATCTACATACGAATAATCCTTGAATGCAATAATAGCACCAAACATTGGAAGATAGTGAAAGACAATGAAGTAAATCAGTGCAGGCAGTGCAAGAAGAAGCATTGAGCTGTTTTTACGGATGTAATAAAACTCCGACCTTCTTTTACCTGTAACTTTTTGTGTTTTTTCCTTTTTCAAGTTACAAAACTCCCTTTTAAAATATTTTTATATATTAATAATAACACAGCTCCAAACACTCGACAACGCCAATATTTTTACATAGGTATTCTCTGTTTACCATTTTTACAAAAAAGTGGTAAAAATGTTTTAAAAAAATCTGTTTTTTCCGTTTATATAGCGGTTTATTGAGTATTTTTATCCTAAAATTTATTTACTTGCAATCCAATTCTCTTTGTAGTAAAATAAAATAAATATTTGTAGTATCGGAGGATATTATGTTTAATGCAATTATAATTGACGACGAAGAAACTATTCGCGAAGGCTTATCAAAACACATAAGCAGGTCTTTTCCCGAATTAAATATTGCCGGAATCTTTTCTGATGGTAAGGATGCCATTGAATATCTTTCCGAAAACTCTGCAGATATTGTCCTTACCGATATTCGCATGTCGGAAAAAAGCGGCATAGATGTTGCTGAATATATATACATGAATTTACCGGATGCAAAGGTTGTTTTTCTTAGTGCCTATCAGGAATTTGAATATGCAAAACAGGCTATCAGATACGGAGTGAAAAATTACCTTTCAAAGCCTATAAAGCTATCAGAATTAAGCGAAGTTCTGACTAAGCTTATTGAAGATTTCCGCAAGGAACAGAAAAATCGTGACGATGTACTTAAAGACAACGACGATTTAAAAACTCTTCTTTCTATTGTTAAACGTGATTTTTACAGTGATATTCTTCTTGGTATACTGAAAACTCCCGAAGAAATAACTGCTCGTGCTGAAAAAATACGTCTTAACAAAGAATTTTTAACAGATACAAAATGTGCCGTTTTCTCAATTTTACTCTCTCCTATGGAGGAGTGTTATTACGGCAGCGACGAGCTTTTTAACTGTATAACAAATCTGCTTCGTGAAATAAACGGTCTTGACAGTGCAATTTTATTATCTCAAAATAAGCATGAAGCATTTTTCCTTGGAGAATTCAATACTTTTACAACCTCTGACAATCTGACAGAAAGCCTGTTTTTTGACTTAGAAGCCATAAAAACCAATGCATTTGAACTTTTATATGTAAACGCTGAATTCAAGATTTTGTTTTGCGGCAAAAATATTTTTTCACTGATTGAATACCGTAATACAGAAAACGACGGTTTTTCAGAGCCAAATCTTCTTGAAGACAAGATTAAATCGCTTCTTTCCGATATTTTGTCACGTGATTATCAAAGGGCAAAAGACACATTGAATGATTTAAGGATTTACTCACAGTCAATTTCTATAAACGACAGTAAAAACCTTATGTCAGAACTTTTCAATAAAATCGGAAGCGTCATTTTTGATGGTTTTCAGTACCCTGTTGTTTCCTTCAGTGACGTCGGTAACCAACAGGAATTGTTTGAGAAAGGCGACAAGGTACTTTCTACAATTTTCGAAAAAGTTTCTGCAACTGACGATATAGATAATCCGACCATAACAAAGGCAAAAAAATATATTTCAGAACACATATCTGAAGATATCGGACTTGACGACATTGCAGGACATGTCTATCTTAATCCTGTATATTTCAGTCGCTTTTTCAAGCAACATACCGGGCAGACAATGACAGAATACCTCACTTCCATGCGTATAAATCTGGCTTGCGATATGCTAAAAAGCCACAAATATAAAGTTCACGAAATAAGCAGTGCCTGCGGGTATAAGTCAAGTAAATATTTTGCTAAAATTTTCAAGCAATATACAGGTCAAACACCTTCAGATTACAGCAAAATCAATTAATAAATATACTATTATGGAGGAATCGCTGTGTCGAGGCTTCGCAAGCTTATACAAAACATAAAAAACTATAAAATCCACAGTATTTTTGTCCGGAATTTCATTATGATACTTCTCGTTGTAATGATTCCGCTTGATATTCTCAGTCTTTTTTTTCACAATAAAAATACAGAATCAATGTATAATGAAGTTTCCCGTACCAACCAGGACTATGCATACACTGTACGCAATATTACTGACACCATAATGAAAGAGGCTCGAACTCTTACAATAAATACTGCTCTTCTTGACAGAGTTTTAAACTATGTTTCAGACCCTACTCCTGAGGGCACACCTTCCGCAAATACCCTTATAGAATACTGTAACAGCTACACCAATACACTTGAACATCTTCATTCTATTTACATATACGGAGATGGCTCTGACACTATTCTTACAGATTACGGTGTGTTTGGTTTTAAGAATTTTTCTGACCGGGGATGGTATGATGCATATAAAAAAATCACCAAGGAAGAAACTGTTATATTTGCACGTGCAAAAAATGACTATTACCCTTATTTTTTAACAATAATTCACCCTATATATCCTACGGATGTAAACAAAATGGGAGCTGTAATAGTCAACATAAATATTCAGGAATTAACAGATATTTTCCATTCGCTTGATATGAATACTCTGTCTTCACAGCAGTTTTACGCGACAGATGAAAATAACCGCATAATTTTCAGTGAAGAACAGAATGACATTCTACAAAAAGTAAGCGAGACAGAAGTTATGGCATTTATGTATAAGTCAAAAGAAAAAGGCAAGAATACTTTTGAATATAAAGATACAACATATATGTTTTCAGAAATAAAATCGCAGTTTTTTAACTGGCATTATCACTGTATAGTGCCGATGACATCCTTTACACCCCTTACAAAATCCGTTACAGAATATCTTCTTCTACTTATGACGATTTCGCTTATCGTAGGACTATTCGGTGCGTTTTACCTGAGTGTAAGAACATTTCGTCCTATTGAAAGTATTATAGAGCTTATTGATTCACCATCATCTGAAAGAGAAAGTAAAAACCCCCTCTCTCCTCCATATCAGAATGAAAGCACATACATTCTCAACCACATATCAAAAACACTGACAACAAATGAACAGCTTAAAGAAGAACTTGATATGAGGCTTATGCTTTTAAAACATTCCCAGATCGTTGTGCTTCAATCCCAGATAAATCCACACTTTCTTTTTAATACGCTTGACACAATTAACTGGATTGCTATTGACAAGTTTGAGGGTGACAATGAAGTTTCTCAGGCACTTACCGTACTTGGTGAACTATTCAAGCTGAACATAGACACATCAAACTACCTTACAGATTTGAAAAGTGAGCTTGACTATACAAAACAATACACCAAAATTCTTGAACTAAGGCACAAAAACATCTTTACTATTAACTGGAATATTGACAGTGACCTCGAAAGTTGCAAAGTCCCCCGTCTTATACTTCAGCCCCTTATAGAAAATGCACTGTATCACGGGATTAAACCAACTCGCAGAAAGGGTCATATAGACCTGACTGTTCAAAAAAACGGTAAAAATATTCTTATCAAAATTACTGACAACGGTCTCGGACTTCCTCCGGAAAAACTCAGTACGCTTTCTGCCGAGCTTAAAGAGGATTATATGTTTGGTGGTTCACATGTAGGACTGAAAAATATTAATCAGCGTATAAAACTTATATATGGTAATGAGTACGGAGTTGCTATTGAAAGCGATTACGAAGGAACCGTTGTAACCATAATAATACCTATATTGTAAAAGGAAGGGGATGTAAAAAAGTCCAGACCGCAAAAAGGCAATAATAATACGAAATATAGACAGTTTCTAAATCATAGAATTGTCTTATTTTGTTGAAAAATCTCATTTTATTCGATTTTTCTTCGTTTTTGTGCCTTTTTGCTACGAACAAACTTCGCCTCTCGACGTACCATCGTACGCCTTCGGGTAGCGTGACAGTAGATATCCGAACCCCGCCTGAAACAGCGAAATTTAGGCATCTTTAGGCTTGTCGTCCTTGAAAGGCGTCAGCCTGTCTGCGTTCTCCGCAC